>NZ_JBIQFL010000001.1:0-715063 GCF_045369135.1 Sphingomonas sp. 179-I 2A4 NHS | reverse complement strand
GCCTTCAATACCATGTTTTATATAGGAAATATAATGGTCAGGACAGCGAAATCAGCGCCTTACTTGGGAAATGTGGGTGAAGATTACGTCGTCAGCGCCGGCGGCGATGCAGCGTTCGCGAAGGTCGATGGCGGTGTCCGCGGTAACGACGATGATGGGCACCCGGCCCTTCGCATCCTCACGCGCCCGCACGTGGCGGATGGCGGTGATGCCGTCCATGCCCGGCATACGCAGATCGACGAGCAGCATGTCGTAATCATTGATGTCGACCAAGCGCAGACCTTCCTCCGCGCTTTCGGCCTCTTCCATGTCGGCCCCGGCAACTTCCAGCATATCCCGGACGACACGGCGATTCATCCGGTCATCCTCGATGAAAAGCACGTTCATAAGTGGAGCCCGGACAGGCAGCTCATTCGTTCCATGTTGCCTACCATTATCGCGTTATGCCGCTTCGGGCACAAGAGCGGCGGCATCCGAATCTGTAGTGAACAATGCTTTAACCAACGCTTCCTTGCCAATCGGCTTTGCGACGAAACGGGTAATGCCTGCTCTGCCGAGACTTGCTCGCTCCACCGGCTCCAGTGCGGGTCCCAGCAAAGCGATCGTCGCCTGAGGCGAAGCGGCCGCCAGGGACGCAATTGCCGAGACATGATCGTCCCACCCGCGCATGGTGGTGTCATCGATGAGCAGAGTCGCGGCAGGTGCGGTCGCCAGCGCCTCGAGCGCGTCCGGCGCGGTGGCGGCAAAAGCCACCGCACCGCCGACAGGGCTGAGCAGCGCCTTGAACATGGCGCGTGTGATCGGGCTTCGATCAATTACCAGTACGCCGCGACCCTGCCCGCCTGCTCGGGCCGGTTCTTCGATCGGCTCATAGGGCAGATCAAGCGTGAAGGTCGCCCCGCCGTCCAGTTCACTTGCCACCGTGACGTCGCCGCCCATCGCACGGGAAAGATTGCGGCAGATCGACAGGCCAAGACCGGTCCCGCCGAATTGACGGGTCGTGCCTGCATCAGCCTGGCGGAAAGCTTCGAAAATTATCTCCTGCTTGTCCGCTGCAATGCCGATGCCGCTATCGGCAACGACCAGGCTCCAGCGCCCGTTCGTAGTCGACGAGGTGACGGTTACATGGCCGGACGGCGTGAACTTCACCGCGTTGGACAACAGGTTGAAGACGATCTGGCGCAACCGCGTGGCGTCGATCATCGAGTTACCGGGGCAGTCCATCAGATCGAGGCTGAAATTGAGCCCCTTCGCACGCGCCTGATCTTCCCACATGCGCGCTGATTCAACGATCGTCCGGCGAACGTCGGCCGGCGCGTTCTCGATCAGCATTTTGCCGGTTTCGATCTTCGCGACGTCCAGGATGTCATCGACAAGCGCGCGCATGGTGGTGCCCGCGCCGTGCACCACCGACAGACGATCGCGCGTACCCGGCTCGAGCTTCGGATCCGCGAGCATGACCTGGGTCATCCCCAGGATGCCATTCAGTGGGGTGCGAATCTCGTGACTGGTTGTCGCGAGGAACTCCGTTTTCGCAGCCAAGGCCTTCGCCAGAGCTTTATTCGAGACGGCAAGCGCATTGCGGCTGCGACGGATCGTGAAAAGGCCGAAGGCAAGCAGGCCGATGATCAGCAGAGTTACGGCCGCCACGCCGACGAAAATCTGCCGCTGCGTGCGCGCACGCGCTTGCTCGAACGCGACGTCCTTTTGCAGATCGGCCGCCTTGAGCTGCGCAATCCGCAGTTCCTGGTTGGCAAAATCGAACCGTGCTGCAGCGATAGCGGCGCTGTTCGACCGGGCGATCTCCGTTGCCTGGTCATCGAGCCGCTTCAACGCAGCGAGGTGTTTCAGCGCAAGATCGGGGCGCCCGACCCGCTCATAGATTTGGTATGCCGTTGCGTGCGCCGGACGATCTGGAGGTAGCGTGGCTTCGAGGTCGACTGCCCGAAACCGTTCTTCGATCAGTTGCCGCGCCCGGGCAACATCACCGCGGTCGAGCGCTAACTCTGCGGCAAGAGCGATAAAGATGGGTCGATAAGCAGCAGCGTCAGACTTTGCCGGGAAGCCGAGCCCCTCCGTGATATAGCGCTGAGCCCCCACGAGGTCCTTACGCTCCAGACGAATGTCGGCAGCGTTGGACAGGACCTGAGCATAAAGCAACGGGCTGTTCATCGAGCGAACGGCGCCGAGCGCCTTCCCGATTTCCGCTTCAGCGGCAGGCAATCGCTCAAGCTCTTTCAGTGCGCGCGCGCGACCGTTGAAGATAGCGACAGACAGTCCAGGATCGGCGCGATGCGCTTCGATCGCTTCGCCAAAGTAGCGCAGCGCCGCGTTATGATCGTTCGCGTTGGCATGCACCAACGCGATCATGATCAAGGCCTTCGCCTGACTGCGCGTGTCTCCCGAAGCCTGGAACATGGCATGAGCACGACGCAGGTTGGTCAGTGCGGGCCCTATCTGCCCTGTAGCGCTCAGCACCCCCCCTTCGGAGAGCAGGATGTCAGCGTTCAACTGCGTGCCGGGCGCCGTCTTTTCAACGATGCGCCGCGCATCTGCGAGAACCCTGGCGGCTTCCTCTGGCTCGGCCACTCGACTCTTCGCTTCGCCGAGCAACCACAGCGCAATCGCTTCCATACGTCGAGACTGAGCGCGCCGGGCGAATGCGAGGGCTTGTTCCGCACCCCCGACTGCGCGCGCCGGATCGGTGAGCATAGCTGCCTTCACATCCGCGGCCATGACATCGAACTTTGGATCGCTTACCGAACGGCTCGGAGGCGCAGCAGCCAGCAAAAGCGGGGCGACCAAGAGGGCTGCAGACGCGCAGCGGCGGAACTGTATCAACCGCGCTTCCAAGCGGTTGCAAGGCGGTTAAAGGATGCTCGCGTATCCTCGGGCGCCTGGTGGTGCCGGTCTTCTTCCAGGTACGTCATCAAAGCCTCGACCGCGATTGGACGGCTGATGAGGAAGCCCTGAACCATGTCGCATCCCATGACGGTGAGCAACGCCAGCGCGGCGTGAGTCTCAACGCCTTCCGCAACGACTTCCATCTCAAGCGCATGCGCGAGGTCGATCGTCGAGCGGACGATGAGCGGGTCGCGGTTCGAACTCGTCAATTGCGTAACGAACAGCTTGTCGATCTTGAGTTCGCGCGCGGGAAGCTGCTTCAGGTAAGCAAGGCTGGAAAGACCGGCCCCGTAATCGTCGATCGCGATGACGATGCCGATGTCCGCGAATCGCTGAAGATTGGCGATCGCAGACTGCGGATCGCGAATGACCGAAGTCTCTGTCACCTCAAAGCCGAGTTTCGCATCTGCCTCCGCAACCAGGTGACAAGCTGCATCGACAAACGCATTGTCGGCGAGCAGTTGGCCCGAGATGTTGATGAAGACGCGTAGATCGTGGCCGGCGGCCGAAAGGCGACGCTGATCGGCGATCGCCTGACGGATCGTCCATAAGGTCAGGAGGTCGATAACCCCGCCATTCTCAGCGGCCGCGATGAAGTCACCCGGGAGGACAAGCCCACGTTCCGGATGACGCCACCGAACCAAGGCCTCGGCGCTGCCAATCTCCTGCCGGCGGACATGCACCTTCGGTTGATAAAGCAGCAGCAATTGGTTTTCGGCGATCGCGACCCGTAGCTCATCTGCCATCCGGCGCAACTCGCGGGCGCCGGGTCCGGTAACATCGTGCTTTACGGCGCCATCTGCCCCTCGCGCCTCCAGCAGGGCCGCTTCCGCTTCCTCCACCAACCGGACGTCATCCGTCTGCGAGGCGCGGCCTACCGCCGCTCCGAAGACGGCCTTTAATCTATGCTCCTCACCCTCGAGGTTAAACGGAGCATCGCAAAGCTCTCGAAGGCGCTCCAACACCCTATCGAGATCGCTTGCTTCGCCGCTCTCCATCGTCAGCTCCACCATGCTGCGGCTTGCCGCGGATAGGCGCGCATCAGGCAACGCGGCGGCAAAGCGCGACACTACATCCGCGGTCAGTAGATCAGCGCGGGCACATCCAAGGTGCCGACGCAGCGCCGCGAAGTTGGTGATCTCGGCCAGCACCATGAAACACCATGCCGGCCGCTCCGCCGGCGACAACGGTAGGGCGTCGTCCGCATGATTCGTCGCTGCGACATGCATGGTTTGGGAGCCCGAGCGAGACATGGCTCCGCGATACGCCGGCATCTCTGAAGATACCTTAAACGTGCACCGTATCGGCACAGATTGTTTGGTTAATTTTCTCTTAAACTGTTTGCTAGAAGGTAAACAAATCGTTAAGGGGTTAGCTGCGTTTCCGTCGCGCACCAAACTAGGGAGACTAAAATGCTCGCTTTCATCCTCGCGCTTATCCACGGCGCTGAAATCAAGCCTTGGTAACTGCTTGGCAGTGCTCGGCATCGGAGTGTCATGTTGCGGCTAGGCTTCATGACGGGAAGATCGCAATGGTGCTGCCGCAGTAATATTAGGGTCGCGACAATCCATTTGGCTGGTCGCGTTTAAAAACAGAAAGACCTCGATCTGACACCAGATCGAGGTTTTTTTGCTTTCGAAGTAAGATGATGAGCGAACAGCGCCGCTCCCGGTGTGGCCGCTACCGCAAGCTCTCAGCCACCGCTTTGTTAACGATTTCGCCGTCGTGAATGTTGAGACCGTCCATGAGCCCGGGATCGCCGTCGCACGCCGCGACACCCTTCGCGGCGAGCGCAAGGCCGTAAGGAAGCGTGGCGTTGTTGAGCGCGTGGCTTGATGTAAGCGGCACCGCGCCCGGCATGTTCGCGACGCAATAGTGAATCACCCCGTCCACCTCGTAGGTGGGGTCAGCATGGGTCGTGGCGTGGCTCGTCTCGAAGCACCCGCCCTGATCGATCGCGACGTCGACCAGCACGGCGCGTCGCTTCATGTGGGACAGCATCGAACGGGTTACCAGCTTGGGTGCCGACGCGCCGGGGATGAGCACCGCACCAATGACAGCATCAGCCTCGCTGATCTCGTGTTCGATCGCCTCCAATGTGGAGACGCGCGTGCGCACCCGCCCCTGGAACAGTTCGTCAAGCTGTCGCAGCCGCGGGATCGAGCGGTCGACGATCGTTACCTCCGCGCCGAGGCCCACCGCCATGCGCGCGGCATGGGTACCCACCACACCGCCGCCGAGCACCACGATGCGAGCGGGCGCCACGCCCGGGACACCGCCGAGCAAGACACCGCGACCACCGTTATAGGCTTTCAGCGCAGCGCCAGCGGCCTCGATCGAGAGGCGACCGGCGACCTCGCTCATCGGCGCAAGGAGCGGCAACCCGCCTGATCGGTCCGTCACCGTTTCATAGGCGACCGCGGTGACACCGGAATCTATCAGTCCCTGCGCCTGTTCGGGATCCGGCGCCAGATGCAGGTAGGTGAAAAGGATCTGGCCCTCGCGAAGCTGCACCCATTCGTTTGGCTGCGGCTCCTTAACCTTCACAACCATCTCGGCGCGCGCGAAAATCTCTTCGGCGGTCGCGACGATGCTTGCCCCTGCGCCAACGTAGGCTGCGTCATCCGCACCGATCCCGGCTCCAGCCGTTGTCTCGATGATGACATCATGGCCGTGCGCGATGTATTCGCGAACCGCTCCTGGGGTCAGACCGACACGATATTCGTGGTTCTTGATTTCCTTCGGAACACCAACCAGCATTCATCTCTCCTGGTATCACCTGATACCACCTGAATTCGCCCTGCGCCCGCGGTTCCGAAATGACAAGGGGCCGCGCCGAACATTCGGCGCGGCCCCTCTCCCGCGTGACACTTCAAATAAAAGCCGCCTTAGATGTCGTCGCCAAGCGCGCCCTTCACCTTGCCGGCAAACTGCTGCGCCTTGCCTTTCATTTCCTGGCCGGCGCCCTCTGCAGCAAGCCGATCATCGGCTGCCGTACGAGTTGCAGGATCCTTGTCGGCAGCGGCTTGCTTGGCTTTGCCCAACGCCTCGTTGACGTTGCCTTTTACCTTGTCGATAAGCTCGCCCATATTCACCTCCTACTACTGCCAGGAAAACGGGCCCCGTCGCCGGTTTGTTCCGTCAGGCCCGGGGATGGGCGTGGCGGTACACATCCAGCAGATGAGCCGCGTCGACAGCAGTGTAGATCTGTGTTGAGCTCAGGCTCGCATGTCCGAGCAACTCCTGCAACGATCGAAGATCCGCGCCGCGACCAAGCAAATGCGTGGCGAATGAATGCCGAAGCGCGTGCGGCGTGGTGCGTTCCGAAAGGCCTAGCAGCCCCCGTGCCTGGCGAACCCGCGCTCGCACCACCCCGGGGGAGAGCGGCCCGCCGCGAAGGCCGCGGAACAATGGTTCTCCCCGATCCGCCAACCACGGCGAGATCGCCAGATACTCCTCAATCGCGCTTCTGACTGGGGGAAGCAGCGGGACAATACGAGTCTTGTCTCGTTTGCCCTGGACGATGATCGTTTCACCGAGCGGCAACACCGATCCGGTGAGCGCCAGCGCTTCACCGATGCGCAGGCCAGCACCATAGAGAAGGAGCAGCAAGGCCCAGTCTCGCTTTCCTACCCACGGCGTCTGCGCGGCCGCTCCCACCTCCTCGGCCAGCGCCACCGCTTCGTGTGGCGCGACAGGACGGGGAACACCCTTGCGCACGCGCGGCCCCTTGAGGCGAGGCGCCTTGCCATCTCCCGCTGACCAACCGAGGAAGTGCCGCACCGCCGAGAGCTCGCGCGCTGCGGATGAGTTCGATAGCCCTTCGCCGCGGCGGTGGGCGAGAAAGGCCCGCAGATCTGCGGCGCCGACCTCCGCTAGACGTAATCGCGTGGGTGGGTCGCCCCAATGCGCGCGAAGGAAGGCGAGGAGGCGCTCAGCGGTCGCGCGATACACTCGCACCGTGTGGATCGAACGGCGGCGATCACGAACAAGGTGCGCGGCATAGAGGCTCGGAAGATCTTCCACGCGTAATGCATAGCGACCGCTTTCCTCCGAGTCGCCAACAACCCATATGCAGGCGCAATGTCCCGTGCTCGCGTCCTCGTCCTGAACTCCGCTCTTGGGCCTTTAGACTACCGTGTTCCCGCCGGCATGAGCGTCGAGCCGGGATCGGTCGTGGTCGCTCCACTTGGTCCCCGTCAACTGCTCGGCGTGGTATGGGAACCGGAACGGATGCCGTCCGAAGCCGAGGTCGGCGACAATCGCCTGCGCAACTTGCTTGGAGTGGTGGATGTCTCGCCGCTCCGTCCAGCGCTGCGGCGGCTGATCGAGTGGACCGCGGACTATTATCTTGCGCCCGCAGCAGCGGTGCTACGCATGTCGCTGTCTTCTACGTCAGCATTGGAGGGCGCGAGAACCGCGATCGAATATCGGGCGACCGGCACGGAGCCGCCACGCCTGACGCCGCAACGGGCGCAGGCCCTAGAACGCATCGGTGAGCGGCAGGGGTTGATCCGCGAGCTTGCGATGATCGCCGATGTCTCGGACGGGGTGATCCGCGGTTTGGTGAAAGCCGGAGCGATTGAGCCGATCGAGGTCAACATCGACAGTCCGTTCCCAATGCCCGACCCGGACCACGCGCCACCAAGACTTTCCCAGGACCAGCGAGCGGCAGCCGATGCTCTCACCGCGGACGTGCGCACGCGCGCCTTCCGCCCCACCCTGCTGGACGGGGTCACCGGATCAGGCAAGACCGAGGTCTATTTCGAAGCGGTAGCAGAGGCGCTTCGGCAAGGACGGCAAGTACTCGTCCTGCTGCCGGAGATCGCGCTGACCGAGCCGTTCCTCAAGCGGTTCCACGATCGCTTCGGGTGCGAGCCGGTCGCCTGGCATTCGGGGTTGCGCTCCACGCAGCGTCGCCGGGCATGGCGCGCGATCGCCAACGGAGATGCGCGTGTGACGGTGGGCGCGCGCTCGGCACTGTTCCTGCCCTACGCCGATCTGGGGCTGATCATCGTCGACGAGGCGCACGAGACGAGCTTCAAGCAGGAGGACGGCGTCCACTATCACGCGCGCGATGTCGCGGTGATGCGGGGCAAGTTCGAGGGCTGTCCTGTGATCCTGGCGTCTGCAACGCCGGCCATCGAGACCCGCCAGCAGGTGACACTCGGCAATTACGCCGAGCTCAAGCTTCCCGGCCGCTTCGGCCCCGCACAAATGCCGGCGATCGAAGCAATCGATCTTCTCGAACACAAGCCCGATCGAGGCCGCTGGCTCGCGCCACCTTTGGTGAAGGCACTGGAGGAAGCGCTGGAACGGCGCGAGCAGTCGCTGCTGTTCCTCAACCGGCGTGGCTACGCACCGCTGACCTTATGTCGTCATTGCGGCCATCGCTTCCAGTGCCCGAACTGCACAGCGTGGATGGTGGAGCACCGCCTGACCCGCCGGCTTGCCTGCCACCATTGCGGGCACGTGGAGCCGATCCCGCGCGCCTGCCCGGAGTGCAGCGAGGAGGACAGTCTGGTAGCATGCGGGCCGGGCGTCGAGCGGATCGCGGACGAGGTATCGGCCCTCTTCCCGGACGCGCGCGTCGCCATCGTCACCTCTGACACCATTTGGTCACCGGCAAAGGCGGCGGAATTCGTCAACCGAATGGAGGACGGCGAGATCGATATCGTCGTCGGCACGCAGTTGGTGACGAAGGGATATCACTTTCCCAACCTGACGCTGGTCGGCGTTATCGATGCTGATCTTGGCTTGGAAGGCGGAGACCTTCGCGCTTCGGAGCGGACGTTCCAGCAGATCCGGCAGGTGTCCGGGCGCGCTGGTCGCGGCGAAAAGACCGGGCGCGTCTTTATCCAGACGCACAGCCCTAAAGCGCAGGTGATGCAGGCGCTCATCACCGGCGATACGGAGGCCTTCTATGCCGCTGAGACAGAAGCGCGGCAGGAGGCCGGCGCCCCGCCCTTCGGCCGATATGCCGCGATCATCGTGTCCAGCGAGGATCAGGGCTGCGCGAGCGAAACGGCCCGCCTCATCGGCCGAACCGCGCCGCAGGTGGACGGCATGCACGTCTATGGCCCGGCGCCTGCACCGCTGGCGATGCTACGCGGCCGCCATCGCTTTCGCCTACTCGTTCACGCCCGTCGATCAATCGATGTCCAGGATGCGATACGCGCTTGGCTCGCGAAGCTCGATTGGCCGGCAAAGGTGCGCGTTGCTGTTGATGTTGATCCGTATAGTTTTCTTTAGAGGCCGCTCCCCGACCCGCACCCGCGACGATCAGGGATCACCCGCTCCCGCACGAAGCAAAAGGCTCCACCAGGATAAACCCGGCAGAGCCTTCCAAAAGCCGTAAGGCGGCGGTCAGCCGGCGTGTTCCGCCAGAACCGTCAAGCCGTTGGCATTCACTTCCGCGAAACCGCCGCGGATCGCAATCGTCTCGGGGGCGGCGCCTTGGGTCTTCTGGACGAGCAGATCGCCGTCGCGGATCGTCGACATCAACGGAGCGTGGCCTTCCAGCACACCGAAGTCACCTTCAGTGCCCGGGACGGTGACCATGTAGACGCTCTCGCTGCGCACGAGACGTTCGGGGGTAACGAGTTCGAAGTGGAGCATCTCTTCTTCTCACTCCCCTCCGCAGACGGGAGGGGTTTGGGGAGGCCGTTGCGAAGGGCACCGCACGGCACCCCTCTCCGGATCCCTCCCGCGCGCAGGCGGGAGGGGATCGGCTTAAGCCTCCTGCGCCAGCTTCTCGGCCTTGGCGACAACTTCGTCGATGCCGCCGACCATGTAGAAGGCTGCTTCCGGCAGGTGATCGTACTCACCATTCACCACAGCCTTGAACGAGCGGACGGTGTCCTCAAGCTGCACGAACTTGCCCGGGATGTTGGTGAACACCTCGGCGACGTGGAACGGCTGGCTGAGGAAGCGCTGGATCTTGCGGGCGCGGCTGACCGTCAGCTTATCCTCTTCGGACAGTTCGTCCATGCCGAGGATGGCGATGATGTCCTGCAGCGACTTGTACTTCTGCAGGATCGTCTGCACGGCGCGTGCCGTCTCGTAATGCTCCTGACCGACGACGCGCGGCTCGAGAACGCGGCTGGTCGAATCCAGAGGGTCCACCGCCGGATAGATACCGAGTTCGGAGATGGCGCGGCTGAGCACGGTCGTCGCGTCAAGGTGAGCGAACGAGGTTGCCGGCGCCGGGTCGGTAAGGTCGTCCGCGGGAACGTACACGGCCTGAACCGAAGTGATCGAACCCTTGTTGGTCGAGGTGATGCGCTCCTGCAGCGCACCCATGTCGGTCGACAGGGTCGGCTGATAACCCACGGCCGACGGAATACGGCCGAGCAGCGCCGACACCTCCGCGCCCGCCTGCGTGAAGCGGAAGATGTTGTCGACGAAGAACAGCACGTCCTGACCTTCCACGTCGCGGAAATACTCGGCGATCGTGAGCCCCGACAGAGCGACACGGGCGCGGGCGCCGGGCGGCTCGTTCATCTGGCCGAACACCAGTGCCACCTTCGAACCTTCGCTGGTCGGGTTGCCGTCGGCATCTTTGGCGATGACGCCGGCGTCGAGGAACTCGTGATAAAGGTCATTACCCTCACGGGTACGCTCGCCAACGCCCGCGAACACCGAGGTGCCGCCGTGGCCCTTCGCGATGTTGTTGATCAGTTCCTGGATGAGCACGGTCTTGCCCACCCCGGCGCCGCCAAACAGGCCGATCTTGCCGCCCTTCGCATACGGCGCGAGCAGATCGATGACCTTGATGCCCGTCACGAGGATCGCGCTCTCCGTCGACTGATCGACGAACAGCGGCGCCGGCGCGTGGATCGGCGCCTTGTGCTCGGAGCTGACCGGACCACGCTCGTCGATCGGCTCACCGACCACGTTCAGGATGCGGCCGAGCGTCGCCGGCCCCACCGGCACAGTGATCTGGGCGCCCGTGTCAGTCACGTTCTGGCCGCGGGTCAGCCCCTCAGTGGAGTCCATCGCGATCGTGCGGACAGTGTTTTCACCCAAGTGCTGAGCGACCTCAAGAACAAGGCGCTGCCCGTTGTTCTCGGTCTCCAGTGCGGACAGGATCGCCGGCAGCTGGTTGTCGAACGTCACGTCGACAACGGCGCCGATCACCTGGCTGATGCGGCCCACATTGTTGCTGCCCGAAATGGTCGGGCGATCATCGAGGACGGTGGCCATGTTCTGCTTCCTGCTTTCGAAACTTAGAGCGCTTCCGCGCCGGAAATGATCTCGACCAGTTCGGTCGTGATCGCCGCCTGGCGGGTACGGTTATACTGGATGGTGAGGCGATTGATCATGTCGCCGGCGTTGCGCGTCGCATTGTCCATCGCGGTCATGCGGCTGCCCTGCTCGGACGCGGCATTTTCCTGCATCGCGCGAAAGATCTGGATTGCGACATTGCGGGGCAGAAGCTCAGCGAGGATCGCTTCCTCGTCCGGCTCGTACTCGACCGCAGCGCCGCCGTCGTTCGCGGTCGAGACCTCGCCGACAGGCACCGCCACCGGGATGATCTGCTGACCAGTGGGGATCTGCACCAGTGCCGACTGGAACTTGGCGAAGAAGAGATGCGCGACGTCGAACTCGCCAGCCTCATACCGGGCAATCAGATCGTCGGCGATCTCACGTGCCTGATCAAAGCCGAGTATCTTGTGCTGGCCTAGCTCATGATCCGCAGCGATCCCGTTCGGGTAAAAGCGGCGCAGCACGCGGCCCTTCTTACCGGCAAGATAGAACCGAACCGTCTTGCCGGCCGCTTCGAGTTCCTCGGCCTTGCGGCGGGCGGCGCGAACAATGTTCGTGTTGAACGCACCAGCGAGGCCGCGCTCCGACGTCGCGACGACGAGCAGATGCACCTGATCCTTGCCCGTGCCGGCAAGCAACTTCGGGCTGTTCTCGCTTACCGTCACCTTGGACGCGAGGCTGGCCATGACCGCCTCAAGCCGCTCGGCATAGGGCCGGCCGGCCATCGCCGCTTCCTGGGCACGGCGCAGTTTGGCGGCGGCGACCATTTTCATCGCCTTGGTGATCTTCTGCGTCGACTTCACCGAGCCGATGCGGATCTTGAGGGCCTTGAGGCTTGCCATTCTACTTCTTCACCGTCCCCTCACTCGTCGCACCGGCCTTGATCCGGCATCCCGCGTCTCCTCATGGATCGAAGCGGAACCCCGGCTCAGGCCGGGGCGACAATGTGTGTTGCCCTGTTCGTTACGCGAAGGTCTTCGCGAACGCGTCCAGCGCCGCGACGACCTTGCCCTTGGCTTCGTCGCCGAGGTCGCGGGTGTCGCGGATCAGCTTCAGCGTGTCGCCATGCTGGTCACGCATGAAGGCAAGCATCGCCGCTTCATAGCGGACGACGTCCTGCACCGCGACACTGTCAAGATAGCCGTTGGTGCCCGCAAAGATCGACACCGTCTGCTCCTCGAACGGCAGCGGCGAGAACTGCGGCTGCTTCAGCAACTCGGTCAGGCGTGCGCCGCGGTTCAGCAGCTTCTGGGTCGAGGCGTCGAGATCCGAGCCGAACTGCGCGAAGGCCGCCATTTCGCGGTACTGCGCCAGCTCCAGCTTGATCGAGCCGGACACCTTCTTCATCGCCTTGGTTTGCGCCGACGAACCCACACGGCTCACCGAGAGACCCACGTTGATCGCCGGCCGGATGCCCGCGAAGAACAGGTCGGTTTCCAGGAAGATCTGGCCGTCGGTGATCGAGATCACGTTCGTCGGGATATACGCCGACACGTCGCCCGCCTGCGTTTCGATGATCGGCAGCGCAGTCAGCGAACCATTGCCGTTCGCGTCGTTCATCTTCGCCGCACGCTCGAGGAGGCGCGAGTGGAGATAGAACACGTCGCCTGGATAGGCTTCGCGGCCCGGCGGGCGGCGCAGCAGCAGCGACATCTGGCGATATGCAACGGCCTGCTTCGACAGGTCGTCGAACACGATCACGGCGTGCATGCCGTTATCGCGGAAGAACTCACCCATCGCGGTGCCGGTGTACGGCGCCAGGAACTGCAGCGGCGCCGGGTCCGAAGCAGTTGCGGCAACGATGATGGAATATTCCATCGCGCCATTCTCTTCCAGCGTGCGGACGAGCTGAGCAACGGTCGAACGCTTCTGGCCCACTGCGACATAGACGCAGTACAGCTTCTTCGATTCGTCGTCGCCCTTGTTCACTTCGCGCTGGTTGATGAACGTATCGATCGCGATCGCCGACTTGCCGGTCTGACGGTCACCGATAATCAGTTCGCGCTGGCCACGGCCGACCGGCACCAGCGCGTCGATGGCCTTAAGGCCGGTCTGCACCGGCTCGTGCACCGACTTGCGGGGGATGATGCCCGGCGCCTTCACTTCGACGCGGCGACGCTCCGTCGACACGATCGGGCCCTTGCCGTCGATCGGATTGCCGAGGCCATCGACCACGCGACCAAGCAGGCCCTTGCCGACCGGAACGTCAACGATGGTGCCGGTACGACGAACGGTGTCGCCTTCCTTGATCTCGGCGTCCGAGCCGAAGATCACGACACCAACGTTGTCGGCTTCGAGGTTGAGGGCCATGCCCTGCACGCCATTGGCGAACTCGACCATCTCGCCCGCCTGGACGTTGTCGAGGCCATAGATGCGCGCGATGCCGTCACCGACGCTGAGCACCTGACCGGTCTCGCTGACCTGGGCCTCGGTGCCAAAATTGGCGATCTGGTCCTTGATGACCTTCGAGATTTCTGCGGCGCGGATATCCATCACTTAGCCTTTCATCGCGCTGGCAAGCGCATTCAAGCGGGTACGGATCGACGAATCGATCATCTGAGAACCGATGCGGACGACGAGCCCGCCAAGGAGCGCGGGATCGACCGCCAGATCGACCGACACTTCGCGGCCGACGCGTTGACGGAGCTGCTGCTTCAGCTGTTCCACCTGGTGGTCGGTCAACGCGTGCGCGCTGGTCACTTCGGCGGTGACTTCGCCGCGATGACGTGCGGCGAGCGTGCGGAAGGCACGGATGATCGCAGGCAGCTCCGCCAGGCGGCGGTTCTGCGCCAGCACGCCGAGGAAGTTGCGCGTCGTCGCGTCGACACCCAACTCGTCCGCGGTGGCAAGAACGACCTTGCTCGCCGCTTCGCGTGCGACCACGGGCGACGTCGTCAGCGCCTTGAAATCATCCGATTGATCGAGCGCGGCGCGAACCTTTGCCAGGCTCGCCTCCACCGTATCAATTGTCTTCGCCTGTTCGGCGAGGTCGAACAGCGCGGTCGCGTAACGCCCGCCCAGGCTCGCCTGGATGCTGCTGCCTAGATTACCGCTGGAACCATCCACGCGATTCGATCCCCGTTCGCACTAAGAGTAACCCCCATGCGAAAACACGGCGCGCGAGCGGCGCCGTCGCTTGGGTTGGCGGGCGCGTAGCAAAGGGATAGCGCAGATGCAACAAAAGCTAACGGAGAGATGGCGATGAACGGCGACGGGATCGGCGGCGGCCAGACGGGAACAGGCCACGCGGGCGCAATGGTCCGCATGACGATGAGCGATGGCGCCGAGATCGCGGTCTATCACGTCGATCCACTAGGTGATCGGCGCGGCGGTGTCGTGCTGGTGCAGGAGATCTTCGGCGTCACCGATCATATTCGCGACATGGCTGATGATTTTGCCGCCGAAGGCTATGAAGTGCTGGCCCCTGCCCTGTTCGATCGCGAGCATCCCGGCTTCGAGGCCGCATATGCCGGTCCGGACTTTGCCCGCGCGGTCGAACTGGCGCGCGAGCTTCACCCGTTCGATCTGTCATTGAAGGACACGCAGACCTGCATCGACGCGCTGCGCAACAAGGGCCCGGTGTTCGTCGTCGGCTATTGCTATGGTGGCTCGGTAGCCTGGGCAGCGGCGACGAAGCTTGATGGGGTGGCGGCAGCCTCCGCCTATTACGGAAGCATGGTACCGGTGCTTGCAGAGGAAGCGGCGCCGCGAGTGCCGGTGATCGCCCATTTCGGCCGCTTCGACACGGGCATCCCAATGGAAGGCGTCGAGAAGGTGATCGCGAAGGAATTTCCGCTCGCGGAGGTGTTCGTTTATGAAGCGGGGCACGGCTTCAACTCCGATCGGCGCAAGGATTATCACGAGCCGTCCGCCGACCTGGCAATTGAGCGCACTCTGAACCTTTTCCGCGCCAATGGCGGCTGAGGACCGGTTTCGCTTACTTATCAGGGCTACCTACTCCTTCGCCGCGTCTCCCGTCATCGGGGGCGCCGCGAGCGTGATCACGTCGTGCCCCTTCTTACCGGCATCGAGCGCGGCGATCATTTGGCTGGCCGGATTATTGGCCTCGGCATGAGGGTGGTAGGCGAGCGGACGTAGCAGCGCCTTGGCCTCATCCACTTCGTTCGCCGCGATCCGGGTGATCGCAGCCGCGAGGCGCACCTCCCCGTCCTGCGGCACGAGCTCCTGAGCCTTGTAGAGACCCTGGATTGATGAGGCGATCGGCTCCCTGCCCTGCATCCCGAAGCTTTGCCAGTACCACCACAAGGGCTGGGCATTATCAGGCTGCGCACGATTGGCGGCGACGATGCTGGCGCGCGCTTTCCCCCACGCCGCATTGTCCGTCGATTTCTCCCGCTCGAGCCGGCGCAGCTGCACCATCCCGCGATAGAGCAGCGCCTGAACCGATGCGGGATCCTTAGCCAAGGCATTGGCAGCCGCTTTCTCCGCGGCTGCGTCCTCATCGGCATCATGCGCCATCTCGGCGAACCAGCCTTGTACGATCGGGTCGTCCGGGTGGCGCACGGCCACAGGCGCAGCCTTGGCGTAGAGCTTCCGCCCAGATTCCTCATTGACGCCGCGAACCGATTCCATCCGCATTGCGATCATTGCCGCCTCACCCTTGGATAAGGGTCGAATCGCGACCGGTGGCACCGCTGCGTCCCCATAGCGCATCGAGACACCGCTCAGCCGGCTCTTCTTCAAGTAAGCGGAAAGCTCGCGATCGAGTTGGCGCATGTCGCCGAAAGCCTTTTGCGCCGCCAGGAGGTTTGGCGCGCCGCGATTCACCTCAGCGATGTAGCTGCGAAACTTCTCGAACCGTGCGGGATCGAACGTCATATAGTGGGTCATCAGCCAGCTTCGGCCATAGAAGCTGTCCATCTCGCTGGCGGTCCAGCTTTTCTTCGTCGACGGCTCGAATACCTGCTCAGCGCGAAGGCGGTCGCCCAGAACCAGTGCATAGGCCCGGTGCTGCGCAGGATAGCCGATGACGGCACGCTCATCCTCGATACGCGTGGTTGAAGCCAGTTCGGCAAATCCTTCCGAAAACCACTTCGGAAAAGCCAGATCGAAGCTGCCGAGCAGAAAATGATGCGCATATTCGTGGAACAGCACCAACCTGGATCCGTCCTGAGCAGTGCTCCAGCCGCCATTACCACTGAATGCGATGGAGCCGCTCACACGCGAAATATAAAAGCCCGCTGCGTTGCGGCACCGGCACAATCGCCGAATATCGTCGTCATCGACCAGAAAGACGGTGAGCTTGCGTGACGCTATTTCCGGCTCGTCCGGCGTGGACATGAACCGGCGAAGGCTCCAGTCGAAGCGCTCCAGTTCCTCCGCCTGCCGTTTCAGCGTCGCCTGGTTGCTGTCGGCATAAAGTATAAAATGGCGCGACTTGGCTTCGAGCCATTCCGCCTTAGATGCCGACGTTCCCAGAAGACTGGCCATCAGCAGCAGTACGCCGCGCCAAATCATGTAACCCCCGCCTGTAAACTGTCCCCTTGCAGTCACTTACAGGGATTGGAGGTGAGCGGAAGTAGCTATTGCGTTCGCCCGCGCGCCTGCACCGCAGCACGGCGTGCCTCGACCGCTTCCGGCGTTACTTGGCGATTTGCCGCGGAAGACCGCTCGTGTTCCAGCGCGAGAGCCTCACCGAACGGAAGCGCAAGGCCATCGTCGATCAGGCGCTTGTATGCAGAAATGAAAGCCGGATCGATGCTGGCGATGTCTGCTGCCAAGCGTTGGGCAGTCGCCACGAGTTTGTCAGCTGGAACGACCCGGTTAACGAGGCCCCACCGCTCCGCCGTCGCCGCATCGAGGAAATTGCCGCTCAGCGAAAGTTCCTTTGCGCGGCTGATGCCAATCAGGCGCGATAGCTTCTGGCTGAGCCCCCACCCGGGCATCACGCCGACGCGCGCGTGCGTATCTGCAAAGCGCGCCCGATCACTCGCGATTAGTATGTCGCAGGCCAGCGCGACTTCGAAGCCACCGGTGATGGCGACCCCATTGATCGCGCCGACCACTGGTTTGCGGCAAAGCTCAATGGCGCGGACAGGATTTTCATCCGCACCGGTCGCGTTCGCGGAACCCAGCGCACCCGGCTGCGACCCGAGTTCCTTCAGATCCAGGCCGGCCGTGAACGCGCGGTCTCCGGCGCCCGTGAGTACGACGGCGCGGACCTCGTCATCAGCATCGATCGCGGTCATCACTTCGTAGAGCCGCGCGCGTAGCGCCTTGGACAGGGCGTTCATCGCGTCGGGACGGTTCAGCGTAACCGTGGCAATCCCGCCCGCCTTTTCCATCAACACCAAATCATTCATTCATCCACTCCTTTTTTTGATCGCAAATCGCGGGATGCCCGCGCTCACGCCTTCGCCTACATCACGCCCACGACCGAGGCCATCGACACCAATGCAGCCTGGCAGGCGTTTGAGCGGCGCGACCGGGCGGCGGATGGGCGCTTCGTCGTCGCGGTGCGAACGACCGGCATCTACTGCAAGCCAAGCTGCCCGGCGCGGCATCCGAAGCGCGAGAATGTGACATTTTACGCCGATCCCGCCGCCGCGCGGACTGCTGGTTATCGCGCCTGCTTGCGGTGCAAACCCGATGAGCTTGGCCGGGACCGTATCGCAGTTGCCCAAGCGCTAGCATTTATCGACGCTGCAGAGGACGTTCCGCCGCTTCAGGTGCTCGCTGCGCATGTCGGCTATGCGCCGCACCATTTTCACCGCCTGTTCAAGCGCGCCACCGGCGTCACCCCCGCGGCGTACGGTCGCGGCCTGAGGGCGCGGCGCGCAGCTGCCGCGCTGAGCGGTGACGGGAGCGTGACGGAGGCGATCTATGCGGCGGGCTACTCCGCGCCTAGCCGCTTCTACGATCATGGCGTCCGACGGCTGGGAATGAGCCCGAGTGCATGGAAGCAGGGCGGTACTGGCGTAACGATCCGCTGGACGATTGTCCCTTCCAGCCTTGGCCCGATGCTGATCGCGGCCACCGATCGCGGGCTGTGCCGCATCGCCTTTGACGAGGACGCGGAGGATTTGGCAATGCGATTTCCTCGCGCTGAGATCATACCCGGCGATGCACGTCTGGCGAATTGGGCGGCAGAGGTGGTGGCGGCAGTCGAATCGCGGGAGCGCGATCACAACCTGCCGCTCGATGTGCGTGGCACCGCCTTCCAGGAGGCGATCTGGCAAGCATTGAAGCGCATTCCGGCGGGAGAGACCCGCAGCTACGCGGAACTAGCCGCGATGGCCGGGCGGCCCGGGGCCGTGCGCGCGGCGGGTTCCGCATGCGGCGCAAACCACCTCCCCGTGCTCATTCCCTGCCATCGGGTTACTCGATCCGGCGGCGAGCTTGGTGGCTACGCCTTTGGTCCGGAGCGCAAACGGGCGCTGCTCGCGCGGGAGCGGGAGAGCTGAGACAGCACGCCGGCCAGGGGAGCTGCCGCTAGGTATATGGCCGTTAAGCATTTTGAAAACCGTTCCCCGTAGCGTCCGATGAACGACCAGCAGGACAGGAAGCGGACGTGAGCGCATTCGGGCGTCGAAGTGCAGTAGGTTCGGCCACGCGACCTGGCTTTGGTGTTGCGCGCCCCATGCAGGGCGGCGGACCTCGGCCGGAGGGCGGGGATCAGTTTCCTCCGCTCGACACGATCGCAATGCCGGGCGAGCTGCCTGCGCCGGACGTTATGCCCTTGATGGGGGGCAGCCAGGGTGACGCGATGCAACGCCTCGCCGACCGGCAGGCAGCGTCAGGAGAGGCCGGCAACAGCCGTGTGGAAGGGTTCGAATCCTCGATCCACAAGATCAAGGAACAGGTGCTCCCGCGCCTACTCGAACGCGTCGACCCGGAAGCCGCCGCCACGCTCGGGAAGGATGAGCTTGCCGAGGAATTCCGGCCGATCATCGGCGAAGTTCTCGCTGAGCTGAAGCTCACCCTAAACCGCCGCGAACAGTTCGCGCTGGAAAAGGTGCTGGTCGACGAACTGCTCGGCCTGGGGCCGCTCGAGGAGCTGCTGGCCGACCCGGATATCTCGGACATCATGGTCAACGGCCCTGAACAGACGTTTATCGAAAAGAAGGGCAAGCTGCAGCTGGCGCAAATCCAGTTCCGCGACGAGGAGCATCTGTTCCAGATCGCGCAGCGCATCTGCAACTCGGTCGGCCGCCGCGTCGACCAGACGACGCCGCTTGCCGACGCCCGCCTGAAGGATGGCAGTCGCGTCAACGTCATCGTTCCGCCGCTTTCGCTGCGCGGCACCGCCATCTCAATCCGTAAGTTCTCCGCCAAGCCGATCACGCTCGACATGATGGCGGGCTTCGGCAGCATGTCGCCCAAGATGGCGACTGCGCTGAAGATCGCCGGCGCTTGCCGCTTCAACATCGTCATCTCGGGCGGCACGGGCTCGGGCAAGACGACGATGCTGAACGCCCTGTCGAAGATGATCGACCCGGCCGAGCGCGTGCTGACGATCGAGGACGCGGCCGAGCTTCGCCTGCAGCAGCCGCACTGGCTGCCCCTCGAAACACGCCCCGCCAACCTTGAGGGTCAGGGCGAAATCTCGATCCGCGACCTCGTCAAGAACGCGCTGCGTATGCGGCCGGACCGCATTATCCTGGGCGAAATTCGTGGCGCCGAGTGTTTCGACATGCTCGCCGCCATGAACACCGGCCATGACGGCTCGATGTGTACGCTCCACTCCAACTCCCCGCGCGAGGCACTGGCGCGTATGGAGAACATGGTGATGATGTCCGACATCAAGGTGCCGAAGGAGGCGATCAGCCGTCAGATCGCCGATTCGGTGGACATGATCATCCAGGTGAAGCGCCTGCGGGATGGTTCGCGCCGGGTGACCAACGTGACCGAGGTGATCGGCATGGAAGGCCCCGTCATCGTGACGCAGGAGCTCTTCAAGTTCGAGTATCTCGACGAGAGCGCGGACGGGAAGATCATCGGCGAATATCGGGCGATGGGCCTTCGCCCGTACACGATCGACAAGGCCAAGCAATATGGCTTTGACCAGGCGTTCCTGGAGGCGTGCCTCTGAGCGGGAATGGTGGGCGCTGACGGGTTCGAACCGCCGACCTACTCGGTGTAAACGAGCCGCTCTACCAGCTGAGCTAAGCGCCCCTGTCGGGAGAGCGGCGGTTTAGCGACCTTTTCGGATCGCACAAGACACCACCATCGATCCGTGAACCGTGAGTCAGACCAGCGGCAGGCCCATGGCGCGGATCGAGGACACGTAACGGCTCATCGCCGTCAGCCCGGCATCGGTGAGTGACATGAAGGCACGGCGGCGGTCGAAGGGATCGGGCGTGCGCTGGAACAGGCCCGCATTCGTCAATCGCGCGATCCAGCGAAGCGCGGTCGTCGGCGCGACGGCGGCGGCGATGCAGAGGCTGGATACCGACACCTGAGCGCGCTCCAGATGCGCGGCGTAGAGATCGAGCATCATGTCCCACGCCGGATCCTCGAACATCCCCTCGCCGAAATGACGATCGCGCATCCGGCGCGCGCGGACGATCTGCCGCACTTCGACCGGTGAGACCTGATGCAGTTCCACCGGTTCGACGCCATAACCCGACAGCTTAGGCTCGTTGATCGCGGCGGGCCGGATGGGGGTTTCGTGCCGCGTCAGATTGGCGAGCACATTAGTGATCCGCGCAACTTCCGCATTCAATTGGGCGATGCGGCCGATGTTGCCTTCGCTCACCCGATCATGAAGCACCAGCGGGTCAACCAGGTGCGCGGTGGCGAGTGCGGTAATCCAATCGGCTTCGGCTGGGTCGCAGAGGATTTCATAGCGCGATTGCACGAGGCCCGCGGCCGCCAGATCGATCTGATGCTCCGTGATCCCGACGATCAGCGCCAGATCGCGCCCCGCCGCCAGACCATCCAGCCGGGCAAGCGCGGTTGCGAGCGCCTCATCGCCCAGCGCGGCCGCCTCCATCAGGATGATGGGCCGCGCCGACATGGCCGTGATCCGCTCGACCGCATCCTGCCAGTCGACCTGGGCAACGACCCGGCCGCCGCAGGATTCCACCGCCGCTACAGGGCCCGTCGGCGCGCCCAGCGAAGCCTCTCCAATGATGAGGGCCTCTACCCCCGCGCTAATTCCCGCCCGTTGCTCATGATTCAACAAGTGCATGTGTTCCTCCGATCCGCCCCAGGACCATGGGATTGGCGTGCAGCCCGCAGTTGATCATAAACATCGAGAATGGAGCGGCTATCCGCAGAATCGGGCAACAGTCTCCATTATGGACAATAATCCATCAGTCCAATGCCTTTACGATCTCCTCCACCATCTTCTTCGCGTCAGCAAGAAGCATCATGGTATTGTCTCGGTAGAATACCTCATTGTCGACACCGGCATATCCAACGCCGCCCATCGAGCGCTTCACGAACAACACGGTCTTTGCCTTTTCCACATCGAGGATCGGCATGCCGTAGATCGGCGAGGACTTGTCCGTCTTTGCAGCGGGGTTGGTCACGTCATTGGCGCCGATGACGAAGGCGACGTCGGTCTGCGAGAATTCCGAGTTGATGTCCTCAAGCTCGAAAACCTCGTCATAAGGCACGTTCGCTTCCGCCAGCAGGACGTTCATGTGGCCCGGCATGCGTCCGGCGACGGGGTGAATCGCGTATTTCACGCGAACGCCCTGCTCCTTCAGCTTGTCCGCCATCTCACGCAGCACGTGCTGAGCCTGGGCGACGGCCATGCCGTAGCCCGGAACGATGATGACCTGTTCGGCCTGGCTCATGAGGAAGGCTGCGTCCTCCGCCGAGCCGCGCTTCCACGGGCGATCGATCTTCGCGGCGCCGTCACCCCCACCGCCGCTTTCGGCACCAAAACCGCCGGCAATGACGCTGATGAAGCTGCGGTTCATCGCGCGGCACATGATGTAGCTGAGGATCGCGCCGGACGAGCCGACCAGCGCGCCGGTGATGATCATCGCGGTGTTGTGCAGCGTGAAGCCCATCGCCGCGGCGGCCCAGCCGGAATAGCTGTTCAGCATCGACACCACGACCGGCATGTCTGCCCCGCCGATCGGGATGATCAGCAGGAATCCGATCGCGAACGACAGGATGACGACGATCCAGAAATCGAGCGGCGCCTGCGTCATCCAGAAGGAGAAGGAGAACCACACGATCATCAGCGCGACGCCGAGATTGATCGCGTGGCGCATCGGCAGGAGGATCGGCGCGCCACCCATGTTGCCGTTGAGCTTCAGGAACGCGATGACCGAGCCCGAGAAGGTGATCGCGCCGATCGCGACACCAAGGATCATCTCGATCCGGCTGACCGGATCGATCGAGGCGAACGGCTGGCCGATCATCGGCGTCACAAGATCGGCGATCCCGAAGGCAAGCGGATTGAGGAAGGCAGCGACGGCGACGAGCACCGCGGCGAGGCCGACGAGGCTGTGGAAGGCAGCGACGAGCTGCGGCATCGCCGTCATCGCAATTCGGCGCGCAATGAGGATGCCGATCGCCGCGCCGAGCCCGATCGCGGCCAGAATCTCGATCACCGCGAGCGTATCAACGCGCTGCATCAGTGCGACCTGATTGTAGCCGGCGATCTCACCCACCGTGAGCACCGGCATGGTCGGCACATGCGTCAGCAGCGTGGTGACCATGGCGATGGCCATGCCGATCATGCCGTAGCGATTGCCGCGGCGGCTGCTCTCGGGGCTCGACAGCCCTCGCAGGGCCATGATGAAACACACGCCCGAGATGAGGTAGGCAAGCGCCACCCAGGGATTGTCCGCGACGTGTTCCACTACCCTCTACCCCTTTAGAAGCTGAAGCGCGCCGCGTGATCGCGGCCGCGCCCGATCAGTGCTTGGCGACCGCTGGCCGCTCCTTCTTCTTGTACATCGCCAGCATGCGCTGGGTGACGGCGAAGCCGCCGAAGATGTTGATGCTGGCGAGGACCACGCCCAGCAGGCCGAGCCATTTCGCACTCGGGCTGCCGCTTGCCGAAGCGGCGATCAGCGCGCCGACGATGATGACGGAGGAGATCGCATTGGTGACCGCCATCAGCGGCGTATGCAGCGCCGGCGTGACAGACCAGACGACGAAATAGCCGACGAAACAGGCGAGCACGAAGATCGACAGGATCGCGATGAAGCTCAACTTCCCCTCCTTGTGCGGCGCGAATGTTGAATAAGTTGAGGCGATCGCGCGTTTTTCTCCAACGCCTCAACTTTCGCCGCGCCGACCCAGGAACCATGGTCGAAAAGCGGCGTGTAGGACAGCATCAGCCCGCGAGCAGCCGCGGGTTCACCACCTTGCCATCCCTGGTCAGCCGCACCGCGTCGCCGATCTCTTCATCGAGCACCGGGCGCCCCTGTTCCTTGTCCCAGAAAGCGGACAGGAAATTGAACAGGTTGCGCGAGAACAGCGCCGAGGCATCCGCCGCAAGCCGCGAAGGCACGTTGCGATGGCCGACGATCTTGACGCCGTGCCGCTCGACGATCTGGCCGGCGACTGCGCCTTCGACGTTGCCGCCCTGCTCCACCGCGAGATCGACGATGACGCTGCCGGGCCGCATGGTCGCGATCTGCGCGTCGCTGATAAGGCGCGGCGCGGGCCGCCCTGGGATCAGCGCGGTGGTGATCACGATATCCTGCTTGGCGATGTGCGACGACACCAGTTCGGCCTGAGCCTTCTGATATTCCTCGCTCATCTCGGTCGCGTAGCCGCCCGAGCCCTCGCCCTCGATCCCCTTCACATTCTCGACGAAAATCGGCTTGGCGCCGAGCGAGAGGATCTGTTCCTTCGTCGCGGAGCGCACGTCGGTGGCCGACACCTGCGCGCCCAAACGGCGCGCGGTGGCGATCGCCTGGAGGCCAGCGACACCGACGCCCATCACGAAGACCTTGGCGGCCGAAATCGTGCCCGCCGCAGTCATCATCATCGGGAAAGCGCGATCATATTCGCCGGCCGCGTCCAGCACGGCCTTGTAGCCGGCGAGATTGGACTGGGAGGACAGGATGTCCATCGATTGCGCGCGGGTGATACGCGGCATGAACTCCATTGCCAGCGCCTCGAGCCCGGCGGCGGCATAGGCATCGACCCGCGCGCGCTCGCCGAACGGGTTGAGCCCGGCGACGAGCCACGTGCCGGGCCTGGCGCCGGCGATCGAGGCCGGATCCGGCCCCTGCACGGCAAGGATTATGTCGGCATCTGCCAGCACGCTGGCGCGATCGCCGATGACCGCGCCGGCATCGGCATAGGCCTGATCGGCGATCGAAGCTGAATGTCCGGCGCTCGCTTCTACGGCGAGATCGGCCCCCAACGATGTGAACTTCTTCACCGTCTCCGGTGTCGCCGCCACTCGTCGTTCGCCGTCCGCCCCCTCCTTAAGGACAGCGATCTTCATGGCTCAGGCGATCAGCCAGATAACGATAGCGACCAGAATGACGCTGGCCACCGTTCCCCACTTGAGCAGGCTCATCACACCTTCATAGGTTGAGACATGCGCCTTGATATCACCGGGGTTCGCGCCCTGATCGGCCATGGTGGTCCTCTTCGTAGATTGTTCCGCGTCCGTCCTTATCCGGCGCCGTCATGACCCTCAACCCTGCTTAAGGGCGCTTTTACTTGCGGCCACTAAAGCTAAGCAAAGGGACGGAGACGGGATACGAGATGACGCGAAACGGCCAGCGCATGCTGATGCTGATCGACGACGAACCCGCGCAGCGCCGGCTGGTCGCAGCACTGGCCGCGCGCGGCGGCTGGCGGACCTTGTTTGCCGGCGATTCGGAGACGGCGATCGCAACCTTGGGAACGCAGGACGGGATGCGTCTGGACGCGATCCTGCTGGATCATTGGGGCGAGGATGCCGACGCGTCCGCGCTGATCGAGGAATTGCGCGTGCGCCGCCCCGCGCTGCCGATCCTGGTGCTGACGGCCAATGGATCGGTGAGCCACGCGGTCAACGCGATGCGCGCGGGGGCAACCGACTTCCTGGTGAAGCCGCTGGCGCCGGAGCGGCTGCTGCGGGCGCTGGACGCGGCGGTGGCCGATACCGCGGCGGGGGAGCTTCGCCCGCTGACCGAGAAGATCCCGGCAATGCTCGGCTTCGACGAGATCGTCGGCTCCGCGCCCGATTTCCGTGCAGCGCTGGCGGTGGCGGCGAAGGCGGCGCGAGCGCGAGTCGCCGTGCTGATCGAGGGCGAGAGCGGCGTCGGCAAGGAAGTGGTGGCGGAGGCGGTTCACGCCGCCAGCCCGCGATCGAAGAAGTCGATGATCCGGGTGAATTGCGGCGCGCTGCCCCCCAACCTCGTGGAAAGCGAGCTGTTCGGCCATGAGCGCGGCGCCTTTACCGGCGCGTTCGAACGCAAGATCGGCAAGATGGTGGATGCCGAAGGCGGCACGATCTTCATCGACGAGATCGGTGAGATGCCACTGGATGCGCAGGCGAAACTTCTGCAATTTCTGCAGACCAGCGAAGTGCTGCCGATCGGCGCGCGCCATGCGCGCGAGGTGGACGTTCGCGTGATCGCGGCGACCAACAAGCGCCTGATCGAGGAAGTGGAGGCGGGCCGCTTCCGCGAGGATCTCTATTACCGGCTGAACGTCGCCCAGGTGACGATTCCGCCGCTGCGCGAACGGGCGCAGGACATCCCTGCCCTGTCGCGGCACCTGCTGGCGCGGATTGCGCAGCAGCCCGGCCTGAAGGAGCTGGGCATCACCGACGATGCACTCGCGCTGCTGACCGACTATGATTGGCCCGGTAATGTCCGCCAGCTGCAGAACGCATTGTTCCGTGCGGCGGTGCTGTGCGAGGGCGACGCGCTGACCCGCGCCGATTTCCCGCAGATCGCCGGTTTCAACGCGCGCCGCACCCGTATGCCGCCGCCGCAGCAGATGGCGACGTCCGGCGGGGTGATGCTGTTCCGCCCCGACGGCAATCTCAGGACGCTGGACGAGATCGAGGCGGACATTATCCGGCTGGCGATCGGCCATTACCGCGGCCGCATGACCGAAGTGGCGCGGCGGCTGGGGATCGGGCGATCGACGCTCTATCGCAAGCTGGGTGAGCTGGGGATCGACAACGCGGCCTGACCAGCACGCCAATCGGGCAACGGTTCGTCGCAAAAAGGGCAGACAACCTCACCTAAGTCTAGCCACATGCGTGTTACTGGATTAACACGGCCGGCATGATCATCGGGACGAAAGCCGCGCCTGAGGACGATAATCTGTCCTATGGCACGCCGACACCGAGCGGCACGGACGGAGAAGACGCTTTCGGCCTTCCCGCCGCCTATGTCGACATGATGTTCGGTGATCTTCCCGATATTCGCGACGAAGATGCTGGCAAAACCGCGCCAGGCCCCAGGTTCGAGGCGGCAGCCCGCTAGAGCGTCGCGATCCACGCCGGCAGTTCGGCCAGCGACGACAGTTCCCGGAAACGATCCGCATCGGCTGGCGGCGGTGCGGCCTCGTGCGACCAGGCGCCTTCCTGCGGGATGAACGCTGCCCAGGCGCCGGCGGCAAGGGCCGGAAGCACGTCGGAGCGCATCGAATCGCCCGCCATAAGGGCCCGATCCGGCGTGACGCCGTAGCGGGCGAAGAGCTGCGCGAAGGTGTCGGGGTTCTTGTCGCTGACGATCTCGACACCGTGGAACCGCTCGCCAAGACCGGAGGCGGCGAGCTTCATTTCCTGGTGCAGCAGATCGCCCTTGGTGACGAGGACGAGGCGGGCATGCTCGCCCAGCTGGTCCAGCGTTTCCTCGATATCGTCGAGCAGTTCGACCGGGTGCGCCAGCAGCGCGCGGCCGGCGGCGAGGATCTCCGCCACTGCGCTTGCCGGCAACGTCTCGCCGACAAGCTCGAGCGCGGTCTCGATCATCGAAAGGGTGAAGCTCTTCGCGCCATAGCCGTAGAGCGGGAGGTTGCGGATCTCGACCGAGGCAAGCGCGTTTCGGGCGATGCCGGCATCGGCGAAGGGCGCAAGCATGGCAACAAACGCCTCCTCCGCCGCGGCGAAGAAGCGCATGTTGTGCCACAGGGTGTCATCGGCATCGAGGCAGACAAGGTCGATCGGCATAGTCGCCGTGCGCTAGCAGCAGGAGCCGGGCGGCGTCACCGGGGAACGACCAGAATGCGCCGGATCTGCCTTGACCCGGAGGCGCGGCTCGCTTATTGACAATATTGTTAATAAGGAGATCGATGTCATGGCGGCGACGCTTCCCCCCTTCCCCGGAACCACCGGCCAGCGCGACTGGCGGACGGCATTCGACGCGATCAAGAAGCTGCTGAACAACGGCGACGACACGGTGCAGGTGTTCCGCATCATGCGCGCGCTGAATACCGGCAGCACCGAATGGGGCTATGCCAAGCTGCTCGCGACGCCCGAGGGCGGGCGGATCGCTCTGGAGAAGGCGGAGCTTGCCGAGCGCTTTTCCGATCGCGCGTGGGTCGACAGCTTCGCACCCGGCACGGTGGGCGCGGCCTATCGCGACTTCCTGGATGCGACGGGCTATTCCGCCGACGGCCTCGTCGCGGTGAGCCGCGAGGGGAATGACAATGTCGAGATCGAGCATCCCTATGCGTGGTTCGGACGCCGCACGCGGGATATCCACGACATCTGGCACGTGCTGACCGGCTACAAGGCCGACGAAAGCCTGGGCGAAGCGGCGCTGGTGGCGTTCAGCTATGCGCAGGTCGGCGGCCTCGGCTGGGCGTTCATCGGCAGCGCGGCGGCGCTGAAGAGCCTGCGCGTGACCAAGGGCACGCTGTTCGCGCGCGCCGTGGCCGAAGGCTATGAGCGCGGCCGCAAGGCGAAGTGGCTGGCGGGCGAGGATTACCTCAAGCTGATGGACGAGCCGCTGGCCGATGCACGCAAGCGACTGAACCTGACCGAGCCGGTGCTCTACAAGAAGGCGCAGCGCGAGCTTGGCGAGGAAATGGCCTCGTATTTGAGCGCGCGGCGCGACGAAGCGGCGGCGGCGGAACCGCAGCGGCTCGCGGCCTGATCGACAAGCCTGGGCGCGCGCTTCCTTTTGGGGGGCAGCGCGCGCTTCAAACCCGTATCAACCGTAACTTTCTTGCCCCAAACTGGCTGCGTGCTATGCGCAACGGCATGGCAGATACCCCGCTGAGCCCGCCGCCGAACGCCGCAGCCGACTGGACCGTGCCACAGGACTGGTCGCACTATACGGCCGAGGAACATGCCACCTGGGACACGCTCTTCGCGCGACAGGCGAAGCTGCTGCCGGGCCGCGCATCGGACGCGTGGCTGCGCGGGCTGGACGTGCTGAAGCTGTCGAAGCCCGGCATTCCCGACTTCGCCGAACTGTCGGACCGGCTGATGGATCTCACCGGCTGGCAGGTGGTGGCGGTGCCGGGCCTCGTTCCCGACGACGTGTTCTTCGACCATATGGCGAACCGCCGCTTCGTTGCCGGCAACTTCATCCGTCGCCCGGATCAGCTTGACTATCTGCAGGAGCCGGACGTCTTCCATGACGTGTTCGGCCATGTGCCAATGCTCGCCGACCCGGTGTTCGCCGACTATCTGGAGGCATATGGCCGCGGCGGGCAGCGCGCGATGCAGCACGACGCGCTGAAATATCTGGGGCGGCTTTACTGGTACACGGTGGAGTTCGGGCTGATCGTCGAGCCCGAAGGGATGCGGATCTACGGCTCGGGAATCGTATCGAGTTATGCCGAGAGCCGCTTTGCGCTCGACGATCCTTCGCCCCACCGGCTGAAGTTCGATCTCGCGCGGGTAATGCGCACCGATTACCGGATCGACGATTTCCAGCAGAACTACTTCGTCATCCCGAGCTTCGACGAACTGCTGCGCGTCACCGTCGAGACCGACTTCGCGCCGCTGTACGATGCGATCCGCGACCTCCCCGAGATCGCGGTGGCGGAGATCGTCAGCGAGGACGAGGTGATCACTCGCGGTACGCAGGAATATGCGCGCAGCAAGGCACATCGCCCCGTCTGAGGCGCCCGCTGAAGCGCCCGATCAGATATCGAGCGCCCAGCCGTCCCGTCCCTTCGGATCGGGCGGGGTGAGGGGCACGTAGCGCTGCGGCCCAGCGGCGAGGCGAAGGATCGTCCAGTCGCCGCGCTGGTCCGCCACCTCAAGCGTGCAGCCGCATGCCTCAAAGGCGGCGACCACCTTCGCGCGCTGCGTCTCGAGCAGCCCGGCGAGCACGATCACCGCACCCGAATCCGCGATCGCTGCAAGCTCCGGCGCCATCGAGACGAGCGGGCCGGCGAGAATATTGGCGATCACCAGATCATAAGGCGCGCGCGCGGTGATGGCATCGCTGAGCGCGCCATCGGCAACGACGAGTTCGACGCCCTCGACACCGTTGGCCTCCGCATTCGTGCGGGTGACATCGATCGCCGCAGGATCGATGTCGGTCGCCACGATCTCGGCATCGGGCCACAGGAAGGCCGCGGCGAAGGCGAGCACGCCGGTGCCGGTGCCGACATCGATGATCCGCGCAAAGCGGCGATCCGCCAGCCCGTCGAGCATCGCAAGGCACCCGCTCGTCGTGGCGTGGTGGCCGGTACCGAAGGCGCGGCCGGCATCGATCAGCAGCGCGCGGCCGCCCGGCGGCGCTTCCACGGGATGCGCGCTGGTATGCACGACGAAGCGGCCCTCATGGATCGGCTCCAGCCCTTCCTGCGACAGCGCGACCCAGTCTTGCGCAGTAAGCGCGACCACCTGCGGCTCGATCGCGGCAGCGCTGGGGACGAGCGCACGAAGCGCGGTCAGCATCGCCTGGTCCGGCTCGTTCTCCATATACGCGTCGAGCCGCCAGCGCTCGACATCGTCCTCCACCTCTTCGGTGGTCATCAACACGGCGTCGATCACCAGATCGTCGGCGGCATCGATCGCCTCGGCCTCTGCGCGCGTACACGGCAGCGTGACGCGCCAGCTGTCGGGGGCGGTTGCCGTTTCCTCAGCGGACATAGCTTGCCCCGTTCACATCGAGCACCGCGCCGGTCATGGAAGCAGGCGCATCGAGCGCGAGCCAGCGCGCCATCTCGGCCACTTCGTCAGGCATCGCCACACGGCCGAGGGGAATGTCGGCCAGCAGCTTGTCGCCGCCGCGGCTCGCCAGATAATCGTCCGCCATGCCCGTCATGGTGAAGCCGGGGCAGATGGCGAAAGCGAGGATCTCGTCCTTGGCATAGCCGCGCGCGATCGTCTTGGTCATCGCGACCATGCCGGCCTTTGACGCGGCATAATGCCAGTGTGCGGGGCTGTCCCCGCGATAGGCAGCGCGGCTCGCCACGTTGACGATCCGGCCGGCCACGCCGCGCGATTGCCAGTGCTTGATGGCGAGCCGGCACAATTCGGCGGACGCGGTGAGATTGATACGCATCGTGCGTTCCCACCCCGCGCGCCATGCCTCGTCATCGGCATCAATCGGGTTCGCTTCGAACACGCCGGCGTTGTTGATGAGAACGTCGATCGTGCCGAGCCGGTCAAGCGCGGCCTGCCACAATTCCGCGGCGGCACCGGGTTGGTCGAGATCGATGCCGATCGTGTCTTCGGCATCACGGCTGGCGTGGCCGACGACCCTGGCGTGCGGGGCGAGCGCGGTGCGGATCGCTGCGCCGATCCCGCGCGAGGAGCCGGTGAGAAGGATGTTCGTCATCCCCCCGCCATAGGCAGGCTGGTGCCGCCGCTCAATCATGGCCTGCGTGCGAGCGCGCCACCCGCGATCAGGCCACCTTCGCGCTGAAATCCTCCGCCGCCGAGCGCAGCGCCACGAGCCGCTCGTCGACCGCGACGAACTCGCTGCTCAGGCGATCATAGTCGCGCGCGAATGCCTGCCCCTCGTGCATGATCGCCGTCATGTTCCCCGCGGTTGCATCCGCGGCCATCGCCGTCTCGTCGATCGCGGCGGTAATCGCGGTCACCGTCTGGGCCTGAACCTCCATCGCGTGGCGGATCCTGGTGGCGGAGGTCTGCACCTCTCCCACAGTCGCGCGGATGCCGGTGCTCGCCTCGACCGTTACGCTGGCGGCCGACTGGATCGCATTGATCTGCGCCGCGATGTCATCGGTGGCACGCGCGGTCTGGTTGGCGAGGCTCTTCACTTCCTGCGCCACCACCGCGAAGCCGCGCCCCGCATCACCAGCGCGGGCAGCCTCGATCGTGGCGTTCAGCGCGAGGAGGTTCGTCTGCCCGGCAATGTCGCGAATGAGGCCCAGGATCGATTCGATCGATTTGGCATGGGCACTGAGCGCTTCGCTGACGCCCACCGCGCGATCTGCCTGTTGCGACGCGCGGATCGCGACCTCGGCCGCGCTTTCCACTTCCGACCGCGCATCCTCGATCGCACGGATCAGGCCCGCAGCGGTGGACGCGGCATCGCGCATCGCGGCCGCGGTCTGTTCGGCGGCGGCGGCGACTTCGGCGCCCCGCCCGATCATGGCGCTCGCCGAGCGCGCGGCGCTGCTCGCCTGGGTGCGCAGATGCTGGCCGAGCGAGGCGGCACCGTCGATGGCACCGGCGATATGCTCCCGAAAGGCCTCTGCGTGGGCGGCGCGTTGCTCGCTCACCCGTGCACGATCGCTTCGCGCAAGATGCGCGGCCATCACGTCCGCCTCGATCAGCGCGAGCCGCTGAACGACGTCCGCCAGCCGCCGCATCCGCGTGACATCGCCCTCGACGCGCGCTTCAAGGATAGTGAGCGTACGGGCATGGGAGAAAGCGAGCGCGGCCGTGAGCGCCGCCAGCGGCACGCCGCCCTTGCGCGTCATCTCGGCATGCTTGATCGCTGCCGCCTTCCACGCCTCATCGAAGGGCGCGGCATGTTTGATGCGCATATAGTGCGCGCTGCGCTCGATCTGCCGCCGGCGCGCGGACCCGTCGAGCATGGCAGCGATATGCTGCGTCGCCGGCAGGGACAGATAATGGTCCCAGAAGGCAGACGCGATGGTCTCGCAATCCGACGCTGTCAGCAGCGCGTCAATCTCTGCCGCGCCGGGGCCGATTGCATCGTCCCAATTGTATTCGCCGACATGCGCCGCGATCGGCCGGGCACGCCCGCCCCATTCCCCGGGGGTCGTGCTCGTCTGCTGCGCCATGATCCTCTCCTCCCTCGCGCCGCTGACGGGCGCTTACCCTTATCCTCAGGCCGCGACGCGCGCGGCGAACTCCCCGGCACTGCCGTTGAGAAGGCCAAGCCGCCCGGCGAGCCGGTCGAACCCGGCACCAAGCGAATCGATTTCGCCGGCGACCGCCTCGGTATCGGCATGGATCGCCGCGATCGTGCCGGACATCGAGTCGGCGGCAAGCGCGGTCTCGTCCACTGCGGCAGTGATCGCAGTGACCGTCTGTGCCTGTACCTCCATCGCGTGGCGGATGCGGGTGGCGGACTCCTGCACCTCCCCGATGGTGGTGCGGATGCCGGCGCTTGAATCCACCGTCACGCGAGTCGCCGTCTGGATCGCGGTGATCTTGGCGGCGATGTCATCGGTCGCGCGTGCCGTCTGGTTGGCGAGGCTCTTCACCTCCTGCGCGACAACGGCGAAGCCGCGGCCGGCATCCCCTGCCCGCGCCGCCTCGATCGTGGCGTTGAGCGCGAGGAGGTTGGTCTGGCCGGCAATGGCGCGAATGAGGCCGAGGATCGATTCGATCGACTTGGCATGATCACTCAGCGCCTCGCTGACGCCGACGGCCTGCTCCGCCTGGCCCGCCGCGCGCGTCGCGATCTCGGCCGCGGCTTCCACTTCGGCGCGGGCATCCTCGATCGCACGGATGAGGCCGGCTGCAGTGGAGGCGGCATCGCGCATCGCCACCGCCGATTGCTCGGCCGCGGCGGCCACTTCGCTCGCCTTGCCCAGCACGCCGCGGGCGGAGGACGAGGCGCCCGACGCCTGGATGCGCAAGTCGCCGCCCTCAGCGGTCGCTTCCTCGACCGTGGCGGCGATGCCGTTGCGGAAATCGACCGCCAGCCGATCGCGGAAGGATCGCGCACTGTGCATGAGATATTCGTTGTAGATCGCCGCGGTCAGCTCCCCCTCCAGCGCCGAGAGCCGCATCAGCGTCTCGATCATCACCGGCAGGCGCGCATCACCCGGGGCAACGCGGCGCAGGAGCACGCCAAGCGCCGCTCGGTCGCTCGCGCTGATCATCGACAGGAGCGCCATCGGTGACACCCCGGCGGCATAAGCCGCGGCGACCGAACGCTCGACCGATTCGACCCAGGCGCGGCCGGCGGTGTCGAGAAAGCGGTTGCGCAGGAAGACGCAGCCAAGATCGATCATCTTGTCGGTTTCAGCCGGTGCCCAACTGCGCTGATCGTTGAAGCAGCGCAGCCATTGCTGCCAATAGGCCTCGGAGACGTCGCGGACCTCCGGTTCGAGCAGCGCCCAGACTTCCCGGCTGGCGCTTTCCAGCGACCCGTCGAAGTCGAACACCCTGAGCCGCGTCTCCAGATCGACGTCGCGAGCGATGGCGCCGAGAACTGGCAGATCTTCTTGCAAGGTGGTGCGCTCCCCGTTGGTGTCGGGGACGCATTACGCGCTTAGTGGTTAAGCCCCGGTTAGGTGCGGTGCTGCAAGCGATTCGCAGTAAGCCCCTCGCGCTTGCATCATCGAAGGCTGCGCCTCATAGACCGCGCCGATCCGTCGGCTCACCGCAGGAAACCACGCTTTGGCCTCCAAACCCGCCCGCCCGAGAAGCCCTCACCTCTTCAGCGGCCCGCTCGCGCTCCATTATCACTGGAGCCCCGCGATGACCGTGTCGATCCTCCACCGCGCCACCGGCAGCGGCATGGCGACGGTCGGCGCGATGCTGCTGGTCTGGTTCCTGGTCGCGCTGGCGTCCGGCGCCGAGGCATATGCGACCTTCGTCGACGTGTTCACGCTGTCCGACGGGCGGCTCAACATCCTGGGTTGGGTGGTCGGCGTTGGCCTCACCTGGTCGCTGTTCCAGCACATGATGAGCGGCATCCGCCACCTCGTGCTCGACACCGGCGCGGCGTTCGAGCTGACGCTGAACCGGCGACTCGCGCTGCTGACCTTCGTCGGCTCGACCATCCTGACGCTCGCCTTCTGGCTCTACGTGGGGACCAAGTAATGGGTACGGGAACCTCGATCGGCCGCGTCCGCGGCCTCGGCAGCGCGCATGAAGGCGCGCATCATTGGTGGCACCAGAAGATCACCGCGGGATCGAACATCCTGCTGATGAGCTGGCTGATGATCTCGCTCGCGCGCCGTCCGGCCTATGACTTCGGGACGATGCGCGAGTGGATGTCGTCGGCCTGGGTCGCGATCCCCATGATGCTGCTCGTCATCTCGGTTTTCTACCACTTCCGCATCGGCCTTCAGGTGGTGATCGAGGATTATCAGCGCCACGAGCGCCGCGTCGCCGCCATGGTGGTGCTGAACCTGTTCGTTGCCGCGATCGCCGGCACCGCCATCTTCGCGATCCTGAAGATCGCCTTCGGAGCAAATTGATGCCCGCCGCTTACCAGATCATCGATCATACCTATGACGCGGTCGTCGTCGGCGCCGGCGGCTCTGGCCTGCGCGCCACGATGGGCATCGCCGAGGCTGGCCTCAAGACCGCCTGCATCACCAAGGTGTTCCCCACCCGCAGCCACACCGTGGCGGCGCAGGGCGGCATCGCGGCGAGCCTCGGCAACAACTCGCCGGATCACTGGTCCTGGCACATGTACGATACCGTCAAGGGTTCCGACTGGCTCGGCGATCAGGACGCGATCGAATATATGGTGCGTGAGGCCCCGGCCGCGGTGTACGAGCTGGAGCACGCCGGCGTGCCGTTCAGCCGCAACGAGGACGGGACGATCTACCAGCGTCCGTTCGGCGGCCACATGCAGAACATGGGCGAAGGCCCGCCGGTGCAGCGCACCTGCGCCGCCGCCGACCGTACCGGCCACGCCATGCTCCACGCGTTGTACCAGCAGTCGCTGAAGTATGACGCGGACTTCTACATCGAATTTTTCGCGCTCGATCTCATCATGGAGAACGGTGCGTGCCGCGGCGTGATCGCGCTCAACATGGAAACGGGGCAGATCCATCGCTTCCGTGCCCATGCGGTGGTGCTGGCGACGGGCGGCGGTGGCCGCGTGTACCAGTCGGCGACGTCGGCGCACACCTGCACCGGCGACGGCAACGGCATGGCGCTGCGTGCCGGGCTCCCGCTGCAGGACATGGAATTCGTGCAGTTCCACCCGACCGGCATCTACGGCGCGGGCGTCCTCATCACCGAGGGTGCACGCGGCGAAGGCGGCTACCTCACCAATTCCGAGGGCGAGCGCTTCATGGAGCGTTACGCGCCCAGCGCGAAGGACCTTGCCTCGCGTGACGTCGTGTCCCGGTCGATGGCGGCGGAAATGCGCGAGGGCCGCGGTGTCGGCAAGGACAAGGACCACATCTTCCTTCACCTCGATCACATCGATCCGAAGGTCTTGGCGGAACGCCTGCCGGGCATTACCGAGACGGGCAAGATCTTCGCCGGCGTGGACCTCACCCGCCAGCCGCTCCCCGTCACGCCGACCGTCCACTACAACATGGGCGGTATCCCGACGAACTATCACGGCGAAGTCGTCCAGCTGAAGGACGGTGATCCGGACGCGGTCGTCCCCGGCCTGTTCGCGGTCGGCGAGGCAGCCTGCGTGTCGGTGCACGGCGCGAACCGCCTCGGCTCCAACTCGCTGATCGACCTTGTGGTGTTCGGCCGTGCGACGGGCCTGCGCCTCAAGGAAACGCTGAAGCCGAACACGCCGCACAATCCGCTGCCCAAGGGCTCGGAAGAAATGGCGCTTGGCCGGCTCGATCATTTCCGCAATTCGACCGGCGGTTCGCCCACGGCGAAGATCCGCGCCGAGATGCAGAAGACGATGCAGCGCCATGCCGCAGTGTTCCGCGACAGCGAGCTCCTGGCCGAGGGCGTCACCAAGATCGACGCGATCTACAAGTCGATGGAAGACGTCGGCATCAAGGATCGCTCGCTGATCTGGAACACCGACCTCGTCGAGACGCTCGAGCTGGACAACCTCATCAGCCAGGCGGTCGTGACGATGCGCGGTGCGGAGAACCGCAAGGAAAGCCGCGGCGCGCACATGCACGAGGATTATCCCGAGCGCGACGACGTGAACTGGATGAAGCACACCATCGCGACCTTCGATGGCTGGGGCGGCAAGGGCGGCAGCTGCTCGCTCGATTACCGTCCGGTGCACGATTACACGCTCACCGATGACGCCGAGTACATCAAGCCGAAGAAGCGGGTGTACTGATCGCGGTGAATGATGCTCTCTCCGGGGCGCCGGTGCGCCCCGGACGTGCTCATGTGATCGCCCGCTGGTGGCGATCGCGCGTGGTGGGCGACGTCCACCACGAAGCCGTCATCACCAAAATCTCCGCCGAATCCGGCTGGAGCGGCGCATATCTGTTCGCGATCGTGATCTCCGCGGGGATCTCGATCCTCGGCCTGCTGCTGCCGTCGAGCGCAGTGCTGATCGGCGCGATGCTGATCTCGCCGCTGATGATGCCGATCATCGGCCTCGGCTTCGGCATTGCGACCTTCGACCTGAACGAGATCAAGCGTGCCGGCTGGGCATTGCTGCTCGGCTCGCTGATCGCGGTCGCCCTATCCGCTGCCTTCGTGGCGGTCTCCCCGATCCAGACGGTAACCAGCGAGATCGCGATCCGCACGCGGCCAAACCTGTTCGACCTGCTCGTCGCGCTGCTCTCCGCGGTCGCCGGCGGCTATGCCCTGATCCGCGAGCGTTCGACCACGGTCGTCGGCGTTGCGATCGCCATCGCGCTGATGCCGCCGCTCGCGGTGGTCGGCTTTGGCCTTGCGACGCAGAACTGGACGGTGCTGGGCGGATCGCTGCTGCTGTTCCTCACCAACCTCATCACCATCGCGCTGACCGCGGCGACGGTGGCACGGCTCTATGGCTTCGGCGCGCACCTGTCCCCGGCGCAGACGCGGCTCCAGGGCCTGCTGATCATCGTCGGCCTCGCGGCGCTGGCGATCCCGCTGGGCCTGGCACTGAAGCAGATTGCGGTGGAGAGCCTTGCCCGGCGGCAGATCCGCGACGCGGTGCTGCAGCCGTTCGAGCGCGACGCCCGGATCAGCCAGCTCGACATCAATTTCGATCGCACGCCGGCAGTGGTTCGCGCCATCGTGCTGACATCCAAGGTCGTGCCGGGGGCGGATGCCGCGGCCGTCGCGCTGGCCAAGCGCTCGGTGAGCATCCCGCTCGACCTTCACGTCGACCAGATCCGGGTGGGCATGGAAAGCGGCGCGGGCGAAGCGGCGCAGATCGCGGCCGCGCAGGGCGGTGCCGGCGCCAGCTCCGCGGCGCGCAACGATCGCAACGCCGTTGCCGAGCGCATCGGGCTTATCGTCGGCGTGCCGGAAACGAACGTCATAGCCGATCCGGTGCTCAAGCGCGCCACCGCCCGCCCGGCCGCCCTGCCCGGCGCCGGGTTCGCCACCTATCGCGCGATTGAACAGCGCGCCGAAGCTGCGGTGCCGGGCTGGAGCGTCGAGCTGACGCCGCCGGACGGAACGCTTCCGCCGGTGCCGATTGGTGAGGATGGGCCCGATGCCAAGGCGCTCGACGACGCCATCTGGGCCGCGCATCGGCTAGGCCGCGCGCTGACCGTGTCCGGGCCGGCCGAGGCGGTCGCCACGGCGATGGAGCGGCTGTCGAATGCCGGGGTAGCGGCGGAGGAAGGCACCACGCGGCGCGGTGACACGCTGACGCTGGCATGGCTGGAGACTCAGGCGGATCGCTGAGCCAGGATCGCCGCACGGACCAGCGGTATCCGATCATTGCCGAAATACATGTCGTCACCGCCGACGAAGATGGTGGGCGATCCGAACCCGCCGCGCGCGATCAGCTCGTCCGTGTTCGCGCGCAGCATTGCCCGGGGCCCCTCCCCCGCAATGGCCGCAAACAGCGCATCGGCATCCACACCGGCGCGCCCCGCCACGTCGGCGATCACCGGATCCTGCGAGATGTCGCGGTTCTCCGTCCAATAAGCGTGGAAAGCGGCGCGCGCGAACGACACGCAATCCTGCCCCAGCCAGCAACAGGCGCGCATCACCTTGACGCTGTTCACCGGGAAGACGGCGGGCGGAAAGTTGATCGTGAGGCCTTGCAGCCGCGCCCAATCCGCAAGGTCCTTTTGCATGTAGCGTGCCTTGGCGGGAACCGGGTTCCTGCGGCCTTCATAGACGCTTGCATTGACTGCATTGAACACGCCGCCGACCAAGATCGGCCGCCACACGATCTCCGCGCCCAATCCTTCTGCCAGCGGCTGGATGCTTTCGAGGCCGAGCCAAGTCCACGGGCTCGAACAGTCGAAAAAGAACTCGATCACGGCCACTCTCCCCTGAACCAAAGTCTTGGCGAGGCGCGCGACAAGTATCAAGTGATTGACAGCGGCCAAAAGCAATCGTGAGATGCGGGCTGATGAAGAAGCTGATCACGCTGCTGCTTGCCACGGTCGCCGGCATGGCCCCGGCGCAGACGTATCAGCCACCGCAACACACCCGCCCCGTTCCCCTTGTCGCGCGTGGCGGGGAAACGGAACTGGTTCAGTTGGCCGACCAAGGGGGCGCGATCGAGCATGACCGTTCGGCCGCCTGGCTGCTGGCCGAGCATCGCCGGCTGGCAACGACACTGGCCAAGATCCAGCCGCAGCGGCGCGGGACAGTGGATGCCTATGTTGTCGCGGCGGCGCTGGACAGTGACCCTGTCTTTGGTCGCGAGGCACGCGAGGCGGGCCGCGTGCTCGCACAGCGCTATGGCGCCGAGGGCCGCACCATCGTGCTGGCCGGCACTGACGGCAGTGCCGACAGCAACCTGCCGATGGGATCGCCCGCCAATATCGACATGGCGCTGGCCCGGGTCGCGGAGTTGATGGATCCGGTCGAGGATGTGCTGGTGCTCTACACCACCAGCCACGGCGCGCGCTTCGGCATCGTCTACAATGATGCGGACCAGGGATTTGGCGCGATCTCGCCGACGCGGCTGTGGACCACGCTGTCGCAACTGGGCATCCGTAACCGGCTGATCCTGATCAGCGCCTGCTACGCGGGCGTGTTCGTGCCGCTGCTGTCGAGCGACACGACCGCGATCGTGACCGCCGCATCGTCGACCAAGACCTCGTTCGGTTGCCAGGCCGACAATGACTGGACGTTCTTCGGCGACGCGCTGGTCAATCACGCGCTGCGCAAGCCGCAGCCGCTCGCGGCGGCGGCGGACGAGGCGGTGAAGACGATCGCGAGCTGGGAGCGTGACGGGCGGCTCGAACCTTCCGAGCCGCAGGTTTCGATCGGTGCCGGCGCCGCACGCTGGCTGGCAGCGCTGGACGCGCGCGCGCCGCGGGTGGCGAGTGCGCCGGTGGGGCGTCCGGCAAACGCCGTTCTGACCACGGCGAAAGCGGGGCGCTGAGCAATCCAGCTGAAGGGTTTCGCGGGTAGCGCCGGCGACGGCCCGAGGCGGCGACACATATATTAACGCGGCACCGGAACTGTCTTCCCCCGCCCGTGGTTCGGCGCGCCATGACCAACAACAACGCCATCAATTATCCGCTGCTCGCCAACCCGCAGATCCAGCTGCACGGGACGGTTGACGACATGATGTACAACAATTTCAAGGATCAGCTTGCCAACGCTTCCGGCAACGGGCCGCTCGTCGTCTCGATCACAACCTTGGGCGGTGACCCGGAAATGGCCCGCGCAATGGGCGATACGATCCGGATGCTGCGGGAATATACCGGCCGCGAGACGCTGTTCCTGGGAAAGGTGGCGGTCTATTCGGCGGGGGCGACCTTCATGTCCGCCTTCCCTGCCGACAAGCGCTTCCTGACGCGCGGCAGTCGGCTGATGATCCACGAGCGGATCATGAACTCCACCGTCCAGCTTTCCGGCCCGCTCAACACGCTGGCGCCGGTGCTGCTGGCCAAGCTGAACGAGATCCAGGATTCGATCCGCATCCAGGACGAGGGTTTCGCGGCGCTGGTTGAGGGCACCAACGTGTCGCTCGACGAACTTCGCGCCAAGGCGCCGTCCAACTGGTATATCGAGGCGGAGGAAGCCCGTAACCTTGGGCTGATCCTCGACATCATCTGACGGCTGCGGCACCAAGGCGGCAGAAAAGCCGAAACGAGGTGCTGCTTGAGGATCGAAGGCCCGACCCCGGGGCGCAAGCTGGGAATGGCGATCCTAATCGCCCTGCTGCTCGCGATCCCGCTCTTCGCCGTCTACCTGCTCGTATACGATCGGCAGGAGCAGTCGAACACGGCGCGCGCCTCGATCGCTGCCGGATGGGGAGGGCCGCAAACGATCGCCGGGCCGGTTCTGATCCTCCCCTATCAGGCGGAGACGACCGAGACCGTCAACGAGGGCGGGCGACAGGTGGTGCGCACCAGCATGGTGTGGCGCGAGTTGACGCTGGCGCCCGAGGTGGCCGATCTCAAGACGCAACTGACCCCCGAACGCCGGCGTCGCTCGATCTATGAAGCGGTGCTGTTCGAGGCACTGGCCAGCGGCATGGTGCGCTTCCGGCTGCCAAGCGATCTCGCCCGGTTCGGGATTACGGCGGACCGGCTGGCCTATGACCGCGCGGAGCTTCGCTTCGGGCTGAAGGATGCCCGCGGGCTGTTCGGCAAGCCGCCCGAGGTAACCGCTGACGGTCGCCAGCTGGCGTTGCAGCCCGGCAAGGGGACGCCGGCGACGAACGGCTCCGGCTTCTTCACCTGGCTGGATGCGGGCACGATCCAGAGCCGGCCGATGACGGTGAGCTTCCGCTACAGTTTCCGCGGCAACGGCTGGCTGGCGCTTGCGCCGCAGGCGGGCGACACACGCTGGCAGGTGACGTCGGCATGGCCGCACCCGAGCTTCCAGGGCGGCTTCCTGCCGACCGCGCAGAAGGTAAGCGAGAAGGGCTTCTCGGCAACGTGGCGGGTCGGCAACCTCGCGCTTGGCCGCAGCCTCGTCTCCTCGGGCGATGTCGTGCCCGAGTCGCGCCCGGATGTAACGGATCGCTACATTACCGCCATTCCGGCCGGCGACTATGAGGCGCGGGTGGATCTGATCTCGCCGGTCGATCTCTACAGCCAGGTCAACCGATCGGTGAAATACGGCTTTCTGTTCATCGGCTTCACCTTCGTCGCCTTCCTCATGTTCGACGTGATCGGCGGCGTGCGCGTGGCAACGGTGGAGTATCTCCTGGTCGGCGCCGGGCTGGTGCTGTTCTTCGTCCTGCTGCTCGCCTTTGCCGAGGTGATCGGCTTTGCCGCGGCCTATATCGTCGCTGCCGGCGCGATCATCGCCCTCTTGGCGGCCTATTCCGCCGCGGTGCTGCGCAGCTGGCGTCGGGGCGGCTATATCGCGGCGCTTCTGGCCGCGCTCTATGCCCTGCTCTACGTGCTGCTGAGCCTGGAGGCGTATTCGCTGCTCATCGGATCGCTGCTTCTGTTTGCGGCCTTGGCCGGTGTTATGTATCTGACGCGCAACCTCGACTGGAGCGGCCTTCGTTCCCAGTCACCAACCGACTGAAGCGGGAACGGAAAATGGCCGAATTCACCCTGCCGGCGAACAGCAAGATCAAGGGAGGGCGCAAGATCCCTTCGCCCGAGCCGGGCGGGACGATGCGCAACTTCAAGATCTACCGCTACGATCCGGACAGCGGCGAGAACCCGCGTTACGACACGTTCGAGGTGAATCTCGACGAGTGCGGCCCGATGGTTCTCGACGCGCTGATCAAGATCAAGAGCGAGCAGGACTCGTCGCTGACGTTCCGCCGTTCGTGCCGTGAGGGCATTTGCGGTTCCTGCTCGATGAACATCGACGGCAAGAACGGCCTCGCGTGCACCACCGCGATCGAGGACGTGAAGGGCGAGGTGAAGATCACCCCGCTGCCGGCGATGGACGTGATCAAGGACCTCGTCCCCGACTTCACGCACTTCTACGCGCAATATGCCTCGATCCAGCCGTGGCTGAAGACGGTCACGCCACCGCCGGCCGGCAAGGAGCGGCTGCAGTCGCCCGAAGACCGCGCGAAGCTCGACGGCCTGTACGAGTGCATCCTGTGCGCCTGCTGCTCGACCTCGTGCCCGAGCTATTGGTGGAATTCGGACAAGTTCCTTGGCCCGGCAATCCTTCTCCAGGCCTATCGCTGGCTGGCCGACAGCCGTGACGAGATGACCGGTGAGCGGCTCGACAGCCTGGAGGATCCGTTCCGCCTGTATCGCTGCCACACGATCATGAACTGCGCGAACACCTGCCCGAAGGGCCTGAACCCGGCGAAGGCGATCGCCGAGATCAAGAAGATGGAGGTCGAGCGCGTTCTCTGACGCGCTCCACCATTCCCTCCCCCGTTCGTTTCGAGCGAAGTCGACGAACGGGGTCACGAGCGCTGCGCTTCCCGTGTCTCGACTTCGCTCGGCACGAATGGAGAATGTGTGGCGCAAGTGGCTGTTGACTCCGAACCGAAGCCGGAGTTCCTCTACGAGGATCATCCGGATCATCCCGGCTGGAAGCGCTGGGGCCTGAAGAATTCCGATCGCTACAACACCTTCCTCGGCGACATGATGGTGCGCGTCGAGGAGGGTATGTGCCGCGTCCGCATGCTGCCGGAGCGGCGCCACTCGAACCTTGGCAACAACGTCCATGGCGGGGCGATGCTGGGATTCATCGACGTGTCACTGTTCGCCGCCGCGCGCAGCTTCGGCCTGATCGAGGCGGGTACGGCGGTGACGCTTGACCTCAACACCCACTTCGTTGGCGCCGGCAAGATCGGCGAGCCGCTGGAAGCCCGCGTGGAGCTGCTGCGCGAGACTGGTCGGCTGCTGTTCATGCGCGGTCTGGTGATGCAGGGCGATGGCCCGATCACGGAATTCTCCGGCACGATCCGGAAGCCGACGAAGCGCTGATGCACCGTCGGCGCGCCGACTGGCTCGGCTGGCGCTTGTCGTGGCGGCGTCTTCTGGCCTACCGGGGCCGGTGACACGATGTTGGCGGCGTCCTGCCGCACCCGTCCAATCCCGGCGTTCAGCCGGGTCCATGCGGCCGCACATCTATTGCGGCCTCGCACCGGGCGTGCCCGCCCGCCGACCGATGGATCCGGCTGAAGACCGGGATGATTTGAGGGTCAAGCAACATCCGACGATGACCGGAGTATCTGCGTGGCCGCTGTTCTTTCCGCCTATGAAGCCCTGATCGCCGCCGGGGAGCTTCGCCCTGATCCCGAACAGGCCGCGGCCGCGGCGAAGCTCGACGCACTCGCGCACGAGCTGGAGAACCCGCGCACCACCGGCTTCTTCCGCAAGAAGGTAATTCCGCCGCGCGGCATCTACATGTGGGGCGACGTGGGCCGCGGCAAATCCATGCTGATGGACCTGTTCTTCGCCAACGTGACGGTCGCGAAGAAGCGCCGCGTGCATTTCGGCGAGTTCATGCTGGAGGTGCACGGCCGCATCGCGGTGGAACGGCGCAAGGAACAGGGTGACCCCATCCTGCCCGTCGCCGCTGCTTTGGCCGAGGAAGCGCAACTGCTCGCCTTCGACGAGATGATCGTCAACAACTCGCCCGACGCGATGATCCTTTCCCGCCTGTTCACCGCGATGATCGAGGCGGGCGTGACGGTGGTGACGACCAGCAACCGTGCGCCGAACGAACTCTACAAGAATGGCCTCAACCGCGAGCACTTCCTGCCCTTCATCGCGCTGATCCAGGAGCGGCTGGACGTGCTCGCGCTGAACGGCCCGGTAGATTACCGCCGCGATCGGCTGGGCCAGCAGGATACCTGGCTCGTCCCCAACGGTCCGGAGGCGACGGCGCAGCTTTCCGCCGCCTTCTTCCGCCTGACTGACTATCCGCCGGAAGATCGCGCGCATGTGCCGAGCGAGGACATGATCGTTCAGGGCCGCATGCTCCGCGTCCCCAAGTCGTTGAAGGGCGTCGCCGTCTTCAGCTTCAAGAAGCTGTGCGGCGAGGCACGCGGCAGTGCCGACTATCTCGCCATTGCGCGGCGCTTTCACACGGTGATCCTTGTCGGCATCCCCATCCTTGGGCCGGAGAACCGGAACGAGGCCGCCCGCTTCGTCAGCCTGATCGACGCTCTTTACGAACATAAGGTGAAGCTGCTGGCCGCGGCGGATGCGCAGCCCGACGCACTTTACCCAGCAGGCGACGGACGCTTCGAGTTCCAGCGTACCGTGAGCCGCCTCGAGGAGATGCGATCCGAGGATTATCTCGCCCAGGGACACGGCACGTCCTGAGGGCTGAATCGCTTATTGCTATTGCGAACGATTATCTTTAATATCTTCCCGCTTCGGCTTTATTGGGTTGCCCGCTGCGCCCAAACGGCGTACGCGACCGAGCCATCACGACCCAGTATCGACGGAAGGGGATTGGATGGCCCGCAAGAAGATCGCGCTGATCGGCGCCGGCAATATCGGCGGCACGCTCGCGCACCTCGCTGCCCTGAAGGGGCTTGGTGACATCGTTCTGTTCGACGTGGTCGAAGGCGTGCCGCAGGGCAAGGCGCTTGACCTGTCGCAGTGCGGCCCGGTCGAAGGGTTCGATGCCAAGATCATCGGCTCGAACGATTACAAGGACATCGCTGGCGCCGACGTGATCATCGTCACCGCCGGTGTCGCCCGCAAGCCGGGCATGAGCCGCGACGATCTGCTCGGCATCAACCTGAAGGTGATGAAGGCCGTCGGCGAGGGCATTCGTGACAACGCGCCCGACGCATTCGTGATCTGCATCACCAACCCGCTCGACGCGATGGTCTGGGCGCTGCGCGAATTCTCGGGCCTGCCGCACAACAAGGTGGTGGGCATGGCAGGCGTGCTCGATTCGGCCCGCTTCAGCCACTTCCTTGCCGACGAGTTCAAGGTTTCCGTCAAGGACGTGAACACCTTCGTGCTGGGCGGCCACGGCGACACGATGGTCCCCGTCCTCGAATACTCGACCGTGTCGGGCATCCCCGTCAGCGATCTGATCGAGATGGGTTTCTCCACCAAGGAAAAGGTGGACGAGATCATCAAGCGCACGCGCGGCGGCGGCGGCGAGATCGTCGCCCTGCTGAAGACCGGTTCGGCCTATTATGCGCCCGCCACCAGCGGCATCGCGATGGCAGAGGCCTATCTCTACGACCAGAAGCGCATCTTGCCGGCCGCGGCTCACCTGACCGGCCAGTATGGCGTTGATGACCTGTACGTGGGCGTGCCCGTCGTGATCGGCGCCGGCGGCGTCGAGAAGGTCGTGGAAGTGAAGCTGTCGGACGAGGCGAAGGCGAACCTTCAGGTCTCGGTCGATGCGGTCAAGGAACTGCTCGTCGCCTGCAAGGGCATCGACGAGAGCCTCGCATAACAACTGAATGGCGCATCCGGGAACGGCGGGGCCAGGTGGCCCTGCCGCTTTCCGGTTGATTGGATTGGAGAGCCAATGAGCATTCTCGTCGACAAGAACACCAAGGTCATCACCCAGGGCATGACCGGCAATACGGGCAGCTTCCACACGCAGGCGGCGCTCGATTACGGCACGCAGATGGTTGCCGGCGTCACCCCGGGCAAGGGCGGTGGCACCCACCTTGGCCTGCCGCTGTTCGATACGGTGGCCGAAGCCGTCGAGAAGACCGGCGCCGATGCCTCCGTCGTGTACGTTCCGCCGCCCTTCGCCGCGGACTCGATCCTCGAGGCGATCGACGCCGAGGTTCCCCTGATCGTGTGCATCACCGAAGGCATCCCGGTGCTCGACATGGTGCGCGTGAAGCGCGCGCTGTCCGGCTCCAAGTCGCGTCTTATCGGCCCGAACTGCCCGGGCGTGCTGACGCCGGGCGAGTGCAAGATCGGCATCATGCCGGGCAACATCTTCAAGAAGGGCTCGGTCGGCGTCGTCTCGCGCTCCGGCACGCTGACCTATGAGGCGGTGTTCCAGACGTCGAATGCCGGCCTTGGCCAGACCACCGCGGTCGGCATCGGCGGCGATCCGGTCAACGGCACGAATTTCATCGACGTGCTTGAACTGTTCCTCGCCGATGATGCGACCGAATCCATCATCATGATCGGCGAAATCGGCGGCAGCGCCGAGGAAGAAGCAGCCCAGTTCCTTCGTGACGAAGCGAAGCGTGGCCGCAAGAAGCCGATGGCGGGCTTCATCGCGGGCCGTACGGCACCTCCGGGGCGCCGCATGGGCCACGCGGGTGCGATCGTCTCGGGCGGCCAGGGCGGCGCCGAGGACAAGATCGCAGCGATGGAAGCGGCCGGCATCAAGGTGGCGGCTTCCCCCAGCGAGCTCGGCTCCACGCTGCTGGAAGTGCTGAAGGGTTGAACCGTTGATGTCCTCTCCCCTTATCGGGGAGAGGATACGAAGCCCGGGCGACACGTTGCCTAGGCGGAAGTTTGGAGCGGGGTCGCGCGGTGTCGCGCTCATCCGGGTTTCGCACGGAAACCGGTTACCCCTCCTCCGGCTGATCGAGGCCGCGCTGGCCAAGATCTGCGCACCCCTTTGCCCCGCGTGACGCGGGCGTGAGGGAAAAGTGAGGCGGCAATGGGCTACGAAGGCCAGGATTTCACGGATATCGCAGGCGGCGTCTCGCCGGCGTTCATCGATGCGCTCTATGCGCGCTACAAGACATCGCCGGACAGCGTCGAGCCGGGCTGGCGGGGGTTCTTCGAAGGCCTGGAAAGCGGCGCCTCGGGACCCAGCTGGAGCAGCGATCGCTGGCCGCTGACCACCACCGACGATCTGACCGCCGCGCTCGATCCGACGCAGATGGAGCCGGCGCCCAAGCCGGCCAAGGGCAAGCCCGCACCTGCCCCCGCGGCGCCCGCCCCCACCCTGTCGCAGGACGAGATCGTCCGCGCGGCGGGTGATGCGATCCGCGCGCAGCTGCTGGTGCGCACGTACCGCGTGCGCGGCCACCTCGCCGCCAATCTCGATCCGCTGGGCCTGAACGCCACGCGTGAGCTGCCGGCTGACCTGCGCACCGAATATCACGGCTTCACCGACGCCGACATCGATCGCCCGGTATACCTCGGCGGCACGATGGGGCTGCAATGGGCGACGATCCGCGAGCTCGTCGACATCCTGCGCGCCAATTACTGCGGCAACGTCGGCCTTGAGTACATGCACATCGCCGATGTCGAGGAGCGCCGCTTCCTCCAGGAGCGCATGGAGGGCAAGGACAAGGCGATCGAATTCACGCCCCAGGGCAAGAAGGCGATCCTGAACAAGGTGATCGAGGCCGAGCAGTGGGAGAAGTTCCTCGGCCGCAAGTACGTCGGCACGAAGCGCTTCGGCCTCGACGGCGGCGAATCGATGATCCCGGCACTGGAAAGCGTGATCAAGTACGGCGGCGCGGCCGGCGTGAACGAGATCGTGTTCGGCATGGCCCACCGCGGCCGCCTGAACGTGCTCGCCAACGTCATGGGCAAGCCGCTGCGCGTGATCTTCCACGAGTTTGCCGGCGGCTCCGCCAATCCGGACGACATTGGCGGTTCGGGTGACGTGAAATATCACCTCGGCACCTCCACCGACCGCGAGTTCGACGGGATCAAGGTCCACATGTCGCTCGTCGCCAACCCGTCGCATCTCGAGGCGGCGGATCCGGTGGTGCTGGGCAAGACGCGCGCGATCCAGACCATCGCCAACGACCTGGAGACCCATTCCAAGTCGCTGCCGGTGCTGATCCATGGCGACGCGGCCTTCGCCGGCCAGGGCATCGTGTGGGAGTGCTTCGGCTTCTCCGGCATCCGCGGCTACAACACCGGCGGCTGCGTCCATTTCGTCATCAACAACCAGATCGGCTTCACGACGAGCCCGCAGTTCGCGCGCTCCTCGCCCTATCCGTCGGATGTCGCGAAGGGCGTTCAGGCGCCGGTCTTCCACGTCAATGGCGACGATCCCGAAGCGGTGACCTTCGCCACCAAGATGGCGATCGAGTTCCGGCAGAAGTTCCATCGCGATGTCGTGATCGACATGTGGTGCTACCGCCGGTTCGGCCACAACGAGGGCGACGAGCCGGGCTTCACGCAGCCGCTGATGTACAAGGCGATCCGCAATCACCCGCCGGTGAGCGAGATCTATGGCAAGCGCCTGATCGAGCAGAAGGTAGTCGACAAGGCGTGGATCGACGAGAACGTCAAGCAGTTCACCACGCTGCTCGAAGGCGAGTTCGAGGCGGGTGCGAGCTACAAGCCCAACAAGGCCGACTGGTTCGCGGGCCGCTGGTCCGGGCTGTCCGCCCCGGCTGACGCCGAGAACGCACGCCGCAGTGTCGACACCGGCATCGAGCAGAAGCTGTTCGACGCCATCGGCCGCACGCTGACGACCGTTCCCGAGGACCTGGCGATCCACAAGACGCTGGCCCGCGTGATCGACGCCAAGCGCAACATGTTCGCGACCGGCGAGAATTTCGACTGGGCGACCGGCGAGGCTTTGGCCTTCGGCTCGCTTTTGTCGGAAGGCTTCGGGGTGCGCCTGTCGGGTCAGGACTCCGGCCGCGGCACCTTCTCGCAGCGCCACGCTGTCTGGGTCGACCAGAATGACGAGCGCAAATACGTGCCGCTCCACAATCTGGAGCATGGCCGTTTTGAGGTGCTCGACAGCCCGCTCAGCGAATATGGCGTGCTTGGCTTCGAATATGGCTACGCCCTCGCCGACCCGAAGACGCTGGTGCTGTGGGAAGCGCAGTTCGGCGACTTCGTGAACGGCGCGCAGATCATGATCGACCAGTTCATTGCGAGCGGCGAAGCCAAGTGGCTGCGCGCCAACGGCCTCGTGATGCTGTTGCCGCACGGCTACGAAGGCCAGGGCCCCGAGCATAGCTCGGCCCGTCCGGAGCGCTTCCTCCAGCTGTGCGCGCAGGACAATATGCAGGTCGCGAACTGCACTACGCCGGCGAACTATTTCCACCTGCTGCGCCGGCAGATGCACCGCACGTTCCGCAAGCCGCTGATCATCTTCACGCCCAAGTCGCTGCTGCGGCACAAGCTGGCGGTGTCGAGTGCCAAGGATTTCGTCGGCGACGCGCACTTCCGCCGCATCCTGTCGGACACGAACGGCGCGCCGGACGAGGCGACCAAGCGGCTGGTGTTGTGCACCGGCAAGGTGGCGTACGACCTGATCGAGGCGCGCGACGCAGCGGGTGACGAGAACACGCAGATCGTTCGCGTCGAGCAGCTCTATCCCTTCCCGACCGAGGCACTGGCCAAGCGCATCGCGCGGATGCCGAACCTCGAAGACGTGGTGTGGGCGCAGGAAGAGCCGCGCAACAACGGCTATTGGTTCTTCGTCGAGCCGTTCATCGAGGAAGCGCTGGCCCAGGCAGGCTGCGCGATCAAGCGGGCACGCTATGCGGGCCGCGCGGTCGCCGCATCGCCGGCAACCGGCCTCATGAAGCGGCACCAGGCCGAACAAGGTGCGTTGATCGCGGATGCGCTCGGCCACAATGTGCGTGAGGAAATCCGCCGCACGCGCTCGGCGGAGACGACGAAGAAGGCTGGCAAGGCGGCGAGCTGAGCCAATAGCATCGCGGGCAGCCCCGGCGGCGCGCCGGGGCGGTTCGCGGAACAGATGTAACGACGCATCGCGTTCTTCACCGAACGCCGCGCAACTGGGCCCCGGTCTTTGGCGGGGTGGAAGGAAACGGGAATGGCAACCGAAGTTCTGGTCCCCACTCTGGGCGAATCGATCACCGAAGCGACGCTGGGCGAGTGGCTGAAGCAGCCGGGCGACAAGGTCGAAGCTGACGAGCCGATCGCCAGCCTGGAGACGGACAAGGTTTCGGTCGAAGTTCCGAGCCCCGTCGCCGGCATCATGGGCCAGCACGCCGTTGCCGTTGGCGACACGGTCGAGGTCGGCGCGATGCTTGCCACGGTGGAGGCAGGCGACGGCGCGCCGGCAGCCACCCCGGCGGCACAGCCTGCGGTCACCGCGTCTCCGGCTACGGCGCCGTCCGAGCCTGCTCCTGCAGCCGGCGGCTATGGCAATCACGGCGCGACGCCGGTCGGCAGCGATGCGCCGGCCGCACTCAGCCCTTCGGTGCGCCGCGCGGTGCTGGAGCATGGAGTCGATCCGGCGACGATCCGCGGCACCGGCCGTGACGGCCGCATCACGAAGGAGGACGTGGCGACCGCCGCCTCCTCGCGCCCGGCATCAGCCCCTGCCCCGGCGCCGACGGTCGCGCCGACCACCCCGTCGGTCAGCGCCTCGGGTGGGCGCAAGGAAGAGCGCGTGCGCATGACGCGCCTGCGCCAGACGATCGCCAAGCGCCTGAAGGACGCCCAGAACACCGCCGCGATGCTGACGACGTTCAACGACGTCGACATGAGCGCGGTGATCGAGGCACGCGCCAAGTACAAGGACCTGTTCGAGAAGAAGCACGGCGTTCGCCTCGGATTCATGGGCTTTTTCGTGAAGGCCGCCTGCATGGCGCTGAAGGACATCCCGTCGGTCAACGCATCGATCGAGGGCGATGAGATCGTCTATCACGATTATGCCGACATCTCGGTCGCGGTCTCGGCACCCAACGGCCTCGTCGTGCCGGTCATCCGTGACGCGCAGGACCTGTCGGTCGCCGGCATCGAGAAGACGATCGGCGACTTCGGCAAGCGCGCCAAGGAAGGCACGCTGAAGATGGACGAGATGAAGGGCGGCACCTTCACCATCTCCAACGGCGGCGTGTTCGGCTCTCTGATGTCGACCCCGATCATCAACCCTCCGCAGTCGGCGGTTCTCGGCCTCCACCGCATCGAGGAGCGCCCGGTCGTCCGCGACGGCCAGGTCGTGGTGCGCCCGATGATGTACCTTGCGCTGAGCTACGATCACCGCCTGATCGACGGCCGCGAGGCGGTGACCTTCCTCGTCGCCCTGAAGAACGCGATCGAGGATCCGACCCGCATCCTGATCGATCTTTAAGTCGTGACGCATCGGCCCGCCGGAGATCCGGCGGGCCGATTGCTTTTTCACCTTCGGCCCGAGGCGCGCTTTAGAAGCCGCGCTGTTTCGCCAGATCGCGAAGCTCCTCGTGCCGGCCCGGCGCCAGTTTCTCCATCCGCTGCTCGAAGGCGTTCACCAGCGCCTTCCCTGCCCGCTCCGGCGAGCCCGCATCGAAAGGCGGCGCGGGATCATATTCCAGGCTCAGCTGAACCATCCGGGCGTGATCCTCACCACGAATGAGGCTGGTCAGCGTCAGCCCAAAGTCGATCCCCGCCGTCACACCGCCGCCCGTCACGCGGTTGCGATCCACCACCACACGCTCCGCAACGGGAATGGCGCCAAACGCCGCCAACTGCTCCCGCCACGCCCAGTGGCTTGTGGCGCGGTAACCGCGCAGCAGGCCGGCCGCGCCGAGGATCAGCGATCCGGTGCAGACGCTCGTCACCCACCCAGCGTCCCCGCCGATCCGCGCAACCCAGTCCATCGCCGCATCATCCGCGATCACGCGATTCACACCCACGCCGCCGGGAACGCACAGGATATCGGCCGATGCCACATCGTCGAAGGTGGCGGTGGGAAGGATCGAGAAGCCGGCATCGGTCGGCACCGGATCCAGCGTCTTCCACACCAGATCGAGGCGCGAATTGCCTCCCAGGCGGGCGAGCACCTGCGCCGGGCCGGTCAGATCGAGTTGCGTGACATTGGGAAACAACAGGAATGCGATACGCATCGGGCCTCTCCTTCGGCTGAAGACATGCCCAGGCGCGCGGCGTCGATCGAGCACGCTCCCCCGCGGTGATCCGCGCATGCGCCAGTCACGTGATCGTGGACCGAGGCTAGACCGGAATCCGATCCCCGATCAATCGCCCTCCTGAACGGACGATGCCCCGCGCGTCAGTACTTGCTGAGGTCGACCGTCGCTGCCTTCTTGCGCGCCTGTGCGTCGGCACGCGCGCGCCGGGCCTGTTGCACGAAGCAGCCGGTCTGGCCCCCCGCACCAACCGTCGAGCAGGATCCGACGCCGACGGCGCCGACGTCCTGATTGGCCTTCTCACGGGCAGCCCAGGTTTCGTTCTCCGGCGTCACTTCGAAAGTGCGGACTTCCTGCGGGATGCGGAACTGCTCCTGCGCGCTGCGGCGCTGGCAGACGACGATTTCCTCGCCGTTGTTGTTCGTCGGGCAGCGTTCGTTGCCGTAGAGCACCAGCACGCCATTCACCGGCGCGTTGCGCGAGGTTTCGGTGGAAACCGTCTGGCGGCTGGCGCGCGGGGCACCCGGCAGCGCAACCTTCGCCGGCGGGGGAACGATCACGACGTTCGGTGCCTTCACGGGTGCCGTTTCAGTCTCCGGCGTCTGCGCCGCCGCTGCCGGGGCGGCGATCAGCATGGCGAGAACGATCGATCGTGTCAGTCGCATTCCTTCTACTCCGTCACACCCGCTTGGCGGTGGCGATCGCCACGCGGCAGCCGAGCCGGATCACCGCCGACAGCAGGGGGTAACCGCGGGCATTTTCTGCGCCGCTCGCCAGCGCGATGTCGCGATGCTCCAGCTCCTCGGCCTGAAATTCGAGCACGGCGCCGCTCAATTCGGGATCGTCATTGCCGAGTTCAACGAGTTGATCGGCATAATGTTTGTCGATCTCGGTCTCGACGGCTGCGGTACAGGCCATCGCCGCCTCGGGCCCCATCGCAGCAGTCACCGCGCCGAGCGCGAAGCCGGCGACCTTCCAGATCGGCTGCAGCAGCGTCGGGCGGACGCCGCGCTCCGCAATCATTCGATCGAAGAAGGCGCGGTGCCGCTCCTCCTGCAGTGCCATGCCGGCGATCTCGCGCGCCATCGGCGAGCGGTGGCCCATCACCGCGAGCTGCCCGGCATAGATGCGCGTGGCGCCATACTCGCCCGCCTGGTCGACGCGGATCATGGACTTCGTGTCGCGCCGGCGATCACCCGGTTTCCAGCTCATCTCGCTCTCCCGATCAGCCAGGCGATCACCGCTGCACCGCCAAGGGACAGGATCGCGTTGAAGCCTGCAAGGGAAACGCCGAACAAGGTCCATTGTGCCGCATCGCACCGGATAACCGGCGCTGCGAGGATCCGGCGCAGCATCTCGTCGGTCGAGATCCCGTCGCCACTCACCATGGTGGAGCAGGCGGTGATGCCCTGCCACCAATGATATTCGACGCCGGCATGGAACACCCCGATCAGGCCGGAGATGGCGATCAGCACCGCGGCGACCGCGATCATTGTCACCTTGCTCGATCGCCCGGGCACGATGAACGCGAATGCCGCCGCGACCACGGCACCGTAATGCGGCCAGCGCTGCCAATGGCACATCTCGCACGGCACGAGCCCGCCGATCAGTTGCGATCCCCAGGCACCGGCCAGCAGCAATAATGGGAGGAGAAGGGCGATCAGCCGCGCCCGCGATTGCGCCTCGGTCACTTGGCGGCGACTTCCTTCTTCATCGATGCGGTCACCGCCGCCACCTGCGTCGGCCCACCAATACGCGCGATCGTCTTCAGCGCATACCAGAGCTGGAAGTCCTCGATGCCCTGCTTCTCCAGCGCCTCGGGCGTCGCGGTGAAGCGCGGATCGTCCTTGGTATCCTCTTCGAGAATCTTGTCGTCGGCCTTCACCTCGTTGATCAGGTGACGGCGCAGGTCAGCCTCGCGGAACACCGGGCGGGACTTGTAATCGGGATCGCTGATCTGCGGCACGCGGATATCGGGCTCGATCCCGCCTTCCTGCACCGACCGGCCGGACGGGGTGTAGTACCGCGCGGTCGTCAGGCGGAGCGCAGTGGTCGGCCCGAGTTGCAGCAGCGTCTGCACCGATCCCTTGCCGAAGGTGCGTTCACCCATGACGAGGCCGCGGTGGTGGTCCTGCAGCGCGCCGGCGACGATCTCGGACGCGGACGCCGTGCCCGGATCAGTGAGCACGATCACCGGCAGGCCTTTCGCCAGATCGCCGGGCTTCGCATAATAACGTTCGACATCGTTCTTGCCGCGGCCGCGCTGCGAAACGATCTCCCCGCCTTCGAGGAAGATGTCGGACACCTCGATCGCCTGGGTCAGCAGCCCGCCACCGTTCGAGCGCAGATCGATGACATAGCCGAGCGGGCGGCGCCCGAGTGCTTTCTCGATTGCCATGACGGCAGCGCGGGTGTCGGCGCCGGTCGTCTCGGAGAAGGTGTTGATGTTGATATAGCCGACGTCGCCCTTCACTTCCCACTTCACCGGGCGCTGCACGATCACCTCGCGGGTGAGCGACAGCTCCATCGGCTTGTCTCGGCCAGGGCGGACGATGGTGATGGCAAGCTTCGTGCCCGGCTTGCCGCGCATCTGGCTGACCGCCTCGTCCAGCGTCCCGCCGTAGATCAGCTTGCCGTCGATGTGGGTGATATAGTCCCCGGTCTTGATCCCGGCGCGCCACGCGGGCGAATCCTCCTGCGGCGCGATCACCTTCACCGCGCCATCCTCCATCGAGACGGTGAGGCCCAGACCGCCGTAATTGCCCTCCGTCTGGATGCGCAGATTCTCGTAATCGGATGCGTCAACATAGCTGGAATGCGGATCGAGCGCCGAGAGCATGCCGTCGATGGCGCCCTTGATCAGCTGCTCGTCGGTGACCTTGTCGACGTAATCGGCCTTCACCCGATTGTAGACGTCCATGAAGCGCTCCATCTCGCGATAGGCGCCGGAATCGACCGCGGCCATCGCGCCCGTGCTGAGTGGCACGAGCGCAAGCGTCGCGGCCAAGGCAGTAGCGGAGAGCAACGGATACTTCATGCGTGCACGTCCTCGGGGGATGCGGATCGGCGTGATGTAGCGGTTTTCACGAGGTCGAGCAAAGCAGTAGGCGAGGTGAACCGCAAATGAGTGGGCGGGCAATCGAAACCGTAGAGCGCACGTTCAGCTCATCAGCGCGGCGGCATCCACCGGCCGGCCGCGGCGGCGAAGCTCGACCGTCACTTCCGCGTCTCCGCTCCTCACCGAACGCCCGATCACCTGCCCCGCCTTGACGGATGCGCCGCGCCCGACAGCGGTGCCCCCCAGCCCGGCAAGCAGCGTCGTCCAGCCGGCGCCATGATCGATAATCACGACCGTGCCGAAGCGGCGAAACGGACGCGCGAAGATCACCCGGCCCGCCGCTGGCGCGTTGACCGCAGTATTGCCGGGGACGGCAAAAGTAAGGCCGCGCGCGCGCACGCCATTGTCCGATATCTCGCCGAAGCCCGTCACGAGGCGCCCCGTCACCGGCAGGCGATATGCGGGGGGCGTATTCGATATCGCCGGATCGGACCGCGGGGGGCCGGCGAGCCCCGACAACTCCTCCAGCGTCGCCTGTGTTTCGCCCAGTGCCGCCATGCGATCGACGATGTCGCGCGCCGCTTCCCCCATTGCGATCGCCCGGTCCGACTGCACCAGCGCGTCGCGATCGAGCCGCACCGCCGCATCTGCGTGACGGGTGCGGAGCGCCGCGAGCTTCTGCCGCTCAGCGACGAGCGATCGGCGGCCTTGCGCCAGGCTCTCTTCCGCCAGCGTGGCACTGGCCTGCAATGCACGCGTACGGGCCAGATCAGCCCGCAGGCCCGCGGTTCGTTCCCGTACCGCCGGCAGGGCGCTGCCGAGCACAGCGCGGACGTGGACGAGATCACTGATGGAACCGGGCTGCACGATCGTCGCCGTTGCCGGCCGGCGGGCAAGCGAGGTGATGGCGGCCATCAGCCGTGCGATCGGCTCCTGCCGGGCGCCGAGTTCGGCGCGTTGCCGCGCGAGCAGCGCTTCGACGATGGCGACGCGGGCGCGCGCGGCGTCGATATCCGCCTGCGCCCGCCTGATCCGGGCTGCGACCGCCGCTTCCTCGGTTCGTGCCTTGCGGGCCGCGTCGCGTTCCTCGTCGGCGCGGCGCTGGAGCTCGACAGCGCGTGTCGCGGCGGCGCGCGCATCGGCCTTGGCCGCGGTCAGCCGCTCGCGTTGGATGGCCAGAGGATCAGGCGCAGCGGTGGCACTGGCGAGCGGCACCGCCGCTGCCACAAGCATCGCTGTCGCCCACCGCCCCATCCGGCGTCAGCCTTCGCGATGATAAGGGTGATTGGCAAGGATGGAGGTGGCGCGGAACAATTGTTCCGCCAGCATCGCACGCGCCAGCATGTGCGGCCACGTGGCGCGGCCGAATGACAGCAGGAGATCAGCCCCGGCACGTTCTTCGTCGTCGAAGCCATCGGCGGCCCCGATCATGAAGCGCGCCTCGCGCACGCCGTCGTCGCGCCACCGCTCCAGCACCCGCGCAAACTCGACCGAGGAGAGAAGCTTCCCCGTCTCGTCCAGCATCACCCGCCGGGTGCCCGGCGCCATTTCGGGCACCTTGCCGCCCCGGTCGGGCAATTCGCTCACGCGGGTCGGCCAGTTGATCCGCTTCAGGTAGCGATCGACGAGCTCCGCCTCGGGCGATCGGCCGATCCGCCCGCGCGCGACGATGTGAAGGATCAGGTCAGGCGTTCCCGGGCGATGGCGCAGCCGGCGCGTCGCCGAACGACCACATGCGCTCCAGATTGTAGAAGGAGCGCACCTCGGGACGGAACAGGTGGACGATCACGTCGCCGGCGTCGATCAGCACCCAGTCCGCCGTCGGCAGGCCCTCGATCCGCGGCGACTTGCCGGTCTCGCCCTTGATCTTCTCGGCGAGCTTTTGGGCCATGGAGGCGACCTGACGGGTCGAGCGGCCGCTCGCGATCACCATGTGATCAGCGATCGACGACTTGCCCGCGAGCGGGATCGAGATGGTATCGGCGGCCTGATCATCGTCCAGGCTGTCGAGGACAAGCTTATGCAATGCCGCGACGCTGTCAGCGTCAGGGGATCGATAGGCGTTGGCGGAAGCGGGCAAGTTCACTCCTGGGTGGAAGGTTTGGCTGCAGATATGGGAAGCGTATAGCGTTGATGCCAGGCAGGATCTGCGGCGCGCAGCTGCGTCGCGGATGTCGGGTCAGGGCGGAAACGTAGCAGCACCAGGGCTGGCACACTCCACTCGGTCCAGTTCTTCGCCTGGCTTGCGGGCCTCTGGAAGCGCCGCAGCCAACCCATCGCGGGTGCCGCGCGGGCAATGCCATCATAGCCTGGCCGCGCGATCACTGCAATCGGCACCGTGCGCGCGATCCGCCGCCATGCCCGCCAGCGATCGAATTGCTGCAGGTTGTCAGCCCCCATCACCCAGATGAAACGGTGACGGGGATAGCGGCGCACCAGCGCCGCCAGCGTATCGACGGTGTAGCGGGTGCCGAGCCGCGCCTCGATGTCGGTCGGCCGGATGCGCGCGGCACGGGCCATGCGCCGCGCGGAGGCGAGCCGTGCGGAGAGCGGCGCCATGCCAACGGCAGGCTTCAGCGGATTGCCGGGGGATACCAGCCACCACATCTCGTCCAGCCCAAGCGCCTCGATCGCCGCCAGGCTGATGCCGCGATGACCGGTATGGGCCGGGTTGAACGAGCCTCCGAGGAGGCCGATTCGCCGGGGCCGGCGGCTCACCAACGCCGTTCGCCCGGGGCCCGGGCCCCTTGGCCAGCGACCCTCAGAAGCTCAGCTCCTCATACACCTTCGAGACGTCGCCGCCCCACACGCCGTGGTAGCGATCGAGCAGATCCTGCGCCGGCACCTTGCCGGTGCGGACGATCTCGCGCAGCGGATTGAGGAAGCCCGTCTCGTCGTCACCCGATGCACTCAGCCGCGCGCGCGCCGCAAGGCCGCGCCCCGCGATGTCGAGCACCTCGCCCGCGATATCACGCAGCGTGCCGCGCCCCGGCACCGGCGCGTCGAGGCCCAGCTTCGGCACCAAATCGCGCAATGCCTGGCGCGCTTCCATCGACCAATGCTTCACCAGATCCCACGCCGCGTCGAGCGCGCCCTGATCGTAGAGGAGGCCCACCCACAAGGCCGGCAGCGCGCAGATCCGCCCCCAGGGGCCGCCGTCGGCGCCGCGCATCTCAAGGAAGGTCTTCAGCCGCACTTCCGGGAAGGCGGTCGACAGATGGTCGTTCCAGTCGTCGAGCGTCGGCAGCTCACCGGGCAGGACGGACAGTTCACCCTTCAGGAAATCGCGGAAGCTCAGTCCTGCGGCGTCGATATATTTGCCGTCCCGATAGACGAAGTACATCGGCACATCGAGCATGTACTCGGCGTAGCGCTCGTAGCCGAAGCCCTCCTCGAACACGAAGGGCAGCATGCCCGTGCGCGCCGGATCGGTATCCGACCAGATGTGGCTACGGTAACTGAGATAACCGTTGGGCTTGCCTTCGGTGAACGGCGAATTGGCGAAGAGCGCGGTGGCAAGCGGCTGGAGTGCCAGGCCGACGCGGAACTTCTGCACCATGTCCGCTTCGGTCGCGTAATCGAGGTTCACCTGGATCGTGCAGGTACGCAGCATCATGTCGAGCCCCATCGTGCCGACGCGCGGCATGTGGCGCAGCATGATGGCGTAGCGGCCCTTCGGCATGATCGGCAGCTCGCCGCGGGTCTTGTCCGGCCACATGCCGAGGCCAAGGAAACTGATGCCGAGCTTGTCCCCCGCCGCCTTCACCTGATCGAGGTGGCGGCCGGTTTCAGCGCAGGTCTGATGCAGGTTATCGAGCGGCGCACCGGAAAGCTCAAACTGCCCAGCCGGCTCCAGGCTGACCGATCCGTCCGCACCGGTCAAAGCAATGAGGCTGCCGTTTTCCTCCACCGGCTTCCAGCCATGCTGCTGCAGTTCGGTCAGCAACGCGCGAATGCCACCGGGCTCGTCCCAGCTGGGCGCATGATGATCCGACCGGGCGTAGACGAATTTCTCGTGTTCGGTGCCGATCCGCCAGCGGTCTTTCGGCTTCTCGCCCCGCGCGAAGCTGGCAATCAGCTGATCACGCGACTCGATCACGGGCGAGTTGCTATCCGAAACTGTCTTCGTCGTCATGGCGCGCCCTTAATCGGGGATGAAGGCGGCGGCTAGAGCGCTCGTTTAGCGCTCCATCGCCTTGCGCATGGCGGACCGCTGGACCTGGGCCGATACGCTATCGGGTGCGGCATAAAGTGCGCGCAGGAAGGCGCGGTCGTTGTCGCTCAGGCCGGCGACGCTTGAGCCCTGGTCGAACACCGACAGGATCGAACCCTCCGGCGCGTTTGCCTCAAGCGGCGGGCGGGCCAGCACCACCATCGCAAGATAGTCGCCGATCTGCCTCAGCGAGAGGCCAGCAAGCCGCTCCGCGTCGACGATGACCAGCATGTTGTCCAGCACCGTGCGCGTGCTCTTCTGCAACCGCGAGCCCGAAAGCCTGCCGACGCCGATCGCGCGCCCGGCGCCGTTCGCAAGACCGTTGGCATCCTTCACCGGGCTACCATCGAACGGCAATTCCGCCACCTGGCTGATCCAGCGAACGGGCTGCGTTGTGTCGGCGAAGTGCCTCAACCGCGCGCGCCCCTCCTGCCCCAGCGTTCGTGGATAGCGGGACCGCAGACGAGCGGCGATTTCCTCGGGGTTGCGCGTCACCAGCACGACGGCATTTGGGCGGCATCCTTCTTTCCCGACGGGGTAGCCGATGGCGCGGGCGGTCTCCTCGATCCGTCCGTTCAACACGACCGCATGTTTCGGCGCCAGCCCCACGATCCCGGTGCACAATGGCAGGTCCCATCGCGGCACCTGGTCGCTGCGCGCCGGGTCCGTGAGGTTCTGCACGAACTGGTCAATCACCGTCCGCTCACGCGCGGTAACGACGATGTCCTTGCCGCCGGTCGCGGGCGCGGGGGATTGGGAAGGCGCATCCTGCGCTACCACCGAAATCGGCAGCGTGACGAGCGCCGCGGCAACGAGGCTAAGGTGCACCCTCATCATTCCCCCTCCAGTCACCGGCCACCGCCATCCAGATCGCGATGGCTGCGGCGGCCGCTGTGTCCGCCCGCAGAATACGAGGTCCAAGGGATATGCCAAGTGCCTGGGGAAGCGCCCGGATCGCGGCGCGTTCGCCGTCATCGAAGCCGCCCTCGGGGCCGATCAGGATCGCCGCCGGCCCAGGCTTCATCGCCTCGCGCGCAGGCGCGCCGCCAAGCTCGTCGGCGAAGTACAGCGCGCGATCGGCCGGCCAGTCGCGCAGCAGCGCGGTTAGCTTCACCGGCTCCGCTACCTGCGGCAGCGCGGTTCGCCCGCATTGCTCGGCCGCCTCGATCATGTGCGCGCGCAGCCGATCGACCTTCGGCTTGTCGACCACGGTGCGATGCGTCAGCACCGGCACCAGACGCGCGACGCCCAGCTCGCACGCCTTTTCCGCCATCCAGTCGACCCGGCCCTTCTTCAGCGGTGCGGCAAGCAGCCACAGGTCGGGCACCGCCTCACGCTCGGCAAGCTTCTGCGTGATGTCGAGCGTCAGGTCGCGCTTGCCGGCAGCGGCGACGATGGCCAGCCATTCTCCCGTGCGATCATCGAACAGCCGCACCGGATCGCCCGGCTTCACCCGCATCACGCCAGCGAGATAATGCGCCGCAGGTCCATCGATGCGCAGCGGCCCGACATCGAGCCGCTGATCGACGAACAGCCGCGGTGTCGAGCGCGGTGGCCAGGCAGGCGTGGCGATCATTGACCTCTGGTCCGCGCCCGGCCGCGGGCGATCGCCCAGCGCGCGATCAGGAACAGCACCAACCCAATCAGGGCGACGCCAAGCACCACCCCGGTGATCGCCCCGGCGACCCGCAGGATGGCGTAGAACAGCGCCTCCACGAAGCGCCCGATCGCAACCGACAAATGGATCATTCAGCGCACGCGGCGCCACGTCTGCGATTTGCAGCCGAAATTGGCGAACAGACAGCCCGTGCCGACGATCGTGTCGCGATCGACCTGCTCGATCGTCCCGTCAAAGGTCTTGTCGATATCGGGCACATAGACCTGACCGTACCACAAGCCGTCATCCTCGCGGCGGAAATCGTGGAACAGCTGCGTGCCGATCAGCCGATCGGTGCCGCCGGCGGCGGCATCCGCCTTTGCCTTCTCGCTTGCCTGGACGACCGTGCCGCACAGCCCCTGTCCGCATCTCGCGACGCGGATGCGCACGCTGTCGGCATTGTTGCGCCAGATGCCTTCCCAGCCCTGCGCTCGCTGCGCTGCGGCGGGGGACGCGAGCATGACCGCGCCGGCCCCGACACCCGCCAGCACGAGGGCGGCAGCGGCGGCGCGCATTGATGCGATCGTCATGATGCTCCTCCATCCCCGGGTGAGTCCGGGCCTTCCCGGAAGCTGCGGGCAAGCTCCGCCACGTCCGCCCCTTCCGGCACCACCAGCCATTCACCGGGGCGCCGACTATCCACCACGGTCACGGCAGCTTTAGGGCAGATGCCAAGGCACCTCGTCTCGACCACGCCGATGTCCGCCTTGCGCCCCTTGCCGAAACCCGGCTCCCCGCGCAGTGCCTTTGCGAGGCGGGTATGCCCCTTGGGCCCGAAACCGCCATCGATCTTCTTCGAACATTTGCCGCACACCAGGATGGCGCCGGTCCAGTGCGAACGCGCACGCTTCACGCCGGCTTCCAGCTCCGTCGCTCCTCGGCGGCGCGCAGCACTTCATAGGCCGCCTGGATACCCTGGAAGCGCTTCGCCGCCTCGGCATCGCCTGGGCGGACATCGGGATGGTTCGATTTCGCCAGCCGCCGCCACGCGGTGCGCACGTCCTCGAACGTCGCGTCGCTCTCCAGTTCCAGCACCTCGAGCGCGCGCATCTCGTCACGCGATCGCGATCCGTCGCCCGGGCCGGCCCAGCCATGGTGACGCGACTGTTCGTAGCCCGATGCATCGCGCCGCTCGTCGCGCTCGCGTGCCGCCGCTTCCTCGGCATCCAGCCCTTCGAAGTAATTCCAGCCGCGGTTGTATTCCGCCGCATGGGCCTGGCAGAAATACCAGCGCTCCGGGCTGTTGGGCGATTTCGGCGCGGGGCAATCGCCGGGTTCCTCGCAGCCATGGCGGTCGCACAGCCGAACCTTCGTCGCCTCGCGCGCCGCACCATAAGGTCGCCAGCGGGGAAATCCCCAATCGTTCGAACGGGTAGAGCGGGCCATTGCCCACCATCTAGCGACTGATCGGCCGCGGTTAAAGGTGACACCAGAGGGCCTGTAAGCCGGGTTCTGTCCACCCGTTGCCGGGATGGGCGACCATTCATCTAGGCGAACCGTTGCCGGCACGCTCAAGCAACCAACCCGGGCGACGGGCGGGAACACGCCCCTATGCCGCCCCTATTCGGTTTTGCTCCCGGTGGGGTTTGCCATGCCGCTGCCGTTACCGGAAGCGCGGTGCGCTTTTACCGCACCCTTTCACCCTTGCCTGGCCGAAGCCTTCATCCGAAGATTGGGCGGTCTGCTCTCTGTGGCACTTTCCCTGAGGTCACCCCCGGCGGGCGTTACCCGCCACCGTTGTTCCATGGAGCCCGGACTTTCCTCGGCATGCGAGAACGCATGACGCGGCCGCCCGGCCCTCTGATGTATGGCGGGCTGTAGCGGGGGCGCGGGCAAATGCAATTGCCGCCTGTTTGTGCGAGCCGGAAGCGCCCCTCATCGCTCAGGCTTGCGCCGGAAGTAGAGACTGTAACGACTGCCTCGCTCGGCGGCGCCGAAGTGCCCCGCATAAGGCTCGAGGCCGAAGGGGGCGAGAGCCTCGTGGAACGACCCGCCCTGAAGCGCAAGCGCCGCTGCATTCTCCTGTTCCTGTCCAAGCCCAGGCGCGAAACCCCCGGTCACCTCGCACAAGGTAGCGGCGCAGCTGACCCGCACCTGCTCGTTCCCGCCCAGGTTCGGGATGGCGGCGAGCGCCGCACCGATCGCCCGTTCCGATCGCGTTGCCCATTCCCTGTCCCGCGGCTGGCTGCGGATCTTGGTGTAGAGCGTGCGTGGATCGATCCCCGGCGGCGGCAAGGCCGCTTCCATCGCCGGACCCCGCGGGACAAGTTCGTTCAGCGCCGGCGCGGCGCCGTTCGGCTGCGCCGCCAGGACAGAGCCGTCTCGCATCGGCGCAACACCGGTGGCGGCAGCGCCGGGCTTAACTCGAACGACCTTGATCGTGCTCGCATTGTCGCCAATCGGCGCATCTTGCCGCGACGATGAAAGAATAGCGGCCCCGATCATCAGGATCGCCACCCCGCCAGCCAAGACGAGCCAAGTCGCGCGCATCGGAGCAAGCTGCCCTAACACTCCCGAGATTTCCAGAAACTCTTGATGGCAGCGAGCAAGGAACGATCGTGATCAGCGTGATTCTGGCGCCTTTGAAACGGCGAAGCCGTTCAGGGAAACGCTATCGATCGCGTTCTCCTTTGGCGCGAGAGCGATCCCCTGCGCTTTGGCGAATGGCATCGCGAGAAACTCTGCCACGGTTTCAGGAAACCTTTCTCCTTGGACGCCGACATCCGGCCATTCGCCACGTTTCGGCCAATGCACGGTTCCGAACATCGCGTCCCAGAAGCTGAAGCAGATGCCGAAATTACGGTCGAAATGACGTTCTTCCACCGAATGGTGGATGCGGTGAAAGCGGTTGTCCACCACGATGCGGCGGAACGGGCCAAAGTGAATGCGCACCGGGGAATGGATATGGACCGACAGAAAGCTCACCACGAAGCCGATGACTAGGGGAACCTCTGCTCCCGGAAACTGGAAGAGGCTCAAGGGCAATGAGACGAAGAGGAAATCCGGGATCACCTGAAGTGGGTGCCCGATCGAATTGGCGGCGTGGAGTTCGGTCGGCGAGTGATGAACCTTGTGGATGCTCCAGAACCAGCGATGCTCCGCGCGATGCCGCCAGTAGCGCAGGAAATCCATCAACAGCACGAAACATGCGACCGCAATGCCGTAGCCGACCACCCCTAAGGGCTCGAGCGCTGGCCACAGCGGAACAACAATGTGGCCAAGGTCCAGCGCGAACCACAATTTCTGCAATGGCCAGCTGATCACGGGAGCTAAGGCGGACCCGATTAGGACAAGCATGGCGCCCGTTGCGCGATCACGAAGTCGGAGCCGCTCAGTGCCCGCCACGATCTCGATCACGACACAGGCGGCAAGCAGGACAACGGCGCCGAACAGCGCCCCGACAACGTCCGACCATAAGATGTTCAACATTCAGGCTCTTCCCCGTCGATCGGGGGGTATGCCAGTGCAACGGTTAAGCGGAATTAAACCCCGGTGGCCGCATCGAGCGCGCCAGGCGTCCAGTCACTCATCCCCCTGCGGCTTGGGCAGCAGCAGCGCGAGCAGGATCATGCGGCACTCGGCGTCGATCTCGCCATCGACCAGCTCAGGGCGGAAGCGGCGCTGGAAGGCGATGATCGCGGCGATCTTGTCGGTCACGTCATAACCGAAGCGTTCCAGCGCCAGCAGGAAACCCGCCTCGCTCCACATCGGGTCCATCAGGTTCTTGGTCGGCCGCGGCAGGGCAAGGCGCAGCCGGGCGAGTTTGCCCCAGGGAAACAGCTCACCCGGATCGCGCTTGCGGGCTGGTGCGATGTCGGAATGGCCGACGATGTTACCGCGCGTGATCTGGTACCGGTCCTTGATGTCGTGGACCAGGCGGATCACCGCCTCGATCTGCTCGTCCGGGAACGGCCGATACCCGAACTCGTGGCCGGGATTGACGATCTCGATCCCGATCGACGCGGAATTCACGTCATCCACGTCGCGCCAGTGTGATTGGCCGGCATGCCAGGCGCGCTTGTCCTCGGGCACCAGGCGAAGCACGGTGCCATCCTCCGCAACCACATAGTGCGATGAAACCTTTGCCCCCGGATCGCGCAGACGGGCGATGGCGGATTCGCCGTCGACCATGCCGGTATAGTGCAGCACGATCATCGTGATCGGCAGCGTCCGGTCATCGAAATTGGGCGACGGTGCCTCGATCAGCGTCATTGATGGTCCTCGGCGCGAGCGATGCGATAGGTCACGGGAACCGTCCTATCGCGCCCTTGCCGCCTCGGCCAGCATGACGAGGCCCGGAGCGCGCCGGTCAGTGCGCGGCATACGCCGGCGGAACGTCCCCGGGCCCGGCCACCTCATAGAAGCCGCGCAGCCGCTTGCTCGGCACGAACCGGTTCGATTGACCGATCACCGTTTCGCCGGCCCCCAGCATGAGGATGCCGTGGGGGCGCAGGCAGGCAGCGAATGTATCAAGCACCTTCGCACGCAGGTCTGGCGCCAGATAGAAAAGGACGTTGCGACACAGCACCGCATCAAACTGCCCCGGCGCGGGATCGGCAACCAGGTTTTGCCGCCGAAAGGTGATACGCCGCAGCAAGTCGTTGCGCGCCACCCAGTCGTTGCCGTCCTGCTCGAACCATTGGAGCATCTGCCGTACCGGCAGGCCGCGCTGGATCTCGAACTGGGAAAAGCGCCCAGTCCGCGCCCGGCCGATCGCGGCGGCTGAAACGTCAGTGGCGACGATCTCCGGCAACGGCCCGCCGCGTTCGGCGAATGCCATGGCGAGCGACAAAGGCTCCTGCCCCGTGGCGCAGCCCGCGCACCAGATGCGCGGGTTTGAACGATCAAGCGAAGCGATCGCCTCCGCCGCACCTGCGATCGCCTGGGCGTCGCGAAAGAAGGAAGTCTCCTGGTTGAGGAGAGCGTCGACCACCCGATCCGCAAGTTCCGGGCTGCTGCCGTCGAGCACCAGCCGGACAAGATCGTCAATCGTTGTCGCCCCGCGCTCCGCGGCGATCGGCCGCAGCGCGGTGTCGATCCGCCACGTTCGGTTCGCCGCGATGCGCTGCCCGGTGCGCGCCTCGAGCAGCGCGGCGAGCACGTTCACCGCGCCCGGACTGGCGTCGTTTGCGCCCAGCGTCTGGGGCGCGGTCATGCGTCCGGACGCCCGGCGGCGGCGGCGATGAGGCTGCCGATCTGCCCGGGTGGCATGATGGCATCGGCAAGGCCTGCGGCAGCCACGGCGCCCGGCATGCCCCAGACCACCGAACTCGTCTCGTCCTGCACCACCACTCGTCCCCCCGCGGCGCGCACCCTGCCCGCGCCTTCAAGCCCGTCCCGGCCCATCCCGCTCAGCACCACCGCCAACAAACGGGGGCCGAAACATTCGGCGAAGGACGAGAACATCGGATCGACGGAGGGCATGTTGCCGTTCGCTACCGGCTCACGCGACAGCCGGATCGCGGCGCGCCCGCGCGGCAAGCGAACAGCGACAACATGCGCGTCTCCCGGCGCCACTACGATCGTGCCGTCACGAAGCGCCATCCGATCGCGCGCCACCTCGCAGGGCCGGCCGGTCGCGGCCGAAAGCTGGCCCACGAAGAACGGGACGAACGCCGGGGGCAGATGCTGCGTCACCACGATCGGGGCGCGGAACGAGGCCGGAACCGCCTGAAACAGATGCATGAGCGCATGAATGCCGCCGGTAGAAGCCCCGATGGCAACGAGATCGATGTCGCGCTCCGGCAGGCTCGCCGGCGTGACGGCGCGAGGTGCCACAACGCTCCGCTCGCCCAGCCGGATCAGTTTCTCGACCAGATTGCGTGCGAACTGACTGGAAGACATGCTGCCGCCAGGTTTCACCAGCGTATCGGCGGCGCCGAGCGCCAGCGCCTGCACGGTGGCGGCCGCGCCGTCACCCGCCGCCGAAGACACGACCAGCACGCGGGCTCCCTGTCCCGTGGCAATCAGGGCAGGAAGCCCAGTCAGCCCGTCGACGCCCGGCATCTCAAGGTCGAGCAGGATGACGTCGACACGTTTGCGGGCCAGGACGTCGAGCGCACGGCCCACGTCCGGCACTGCCCCCACCACTATGCTGCCGCCGGCCTCCGTCGCGATGCGGGTCAGCACCGCGCGCGCTACCGTCGAATCGTCGACGATCAGCAGCCGCTGCGGCGCGTGATCCGCCGGTGCGAACACGCTTGCGGGCGGAGGGGCAGCCACTGAGGCCAACTGCGGTGTCAGGCGACGCCGACGATCTGGAGCTTGCTTTCCAGCGTCTCGCGGTCAAACGGCTTCATGACATATTCATCGGCACCCGCTTCGATCGCGGCGCGGATATGAGCCATGCCGTTCTCGGTGGTGCAGAACACCACCTTGGGGCGCGAGCCGAGCGGCGTTTCGCGAAGCGCGCGAAGGAAATCCATGCCGCTCATCACCGGCATGTTCCAATCGAGCAGGATCACATCGGGCGGGCTGGCGATGCAGCTCTCCAGTGCCTCGCGCCCATCGGCTGCCTCGGCGACGGTGAAGTCGAGCCCCTCCAGAATGTGCCGGGCCACCTTTCGGATCACCTTCGAGTCGTCCACGACCAGACACGACTTCATGACGCTAACCCCGCAACTATCTGTATGGCGATCGTTTCTACCCACGAAGGGTAAGGACGGCGTTAATCTGCCGCGGCGAGCGTGCCGACCAATCGGACGAGATCGATCACGAGCAGCGGTTCGCCATCGCGCTCCGCCGCCCCGATGGTCACCGCGGCCCAGCGCCGGCCGAGCGCCAGGCCCCCGGGAAGCGGCTCGACCTCCAGCGGCGCGACGTCCTCCAGCGAATCGACCAGCACCGCATGGTGATGCCCGTCGACGATGGTCAGGATCGCGCGTTCCGCATCATCCGGGCCGGGCGGCAGGCCAAGGACCTGCCAGGTATCGATCACGGTAACGACACGGCTGCGGAGGGCTGCAAGCCCGCGCACGGCCGGGTGCGCACGCGGCGCCGGCACGATCGACGTCACGTCCACCACGGAATCCACCGCTTCGCACGGTACGGCAATGGCGCGGCCGCCGACGTGGGCCAGCAAGTGGAGCGTGCTCATCGGCCCGACCCTGCCTTGCTCGCCACGCTTAACGCTCCGGCGATCAGTTCGAGATCGATCCGCGGCCGCCCGGTGGCGGCATCACGCGCCAGCTGGATCACATTGGCGTCGGCAAGTGCATCCTCGTCGGTGGAAAAGGTGATCGCCGCGGTTTCGCCGGGCTCCAGCGAATGCGCGACGCGATAGCCTGCGGCCTCGATCGTGGGCCGGAGGAACGCCTCCATCCAGCCAGTCTCCGCGCCCTTGAGAAGGCAGATCGGCGGCGCTCCGCTGTTCGTCGCGGCATTTGCCATCAGCCGTAGCGGTTCCACCACTTCGACCGGCTCACCGTCGATCACGGCGACGCCGATCACTGCCCGCGCGCCGTGGGCGGGCAGCAATTCCCCCGTGAGCGTCGCGATATCAATCGCGCAACGGACCAGATATCCCCACTGCTCGCCGCCGTGGCTGAGCAGCAGCATCGACAATTTGTCGTTGCCCGCCGGCGGCGCCTCGCCCCGCAACAGCGGCACCATGCCTTCCCGGCCCAGCACCCAGCGCCGCCCACCCGCCTCTCGCAGCGCTTCCCGCTCCACCGTTTCGATATGATCAATCGCGGAAAGCGCAACCGCGCGACGCGCCCCATCCAGCCCCTCGAACAGCAAGGCGGCGGTTCCTTCCGGCGCCGCCTCTTCGGCCTCCGGTTCGACGTCGACCACCCGCTCGAAGGACACGCCAGCGGCAGCGGCCACGCCGGCGCAGTCGATCAGCAATAGCGGCCGGCCGGTATCCGGCAGCATCTGCCCGGCATAGATGCCGGCCGCCATCACCGCCGGCGCCACCGGCTTCACCACCAGTTCCTGTGTATCGGTCACCGCGTCCACCGCCAGCGCGAACATCCCGCCCGGCAAAGTCACGATCATCAGCATCGGCGCCGCGCGATCGCCCTGCCCCAGCACATCACCCAGGACCACCAGCGGCAGTCGCCGCCCGCGCACCGTGGCCAGGGCGCTATCGCCTACGCGGTCGATCCGCACCGCCGATGAACTCGCTGCGACGATCTCCTCGACCGCTTGCCGCGGCACGGCGTAGCAATGGCCGCCCACCTCGATCAGCACGACCGACACGATCGCCAGCGTCAGCGGCACCTCGATCGTGGTGGTGAGGCCCCGGCCGCGGCGATTATCGAGCCGGATCGATCCGCCGGTCTGCTCGACGTTGGTGCGTACCACGTCCATGCCAACGCCCCGGCCGGACAATGCGGTCACTTCCTCGCGCGTCGTCAGGCCGGGCTCGAAGATGAGGTCCAGCCGCGCGCGTTCAGTCAGCGCGTTGAACTCCGCCGCGCGCGCCGGTTCCTGCGCGATCCGTCTTTCCACCAGCCGGGCTGTATCGATGCCCTTTCCGTCGTCCGCGATCTCGACGAAGATACGGTTGCCGGACTGGCGCGCGACGATCGACAAACGGCCCGTTTCGGACTTTCCCGCGCGCCGTCGCTCCTCAGGCGATTCGATCCCGTGGTCGAGCGCGTTGCGGACGATATGGACCAGCGGATCGCGCAGCAGCTCGATCATCTCGCGATCGAGCTCGACGTCCGAACCATCGATCGACAGGACCACCTTCTTGCCCAGCGAGGCTGCGGTGTCACGCACCAGCCGCGGGACGGCACTGAACAGCGAATCGATCGCCTGCATCCGCGTGCGCGTCACCGTGTCGCGAAGCTCGGCCACCGTCAGCGAGAGGCGGTCGATCGCCGATTCCAGCGTGGGGTCCGCCGCTTCGCGCAGCCGCCGCGCCAGCTCGTTGCGCGCCAGCACCATTTCGGACACGCCGTTCATCATCCGGTCGAGCAGATCCACCGACAGGCGGATGCTGCGCGTCGGCGCGCGCGGAGCGCCGGAGATTGGGGCGGCTGACGGGGCAGAGGCCGGTGCAGCCTGACCATGAAGGGCGGCAAGCAGCAGATCCTCGGTCGAATCGTCCAGCGCCGCGCCGGCATCGATCGCCTCGACGATCTCGCCGATACGGTCGACGATCGCCAATACCGCGTTCACCAGCTGCGGATCGGGCACCCGCTCGCCCGAGCGGAAGCTTTGCAGCACGTCCTCGGCGGCGTGGCTCAATCGCGCAAGGCGCGGCAGATCGAGGAACCCGCAACTCCCCTTCACGGTGTGGACGAAGCGGAAGATCGCATCCAGCCGCGCGCGATCCGCTGGATCGCTCTCCCAGGCGACGATCTCGCCCGACAGTGCGGCCAGCGTTTCGCGTGTTTCCGCGATGAATTCCTGCAGCAGATCGTCCATCGCCGACGATCTGTGCAGCAAAGCAGTAAAAAGGATGTTTACCGCACTCGATGCGATCGATGCGCAATCACCGCATCTTACTGCGCGCGCATCGCCGCCCCGAACAGCAGCACATTGTCCGCCGGCGCGCTCACCAGCACCTTGCCGTCCGCCCCCGCCACCATCTCGTGTACCAGGAAGGCTGCGGCGGCGCGCGGCGTCACCGCGTCGCTGGCGAGGCCATCAACCAGGGTCGCACGCAGTTCGTCGTCCAGCGCAATCCGCGGCCCTTCGGCCTTCAGCACGATTTCGATCGCGCCGTCGTTCATCTCGCCGCCGATATCCAGCGTACCGCCTCGCACCAGCGAATCGCCCGCGATCATCGCCATGTTCAGCAGCACCTTGATCGCCGTCTTGGGCAGCAGCGGTTCTTCGACCATCCAGTTGATCGTCAATCGCTTGTTCTCGCCGAACAGACCCTCGATCGCGGCCTGGGCCTCGCGCGAATCCACTGATTCGCCAAAGCCGCCGGCCGCGCCGAATGCCAGCCGGAAGAACTTGAGCTTCGCCGCGGACGTCCGCGCGCTCTCCGCCAGCAGTTCCATGCAGCGCTCGCGCATCGCCGGATCGGTCTCGTCGGCGAGCAGTTCGAGGCCGTTGTTCAGCGCACCGATCGGAGAGAGGAGATCGTGGCAGAGGCGGGAGCAGAGCAGGCTGGCGAAATCAACGGGATCGATGGTCATGGCCGTTCCATGACGCAGCCGACTCTAGGGTGCAATGGCGAGGGTGAGCGGATCGAAGCGCCCGTGCACCGCTCCGTCGCTGACCGCGCGCCAGGCGGTGATTTCGCCCCCTGCCGTGATCAACCAGACCGCGCGATCCGGCGCCGCTGCCGCCGCATCCGCCAGCGAGGGCGCGGCAATGCCTGACGGGTGCGAGTGGTAATGGCCCAGCACCTTGGGACCGCCCTGCCGTGCCGCGCGCAGCGCCGCGAACAGGGCGGCAGGATCAAGTTCGAACCGGACGGCGGGCGTGGCATCGACGTTGCGGCATGGCCGCGCCTCCTCGATCCGGTCGCCGTATCCGAGCAGCAAGCCGCATATTTCGTCGCTCGACCGGTCAGCTTCGGAAACGATCCGTTCCAGCAACGACCTTGAAATCCGCACCGTCGTACCCATCTAGTACACCTAATGGACCGGGGGGTTTCCATCATTCAAGCGACGATCGCACCGGCTGCCGATGGATGGCGGCTCGATCGTGCGTTGGCCGACGCAGTGCCGACCCTGTCGCGCGAGCGGCTGAAGGTGCTGATCAATGCCGGCCAGGTCCAGCGCGACGGCCTTTTGGTGCGCGATCCGTCGAAGCGCGCGAGCGCCGGCGACATCTTCGCGATCGCGGTGCCCGCCCCCGCCCCTGCCCATAATGAGGCGCAGGACATTCCCCTGGTGGTGGCCTTCGAGGACGAACACCTGATCGTGATCGACAAGCCCGCGGGGCTCGTCGTCCACCCCGCCGCCGGCAACCTCGACGGCACGCTCGTCAACGCGCTGCTGCATCATTGCGGCGGATCGCTCTCCGGCATCGGCGGGGTCGCGCGCCCCGGCATCGTCCACCGTATCGACAAGGATACGTCCGGCCTGATGGTCGCCGCGAAGACCGATCGGGCGCACGAGGGCCTCGCCAAGCAGTTCGCCGCGCACACCATCGACCGCCGCTACAAGGCGATCGTCAACGGCCGGCCGATGCCGCCGGAAGGCAAGGTCGATGCGCCGCTCGCCCGCTCGCCGCAGAACCGGAAGAAGGTTGCGATCGTCGCCAACGGCAAGCGCGCCGTCACGCATTTCCGCACGCTGGAGCGGCTGCGCGACGCCGCGCTCGTCGAATGCCGGCTTGAAACCGGCCGGACGCACCAGGTGCGCGTGCACATGGCATCGATCGGTCATGCCTTGCTGGGTGACCCGGTCTATGGTAGAACAAAACAAGCTCACAAGCGTGTGCTCGATGAACTCTCGTTCCGCCGCCAGGCGCTGCACGCCGCGCGGCTCGGGTTCGTCCACCCGATCACAAGCACCGCTTTGTCGTTCGAAAGCGCGATGCCTGCAGACATGCAGGAACTGTTCAGTCAACTCTACGTATAGGGTGAAAGCGCCACGCTGCTATGCGAGACGGCGCTTCTCCGGAAAGGGAGATTAGGTAATCATGGCAAGCGGCAACGTCCCTGCGACGATCCCCGCACTCGGCGGCGAGCAGAGCCTCAACCGCTATCTCGCCGAGATCAAGAAGTTTCCCATCCTGGCGCCCGAGCAGGAATATATGCTCGCCAAGCGTTTCCAGGAGCATGGCGATCCTGAGGCGGCAGCCCAGCTCGTCACCAGCCACCTGCGTCTCGTCGCGAAGATCGCGATGGGCTATCGCGGCTATGGGCTGCCCGTGTCCGAGCTGATCAGCGAGGGCAATATCGGCCTGATGCAGGGCGTGAAGAAGTTCGAGCCCGATCGCGGCTTCCGCCTCGCGACCTATGCGATGTGGTGGATTCGCGCGTCGATCCAGGAATTCATCCTGCGCTCGTGGAGCCTGGTGAAGATGGGCACCACCGCCGCGCAGAAGAAGCTGTTCTTCAACCTGCGCCGGATGAAGGCCCGCCTCGACGCGTTCGAGGACGGCGATCTGAAGCCGGAGGACCTGACCAAGATCGCGACCGACCTCGGCGTCAGCGAGGCGGACGTGGTCAGCATGAACCGCCGCATGGCGATGGGCGGCGACACCTCGCTCAACGTCTCGATGCGCGAGGATGGCGAAGGCCAGTGGCAGGATTGGTTGCAGGATGATTCGCCGCTGCAGGATCAGGTGGTGGCCGAAGCGCAGGAGGCGGACGTCCGGCACGACATGCTCGTGACCGCGATGGACAACCTCAACGACCGTGAGAAGCATATCCTGACCGAGCGCCGCCTGACCGACGATCCCAAGACGCTCGAGGAACTGAGCCAGGTCTATGGCGTCAGCCGTGAACGCGTCCGCCAGATCGAGGTGCGCGCGTTCGAGAAGCTGCAGAAGGCGATGATGAAGATCGCGGGCGAGAAGCGCTTGCTGACCGCCTGATCGGCACATCCGAAGCTTGCCAGCCCCGCCCCTCCCCGCCATCGTGGCGACGGAAGGGCGGGGCTTCGCATGTGGCAGGATATCAAGCGTCTCTACGCGGACAGCCTGGCTTTCGCGCTGGCGCTGCCGATCCTCTTTTCCATCCCCGTTCTCATCGAATTTGCCCAGCATGTCGTGGAGATCGACACCGGCATGTATCGCCTCGGCGTCGAGGCCGCTTGGGGAGACCAGCGCCGCCTGACGCTGGGCTTCGCCAAGGTGCTGGCGATGATCCTGCCGGGCTATTGGTTCGTGCGCTACATCGCGTGGAACCGCGACGCGGATCGCGCCAAGCGGATCGAGCGGCCGGCGGCGACGCTGTTCGGCATCATCTTCGCGTTGCAGGCGCTCGCCCAATGGTACGGCCTGTTCGGCCCGCCGATCGCCGTGTTGCTGGGGCTGGAGGGGCGGCTGGCGCAATATGCCACGCTGACCGCCGGCATTCTGGTGAGCGTGATCGGCGTGTATCTCACCGCCTGGTTCGTCGCCTGGCCGCTCGGCAACGCCCGGATCGGTCCCCTGCGGTCGATCGCGATCATGGCCGGCAGCTTCTGGCGCTCGGTGGCCTATCTCATCGCCGGATCGGTGCCGCTGATGGCGATCCACTATGCGCTCGGCTACGGCGCGCTCGGCCGGCCCGAGTGGCTGGTGTGGCTGATGATGACGAGCGACGCGCTGGTGGTCGGCTTCCTGGCGCTGACCGGCGCCGGCGCCGCCTATCTAGCCGCGAGATACGCCGCCCGCCGGAGCGACATTCCGCTTGAGCCAGAAGCGCCGGCGCGGCGGTAGGAGCATCCGGGCGGGTGCCTCACCCTCCTCGCCACACATGGGCGTCCTCCATAGGGGCAGTTAAGCGAAGCGGGTCGGATCGGCCGGCTCGCGACCTATCGGTCATTGGCCCTGTGGCGGCATATGCCAAGCCGCGTCCCTCGCCCGCTTGCACCACTTCAACGCCCCATACGCGCGACGATATGTCGGCGAAAGGTGCTCTAGGGGCGGGCACATCATCGATCGTTGGTTCTTCGTCGCGATGTTGGCGAGATTTGCCGGCTTTGCGATCGACTCCGCGGGCTTGCGCCAGCGTTTGGTGAACGAAGGAGCGCCAACCGGATGATCCGCCCCGTAAACGATGATCCGCCTGGCCGCGCTGCCCGGGCGTTACACCCTCTTCCGCCCGCCCTCACCCGCGAAGCGCCAGTTCCCCCAGCACGATCGCGCCCAGCGGCCCGGCATTGTTTCCCAGCGCTGGCGGCACGACGAAGGTGTCGACATCGTCCACCTCGGCAATGGCAATATAGCCGCCGATCGACTGGTGGAGCGCGGCGCGGATGCGCGGGAACAGGAACTGGCTGCCCACCATCACACCGCCGCCCATCACGATCCGCCGCGGCACGCCGGTCATAACCACCGCGTGCAGCATCTGCGCCAGCGCGTGGACGACGCCGTCCCAGCCGGGATGATCGGCGGGCAGCTCCTGCCCCTTGATCCCGGTGCGCGCCGCGATCGCCGGCCCCGCGGCCAGCCCTTCGACACAGGCGCCGTGGAACGGGCACACGCCGGTCCAGTCGTCCCCCGCCATCCGCTGCGGCCGGATATGGCCAAGCTCGCTATGCGTCAGCCCGTCGACCGGCTGGCCATGCGCCACCAGCCCGACGCCGATACCGGTACCCACCGTTACATAGGCGAGGTCCGCCAGCCCCTGCGCCGCGCCCCAGCGGGCCTCGCCCAGCGCCGCGCCCACCACGTCGGTATGGAAGCCGGTCGGCACGTCGTATCGGCTGGCAAAGCGCCGCGCGATGTCCGTCCCCGCCCAGCCGGGCTTCGGGGTGGAAGTGATGCGCCCGTAATCGGCGGAGCTGCGGTCGATCGAGATCGGGCCAAAGCTCGCGATGCCCAGCGCGGCGAACCCGCGCCACCCGTCGATCACCGCCTCCAGCGCCGCCAGCGTCTCGTCCGGCTTGGTCGTCGGGAGTTCCACCCGCTCATGGATGGCATCCGGCCCGCTCGCCAGGATCGCGATGCATTTCGTGCCGCCCAGTTCGATCCCGGCGATCAGCGGTGCCTCGGCCATGCTCATTCCTCCAGCGCTGCTTCGTCGATCCGACGCAGCATCGTAACGAACCCGTCCAGTTCGTCGCGGCTGAAGCGCGCGAAGATGCGGCCCTCCAGCTCCAGTGCCTTGGGCGCGACGCTGGCGTACAGGTCCCGCCCCGCCGGCGTCAGCGACAAATGGTGGGATCTTTTGTCGGTCGGGTTCGGCGCCCGGCCCAAGAGGCCACGTTCCACCAGCGCGATCGCCGCCCGGCTCACCGTCACTTTGTCCATCCGCGTACGCTCGCCGATCTCGGCCTGGGTGATCGTCTCCACCTCCGCGATCACCGCGATCAGCCGCCATTCCGGAATGGTGAGCCCGAACAGCGATGCATAGGCGCGCGCGATCCGGTCGCTCACCAGGTTCGACGTGATCGACAATCGATAGGGCAGGAACCGGTCAAGCACGAGGTGGTTGGTCATGACGCTAGCGGTAGCATTTGACACGATCCGCTCAAGCCGCGATGATCGTATCAATTGTTACGATGTAAAGGTGCCGTCATGTCCCTCGACAATCCGTCTAGCAATCCCCTGGGCCTCAACGGCTTCGAATTCGTCGAATTTACCTCGCCCGATCCCGAAGCGATGGCGAAGCAGTTCGAGCAGCTCGGCTTCGTGCCGACGCACCGTCACCCGACGAAGAACATCACTCGCTACAAGCAGGGCCGAATCAACCTGATGCTGAACCGCGACGAGGCGGGCCGGGTAAAGCAGTTCCGCAACGAACATGGCGCCTCGGCCAGCGCGATGGCGTTCCGCGTCGCCGATCCGAAGAAGGCGCTCGAATGGGCGCTCGCCAACGGCGGAAAGCCGACCGAGGAAGACGACACCGTCATCATGGGGATCGGCGGCTCGTACCTCTATTTCATCCAGGACGGCGTCGACCTGTATGAGAATTGGGCCGAGTTCGACGGCTGGCAGGAAGCCGAGGCGAAGAACAACGTCGGGCTCGATCTGCTCGATCACCTCACGCACAATGTCCGCCGCGGCCAGATGCAGGTGTGGAGCCAGTTCTACCGCACGCTCTTCAACTTCGAGGAGCAGAAGTATTTCGACATCAAGGGCAAGGCGACCGGCCTGTTCAGCCAGGCGATGATCGCGCCGGACAAAGCGATCCGCATCCCGCTGAACGAAAGCCAGGACGACAATTCGCAGATCGAAGAATTCATCCGCGAATATCAGGGCGAAGGCATCCAGCACCTCGCGCTGACCACCGACGACATCTACGACACGGTCGAGCGCCTGCGCGCCCGCGGCGTGAAGCTGCAGGACACGATCGAGACCTATTACGAACTGGTCGACAAGCGCGTCCCCGGACACGGCGAGGATCTCGAACGGCTTCGCAAGAACCGCATCCTGATCGACGGCTCGGTCGAGAACGGCGAGGGCATCCTGCTGCAGATCTTCACCGAGAACATGTTCGGCCCGATCTTCTTCGAGATCATCCAGCGCAAGGGCAATGAAGGCTTCGGCAACGGCAACTTCCAGGCGCTGTTCGAAAGCATCGAGCTCGACCAGATCCGTCGGGGCGTGATTAAGGTCGATGCCTAAGCATCGGCCGAATGCGAGCGCGAAGGCGCTCGGCCCCGACCGGCCAGCGCAGCTAAGCCGGCGCTCAAGGCGCGGCTTAGCCGCGTCTGACGCCCCGGCGAGCCACACCATGCACCACCCCTGACTACCCCAAAACAAGACCCGCCCGAGGTGAGGATGCCCACCGACACTGCCACCCCAGCCTACACTCCCGGCTTCGGCAACCATGTCGCGACCGAGGCCGTGCCGGGCGCCCTCCCCATCGGCCGCAACTCGCCGCAGAAGCCGCCCTTCGGCCTCTATGCGGAGCAGCTCTCCGGCACGGCCTTCACCGCGCCGCGCCACGAGAACCGCCGCTCCTGGCTGTATCGCCTGCGCCCTTCCGCCGAGCATCCGCCCTTTACCCGCTACGAAGGCGCGGCACGCTTCGCGCCCGGCACCGTCAAGGAACCACTCGCGCCCAATCGTCTGCGCTGGGATCCGGTCGCCGGTGACACTGGCGTCGACCTCATCGACGGCATGACGACGATGCTCGCCAATCGCGATCCCGCCGATCTCGAAGGCGTCGCGATCCACGTCTATGCCGCGAATCGCGACATGGAGAACCGCGTCTTCGTCGATGCCGACGGCGAATTGCTGTTCGTGCCGCAGGAAGGCCGGCTCGCGCTTCTCACCGAGCTCGGCCGGATCGACATCGCCCCCGGCCAGATCGCGCTGGTCCCGCGCGGCGTCCGCTTCCGTGCATTGCTGCCGGATGGTTCGGCGCGCGGTTATGCGCTGGAAAACCATGGCGCGATGTTCCGCCTGCCCGATCTCGGCCCGATCGGTGCGAACGGCCTCGCCAATCCGCGCGATTTCGAGACGCCGAACGCCTGGTTCGAGGATCGCGACGAACGTATCGAGGTGATCCAGAAGTATCTCGGCAGCCTGTGGCGCACGGAGCTGCATCATTCGCCGCTCGATGTCGTCGCGTGGCACGGCAATCTCGCGCCGTGGCGCTACGATCTCGCGCATTTCAACACCGTCAACACCGTCAGCTTCGACCATCCCGATCCGTCGATCTTCACCGTGCTGACGTCGCCCAGCGATGTGCCGGGCCGCGCCAACGCCGATTTCGTGATCTTCCCGCCGCGCTGGATGGTGGCGGAGGACACGTTCCGCCCGCCCTGGTTCCACCGCAACATCATGTCCGAGGCAATGGGCCTCATCACCGGCGCCTATGACGCCAAGGCCGAGGGCTTCCGCCCCGGCGGCCTGTCGCTCCACAATCTGCTGAGCGGCCACGGGCCGGATAAGGCGACGTGGGACGCGGCCTCCAATGCCGATCTGAAGCCGCACAAGATCGGCGGCACCATGGCCTTCATGCTGGAAAGCTGCTGGCCCTATCGCCCCACGGCGTTCGCGCTGGAGCACGCCCAGTCCGATTACGATGCGTGCTGGGCCGATTTCCCCAAGGCGAAGCTGCCCTGACCGAGCGCCTCTCCGCCACCCCGGCCGGCATCGCGCTCGGCCCGCTCGATCAGATCGCGGACGGCGCCGCGCGGAGCTTCGTCATCGAAATGCGCGCCGGCCGCTTCCACGGTTTTGCGGTGCGGCGCGGCGATCAGGTATTCGGCTATGTCGATCGCTGCCCGCACATGGGCCTGCCGCTCGCGCAGAAGCTCGACGATTATGTCGCCGCGGATCGCATCGCGTGCAGCTGGCACGGCGCGCTGTTCGATATCGCAAGCGGCGCGTGCCTTGGCGGCCCCTGCCCCGGCACTGCCTTGACGCCATGGCCGCTTCGGGTGGAGGCTGGTGCGATAATCACCGCCTGAAGGAGAGGCCATGAAGGCGCGCGCGAACGGCATCGAGCTGGAATATGAGTCGTTCGGCAATCCCGCCGATCCCACCATCCTCCTCATCATGGGCCTTGGCGCGCAGCTGACGCTCTGGCCGCTCCCGTTCGTCGAGGCGCTGGTAGAACGCGGCTTCCACGTCGTCCGCTACGACAATCGTGACGTAGGCCTTTCGACGAAGCTCGACCACGCCCGCCCGCCGCGTATTGGCATGCTCGTGCTCCAGCGCCTGCTTCGCCTGCGCCCGCGGGTACCCTATACGCTCGGGGACATGGCGGCGGACGCCGCCGGCCTGCTGGATGCGCTGGGGATTGAGAAAGCCCACATCGTCGGCGCCTCTATGGGCGGGATGATCGCGCAGATCTTCGCCGCCACCTATCCCGATCGCACGCTGTCGCTCACCTCGATCATGTCCACCACCGGCAATCCCAGGCTGTCGCGCGCCTCGCGCGAGGCGATGGACGTGCTCGTCAACCGCCCCAAAACGGACGATCTGGAGGCGCTCGTCGCCCATGGCGTCCGCGCGTCCCAGGTGCTCGCCGGCCCCGCCTTTCCCGTCGCGCACGACGTGCTGGAGGCCCGGGTCCGCGAAACGATCCAGCGCTCGAACTACCCCGATGGCTTCGCGCGCCAGCTGGCGGCGATCGTCGCCGACGGGGATCGGCGCCAGCGGCTGAAGGCGATCACCGCGCCCACGGTCGTCATCCACGGCAGCGACGATTCGCTGGTCCCGCTCGACGGCGGTCGCGATACCGCCGCAAGCATCCCCGGCGCGCGGCTCGTCGAGGTGCGCGGCATGGGCCACAACGTGCCGGTGGAAGTCATCCCGCAGATCGTCGACGCGATCGAAAGCGTCGCGCGATGACCGGCCGCACGCTCCGCATCGATTTCGTCTCCGACGTCGTCTGCCCCTGGTGCCTGATCGGCCTCGCCAATCTCGAACGCGCCCTCGCCAGCCTCGGCGACGAGGTACCGGTGGAACTCGTCTTCCACCCGCTTCAGCTCAACCCCGGGCTACCGCCAGAGGGCGAGCTGGCGGCCGACAACATCGCCCGCAAGTATGGCATCACGCCCGAACAGGCGCGCAGCCGCGGCGGCGGCGTTCGGGCGGCGGCAGAGGCAGCCGGCGTGTCGATGGCTGGCCGACCGGATCGGCTCTACGACACGTTCGACGCGCATCGCCTGCTTCATTGGGCGGGGCGCGAGGGCCGGCAATTGGCGCTCAAACATGCGCTCCTGCGTGCATATTTCGACCAGGGACGTGCAATTTCCGACCATCAGGTGCTGGCCGATGCCGCTGCTGGTGCAGGATTGGACAGGGAAGCGGCGCTCCAGATCCTCGCCCGCGGCGATTTCGCCGCCGAAGTGAACGACGACGAGATCGAGTGGCGGTCCGAAGGGATCGCTTCCGTCCCCACCATGGTGATCGACCGCGAGTTCGTCATCAACGGCGCTCAGGAACCGGATCGCCTCGAACGCGCGCTGCGCAAACTCGCGGCTCGCTAGCCCAGTGTTCGGTCGATCATCGCAGGGACGCGGGCGTTAGAACGGCGCCGCCCCGGCCTTCTGCGCCTCTTTCGCTCGCGCGAATCCATCCCGCGCCTTCAGCCGCTCCCAATAAGCGGCAACCTGCGGCGGAAAGCCGTTGTCGATCTTCAGGCTCTTGGCGAGCAGCAGCGCGTAACCCACGGAAATGTCTGCCACCGTGAAACGCCCGCCGATCAGATACTCGCGGTCCCCCAGCGCCCGCTCCACATGCCGCAGCCGTGAGTGGAACCACTGCGCATAATCATCCGCCGCCTGCGGCAGGCGCCGCTCCGGCGGCTCCAGCATGCGATATCGCAGCACCAACGTCTGCGGGAAGGTCAGCGTCGCCTCGCCGAAATGTAGCCAGTTGAGCCACGCGCCATAGTCGGGCGAGCCAGGCTCCACGACCAGTTCGTTCGGCCCCGCACGCGTCGCGAGATACTGAACGATCGCAGCCGATTCCGTCATCCGCGTCTCACCGTCCACCAGCAGCGGAATGGTGCCGAGCGGATTGACGTCGAGGTACGACGGTTCGCGCACCCGCGGGGGAAAGGGCAGCAGGTGGAGCTTGTATTCGAGCCCAAGCTCCTCCAGCGCCCACAGCGCGCGAAAGCTTCGCGCATCCGCGCAATGGTATAGTTCGATCATTGTCGCCCCAATCACCACGTATCTATATAGCGGCCTGACCGGCGCGCCGGTGTCGAAGCGAGCCCGCGCAGCAGCCAGGCGCGCGTATCCGCCGGGTCGATCACCGCGTCGATCTCCAGGAACTGCGCCACCGACACAGCTTTGCCGCGCTCATAGGAATGCGCGACAAGTTCCTGATATCGCGCCTCTCGCGCCTCGGCATCCTCGATCGCCTCCAGCTCCTTGCGGTAGCCGAGCCGCACCGCCCCTTCGAGCCCCATGCCGCCGAACTCGCCGGTCGGCCAGGCGACGGTGAACGGCCCGGCGTGGAGCGATCCGCCCGCCATTCCCTGCGCACCGAGCCCGTATGCCTTGCGCACCACGACCGTGAAGATCGGCACCGACAGCGCCGCCCCGACCACGAACATGCGCGAGGCACGGCGGATCGGCGCGGTCTTCTCCGCCTCCGGCCCGACCATGAAGCCAGGCGTGTCGCACAGCGAGACGATCGGCACGCCGAACGCGTCGCACAACTGGAAGAAGCGCGCCGCCTTGTCCGCACCTTCCGCGTCAATTGCGCCCGACAAGTAGCGGCAATTATTGGCAATCACGCCCACGGCACGGCCGTCCAGCCGCGCCAGCCCGGTGATCATCCCCTTCGCCCAGCCACCGCGCAGCTCGATGAAGGAACCAGTGTCGAACAGCCCGTCGATCGCGCGGCGGATGTCGAACACGCGCAGCCGATTCTCTGGCACCACGTGCCGCAACAGCCGCTGGTCCGGCGCATCTCCGCCCGCCACCCGCCCCTGGAAAAACGACAGCAGCCGCCGCGCGAGATCGGTCGCCTCCGCCTCATCCTCTGCCAGCACGTCGATCGCACCGCTGTTCCAATGCACCTCGACCGGCCCGACTTCCTTGGGCGAATAGACGCCGAGCCCACCGCCCTCGATCATTGCCGGGCCACCGACGCCGATATGCGCGTCGCGCGTGGCGATCGTGATGTCGCAGCTGCCGAACAGCACGGCATTGCCCGCAAAGGAATAGCCGGACGTGATCCCGATCCTCGGCGCAACACCGGACAGCGCGGCAAAGCGGCTGAACGTCGGCACGTCGAGCCCCGTCGCGCCGACCGAATCGACGTCCCCCGGCCGTCCCCCGCCGCCCTCGGTATAGAAGACGATCGGCAGCTTCAGCTCGCCCGCAATACCGAGCAGCCGATCGGTCTTGCGGTGGTTCATATGGCCCTGCGTGCCCGCCAGCACGGTATAGTCATAGGCGAGGCCAAGGCACTTGGCGGCTTCCTCGCCATGATCCGCGGCATTCACCGTGCCGATCCCGCCGATCAGGCCGTCGGCGGGGGTGTTGCGCATCAGATCGTCGAGGGTCCGGCGCCGTCGCTGCGCCGCGATCGTCAGCGCGCCATATTCGATGAAGCTGCCCGGATCGAACAGGTCGTCGATATTCTCGCGCGCCGTGCGCTGGTTGGTGCGCCGCCGCCGCTCCACGGCTGCCGGCCGGTGCTCGTCGAGCCCCAGCGCATGGCGTGCGCGCACCTCGGCAAGATCGTTCCGGATCAAGTCGAGGTCGAGCGCCGCAGCTTCAGCCGCCACATCATCGTCATCGTCGGCCGGCTCGATCGAGACGAAAACAGCGCCCTCCTCAATCACCCGCCCGGGCTCGACCACGACCGCCCGCACCACGCCGCCGTGTGTCGCCACAACGGCATGCTGCATCTTCAGCGCCTCGATCGTGCCTAGCTCAGCGCCCCGCACCACCCGGTCCCCCGGCTGCACGCCGATCGCCACCACCACGCCAGCCAGCGGCGCCACAACCGCCTGCGTATCCGTCGACGCCGCCGGGGCCGCAGCCACCGCAAAGTCGCTGACGTTGCGATCGAACCAGCCGGTGTCGACCTTGCCGGCCGCCACCTCCTCGCGCGCCAGCAGCGCCGCGTGGAGCGGCAGGTTCGTGGCGACACCCGCGATCTCGAACTCCGCAACCGCCCGCCGCGCCCGCGCCAGCGCCGCGTCCCAGTCGGGCGCATGGACAATCAGCTTGGCGAGCAGCGAATCGAACCGCGGATTGGCCGCCATGCCCGCCTTCAGCGCGCCGTCGACGCGGATGCCCGGCCCGCCGGGCACCTCGACATTGCTGATGGTGCCGCCCGACGCACGCGGCATGCCGTCGGCACCGATCGTCTCGGCATTGATGCGCAGCTGGATCGCGACGCCGCGCGCGCCCGGCCGCTCCGCCGGAACGCTGCCCCCTTCTGCGAACCGAAGCTGCAGCGCCACGAGGTCAAGGCCGGTCACCTCCTCGGTCACCGTATGCTCCACCTGAAGCCGCGGGTTCACCTCGAGGAAGGCGAACGCCTCCGGATCATCAGCAGCGCGCTCCTTGTCGACCAGGAACTCCGCCGTCGCCAGGCCGACATATCCGGTGTCCTCCAGCAGGCGTTCCGCGGCGCGCTCGATCCGCTCGGCAAGTGCTGGCTCGATCGTCTGGGCCGGCGCGATCTCGATAAGCTTCTGGTGCCGCCGCTGCACCGTGCAGTCGCGCGTGCCCAGCGCCATCACCCGGCCGTCCGCATCGGCCGCCAGCTGAACCTCTATATGCCGCGCCGCGGGGATGTAACGCTCAACCATCACTTCGGCCGATCCGAACGCCGCCAGCGCTTCGGCGCCCGCGGCCTCGATCTGCGCCGCAAGCGTCGCGCGATCCTGGACCACGCGGATCCCGCGCCCGCCACCGCCAGCCAGCGCCTTCACCACCACCGGCCCGCTTACGTCCGTCCCCTCGGCCAGCACCGGTACGCCCACCGCCCGCGCGTGACGCTTGGCGAGGGCCTTGTCACCGAACAGCGCCAGCAGACGCGCCTCCGGTCCGACGAACAACAGCCCGGCCTTGGCACAGGCCTCGGCAAAAGCCGCATTCTCGCTAAGGAAGCCATAGCCCGGATGAACCGCGTCACAGCCGGCGTCCCGCGCCGCCGCGATCACCGCATCGATCGCCAGATAGGCGCCCGGCCCTTCGCCGCGGAGCGGCACCGCCCGATCAGCAGCGCGGACGTGTGGCGCTTCGGCATCGTCGGCGGAATGAACCGCGACCGTCTCGATGCCCATGGCAGCAGCGGTGCGCGCGATGCGGATCGCGATCTCGCCGCGGTTTGCGATCAACAGGCTTCTGATTGGCCCTCTCCCTTCACCTTGTCCTTTCGAGCCATCCTGCCCTTTGCATCAACCCCTTTTTGCTGGCACGCCGCTGCCAAACCGATCGGGCGGAGGCGCGCCGCATCGGGCAAGGGGGGTCGAAGACACGTGCTACCGGAAACTGCTGGCGTCCTGCGCACGCCGCTTCCCTGGTATCGGCAATTGTACGTTCAGGTGCTGGTCGCGATCGCGCTCGGCATTGCGATCGGGCATTTCTATCCGTCTGCCGGCGCCGCGCTGAAGCCGCTAGGGGACGGCTTCATCAAGCTGGTGAAGATGATCATCGCGCCGGTCATCTTCCTCACCATCGTCACCGGTATCGCCGGCATGCACGATCTCGCCCGCGTGGGAAGAGTAGCGGCCAAGTCATTCATCTACTTCATTTTCTTCTCAACGCTGGCCCTGATCGTCGGGCTCATCGTCGCCAATGTCGTTCGTCCGGGCGAGGGCCTCAACATCGATCCCGCCAGCCTCGATGCGGGCGCCGTCTCGGGCTATGCCGCCAAGGCGCACGAGACGACGCTGACCGGCTTCGTCCTCTCCGTCATCCCGGAAACGCTCCCCTCCTCGCTGACGCAGGGGAACATCCTCCAGGTGCTGCTCGTCGCGATCCTGTTCGGCATCGCATTGGTGTCGGTGGGCGAGCGCGGCGCCAAGGTCCTGTCGTTCCTGGAGGACGTGTCGATCGTCGTCTTCCGGATCGTCTCGATCCTGATGCGCGCGGCTCCGATCGGCGCGTTCGGCGCGATGGCCTTCACCATCGGCACTTATGGCGTCGGCACGCTCGCTAACCTCGCCTGGCTGGTCGGCACCTTCTATCTCACCTCGCTGCTGTTCGTCCTGGTCGTGCTGGGCACGGTCGCGCGGCTCGCCGGCTTCTCGATCCTGCGCCTCATCGGATATCTCAAGGCGGAGCTTCTGCTGGTCCTCGGCACCTCTTCCTCCGAGGCTGCGCTGCCCGCGCTGATCGAGAAGATGCAACGTGCCGGCGCGCCCAAATCGATCGTCGGCCTCGTCGTGCCCGCCGGCTATTCCTTCAACCTCGATGGCACGAACATCTACATGACGCTCGCCGCGCTGTTCATCGCCCAGGCAACCGGGATCGACCTGTCGCTGGGCGAGCAGGTGCTGCTGCTTGGCGTCGCGATGCTGTCGTCGAAGGGTGCGGCGGGCGTCACTGGCGCGGGCTTCATCACGCTCGCCGCGACGCTCTCGATCGTGCCGTCTGTGCCCGTCGCCGGCATGGCACTGATCCTCGGCGTCGATCGCTTCATGTCCGAATGCCGCAGCCTCACCAACTTCATCGGCAATGCCGTGGCGACGCTGGTCGTCGCCCGGTGGGAGAACACGCTCGATCGTGAACAACTCGCCGCCGCGCTGGCCGGCCGCTTGCCGCCGATCGAGGATCTCCCGCCCGGCGAGGTCGAGCCATGAACCCGCGCCTCAAATCGATCATCGGCGGTTCCACCGGCAACCTCGTCGAATGGTACGATTGGTATGCCTATGCTGCTTTCACGCTCTATTTCGCGCCGCACTTCTTCCCGGAACGCGATCAGACCGCGCAGCTCCTGAGCGCGGCGGCGGTCTTCGCCGTCGGCTTCGTCATGCGGCCGATCGGCGCCTGGGTCATGGGCGTCTATGCCGATCGCCGCGGCCGCAAGGCCGGTCTCACCCTGTCCGTCACATTGATGTGCGCCGGCTCGTTCCTGATCGCGATCACGCCGGGCTATGAGACGATCGGCGTCTTCGCCCCCGCCCTGCTGGTCATTGCCCGGCTGATGCAGGGGCTGTCGGTCGGCGGCGAATATGGCGCCAGCGCGACGTACCTGTCAGAAATGGCCGGACGCGATCGCCGCGGCTTCTTCTCCAGCTTCCAATATGTGACGCTGATCGCAGGCCAGCTCACCGCGCTCCTCGTCCTTCTCGTGCTGCAATCGGCGATGAGCGAGGCCGCGCTCGACGCCTGGGGCTGGCGCATCCCCTTTGCGGTCGGCGGCGTGCTGGCTATCGTTGTCTTCCGCATCCGCCGCGGGCTCGCCGAAACGGAGAGCTTCAAGCGCGCGGAAGGGCCAAAGTCGGGCTTCTGGACGCTCGTCACGCACCATCCCCGCGAAACGCTGACGGTGATGCTGCTCACCGCCGGTGGCACGCTCGCCTTCTACGCTTACTCGATCTACATGCAGAAGTTCCTGGTCAACACCAGCGGCTTCGATCGCCAGACGGCAAGCCAGATCAACGCCGCCACCCTTTTCGTCTTCATGTGCCTTCAGCCGCTTGCGGGGGGCCTCAGCGATCGCATCGGGCGAAAGCCGCTGATGATCGGCTTCGGCGTGCTCGGCGTGCTCGCCACCTACCCGATCTTCGCCACGCTGGAGACGGTGCGCAGCCCGATCATTGCCGGCCTGCTGGTGATGGCGGCGCTGGTGATCGTTACCGGCTACACCTCGATCAACGCGGTGGTGAAGGCGGAACTGTTCCCGGCCAACATCCGTGCGCTGGGGGTCGCCCTCCCCTATGCGCTCGCCAACACCCTGTTCGGCGGCACCGCGGAATACGTCGCTTTGTCGTTCAAGAACGCTGGCTGGGAGCGCGGCTTCTACTGGTATGTCACCGGCATGATCGCGGTGTCGCTGGTGATCTACATCCGCATGCGCGACACGCGCGCGACCAGCCGGATCAGCGAGGACTGAGCGCCGGCACGCTCTTCGCCGCCTCCGCGGGGTCGATCCCCGGTCTGGTGGTGGTCGGCAAGGTCTCGTCGCCACGTGCGGCGCTCGCCGCGCGCTGGATCGCCTCCACTAGCCTGGGGTAGATGCCGCATCGACAGATGTTGGTGATCGCGCGGCGGATCTTCGCCTCCGACGGGTCCCGGTCGTTCTTGATCAGCACCGCGGCCGCCATGACGATGCCTGGGATGCAATAGCCGCATTGGACGACGTTGCCGGCCAGCAGCGCCGCCTGCACCGGATGCGCGCGCTCCCGCGACAGCCCTTCCACGGTGGTGACGAAGCTCCCCTCCACCTCCGCCAGCGTCACCTGGCACGATCGGACGGCGCGCCCGTCGACATCGACGGTGCACGCGCCGCAGCTTCCGGTGCCGCAGCCATATTTGGCGCCGGTGAGGTTGGACGCATCGCGCAGCGCCCACAGCAGCGGCGTGGCCGGATCGAGGCGATATTCGATCGCCTCGTTGTTGACGGTCAGTCTCGGCATGTCCCCGCTCTACCCGAACGCGGGCCCCGCTCAATCCAGATCGAGCGGGTCGTCCGGCGAGATGATCGTCACGCGCACATGGTCACTGAGGCGGAACAGGTCCGCCACATGATGCGCCGTCGCATCATCGTCGGCGCGCACGACCCAGACGTTGCCGTCACGATCCTCGGCGGAGGTCAGGTAGTGCGCGCTCGCCACCATCATTTCTCTCCCTCAATAACCCAGCGCCGCCACCTCGGCATCGTCGAAGCCGAGCTCGCGCAGAACCTCCGCGTCCCGGCGCTCGCCGCCCAGCGTCGGCGCCACTGTCTCGCTCTTGGAATAACGCGGCGCCGGCGCGGGCTGCTTGATCCCGTTCACCTCGGTGAAGGTGCCGCGCGCCTTGTTGTGTTCATCATTGTAGGCGTCGTCGAAGCCCAGCACGGGCGCGAAGCACACGTCGTGCCCCTTGAACGCCGCGACCCATTCGTCGCGCGTTCTGGTCTTGAACAGCGCGGTCAATTCGTCCTTCAGCGCAGGCCACTGGCGGGCGTCCATCTGCGCGGCCCATTTCTCGTCGCTCAGCCCCATGACGTTGCGGAACTCGGCGTAGAATTGCGGCTCGATGGCGCCGAGCGAGATGAACTTGCCGTCGCTCGTCTCATAGGTGTCGTAGAAGTGCGCCGCGGTATCGAGCAGATTGGTGCCGCGCTCGTCGCTCCACCGGCCCATGCCGCGGAAGCCCCACATCATCGTCATCAGCACCGCGGAGCCATCGGTCATCGCCGCATCGACCACCTGCCCCTCGCCGGTCCGCGCGGCATGGAGCAGCGCGGCGAGCATGCCATACGCCAGGAACATGCCGCCGCCGCCGAAATCGCCGACCATGTTGATCGGCGGCGTCGGCTTCTCGCCCTTGCGCCCGAAGGCGTGAAGCGCGCCCGAGATCGCGATATAGTTGATGTCGTGGCCCGGCTCCGGCGCCATCGGGCCGTACTGGCCCCAGCCGGTCATGCGGCCGTAGACGAGCTTCGGATTGTCCGCGAGCAGCACGTCCGGCCCCAGCCCCAGCCGCTCCATCACCCCCGGGCGATAGCCTTCGATGATCGCGTCCGCGCCCTTCACGATCTTGCGCACCGCCTCGATCGCCTTGGGGTTCTTCAGGTCCATGCCGATCGACTTGCGGCTGCGCAGCAGCGGGTCCTTGCTGTCGATCGAAATGCCGCTGCCGCCCTTCACCGGGCGGTCGATCCGGATCACTTCCGCACCATGGTCCGCCAGCATCATGCCGGCGAACGGGCCGGGGCCGATCCCGGCGAACTCAACGATACGAATGCCGGCGAGTGGCGCGTTGCTCACGATGTCTCTCTCCCGATTGATTTGCCGGCAGGCGTATCGCGCGGCGGCGGTGAGCACAACAAAAGTTATGCCGCCTCGGGGAACCGCTCGGGCCAACCCTGCCGAAGCCCGCGCCAACCGGCACCCGCGGCTCCGGCTTGGTCGGAGCGTCCGACTATCCCCGCACGAGCGGCGGCGCACCCTTGTCCAGCGCCAGATCCGCGCCGGAGAACTGGATCGGCGTGCGCAGCCCTGCGATCGGCCGCGTGTCGTTCACCGGCAGCACCATGCCGCGCGCCTGCACCTGCGGGTCGTTCAGCGCCTGTTCCACGGTGTTGATCGGCCCCGCCGGCACCCCCGCCGCCTCCAGCCTGGCAAGCAGGTCATCACGCATGAAGGTGCGGCAGCGCTCCTCAATCAGCGCGAACAATGGCGCGCGATGCTCGATCCGCCCGGAATTGGTGTCCCACCGCGGATCCGGTCCGATCCCGACGATGGCGGCGAAGCGGTGATATTGCGCGTCATTGCCCACCGCCAGAATGAACCAGCCATCGCTGGTCGGGAACACGGCATAGGGGCTGACGTTCGCATGGGCATTGCCCATCCGCGCCGGGTTCTCGCCACTGGCGAAATAGTTCGCGGCCTGGTTGGCGAGCACCCCAACCATCGTGTCGAGCAACGCACAATCCACCTGCTGGCCCCGCCCCGTCCGCGCGCGCATCATCAGCGCGGCCTGGATGCCGATCGTGGCATACAGCCCGGTCATGATGTCGGCGAAGGCGACGCCGATCTTCTGCGGCGCGCCGTCCGGCTCGCCGGTCAGCGACATGATTCCGCCCATGCCCTGGATGATGAAATCATAACCGGCACGGTGCGCATAAGGCCCGGTCTGGCCGAAACCGGTGATCGAGCAATAGACGAGGCGCGGATGATCCGGCGCCAGGCTCGCGTAATCGAGCCCGTATTTGGCCAGCCCACCGACCTTGAAGTTCTCGATCACCACGTCCGCATCGGCGATCAGCGACTTCACCCGTGCCACGTCCTCCGCCTTGGTGAAGTCCGCAATGATGCTCGTCTTGCCGCGGTTACAGGCGTGGTAATAGGCCGCGGCGCGGTCGCCGTCATGCTCGACGAACGGCGGGCCCCAGGTGCGGGTATCATCGCCCGCGGGGCTCTGTACCTTGATCACCTCGGCGCCGAGGTCGGCCAGGATCTGCCCCGCCCAGGGGCCGGCGAGGATGCGGGCAAGCTCGACGACCTTGATGCCCTTGAGCGGGGTTTCCTTCATGTGCCGGCGCTCAGAAGGCGGCGATGCCTGTGATCGCGCGGCCGAGGATCAGCGCGTGCACGTCATGCGCGCCCTCATAGGTGTTCACCGTTTCGAGGTTCATCACGTGGCGCATCACCTGATATTCGCCCGAGATGCCGTTGCCGCCGTGCATGTCACGCGCGACGCGGGCGATATCCAGCGCCTTGCCGACATTGTTGCGCTTCACGATCGAGACCATTTCCGGCGCGAACCGGCCCTCGTCCATCAGCCGGCCGACCCGCAACGACGCCTGAAGACCGAGCGCGATCTCCGTCTCCATGTCCGCCAGCTTCTTTTGATACAGCTGTGTCGCGGCGAGCGGCCGGCCGAACTGGTGGCGATCGAGGCCGTACTGCCGCGCGGCGTGCATGCAGAACTCCGCCGCGCCGATCGCGCCCCAGCTGATGCCGTAGCGAGCGCGGTTGAGGCAGCCGAACGGCCCCTTCAGCCCCTGAACATCCGGGAGCAATGCATCCTCGCCCACCTCGACATCATCCATCATCACCATGCCGGTGATCGACGCGCGCAACGAGAGCTTGCCCTCGATCTTGGGCGCTGACAGCCCCTTCATGCCCTTCTCGAGCACGAAGCCGCGAATCCCGCCGCCATGCGCATCGCTCTTCGCCCACACGACGAACACGTCGGCGATCGGCGCATTGGAGATCCAGGTCTTGCTGCCGGACAGGCGATAGCCGCCGTCGGTCTTGACCGCCCGGGTCTTCATGCCGCCCGGGTCGGAGCCCGCATCCGGCTCGGTCAGGCCGAAGCAGCCGATCCACTCGCCGCTCGCGAGCTTGGGCAGATACTTCCGCTTCTGCTCCTCCGAGCCATAGGCATGGATCGGGTACATCACGAGGCTGGACTGGACGCTCATCATCGAGCGGTACCCCGAATCGATCCGCTCCACCTCGTGCGCGACCAGGCCGTAGGCGACGTACGACGCGCCGACGCCGCCATACTCCTCCGGGATCGTCGGGCCCAGCAGGCCAAGCTCGCCCATCTCGCGGAAGATCGCGGGATCGGTCACTTCATTGGCGAACGCATCGATGATCCGCGGCGCCAGTTTCTCCTGCGCATAGGCACGCGCGGTATCGCGCACCATCCGCTCGTCTTCGCTCAGTTGCTCGTCGAGCAGAAACGGATCCGCCCAATCGAACGCGCCCATGCCGGCCATAATCTACTCCACCATAGTGCCAGGAGCGAAACGCCCCGCCCCGTTCGGGCTGAGCCTGTCGACACCCGTGCCAAGCGGCGACGGGCCGAACGACACGCCCGTCGACAAGCTCAGGGCGAACGGAGATGATCCGGATGGCCTATAGAGCTTCAGACGGGCGCGCCAAGCGTATGGGCATATTTCGGCTGGTCGATCGCGATCGTGTCCAGCGCCGTTGCCTTCAGGTGCGCGACCAGCGCGGGATCGTCCGGGGCGATCGCCCCGCTGCGGATCGCGGCGACCAGCGCCGCGTCCAACTCGTCACGCGTGCCGTCACGGTGCAGCAGCGCACGCATCCGCTCCACCGCACGCGCATCCGCGGCGGGGCTCAGCGCCATGTCACGCGCGGCGATCTCCAGCGCGTTGCGCGCCACGCGCAGGCCAAAGACGCTGGCGCTGCCATCGACCGGCAGCCATTGCGCGACGCCCGCCACCAGTTCCTGCGCCGTCGGATGCGTGATCATGCCGCGTTCCTTTCGATGATCGCCACGATGTCAGCCTCCGTCTCCGACAAACGGCGGCCGATCACGCCGCGCTCCGGCCCGGCGCTCGGGTCGGAGGCGAAGCTCGCGTACATGCCCATCGTCATGACGCCCCACTTGAGACTGCCGAGCATCGACCAGAAATCGACTCGCGCCGCGCTGATCGGCTCGCCGCCCGCTTCGGCATAGCCATCGAGCAGGTCCTGCACGTCGCCGAAGCCACCGACATAGCGATCCGGCCGGCCGAACTTCCAGCTGTTGGTGCACAGCCAGCCTAAGTCCTCCGCCGGGTCGCCGACATGCACCAATTCCCAGTCCAGCACCGCGACCAGCCCCTCGTTCGGATCGACCATGATGTTGCCGTTGCGGAAATCCCCGTGGACGAAGCGGGACGTCACCTTCTCCTTCGGCAGCCTTTTCTCGAGCCACCGGAACGCCGCCTCGATCGTGGGCCGCACCGCGCCGGTCGCCCGCCACATCGCCTCGTAATTGGCGAGCGTCGTCTCGGCGTCAGTCTGGTCCAGTCCATCGAGCGGCTCGACCGAATGGATCCGCGCCAGCGCCGCACCGCATTGCCGCGCGAGCTTGCCGCGTGCCGGCTCGAACGCGGGATCGCTGGTGATCTTCTTGCCCAGCGTCTCGCCGGCGACACGGTGCATGACATAGGCCTCGTCCAGCCCGTCCGCCTCCTCGTCGCAGACATAGGTCACGATTGGCGCCGGCACGCCGGCCTCAACCGCCAGCGCGATAGCCTCAGCCTCCCGCCGCAGCGGCGGCTTCGAGACGGCGGAGTTCATCACCATCCGCGTGCGTCGCCGCAGGATCAGCGGCGTCTTCGCATCCCCCGCCCCCACCGCATCGAACGCCCAGGTTTCCATGCTGGCGCCGCCCGTCAGGCGTACCAGATTCTCAACCCGCTCCGCCCCCGGGGCCATGCGCGGTGCAAGCGCGGACAATCGCCGCGCCAACTCGTCTTTCGAAAGCCTCTCCGCCATCGCCCCTCGGCTTGTTTGATTTAGGGGCTGTAAATCCTGCCTGAGCGCGCTACGCAAGTTAAAAGGATCGACTTAATTCGGGAGAGGGCCATGGATTTCGGTTTGCCGCAGGATCTGCTCGACTATCTGAAGGAGCTGGACGCCTTCATCGAAGCGGAGATCAAGCCGCTCGAGGAAGCCGACGATAACGTCCGCTTTTTTGACCACCGTCGCGAATATGCCCGCACCGATTTCGAGAACGACGGCCTGCCGCGCCATGAGTGGGAAGAGCTGATGCGGGAGGCGAAGCGCCGCGCCGACAAGGCGGGGCATCTGCGCTTCGCCATGGATCCCAAGTTCGGCGGCAAGGGCGGGTCGAACCTGTGGATGTGCGTGATCCGCGAGTATCTCGCCGCCAAGGGCCTCGGCCTCCACAACGATCTGCAGACCGAGCATTCGATCGTCGCCAACAATCCCTTCGCCAAGATGTTCGACGATTTCGGCACCGAGGAGCAGAAGGAAGAGTTCATCACCGGCACGCTGAACGGCACCCGCCGGGTGACCTTCGGCCTGACCGAGCCGTATCACGGCTCCGACGCGACCCATATGGAAACGCGCGCGGTGCCGGAATCTCGCAATGGCGTTCCCGGCTATGTCATCAACGGCGAAAAGATGTGGACGACGGGCATGCACGTAGCGACGCATTGCGCGCTGTTCGCCCGCACCAGCGGCGAGGATGGCGCGGCGAAGGGCATCACCTGCTTCCTGGTGCCGACCGACGATGAGGGCGTGAAGGTCGAGGAATATCTCTGGACCTTCAACATGCCGACCGATCACCCGCGCGTCAGCTTCAAGGACGTGTGGGTGCCGGAAACGACGATCTTCGGCGATCCGGAGAACGGCCTTCCCGTCGCTCAGGCCTTCGTGCACGAAAACCGTATCCGCCAGGCGGCGTCATCGCTGGGTGCCGCGACCTACTGCATCGAGGAATCGATCCGCTACGCGCGCCAGCGCAAGCCCTTCGGCGAGGATCTTGCCCGCAACCAGGCGATCCAGTTCCCGCTCGTGGAGCTCGCCACCCAGGCCGAGATGCTTCGCCTGCTGATCCGCAAGACCGCCTGGGAAATGGACCAGATGCCGCACCACGAGGTGGAGAAGCGCCTCTCCGACAAGGTGTCGATGTGCAATTACTGGGGCAATCGGCTCTGCTGCGAGGCGGCGGACCGCGCGATGCAGGTGCATGGCGGCATCGGCTATTCGCGGCACAAGGCGTTCGAGCACATCTATCGCCATCACCGTCGCTATCGCATCACCGAAGGCGCGGAGGAGATCCAGATGCGCAAGGTCGCAGCCTTCCTGTTCGGCTACCTCGGCCCGCGCCGACAGGAGTTCAAGGAACTCGACTGGAGCGACGTCGACTATCGCAACAGCCAGATCCGCCCGCGTTCGGGGAAGCAGGCGCTCGGCAGCGTCTTCTGATCGTCAGGCTAGCCGGCCGTCGCCCCGGCGGGGAGCCGGGCGGGCGGCCGGCGGCAAGGCTTGCGACGCCATTCAGATCAGCATAACATCTGTTACGTTACCCCGCCGACTGCGGCGGCCCAGGGGAGAGGCAAATGCTCAAGACACGGTTCACCGAAACGTTCGGGATCGATTATCCGATTGCACAAGGCGGCATGCAGTGGGTCGGCAAGGCGCAGCTCGTCGCCGCCGTCGCCAATGCCGGCGCGCTCGGCTTCATCACCGCTTTGACTCAGCCGTCGCCGGAGGAACTGGCGAAGGAAATCCAGCGCACCAAGGATCTCACCGACAAGCCGTTCGGCGTGAACCTCACCGTCTTCCCGACGATCAACGCCCCCGATTACAACGCTTATGCGCAGGTGATCATCGATTCGGGCATCAAGATCGTCGAGACCGCCGGCACCCCAGCGGTCGCCGAGCAGTGGGAGATGTTCAAGGCCGCCGGGGTCAAGATCATCCACAAATGCACCAGCGTCCGCCACGCGCTCTCCGCTGAGCGCAAGGGCGTCGATGCCATTTCGATCGACGGCTTCGAATGCGCCGGTCACCCGGGTGAGGACGACATCCCCGGCCTCATCCTGATCCCGGCCGCCGCCAACAAGGTGAAGATCCCGATGCTCGCCTCGGGCGGCTTTGGTGATGGCCGCGGCCTCGTCGCCGCGCTCGCGCTCGGTGCGGACGGCATCAACATGGGCACGCGCTTCTGCGTCACGCAGGAGGCGCAGATCGCCGACAGCTTCAAGCAGAAGATGATCGAGAACGACGAGCGCGCGACCAACCTCATCTTCCGCACGATGCACAACACCGCGCGCGTGATGAAGAACGCCGTGTCCGACGAGGTGGTGAAGATCGAGCGCGCCGGCGGCGCCCAGTTCAGCGACATCCAGCACCTCGTCGCCGGCAAGCGCGGCCAGGATGCAATGCAGGCCGGCGATACCGATGGCGGCATCTGGTCGGCCGGCATGGTGCAGGGCCTGATCGAGGACGTGCCCACCGTGAAGGAGCTGGTCGACCGCATCGTCGCCCAGGCGGAAGACATCATCGAGAACCGCTTGCAGTCGATGGTCAGCCGCTACGCCGCAGCGGCGGAGTAAGCCGCTTTATTAACATAGATCAGTTGCACCGCTCGCGTGCGTGCGCCATGCCTCTTTGATCCGCGTTGAGAAAGAGGGTCATGGCGGCGCATAGCGAGCGGGCCATGCCCGACCTGACGGATTGCGATCGGGAACCAATCCATATCCCCGGGGCGATTCAGCCCCACGGTTTGCTGCTGATCGCGGCGCCAGACACGTACCGCGTCGTCGCGGGTGCCGGCGATCTTGAAGGCACCTTTGGCTATTCCTGGCGCGGCGCCAAACTCGATACCCTGCTTTCCCAGGACGTCGCGGCGCGGCTCGGCACGATCGCGCCCGGCTCGGGCGGCACGATCCGCGCCGCCGGTGTTCGGCTGCGCGATCGCAACTATGACGTGGCGATCCATCGCGGCAGTGATCGGCTGATCGTCGAGCTCGAGCCGGCCGCTGCCGAACCGATGCTCGCGGGTGACATGCTCGCCTGGATGGACTCGATCGCCGCCAGCTTCGAACGCGCGCCCACGCTGCAGGCGCTGTGCGCTCGCGCCGCCAGCGCCTTTCGCGCGCTCACCGGCTTTGATCGCGTGATGGTCTATCGTTTCCTCGACGATGATGCCGGCCGCGTCGTCGGCGAGGACCGCGATCCGGCCCTCAGCAGCTTCATGCATCACCATTTCCCGGCCGGCGACATCCCGCGCCAGGCCCGCGCGCTCTATGTGCGCAACCGCGCCCGCGTCATCCCGGACGTGGATTATGTCCCGGCCCCGCTCCGCCCCGCCCCTTTCGCGGATGTCGATCTCAGCGACGTGGCGCTGCGCAGCGTCTCGCCGATCCACGTCCAGTATCTCAAGAACATGGGCGTCGGCGCCTCCGCCTCCATCTCGATCGTCAAGGATGGCGTGCTGTGGGGCCTCATCGCCTGCCATCACCGCACGCCGATCGCCATGCCGCTCGACGTGCGGCTTGCCGGCGTGGCGCTTGCCGGCGGCCTCGCGCGCCAGATCCGCGCCAAGGAAGAGGCGGAAAGCTACCGCGAGCGGCTCGCCCTGCGGGCCGCCGAGGACTCGCTCGTACCGTCGCTTCGGCCGCCGCTCACCAGCGCCGTCGCTGCCCGCGCCGACGACCTGCGCCGCATGTTCGATGCCGATGGCGTGGCGGTGCTCCATCCCGGGGGGATCGACTGCTACGGCCGCTGTCCCGACTCAGATCATATCCGCGCGATCGGGGACTGGCTGCGCGAGCGCAACTCGACCGAGGCGTTCGCGACGCATCATCTCTCCAGCGTGCTGCCCGCCGCGGAGGGCTTTGCCGATCGCGCCAGCGGCATTCTCACCCTGCCCGTGCCCGAGGAGCAGGCGACGCTCGTCTGGTTCCGCGTCGAACAGATCGAGGAAGTCGAATGGGCCGGCAACCCGCACAAGGGCACCGGCATCGGCGAGGGTGAGATGCTCACCCCGCGCACCTCGTTCCAGTCGTGGAGCGAGACGGTGCGTGGCCGCTCGCGCCGCTGGACGCTCGAACAGGTCGAAGCCTCGCATCGCCTGCGCCGTGTGCTGCGCGAGGCAGGCGACGCGCGTGAGCGCCAGCGCCTCTATCACGAGCTCGAACGCGCCTCGGCCGAAAAGGACGTGCTGCTCGGCCAGAAGGACGTGCTGATGAAGGAGGTGGACCATCGCGTCCAGAACAGCCTCCAACTCGTCGCTGCCTTCCTGTCGCTTCAGGCGCGTGACGCTGGCCCCGGCCCGGTCGCGGATCAGCTGATCGAGGCACGTTCGCGGCTTTCCGCTGTCGCCCTCGTCCACCGCCGCCTGTACCGCGACGATCAGATTGAGACGATCGACCTCGCGCGCTACCTCGAGGAGCTGATCGGCGACATCAAGAACTCGCTCGGCCAGAACTGGGCATCGCAGATGACGGTCGATCTCATGCCGATGCTGATCCCCACCGATCGCGCCGTCAGCATCGGGCTGATCGCGGCTGAACTCGTCATCAACGCCACCAAATATGCCTATCCCGGCGGCTCGGGCCCGATCGACATCGCGCTGGAGCAGCACCGCAATCGCCTGCGCCTGATCGTCGCCGATCAGGGGCAGGGCCTGTCCGGCGATCGCCGCGGCTTCGGCAGCCGGATGATGGATGCGATGATGGCGCGGCTCGATGGCGAGCTGGAACAGGTCGATAACCATCCGGGTCTGCGCACGATCGTGACGGCGCTGATCGAGGACAAGACGCGTTAGGTGGCGGCGATGGAAATAGGACAATTTGTCTCATCGCGGTCGCCCGCGCGGCTCCCTACCTCCCGCGCATGACAGATGAACATGTATCCGCGCGCGCGCCGCTGAGCGGTGAAGCCAAGTTCCGCTGGATCATGAAGTGCGGCTGGAAGGGCCTTTGTCCTCGCTGCGGCCAGGGAAAGATGTTCCGCTCCTGGTTGAAGCTTGCCGATCGCTGCGACAATTGCGGGCTCGACTATCGCTTCGCTGCACCGGACGACGGCCCCGCCTTCTTCTCGCTGTGCATCATCGCCCTGCCGCTCACCGCCTTCGTGGTCTGGCTGCAGGTCGCGTTTGATCCCCCCGCCTGGGTCCACCTCCTCACATCGGTTCCGGTCATGGTGATCGGCACGCTGCTGCCGCTCCAGCCGATCAAGGGCTGGCTGGTCGCCTCGCAATTCGTCAACCGCGCGCAGGAAGCGGGAACCGGCGCCTTATGGTCGAAGCTGCACGGAACGGACGACAAGACCAACGATTTCGATCAGTGACGGCCGCTCACGCAGCCCGCGCGGCAGCGGCATAAAGATCGAACGTCTCGAGCGCACCGGCGACCAGCTCCTCGGCCCAATGCTCGTCCTTCCCCTCTCCAGCCGCGTCGATCGCGGAGCGGATGTCGCGCCATTCGCCCGGCGCGTGAGTCGCGGCCAGATAAGCGGTCGGCAGCCCGCCGCCCACCTGCTTGGCCAGCATCCCGAAGCCCAAACGCGATCCTTCCACCACATAGAGCGCGCCCCAAGCGCGCGGATCGTCATTCGCCGCGCGCGGTGTGGCCACCACTGGCCCCTCATGGCCCAATTGGACGAGATCCTCGGCCAGTAACGGCAAGCGCGGGCGAAGATCCGGCCAGACTGCCGCGGCTCTCGCCTCCGCAATCGGCAGCGCCTTGGCATGCGCCGCCAGGAAGCGCGTATAAGCCTCCCGGTCGAGCAGATCGAACCCGCCAAAGGCAGCGTCGACCGCCTCGTGGGCGGCAGCGGTTCGCGATCGGAGAAGGGAAATCGATGACATCGCCGCACGCGATGCCCGATCCGGCGGCCGCGGTCGAGGGACCAGCGTGGTACGGGCGGTCGGACTCGAACCGACATGTTGTCACCAACGGCGGATTTTGAGTCCGCTGCGTCTACCATTCCGCCACGCCCGCGTGTCCGGGCGGCGGCTTTGGCATGATTGGGGCGGGCCCGTCTAGCCCGGCGTTGATGGCGCGTCGTTTAGCCGGGGAAGCGGAGCGGCTTGGGCGAGTCGTCGCTCTTGGCTGTGCCCACCGGCTTGCGCGCACGTTGCGGATCGATCTGCCGGTCGAACGCGATCCCGGCGCGTCCCTCGGTCTGCCATGCGACCCGGCCCTTGATCTTGCCGACGCCGCGAAGATCGATCTCCACCGCACTGTCGGGTGATACCGGCTCGGGCAATTCGGCCATCAGCCCGCCAGCGGAAAGGTTGCGGACGCGGACTGGCATCGCCTCGGCCATGCCTTCCACCTTCAGGCTCGCGAGCAGGAACAGGCTGTCACGGCCACGCGCCCCGCCGTCGGCAGGCGCTGCCTCGAGGAAGACGTTTTCGCGGGCAGGATCCATGGCTTCTGGATACGACCGTATTTCTTGACGAATTACGAAGACGCGTCCGCAATGGCGCCACCTGCGCGCGCTTTATTCCTCGCGCGACACCTTTTCCTGCCGCTCGTGCCGCTCCTGCGCCTCGACCGTCATGGTGGCGATCGGCCGCGCTTCCAGCCGACCCAGGCTGATCGGCTCGCCGGTCACTTCGCAATAGCCATATTCGCCGTCATCGATCCGCCGCAGCGCGGCCTCGATCTTGCCGATCAGCTTGCGCTGGCGATCACGGGTGCGAAGTTCGATCGACCAGTCGGTTTCACTTGAAGCGCGATCGTTGAGATCGGGCTCGCGGATCGAATCGATCTGCAATTGGGAAAGGGTGCCCTGCGCCTCGCGCAGGATCGCTTCCTTCCATGCCAGCAGCTTGTTCCGGAAATACGCCTGCTGGCGTGGGTTCATGAAGGGCTCGTCAGCATGTGGCCGGTAACCATCGTCGCCGTCATTGGCCGCGAAGCCGGATACCTCAGTCTGATCCACGCGATTGTACGCCGTCGCCATCGACCTGTCTCCCCGCCGGCGTCACAGCGTTTCTCAAAGCACCACTGAGCGCCCCAGGCGCGCCCTATAGTCGCGCCTTAACTAACGGACAAGCGCTCCTGCACTCGACTCACCAATAAGTGTGAGCATTCCATCCACGAGAACGGGGGGAATTCATGTTCGCAGCCGCGGCAAGTTCCGTCCCCTACTGGCACGTTAACCATGATTTTGTCAGCAAACCTGCGGGAAATACGATCTTGAGACGGTGAATCGCACCGAATCACGTTGCGCTTAATGCTTTGTTTCGCACTTTACGGTGATAGCAGCCCCTCGTCGTCGCGAGGGGCAATGCGGCGGTAACGTCGTTCTTGATTGAAAGAGACATCATGTCGGTGCGGATGGCTTTGGCGAAACTCTGCGCGTGCACGGTCGGTGGCGCGATCGTCGGTGGGGGCGCTGTGCACGTGGCGGAAACGCAGAAGGCGCGCACGTCCTTCACCAAGAAGTCGACGCCCGTGAAGCGGGTGGCGAAGCGCCCGCCGCCGCCGCGCACCAGGGTCCGCACGATCGTGAAGAACACCACCACCACCTGCGCGCCCGCGGTGGTGACGGTCGCCAGTCAGGCTGCCCCCATTCCCGTGCCGCTGCCCGCAGCAGCGCCGGTCGTCTCGGGCGGCGGCGCGCCGGTGGCAGCGCCGATCATCGGTGGCGGCGGCTTTGGCGGCGGCGGCTTCTTCGCTGGCGGCTTCTTCGGTGGCTCGGGCGGGAGTGGCGGCTCGGGCGGGATCGTGGTCTCCTCGACGTCCAGCTCCAGCGGCGGCTCGACCTCGACGTCGACCGGCGGCTCGTCCACCTCGACCGGTGGTTCGTCCACCTCCACCTCGACGGGCGGTTCGTCGACATCCACGTCGACCGGCGGCTCGTCGACCTCCACGTCCAGCTCGACCAGCGGCTCGACCTCAACCTCCACCTCTTCCTCGACGTCCAGTTCGTCCTACGGCTCGTCGTCGAAGGGCTGGGGTTCCAGCCACGGCTGGGGCTCGAACCATGGCTGGTCGTCGAACGGCGGGCACAGCAGCAACAGCAGCGGCAATCCCTCGCCGGTGCCGGCCCCGCCGATGGTGCTGCTGTTCGGCGCCGCCGCAGCCGCGCTCATTGCGCGCCGCCGCCTCGCCAAGAAGGCACCAGTCGCGGCCTGATCTTACCATCGCGCCACCAGAAAGGGCCCGCGCGACACCATCGCGCGGGCCCTTTTTAATGCGACTCGGCCGGCTCAGGCGTTCAGCAGCGCCTGCTCGATGTCCGAAATGGGGTGGCCGGTCAGGTCCTTGGAAAGCTCGCCCGCAAGCCGATCGCTCACTTCCTTGTGGTAATGCTTGCGCAATTCGCCCAGCGTCTTGGGCGGCGCGACCACGATCAGCTTCTCATATTCGTTCGACAAGGCGCGCTTCTTCAGCAGTTCCGCCGCGTCGGCCGCAAAGCGATCCTCTTCCAGCTGATGGAAATCCGCCTCGCCCAGCGTGCCGCGTGCCGGGGCGAACTGCGCGCCGCCGCCGCGGGCGTGCATCGATCCGTTCTGCGCCACCGCCGGCGCCCCCGGGCCACTCTGCGTCGAGGAAGCCGCGCCTGCCGCATCCGTCTTCTGGTCGCGGTCCGCGGGGTTGCTCTGCTCCTCCGCATATTCCACCGTCAGGTTCGGATATTCGCCGTCACCTTCATTACGCAGGAACAGCAGCTTGCGGCCGTCCGCCACCAGAACGACGGCGTTGTGCGGAACTTGCATGTTGATACCTCCTTGCATGCCGTATTTGCCGACCAACGCGCCGTCACCCACCCGGGTTGCCTCGCTGGTCGCTGCCCGGCATAGCGCCGCGCCATGCTCGACATTCGCCTGATCCGTGACGATCCCGCCGCCTTCGACGCCGCCATGGCGCGCCGTGGCAAGCCGGCGGACGCCGCCACCATCCTCGATCTCGATCGCCGCCGCCGTGAGGTGGTGACGGAGCTTCAGGTCGGCCAGGCGCGCCGCAACGAGGCGTCGAAGGCCATCGGCGCCGCCAAGGCCAAGAAGGACGAGGAAACCGCCGCCGCGCTGATGGCGGAAGTCGCCACGCTGAAGCAGCGGCTGCCCGAGCTTGAGGCGGAGGAAGCACGGCTCGGCGGCGAACTCGACAGCCTCCTCGCCGGCCTGCCCAATCTCCCGCTCGCCGACGTGCCCGACGGCGCGGACGAGAACGACAATCAGCTCGTCCACGAACGGGGCCAGCGCCCGACGTTCGATTTCGCGATCAGCGAGCATGATGCGATCGGCCCTGCGCTCGGTCTCGACTTCGAAACCGGCGCACTGCTGTCCGGCGCGCGCTTCACGCTGGTGCGCGGCCATGTCGCGAAGCTCGCCCGCGCGCTTGGCCAATATGGGCTCGACGTGCTGACGCGCGACTATGGCTATGAGGAAGTGATCCCGCCGCTCCTCGTACGTGACGAGGCGATGTTCGGCACAGGCCAGTTGCCCAAGTTCGCCGAGGATCTGTTCCGCACCACGGACGGTCGCTGGCTGATCCCGACGAGTGAGGTCAGCCTCACCAACATCGTGCGCGAGAAGATCCTGTCGGCGACCGATCTGCCGCTGCGCTTCACCGCCCTCACCCCCTGCTTCCGCTCCGAAGCGGGCGCCGCGGGGCGCGATACGCGCGGCTTCATACGCCAGCATCAATTCGACAAGGCCGAGATGGTCTCGATCGTCGAGCCCGATCAGTCGGAGGCGGAGCATGAGCGGATGACCGCCGCGGCGGAGGACGTGCTGACCCGGCTGGAGCTGCCGTTCCGCCGCATGAAGCTGTGCACTGGCGACATGGGCTTCTCCGCCGCCCGCACCTATGACATCGAAGTGTGGCTGCCGGGGCAGGATCGCTATCGCGAGATCTCGTCCTGCTCCACCTGCACCGATTTCCAGGCGCGCCGCATGAACGCCCGCTTCCGCCCGGAAGGCGAAAAGGCGACCCGCTTCGTCCACACGCTCAACGGCTCCGGCCTGGTGATCGGCCGGACGATCGTGGCGATCCTGGAGAATTACCAGCAGGCCGACGGCTCGGTCGCGGTGCCCTCGGTGCTGCAGCCGTATCTCGGGGGCCTGAACCGACTGGAGCCGCGGCCCGTCCAGGGTTAATGCAGCGGTAATGACGAACCGTATCCCGCTTGCGCTGCCGCTCGCGATCGCGTTGGCGGGATGCATTCCCTCGGTCGACCGCCCGGCGCGGCCCACTCCGCCGCGTCCCGATACGGGCGGCAGTTATCCGCCGCCCCGTCCCGGGCCGCGGCCGCAGGAGCAGGTGGATCAGCTTCCCGCCCCGCCGCCCGCGTGGGAGCAGCGCGGAGTGGCGGACGATGCGCGCCAGGTTCCGGATCAAACCTATGTCGTGCGTTCCGGCGACTCGCTGCGCGCCATCGCGGAGCGGACCGGCGCCGGCTCCGAAGCGATAGCGCGCGCCAACGGCCTGTCCGCCCCGTTCGTCATCTACGCCGGCCAGCGGCTGCGCATCCCCGGCGGCCGCTATCACCTCGTGCGTTCCGGTCAGACCGGCATCGCGATCGCCCGCGCCTATGGCGTCGAATGGTCGCACATCGTCGCCGCGAACAACCTCAGCGAGCCTTACATCCTGCGCACCGGGCAGCGGATCCTGATCCCGGGTGACACGCGCCCGCGCAGCGCTGCTGAGCGCGCCGCCGCCTTCCGCCTCGACATCGATGATATCATCACCGGCGGCGAGCCCGCCATCGCGGAAAACCAGGCACCGGCGAAACCGGTCGCGACGCCGCGCCGCGTCCTTCCCGCCACTGCGGCGGTGGCGCCGCCCACCAGCAGCCCGGGCCGCTTCATGTGGCCGGTCGACGGCCGCATCGTCGGCCGCTTCGGCGCCGGCGCCAGTGGTCAGCGCAACAACGGCATCAAGATCGCGGTGCCGACCGAAACGCCGGTCCGCGCCGCCGCCGACGGCACCGTGGCCTATGTCGGTGACGGCATCGCTGCGCTCGGCGGCCTCATCATCGTCCGCCACGGCGAGAACTGGACCAGCGTGTACGGTCACGCCTCCAAGCTGCTCGTCCAGCGCGGCCAGGCGGTGAAGAAGGGCCAGACGATCGCACTGTCCGGTGACACCGGCTTTGCCGATCAGCCCGAACTGCACTTCGAATTGCGCAAGGGCCGCAACCCGGTCGACCCGACGACTCAACTGCCCAAGCGTTAACCGGGACGCCCGGCCCGCTTGCGGGCGCCGCCTGGTGAGGGCATGTGCCGCTCCACTATGACCGAAGCAAAGTCCGATCTGCTCCGCGTCCTCACGGACCGCGGCTACATCCACCAGATGACCGATGCGGCGGCGCTCGATGCGCTCGCCGCTCGCCAAGTGGTGCCGGGCTATATCGGCTTCGATCCGACCGCGCCGTCGCTCCACGTCGGCAGCCTTGTCCAGATCATGCTGCTGCGCCGCCTGCAGCAGACCGGGCACAAGCCGATCGTCCTGATGGGCGGCGGCACCGGCAAGATCGGCGATCCGTCGTTCAAGGAAGAATCGCGTCAGCTGCTGACCGAGGATCGCATCGGCGCCAACGTCGCCTCGATCCGCCGCATCTTCGAACGCTTCCTCACGTTCGGCGACGGCCCGACAGACGCGGTGATGGTCGACAATGCCGACTGGCTCGACAAGCTCGAATACATACCCTTCCTGCGCGAGGTCGGGCAGCATTTCTCGGTCAACCGGATGCTGTCGTTCGATTCGGTGAAGCTCAGGCTCGACCGCGAGCAGTCGCTCAGCTTCCTCGAATTCAACTACATGATCCTGCAGGCCTATGACTTCCGCGAGCTGTCGCTGCGCCATGGCGTGCGGCTGCAGATGGGCGGTAGCGATCAATGGGGCAATATCGTCAACGGCATCGAACTCGCCCGCCGCATGGACGGGACCGAGGTGTTCGGCGTCACCACCCCGCTGCTGACCACCGCCGACGGGCAGAAGATGGGCAAGACCGTCTCCGGCGCCGTCTGGCTGCATGAGGATCAGCTGCCGCACTTCGATTACTGGCAGTTCTGGCGCAACACCGATGACCGCGACGTCGGCCGCTTCCTGCGCCTGTTCACCGACCTGCCGGAGGACGAGATCGCCCGCCTCGAAAAGCTCGAGGGCGCGGAGATCAACGAGGCGAAGAAGATCCTCGCCAATGAAGCCACCGCGATGTGCCGCGGCCGCGAGGCAGCGGAGCAGGCGGCGGAGACCGCCCGCAAGACCTTCGAGGAAGGCGCCAGCGGCGACGCGCTCCCCACCTTCGCCGCGGACGGCGAGGTGGCGTTGGTCGACGTGCTCGTTGGCCTCGGCTTCTGCGCCTCCAAGGGCGAGGCCCGCCGTCTGATCAAGCAGGGCGGCGCGCGCGTCGCCGGCGAGAAGGTCTCGGACGAAGCCGCCATTGTGGCCGCAGGCGGCGAGCCGGTCCGCATCTCCGCCGGCAAGAAGCACCACGGCCTGCTCGTCGCCGGCTGACCATCGGCGCCCTTCCCTCCTTACTCTGCGCGTTCCCGGGGCTTCACGGGAATGCGCAAATAGGTGACGCCATTGTCCGCCGCCTCGTGGAAGCGGCCGGCGCGGATGTTGACCTGGATCGACGGCAACAACAGCCGCGGCACGGCGAGGCCGGCGTCGCGCTGCTCGCGCATGGCGACGAACGCGTCCTCGCTGACCGCGTCATGAACATGCACGCTCGATCGACGCTGCTCGTCCACGGTCGTTTCCCAGCGATATTCGTCGCGACCGGGCGCCTTATAGTCATGGCACAGGAACAGGCGCGTCTCGCCAGGCAGCGACAGCAGCCGGCGGATCGAGCGATATAAAGTGCGGGCGTCGCCACCCGGGAAGTCGGCACGCGCGGTGCCATAATCGGGCATGAACAGGGTATCGCCGACGAACGCGGCATCACCGATCAGATAGGCGACATCGGCTGGCGTATGGCCGGGCACGTGCAGCACCTCGACGGCAAGGTCGCCGATCTGGAACCGCTCGCCGTCGTCGAACAGCCGGTCGAAGTCCGATCCGTCGATTTTCAGGTCCGTCATCGCGAATACCGGCCGAAAGATGCGCTGCACGTCGCGGATGTGCGCGCCGATGCCGATCCATGCGCCCGTATGCGCCTTGATGAAGGGCGCCGCCGACAGGTGATCGGCATGCGCATGGGTCTCGAGCACGATCGCGATCTGCCATCCGTCCTCATCGGCAAAGGCGAGGATCCGCTCTGCGGACCGGCTATCCACCTCGCCGCTCGCCAGGTCGAAATCGAGCACCGGGTCGATCACCGCCGCGATGCGGGTGGCAGGGTGGCCGACGAGATAGCTGATCGTGTTGGTCGGCTCATCGAAGAAGGCCTTGATGAAAGGCTGGGTCATATTCGGCTCCATCATGCCTTGCACATGTATTAGAGATTGCTAAATTAGCAATATCTAATGGAGAAGCAGATGCTGAAGCCGCCGATGGATCTGGCGACGTTCGAGGAAAAGGCCGGCCACGTTGCCGACACGCTCAAGGCAATCGGCAATCCCCGGCGGCTGATGCTGCTGTGCAAGCTGGTCGAGCATGGCGAGGTGACGGTCACCACCCTCGCCCGCGATGTCGGCCTGTCGCAGTCCGCCTGTTCGCAGCATCTCGCGAAGATGCGGGACGAAGGCCTCGTCGCCTTCCGGCGCGAGAGCCAGACGCTCTGGTACGCGATCGCGGATCCCCGCGTCGAAACGCTTCTCGCCACCCTCTACCAACTTTACTGCAAGGACGTTGATTGATGCTTCCCACCCTGTCCCCGCGCGACGCGCGCGTCGCCCTCGATGGCGGCGCGCGGCTGGTCGACATCCGCGGCGCTGACGAATTCGCGCGCGAGCGCATTCCCGGTGCGGTCAATCTGCCGCTCGACCGCGTTGCCACCCTGCGGCGCGAAGAGCGCCCGGTGATCTTCCACTGCAAGTCGGGGATGCGCACGGCTGCCAACGCCAGCGCGCTCGCCGCCGCTGCCGCAGGCGCCCCGGCCTATATCCTGGATGGCGGCGTGGATGCCTGGCGCTCGGCCGGGCAACCGACGGTGGTCGATCGCGCCCAGCCACTTGAGGTCATGCGGCAGGTGCAGATCACGGCAGGCATGCTGGTGCTTGCGGGCGTGCTGCTGGGCCTGTTCGTCACTCCCGCCTTCTTCGGCCTGTCCGCCTTCGTTGGTGCCGGCCTGATGCTCGCCGGGGCGACCGGCTGGTGTGGGATGGCGAACCTGCTGCGCATGATGCCGTGGAACCGGCGCGCCGCGAGCTGAGCCGCTCATGACCGCCGCCGCCATCCTCGCCACGCTCGCGTCCGGCGCGGCGATCGGCCTGATCCTGGCGCTGGTCGGCGGCGGCGGGTCGATCCTCGCCGTGCCGTTGCTCGTCTATGTCGTCGGGACCGGGTCTGCGCATCTCGCGATCGGGACGGCCGCCGTTGCAGTCGCCGCCAGCGCGCTGGCCAGCCTTGCCGGCCACGCCCAGGCGGGCACGGTAAAATGGCCTTGCGCCACCGTGTTCGCGGCGGTGGGCGTCGCCGGGGCGAGCATCGGTGCGGAACTCGGCAAGGCAATGGATGGCGCGCGGCTATTGGCATTGTTCGGCCTGCTGATGGTCGGCGTCGGCCTCTCGATGCTCCGCCCCCGCAAGTCTGCGCCAGCGCCGGACGTTCGCCTGTCGCGAGAGTCCGCCGCGACGCTGCTGCCGAGGCTGATCCCGATTGGCCTTGGCGTCGGCCTTGCAGCCGGCTTCTTCGGTATCGGCGGGGGTTTCCTCATCGTCCCGGGCCTGATGCTGGCCACTGCCATGCCGATCGCCAACGCGGTGGGAACCTCGCTCGTGGTGGTGAGCGCACTGGGGCTGACCACCGCAGCGTCCTACGCCACCTCGGGCATGGTCGACTGGCCGATCACCGCGCTGATGATCGCGGGCGGCGCGATCGGCACCGTAGCCGGGATGGCCGCCGCTCGGGCCCTCGCCACGCGCAAGGGCCTGCTCGAACGCGGCTTTGCCGTGATGGTCATCGCTGCCGGTCTATTCGTCGCGCTGACCTCATTCTGACGGCGCCGCTTGCCCGCGCATCCGGGACGCGGCGCGAAATCGTTGATCAGCCCGATCGCAGCAGGGCGACGCCGGCGTCGCGCTCGAACAGATACAGCGCCACCCGCGCCGCCTGCCCGCGCGCGCCGGAAAGCCCGCCGTCGCGATCGATCAGCAGCCGTGCGTCATCGTAAGCGATCGGCAGCAGCTCATTGAGCAGCTCCGGCGTCGCCAGCCGGAACGCCGCCTCGCCCGATTGCCGCGTGCCGAGCAATTCGCCGCCGCCGCGCAGCCGCAGATCCTCCTCGGCGATCATGAAGCCGTCGTTCGTCTCGCGCATCAGCGCCAGCCGCGCGCGCGACGTTTCGCTCAGCGCATTGCCGCGCAGCAGCAGACAGCGCGATTGCCCGCCGCCGCGCCCCACCCGCCCACGCAGCTGATGCAGCTGCGCCAGTCCGAAGCGGTCGGCATGCTCGATCACGATCAGCGTCGCATTGGGCACGTTCACGCCCACCTCGATCACCGTCGTCGCCACCAGCACGCCAAGCTCGCCGCCGGCGAAGCGCGCCATCACCGCGTCCTTCTCCGCCGGCCGCATCTTGCCATGCACCAGCCCGACGCGATCCCCGAAGCGCCCCGCCAGCGCCGCCGCCCGCGCCTCGGCGGCGGCAAGGTCGCTCTTCTCGCTCTCCTCCACCAGCGGGCAGACCCAATAGGCCTGCTTGCCCTCTGCCAGATGCCGGCCGAGCGCGTTGACCACCTCGTCCAGCCGCTCCTCGCTGATGACGCGCGTCTCCACCGGCTCGCGCCCCGGCGGCATTTCGTCGAGCCGGCTCTGGTCCATCTCGCCATGTTGCGCGAGGACGAGCGTGCGCGGGATCGGAGTCGCGGTCATCGCCAGCAGGTGCGGCGTCGTCTTGCCCTTGGCCGACAGCGCCAGCCGCTCCGCCACGCCGAAGCGATGCTGTTCGTCCACCACAACAAGGCCAAGGTCGCGGTAAGTCACCGCATCCTGGAAGATCGCGTGCGTGCCGATCAATATGTCGATCGACCCATCCGCCAGCCCCATCAGCACGCCCTCGCGCGCCCGACCCTTGTCGCGCCCGGTCAGCACCGCGATGTTCACCGGCAAGCCGGCCAGCGTCTCGCGCAGCGTGTCATAATGCTGCCGCGCCAGGATCTCGGTCGGCGCCAGCAGCGCGCCTTGCGCCCCCGCCTCCACCGCGATCATCAGCGCGAGCGCCGCGACCAGCGTCTTGCCCGACCCTACATCGCCCTGCAGCAGTCGCAGCATCGGCGCGTCCTGCGCCAGATCGCCCTCAATCTCGCGCGCCGTCCGCGCCTGTGCGCCGGTCAACGCATAGGGCAGCCGAAGCATGTCGCGCAGCCGACCGTCGCCCTTCAGCGCGCGCCCGCGCCGACGCCGCGTATCCTGCCGCACCAGCGACAGTGCCAGCTGGTTGGCAAAGATCTCGTCATAAGCGATCCGCGCCCGCGCCACCGCATCGGCCGGATCGGCATGGACGCGCGTCAGCGCCTCCTTCCACCCCGGCCAGTCGCGCTGGGCAAGCAAGCCGGGCTCGATCCATTCGCCAAGCTCGGGCGCGCGGGCGATCGCCTGCTCGACCAAGCCACCGACGCGGCGCGACGTAATCCCCTCCGAAAGCGGATAGATCGCCTCGCGCTCGCGAAAGCTGTCCTCCCCATCCACGATCTCCGGGTGGATGATCTGCAATTCCTGGCCGTATGTCTCCAGCTTGCCAGACACGCGCACCGGCTCGCCAACGGTATAGAGCTTGCGCACCAGCCCGCTCGATCGCCCGAAATAGACGAGGCTGACGATGTTGCCGTAGCCGTCGGCGGCCTGCACCCGCGTCGGCCCGCGCGGGCTTGAGGAGACGCGGATGTCGCGCACCGTCAGCGTGATCGCGATCGTGCGCCCCGCATCCTGCGCCATCAGCTCGTCGCGCGGCAGGCGATCGATCCAGCCGCTCGGCAGATGGAACAGCACGTCCACCACCCTCGCAAGGCCAAGCCGATCCAGCGGCTTGGCCAGCCCTGCCCCGACGCCCTTCAGCGCGGTGACTTCGGCGAACAGTGGATTGAGGATATTGGGTCGCATGACTATCTCTTGCGCCACGCCTAGCCGTTCGCATCGATCCTGTCAGGCGAGCGGATGAATTATCGTCGCCGACCGTGCGAAACCACGGCCGGCCAAGTGTCGTTGGAGCCCCTGATGGATCAAGAAACTCGTTTGCGGCGCACCCGCTTCCGCGCCTGGCACCGGGGCACGCGCGAGGCCGATTTCATGATCGGCGGCTTCTTCGATGCGCATCACGCCAGCTGGTCCGAAGAACAGCTGCAATGGTTCGAACGCCTGCTGGAGGAGCAGGACGTGGACATCATGGGCTGGGCGATCGGCTCCATCCCCTGCCCGCCCGAATGGGAAGGCGAGATGATGCAGACGATGCGCCGCGTCGATTTCGCGCTCGCCACCCCGGGCAGCCAGCCCGGCGCCTGACCAAGCCCCTACCTGCCGCCGCCCGATACGAACGGACCCGCCTTTGCCCGATCTGAAGACGATTCTCTCCGCCAAGACGCCGCTCACCCTCTCGGGCGTGCCGACCGGCTTCCTGCCCAGCCTGCTCGCCGATCTCGCCCGCGCGGCGACGACGCGGGCGGTGTTCATCGCGCCGGACGAAGCGGCGATGCGCGCGATCGCCGGCACCGCGCGCTTCTTCGCGCCGGAGATCGAGATCGTCGAATATCCCGCGTGGGACTGCCTTCCCTATGACCGGGCCTCGCCCTCCCTGCGCGTCATGGCGGAGCGGATCGGCGCGCTGCACAAGCTGCAGGCGACCCCCAAGACGCCGCAGCTCGTCCTCACCACCGTCAACGCCGCCACCCAGCGCACGCTCACCCCGTTCCGCATCCGCCAGCTCGTCGCGAACCTGAAGCCGGGTGAGCGAATCGCGCGTGACAAGCTCGCCGCGCTGCTTTCCGCCAACGGCTATGTGCGCACCGATACGGTCCACGACGCCGGCGAATATGCCGTCCGCGGCGGTCTGGTCGATCTGTTCCCCTCGGGTGAAACCCAGGCGCTCCGCCTCGATTTCTTCGGCGACGAGATCGAAAGCGTCCGCACCTTCGACCCCGCCGACCAGCGCACCACCGGCAAGATCCCCGGCTTCACCCTCCTCCCCGCCTCCGAGGCGCTGCTGGACGAGGAAAGCATCAAGCGCTTCCGCAGCCGCTATCGCGAAACCTTTGGCGCCACCGCCACCGGTGACCCGCTCTACCAGGCGGTCAGCGAAGGCCGCCGCCTCGCCGGCATGGAGCATTGGCTCCCGCTGTTCGAGGAGCGTCTCGAGACCCTGTTCGACCATATCGGCGAGGACGCGCTGGTCGTGCGCGACGGCGGCGTGAAGGCCGCGGGCGAGGCGCGGTTCGAGGCGGTCGCCGACTATTACGAGAACCGCAAGCGCGCCGAGGCGGCGCAGCCCGGCAGCTACCGCGCTCTCCCCGCCAAGACGCTCTACATGCCGCCCAAGGAGTGGGAGGAAGCGCTCGCCACCGCGACCGCGCACGTCACCACCCCGTTCCACGAGCCCGAATCCGCCACCGTCGTCGATTTCGGCGTCGACGGCCCGCGCGATTTCGCGCCCGAGCGCGCCGCCAGCACCAACGTCTACGAAGCGGTGGTCGATCACCTCCAGAAGCTGCGCAAGGAGGGGCGCACCCCCGTCCTCGCCAGCTATTCCGCCGGGGCGCGCGATCGCCTCGGCAATCTCCTCAAGGATCACGGCCTCACCGGCGCGAAGCCGGTCGAGACGTGGCAGGACGCGCAGGGCGTCGGCGAGACGCAGGTCGCGCTCATCGTCCTGCCGCTCGATCACGGCTTCACCGCCCCCAAGGTCGCCGTCCTCACTGAACAGGACATGCTGGGCGACCGGCTGATCCGCCGCGCCAAGCGCCGCAAGTCGGCCGACGCCTTCCTGGCCGAGCTCGCCACGCTCTCGCCCGGCGATCTCGTCGTCCACACCGATCACGGCATCGGCCGCTACGTCGGGCTCACCCAGGTGCCCGTCGCCAAGGCGCCGCACGATTGCGTGCAGCTGGAATATGCCGGCGGCGACAAGCTCTACGTGCCGGTCGAGAACCTCGAGGTCCTCTCGCGCTACGGCGCCGGCGAGGAAGGCGCCACGCTGGACCGGCTCGGCGGCGAGGCATGGCAGCGTCGCAAGTCGAAGATGAAGGAGCGCATCCGCGAAATCGCGGGTGATCTCATCGCCACCGCGGCGCTGCGCGCGCTGCGCCACGGCGAGGTCGCGGCGCCCGATGCCAGCGGCTATCCGAGCTTCGTCGATCGCTTCCCCTATCAGGAAACCGACGATCAGGACCGCGCGATCGAGGAAACGCTGGCCGATCTCTCCGCCGGCAAGCCGATGGACCGGCTGATCGTCGGCGACGTCGGCTTCGGCAAGACGGAAGTCGCCCTGCGCGCCGCCTTCGTCGCGGCGATGGCCGGCATGCAGGTCGCGGTCGTCTGCCCGACGACGCTGCTTGCGCGCCAGCACCACCTCAACTTCACCCAGCGCTTCGAAGGCTATCCGATCGAGATCGGCCGCCTCTCCCGCCTCGTCCCGGCGGCGGAGGCGAAGCGCGTCAAGGAAGGCCTCGCCAGCGGCACGATCGACATCGTCGTCGGCACCCACGCGCTCCTCGCCAAGAACGTCGATTTCAAGCGTCTCGGCCTCGTCATCGTCGACGAGGAGCAGCGCTTCGGCGTCACCCACAAGGAACGGCTGAAGGCGCTGAAGGCGGACGTCCACGTCCTCACGCTCACCGCCACGCCCATCCCCCGCACGCTGCAGATGGCGATGAGCGGCCTGCGCGAGCTCTCCGTCATCCAAACGCCGCCGGTCGATCGCCTCGCGGTGCGCACCTATGTCATGCCGTGGGATCCGGTCGTCCTGCGCGAGGCGCTGCTGCGCGAACATTACCGCGGCGGCCAGAGCTTCCTCGTCACCCCGCGCATCGCCGATCTGCCCGACATCGAGGAATTCCTGCGCAAGGAAGTGCCCGAGGTCCGCTACGTCATTGCCCACGGCCAGATGGCGCCGACCGAGGTGGAGGAGCGCATGTCCGCCTTCGTCGAGAAGAAGTTCGAGGTGCTCATCTCCACCTCGATCATCGAAAGCGGCATCGACATCCCGTCCGCCAACACGCTGATCGTCAACCGCGCCGATCGCTTCGGCCTGGCGCAGCTATACCAGCTGCGCGGCCGCGTCGGCCGGTCGAAGACGCGCGCCTACGCCTATATGGTCACGCCCCCCGAACGGCAGATGACGGATGCGGCGGAAAAGCGCCTGAAGGTCCTCTCCGATCTCGACAGCCTCGGCGCCGGCTTCCAGCTCGCCAGCCACGATCTCGACATTCGCGGCGCCGGCAACCTCCTGGGCGACGAACAGTCCGGCCACATCAAGGAAGTCGGCTACGAGCTCTACCAGTCGATGCTGGAGGAAGCGATCATGGACGCGCGCGCCGGCGGCCTCGCCAGCCGCCCGCGCGATTTCTCGCCGCAGATCACCGTCGACGCAGCCATCCTCATCCCGGAGGATTACGTGCCAGATCTCGATCTGCGCATGGGCCTGTACCGCCGCCTCAACGATCTCGATACGAAGCCCGATCTGGATGCCTTCGCCGCCGAGATGATCGACCGCTTCGGCCCGCTGCCGGAAGCGACCGACAATCTCGTCAAGGTGATCGAGATCAAGCTGAACGCCAAGAAGGCCTGCGTCGCGAAGATGGACGTCGGCCCCAAGGGTGCGCTCGTCAGCTTCCACGACGATACGCCGCCCAGCGTCCCCGCCCTCCTCGCCTATGTCGAAAAGCTCGGCCCGATCGCAAAGCTGCGCCCGGACTCAAAGCTCGCGCTGACGCGTAACTGGGCGGACCCGGCCGCCCGGCTGCATGGCGCGCTGCAACTGTCCAAGGGACTGGCGAAGGCGGCGGGGTGAGTTGTCAGGCGTTTAACCTACGCAAGGATAGCGCGATGCATGTAGGCTCCACGACCCAATAGTGGGGCCGAGAGAAATCGGCTTTCAAACCCGCAAGCATTGACAAACAAAGGATGTTTCCTGAGCGTCGGGACAGTTGTGTTAGCGCTTTCTGCTAGCGAGGGCAAAGGGCTGGCTGACGTCCGGTCGCACTGATATCCCGCGTAGATGACGACAAGCGAACGCCTCGGACATACCCTTGTCGCTATCCCCGTGGCGCATATCCTTGGCTCTGCCTTTTTCCTGTGGAGCTACTGCCTAGGATTCGGCGCAAACTTGGTTGTTCATGCCTCAGCCTCCGATCTGTTCTCTGTGTCAGTAAGCGACATGGTTCGGGTGTACGCACTGTCGCTTGTTCTGCCGCTGGCGGTAACTCTGATGCGCGTGACCTCAGCAACACCCTACGCTGTGAATATGGCTAACGCCTTGCCGCAAGAGCAACAGCCCAGCGCCCACTCTCGCAACAAGAAAATGAGGAGTGGGATAAATTGGTTTGCTGCGGCCATATTTGTTATCTGCCTTGTCCGCGCGGCACACGATATATATTCGGGCAATCAGTTCCCATACACGATATTATGGGTAGCGTTGCAATTGCCTGCGACAGTAGCGTGGATGACTTTCAGTGAGCGTCGTAATTATAGCGGCTACACCTTCGAAGCCGGCACCCTAATTGGTGGCTTCATGATATCCCTTTTTTGCATTGGGGCAACTAAAGGTCAGTCTGACCGCTTCATTCTGTACAAGGATGCAGTCGGTTCTCACACGTCTTGCGCACGGAATGTTGTCCTAAGACAGATATCAGGTAAGTATTTAGCGATACAACCTGATAATGCCCGATCGCTGATCTCGGAAGACTGCAAAGTTGCCTTTCGAGTTCCCCCGCCCCGTGGCCGTTCTCTGTATGAGGAACCAAAGCCTACCGCACATCCGCAACCCGCTAAGGCGGCAGAACGTAGAAAGCCAAGTGCTCAAGCGCCTGCCAACCCGCCTGCGTCGTTCAATCGTCAGGCCCCACCCCCGGCCAACTCATCGACAAGGTAGCCAATCGATCAGTCAAAATAGTCGCTATCTCTAGCTCAGCATACGCTTCGATCATAACCGAGTGCAGCCTAGCCCCTTGAAGCATGGCACCGGCCATCATCATAAGGTGCATCTTTCGCTCTAGCTCGCTTATTTCTCGCTGTTCTGCATCCATGCGCTCGTTTGTAACACCGCGTAAAATCGACAACCCGGTGACATGGGATGAGACGCTCGATAGCATCTTGTGGAAGCTGTAAAGCTGAGGCGCTCCGCCCTGTTCGGCAAGCTCCTTCCAACGCAAAGTGGCAGGCTTAACTCCCACCGGAAGTTTGGATTGCAATAAGCGCAGTGTGGCCTCTCCCTCCTTTACGAGCTCATAAGCTTCATTATCTCGGTGAATTTTAATCTGACCTTGGATCGTGGCAGCGGCATCTCTACTCATCAGAAGAACAAATTCTTCTCTAAGCTTTGCATTGGCGGCAATGCATATCGCTGCCTCAACAGCAGACCTTAAGACAATGTTGGCCTCTAGATTTAAGTTCATTTTCCATAAGGCAGTGTAGCCTCGCTGGTTGCTCCATAGCCTCTTGTACAACATGATGGAGGACATCTTAGGATCGGTATTTAGACCCTCGATAGAAGTCGATATTTTCCAAAGCCTTTCACCTAGCTTCGAAATGTCATCATATATCGTTAGCTCATCAGCGGACGGTTCGATCATGTGAGCAGCTTACTCCGGCCTTCTGTGCGGCCAAGACCCTTACGATCTATTCTCGGTACAGATATGCGAGGGGGTAATCAAATCGTTCTGAGCGACCGTTTACCCCCGTATCCCTACCCAGCCGGGTGGCGATTATGACACGCCGCACCCGACCTGCATTATAGCGCGTGGTTCTCCATCCCTGCATGACGGGTCACAGTAGCTAGATCATCGCTTCTCTAGCTTTGTCCAGAATAACCTAACGAGGACTTGGAGCTTACCAGATAAAACAGACTCCGATCTGGCGATCAGGAACCACCGTCATGGTTTCATCACCATGATGCCCGCTCCCGCCGCGTGCCCAACACCAGCCCCACAACCACCAGCACCGCCGCGATCGCCGTCGCGCCCGCCACCAGCGTTGCTTCCTGCCCGCCGGCCGCGAAGATCGCCGCCAGCGCCCACAGGAACACAACCGCGAAAGGCAGGTTGCCGCGCCCGCGGATCAGCGCGGTCGCGGCGATCACGCCGGCCGCCACCACCACGGCGCCCGCGATCATCGGTGCCGCCGCGCCGCCCTCCACGCCGTGGAAGCGCAGGCTGGCGGCGATGTTCACCGTCGTCGCCACCGTCAGCCAGGCGGTCAGCGCGCTGAGCGGCACATAGGCGAGCCAGCGCTCGCCGGTGCTGAGCCGCCCGCTGCCGGACTGCCCAATGCCGGGCCCGCCGCTCGCGAACACGCGATAGATGGCGACGAGGCACGCCAGCGTCAGGATGATGATCGATACCGATATCGCGCTCAGCCCGAATACCTGGGTGTAGGCCGCCCACAGGCCGTTGCCGAGGAACGCGCCCGCCGCCGGCCACCGGATGCGCGCGAGCAGCGGATTGCCCCGCTGCGCCGGCAGCAGCTGGTAGATCGCGAACAATGTCGAGCCGAGGTACAGCGCCCCCCAGATCGAAAAGGCCCAGCCCGCCGGGGTGATCAGCGTGCGCACCGCATCGGACTGGTCGCCGATCGGCTGTCCCACCCCCAGTTGCGGCAGCAGCGGCGTCAGGATCTGGAACGCCGCCGCCAGCAGCACGGCGATGGAAGCAGCGTTCAACGCGCCGCGGGCGGGGGTGTGGATGCGGGTTGCCATTGGCGCTGAACGCCCGTCCCGCCCGCACGGTTCATCGCCGCCTGCCCCACCCGCACTCGCGCCCTGCCGCCACGCGCGCCTCGGATCAGCCTTGCCATGCGCCCCATCCCCGGCACCCCCGCCGCGCCGATCCGTCTTCCTGTCCTACATGCCCGCCGGGGCGTATCATCCCCGCCATGATCCCTGCGCCGATCCATCCCGCGAATGTTGAGGCTGTTGGAAAAAAACGCGCTATCGCCTCAACTTCCTCAACATTCGCGCGCGGCGATTTTCCGAAAGCCGCGGTTTTCCGCCGTTTTTCGCCGGCACGTTCCTTTTCGTATTCGGCCCGCCTAAACGCCCCTCCATGACTTACGACATCCACGTCATTGGCGGCGGCCTCGCCGGAAGCGAAGCCGCGTGGCAGCTCGCCGAAGCCGGCTTCAAGGTCCGCCTGTCCGAAATGCGCGGCTCGGGAGAGAATACCCCGGCGCATCACACCGATCATCTGGCGGAGCTCGTCTGCTCCAACAGCTTCCGGTCGGACGATGCCGAAAGCAACGCCGTCGGCCTCATCCACCAGGAAATGCGCGCGCTTGGCTCGCTCATCCTGCGGGAGGGCGATGCGCACAAGGTGCCGGCCGGCTCCGCGCTGGCGGTGGATCGTGATGGCTTTTCCGCCGGCGTCACCGCCGCGCTCGCCGCGCATCCCAACGTCACGATCGTGCGCGAGCGGGTCGATGCGTTGCCGGAAGGGCCCGCGATCATCGCCACCGGGCCGCTGACGGCGCCGGGCCTGTCGCAGGCGATCGCCAGTGAGACGGGGAAGGACGCACTCGCCTTCTTCGATGCCATCGCGCCGATCGTGTACCGCGATTCGATCGACATGGAGAAAGCGTGGTTCCAGTCCCGCTGGAACAAGGGCGACGGCACCGATTACATCAACTGCCCGCTCAATCGGGAGCAATATGAGGCGTTCGTCGAAGGGCTGCTCGCCGGCGAGAAGAGCGTGCCGCGCGAATGGGAGAACGTGCCCTATTTCGAAGGCTGCATGCCGATCGAGGTGATGGCGGAGCGCGGGCGCGAGACGCTGCGCTTCGGCCCGATGAAGGGCGTCGGCCTCGATGATCCGCGCACTGCGACGCCGGAACACCCCAATGGCCGCTGGCCCTATGCCTGCGTCCAGCTGCGGCAGGACAATGCCGCCGGCACGCTGTGGAACATCGTCGGGTTCCAGACGAAGCTTAAACATGCCGAACAGGTGCGCCTGTTCCGCACCATCCCGGGGCTGGAAAAGGCGGAGTTCGCCCGGCTCGGCGGCCTCCACCGCAACACCTTCCTGCGCTCGCCCGAGCTGCTGGATCCGGAGTTGCGGCTGAAGTCCCGCCCCAACGTCCGCTTCGCCGGTCAGATCACCGGCTGCGAAGGCTATGTCGAAAGCGCCGCCATCGGTCTCCTGGCCGGCCGCTTCGCGGCGGCCGAGCTTGGCGGCCGCCCGATGATACCCCCGCCGGTGGAAACCGCGCTCGGTGCGCTGTTGAACCACATCACCTTCGCCGCGGTGGCGGAAACGTATCAGCCGATGAACGTCAATTTCGGCCTCTTCCCGCCGATCGAGGGGCGCACGAAGAAAGCGGATCGCAAGAAGATGTACACCGACCGCGCCCGCACCGCGCTGGCCGAATGGATGGCCGCCTGACGGCCCCGGTGCGCCCTCACCCCGGCGCGCCGGGTCAAGGTCGAGGGCGGCCGCCTGTCAACCGCGTTCGTCCCGAGCATCGCCGAGGGACGTGAAGTGCTAGCCCCCGCGCTTAGCTGTCGTCATCCGCGCTGCGCACCGGCGGGCACTCGGGTTTGCGCGCCGATCGCAGCGGGGTCTTGCGCTTCACCGCCGTGGTGGCGAACTCCGCCCGGTCCATGGCGCCCGATTTGTCTCGGTCGGCGCTGGCGAACTTGGCGGTCGTCTTGGCCGCCCATTCCTCGAACGACAGCCGCCCGTCGCCATTGGTGTCGAGCTTCGCAAAAGCCTTGCGACGCGAGGCGAGATATTCCTCGCGCGTGATGCTGTCGTTGCGATCCTTGTCGTATCGGTCGAAGCGCTTCTCCTCCCGCGTCCGCGCGCTGGCTTCCGGCACCGGCGCATCGGCCACTTCGTTGCCAGCAGTGCGCTGCGCCGAGGCGGGCGGCGGCGGTGCGGACGGGATGATCGGGTCGCTCGTCGCCCGGGTCGAAAACAGCATCCAGCCCGCCGCCACCATCAGCAGCGCCGCGACACCCCCTGCCAGATACCGCCACATGCCCCTCTCCCCCTGTGGAGCCCGTTACCGCCCCGTCAATCGATGCCACGCCAGCCGCGCTACCCGCGCCGGCGCCCCAACCGGTCGCTCGCCCGCCAGGTCCGCCCGCGCGACATGCACCAGTGCCCCCAGGAAGCGCCCCGCCGAACTCCAGCGCTGCCCCGCCGCCCGCGCCAGCAACGGCGCCGCCAGGGCCCGCGACCGGCTCGCTACCGCCGGATCAGCCGTGATGCCGGCCAGATCCGCCAGCGCCCAGCCAGCGCCAGCGTCGGCGACGTTGTCTGCAGCGCCAGCCAGCCGCCCCGCCTCCCGGAACACGCCCGCCCGCGCGGTCGCAAACGCCATCAACGCTGCGTCGTCCGTCTCCCCAAGCAACTGTTCCCAACCCACCTCAGTGGCGGCAAGCGCCGCGCCATCCGCCCCTGCCTCGGTCAGCACCTGGAGGATCGGCTGCGCGGGTGCCGGCGCTGCATGGAGCGCCATCAGCGCCTCGTACCACCAGGTCAGTCGCAGCTGCGCCACCATCGGATCGCGCGTGCCGAGCGCCAGCTTCGCCAGCGTCGCATCCAGCGCGAACACCGCAAGCACCCCCTCGCGCCCGGCCGCCGGCGCATAGCCGAGCGCAAGCGCGCGCTCCGGATGGCCGCCTCCAGGGTCGATCCCAAAGGTTCGAGGGTTGTTAACCATGTCGCTTGATCGTAGTTTAGAAGCTGCACGTCATAACAGCCCGCTAGAACATAAACAATATTTGCGGGGACAGGGGCAACATGAAGCCGTCGGGCGTTGCGCCAAAGACTTTTCTCAAGCGACTTGGGCAAGACACGCGGGGCAATGCTCTGGCGATCATGGCCATCGCAACTATCCCCGTCACGGCCCTCGCCGGTTCGGCGATCGATACCTCGCGAATGTATTTCGTGAAGGTGCGCCTGCAGCAAGCTTGCGATTCCGGTGCCCTGGCCGGCCGCAAATTCATGGTCGACACCACGTATTCCGCCGATGCGAACCAGAAAGCGGAAATGTTCTTCGACAATAATTTTAAGGTCGGGGTGTTTGGTACAAAGTCCCGCACTCGCATATTCTCCAAGACGTCGGACAATCAGGTGCGCGGAACCGCATCCGCGGTCGTGCCGATGACGCTGACCAAGATGATCGGCGCCGGCGACGCCACGATCAATGTCACCTGCCAGGCGAAGCTCGACATCCCGAACCTCGACGTGATGTTCGTGCTCGACACGACGGGATCGATGGGCCTGACGAACCCGTCCGACAGCGTCAGCAGGATCAGCGCGCTTCGTTCCTCCGTCGTCAGCTTCTATGACGCGCTAGAGGGATCGAAGACCAATTCGAGCCAGATCCGCTACGGGTTCGTGCCCTATTCCTCGACCGTCAACGTCGGCATGCTGCTGAAGCGCGACTGGATGGTCGACAGTTGGACATACCAGTCCCGCGCTCCTGCCGACATCACGGAGAAGACGAACACCTCGACCCAAGGCGAGTGGAATGCGTCAACCTATAGCGGCTGGACGACCTTGTCCGGCAGCACCGAGACGTTCGTGACCTATGGCCTGCCGGAGAATTGCTTCGCGCCGCCGAACACGCAGAAGACCGCCAGTTCTTCGACCAGCTGGACCACCAACCCGAACGGATCACAGGGTCGAACGACGACTGAGACAATTACCGGGAGCAGCTTTTCCGCGAATTTGTCGAACGGCGTCTGCAAAATCACGGAGACGCGGTACAACAATCTGAAGCGCAGCCGCGTCGAGACCCGCACCAAGAACCCGAACTGGGGCAGTACATCAAGTTCCACGGCCAAGACCTATTGGTGGAACTATCAGCCGGTAACGTTCGACGTCAGGGGGCTGAAAGGTAATGGCGGCTCCGGCCTGATGGCGGGCGGCACCTTCCAGGCGATGATCAATGGTGGCAACGGCTCCCAATGGTCGAACCGTGCGATCACGTGGAACAGCTCAAGCGCCTGCATCGAAGAGCGGGCCACCGTGCGCCAAAGCGATTATCCGAGCATCCCTACTGACGCTTACGATCTCGATGTCGATATGGTGCCCAGCGCCAGCGATCCTGCCACCCAATGGAGGCCCTGGCTTCCGCAACTCGTCTATGCGCGCAGCTACACAAGCTACTCGAACCCGACGACCTCAACCGCCAATTGGCCCGCAGACACGATGAAGGCCGTGCGGCACAACGGCAATTACATCAACCTCAGCAACTATCCGAATGATTATGCTGCCTGCCCATCCGCGGCGCAAAAGCTTGCCGCAATCAACAAGGGCACGCTCACCTCATATTTGAATGGATTGAAGGTCGCAGGGCGCACATATCACGACATCGGGTTCCTCTGGGGCCTACGCCTGCTGTCGCCCGACGGCCTCTTCGCCTCGGAGAACACGACTGCCCCAAATGGCAGCGCGATCGCCCGTCACGTCATCTTCATGACCGATGGCAAGACGGAAACAAACTTCGGCGATTATGATGCTTACGGACTGGCGGGCATCGATCGTAGGCGCACCGACGCCTCCCGACTGCCTTATGGCGACTCCGAACAGAATACGCTGGTCGAGAAGCGGCTGACCGCGCTCTGCCAGGTGGCGAAGAACAAGAACATGACAGTGTGGGTGATCGCGTTCGGCACGTCACTCACGCCCCTGCTCAGCGATTGCGCGTCCTCGGAGAGCAACTCGTTCGAGGCGAAGAATGCCGCCGAGTTGAACAGCGCCTTCGCCAACATAGCGTCGAACATCGCGAAGCTTCGGGTGTCGGAGTGAGACATATCACTCCAAAGCGCCTGACCGCGGACAGCCGAGGCGTAACGATCGTCGAGTTCGCGCTGGTCGCGCCGGTGATGCTCCTCCTCCTCATGGGTGTGATGGACCTCTGCTACCGGCTCTACGTCCAGTCGATCCTGACGGGCGCCGTGCAACGCGCGGGGCGCGACAGCGGGCTTGAGACCGGCTTGTCCAAGGTAACCGAGATTGACGCCCGCGTCGTCTCATCGGTTCGGGCTGTCGCGAAGGATCTCACGTGGAACAGCCAGCGGTCCGCCTATTCCAATTACACCGCGATCGGCCCGGAGCCCTTCACCGATACCAATGACAACAAGGTCCGCGATCCGGGCGAGTGTTTTGCCGATCTCAACGGCAACGCGCAGTGGGACGCCGACCCCGGAAAGACCGGCCAAGGCTATGCCAATGACACCGTCGTCTACACGATGAACATTCGCTATCCGCGGCTTTTCCCGCTGGGAAAGATGCTTGGCCTCCCGCCGAACCAGGACGTGTCCGCATCGACACTGCTGAAGAACCAGCCGTACGACAAGAGCAGCAACTCAACTCCGGCAACGATATGCACGTGATACAGACGTTCCGCAGCCTCCGGCGGGATCGCCAGGGCCTTGCGATGCTAGAATTCGCCCTGACGCTGCCAATCCTCGTGCCGGTCGGCCTCTATTCGATCGAGCTCGCCAATTTCGGCATAACCCAGATGAAGGTCAGCCAACTCGCCCTGGTTTTGGCCGATAACGCCTCCCGCGTCGGCGCTGATACGTCGCTGCAGACGCAGGAGCTGCGCGAGGTCGACATGAACGACGTTCTGCAAGGCGCGCGTCTGCAGGGTCAGGCGATGGGAATCACTCAGACGGGGCGGATCACCGTGTCGAGCATCGAGACAACCAACTCCGGCGGCCAATATATCCATTGGCAGCGCTGCGTCGGTCTAAAGCGGGGTGCGAACTGGGACTCGTCCTATGGCAACGAAGGCGATGGCAAGTCCGCCTCATATTCCTTCACCGGTATGGGGCCGGCCGGCGCCAAGGTCATCGCACCGCCGGGATCGGGCGTGATCTTCGTGGAGATCAACTACGATTATCGCCCGCTTGTCTCGAACTACTTCATTGGCGAGACGCGGCTGCACCATATCGCAAGCTTCATCGTTCGCGACAAACGTGACTTCGGCAAGGGCATCACCAATCCCAGTCCGGCCGCACCGCGCATGACGTGTGACAAATACACGGCATGACGCAGCCGGACTGGGAGTGGTACATCAGCCCCGATAGGTTACCTTGCGAACCGCCTCGACGATCTTCTCGGACGAGACGAGCGCCAGCTTCTCGAGGTTTGCGGCATAGGGAAGCGGCACATCCTCGTTACATACGCGCATCACCGGGGCATCGAGATCGTCGAAGCCTTCCTCCATGCAGATCGCGATGATCTCGCTGGCGATCGAGCAGGTCGGCCAGCCTTCCTCAGCCACCACCAAGCGGTTGGTTTTGGCGAGGCTCTTGAGCACCGTATCCTTGTCGAGCGGACGCAGCGTGCGAAGGTCAATCACTTCGGCTTCTACACCCTCGCCTGACAGCTGCTCAGCGGCTTCAAGCGCCAGGCCGACCCCGATCGAATAGCTGACGATCGTCACGTCCTTGCCCTCGCGCATCACGCGCGCCTTGCCGATCGGCAGTACCCAGTCGTCGAGCTTGGGGACTTCGAACGAGCGGCCGTAGAGCAGCTCGTTTTCGAGGAACACTACAGGGTCCTCGCTACGGATGGCGGCCTTCAGCAGGCCCTTTGCGTCCGCAGCATCATACGGCGCGATGACGATCAGGCCCGGCACGCTAGCGTACCATGGGCCGTAGTTCTGGGAGTGCTGCGCCGCGACACGGCTGGCGGCACCGTTCGGCCCGCGGAAGACGATCGGGCAGCGCATTTGCCCGCCAGACATGTAGTTCGTCTTCGCAGCGGAGTTCACGATGTGGTCGATCGCCTGCATCGCGAAGTTGAACGTCATGAATTCGACGACGGGCCGGAGGCCGCCCATTGCCGCGCCTGTGCCGACGCCGGCAAAGCCGTACTCGGTGATCGGCGTATCGATAACACGGCGATCGCCGAACTCGTCCAGCAGCCCCTGCGTCACCTTGTACGCGCCCTGATACTGCGCGACTTCCTCGCCCATCACGAACACGCGCTCGTCAGCGCGCATTTCCTCGGCCATCGCATCGCGAAGCGCCTCGCGGACGGTCACCTTCACCATCTCGGTGCCTTCGGGGATCGCCGGATCGGTCACTTCAGCGTCGTGCCTCGCCGCCTCGAACATCTGCCGGGCGCCCGTCTCGACCTTCTCCTGCGCCGGGTGCGCGGAGTCCTCGACCTCGTCAGGCTTCTTCTCGTCTGCCTTCGCTTCAGGCGCCGCGGTGTCTTCCTTGGTCGCAGCCGGATCGCTGGTGCCCGCAGGGGCTGCGTCAGCGCCCTCGCCCTCCAGCTGCATGATCACCGTGCCGACCTTCACGTTGTCGGTGCCCTCGGCAACAAGGATCTTGCCGACGACACCTTCGTCGACTGCCTCGAATTCCATCGTCGCTTTGTCGGTTTCGATCTCGGCCATGATGTCGCCGGACTTCACGGTGTCGCCTTCCTTGACGAGCCACTTGGCGAGCGTGCCCTCCTCCATGGTGGGGGAGAGCGCCGGCATCTTGATGTCGATCGCCATCTCAATACTTCTCCACCAGCACGTCGGTATACAGTTCCTTGGGATCGGGTTCAGGGGTGCTCTCGGCGAAATCCGCGGACTCGTTCACAACCTTGCGGATTTCGGTCTCGATCGCCTTCAGCTCGTCTTCCTTGACGCCCTGCGCATCAAGCAGCTTCTTCACGTGCTCGATCGGATCGGACTTGTCGCGCACCGCCTGCACTTCCTCGCGGCTGCGATACTTGGCCGGATCCGACATGGAGTGACCGCGGTAGCGATAGGTCTTCATCTCGAGGATGATCGGCCCCTTGCCGGCGCGCACCCAGGCAAGCGCCTCTTCGGCCGCGCCGCGTGCGGCCAGCACGTCCATGCCGTCCACCTGGATTCCCGGGATGCGGAAGCTCTCGCCACGCCGATACAGCTGGTCCTCGGCGGAGGCGCGGTTGACGCTCGTGCCCATCGCGTACTGATTGTTCTCGATGACGAAGATCACGGGCAGCTTCCACAGCTCCGCCATGTTGAAGCTTTCGTACACCTGCCCCTGGTTCGCTGCGCCATCGCCGAAATAGGCAAGGCAAACGCCGCCATCGTTATTGTACTTGTGCGCGAAGCCGAGGCCCGCGCCGAGCGACACCTGCGCTCCGACGATGCCGTGCCCGCCGTAGAACTTATGCTCGACGCTGAACATGTGCATCGAGCCGCCCTTGCCCTTCGAAATTCCGGCCTGACGCCCGGTCAGCTCCGCCATCACGTCCTTGGGCGGGATACCACAAAGCAGCATGTGGCCGTGATCGCGATAGCCGGTGATAACCGAGTCCTTCTCGGTCAGGGCCGATTGAAGGCCGACGGCGACTGCTTCCTGGCCAATATAGAGGTGGCAGAAACCCCCAATCAGGCCCAGACCATAAAGCTGTCCCGCCTTCTCCTCGAAGCGGCGGATCAGCAGCATGTCCTTGTAGAATTTAAGCAATTCGTCTTTCGAGGCCGTATAGGGCTGCGGCTCGTTCGGGCGCTCGCGGTTGGAGACGGGGGGTTCGGCGCTCTTCGCGCGGGCTGTTCTTGCCACGGGGGTTGACCTCGTAGGTTCCTGGGGAAGGGGAGCAGCCGCCTATAGGCCCGGAAACGGTGACGGCGCAATTCCTCGCCAATGCCTCGCATAGATCGGGTTTCTTGTGTGTGGCCTTCAGCCGCCCTAAGCCACGAGCCGCATGTCGACCTCTGTCCATCCGCTCAGGATCTCGAACTATCGCAGCTACTGGCTGGCACGGCTGGCAAGCACGATCGCGCAATCTGCACTCGCGATCGTCCTGGGATGGCAGGTCTACAGCATCGCGCGAGAGACAATGGACATCCGAGAGGCAGCGTTCCTCCTCGGTATGATCGGCCTGGCGCAGTTCTTGCCATTGTTTCTCCTCACGCCCGTCGTGGGCCTGATTGCGGATTCAATCGATCGCCGGTGGATCGTTCGCGGCACCACGACCTTGCTCGCCGCGACGACCGCGATGCTCGGCTTCGCCACCTGGGAGGGGTGGCTCGGGCTGCCGATCCTGTTCAGCGCGGCTGTGTTCGTGGGTGTGGCGCGCGCCTTTGCCGGCCCGGCCTATTCCGCGCTCGCGCCCAATCTGGTTCCGCGCGAAAGCCTGCCGACGGCAATCGCGCTGGGCTCGATCGCGATGCAGGTTGGCTTCATCGCGGGACCGAGCGTCGGCGGGCTACTCTTCGCAATCGGGCCGATCGTGGCGTATTGCGGCATGACGCTGTTCTTCGGCGTCGCACTCCTCCTGCTCCTCACCATCGGCCGGGTGCCGCAACCAGCCGCCCAGAAGGACCGTCGCCCCCTCGCCCGCATCGCCGACGGCTTCGCCTATGTGAAGCGCAACCGCCTCGTGCAGGCGGCGATCACCCTGGACCTGTTCGCCGTTCTGCTTGCCGGCGCGACCGCCCTGCTTCCGATCTACGCCCGTGACATCCTGCATGTCGGCCCGACGGGTCTTGGCTTCTTGGCCGCAGGCATGGGCATCGGCGCATCTGCGACCGGCATCTTGCTGTCGTTCCGCCCCATGCGCACCGATGTCGGCCGCAAGATGTTGATCGCGGTGGTCATCTTCGGGCTTGCGATCCTCACCTTCGGCATCTCCAAGAACTTCTTCCTGAGCCTCGCCGCACTGATCGTCGCGGGAAGCGCTGACATGGTATCGATGTACGTGCGCGGCTCGCTGATCCAGCTTCACACGCCGGACGAGATGCGCGGCCGCGTGAGCGCGGTAAGCCAGCTCACTATTTCGGCGTCCAATGAACTCGGCGAAGCGGAAAGCGGCCTCATGGCTTCGCTGCTTGGGCCCGTAGGCGCCGTGGTGATCGGCGGTGTGGGGGCAATCGCCGTCACGTTGCTATGGTCACGGCTCTTCCCGGAACTGAAAAACGCCCGAACCTTTGACCCACCAGAGACACCTCTTTCGGTTATCCCACCCGAAACCCAGCACGGAGTGAGCCAGCCATGAAGGCGAACACGATCCTCGACACGATCGGCAACACGCCGCACATCCGCGTCCAGCGGCTGTTCCCCGGATCCGAAGTGTGGATCAAATCAGAACGGTCGAACCCGGGTGGTTCGATCAAGGACCGCATCGCGCTTGCCATGATCGAGGCGGCGGAAGCGTCGGGCGAGTTGAAGCCTGGCGGCACGATCATCGAACCGACCAGCGGCAACACGGGTATCGGCCTTGCCATGGTCGCGGCGGTGAAGGGCTACAAGCTCATCCTTGTCATGCCGGAAAGCATGTCGCTCGAACGTCGCCGGCTGATGCTGGCCTATGGCGCCACGTTTGACCTGACGCCGCGTGAAAAGGGCATGAAGGGCGCGATCGAACGGGCGCTGGAGCTGGTGTCGACCACCCCTAATGCGTGGATGCCGCAGCAGTTTGAGAATGCTGCCAACATCGACGTCCATGTGCGCACGACGGCGCAGGAGATTCTGAACGACTTCCGCGACGCGCCGATCGACGTTCTGATCACCGGCGTCGGCACTGGTGGCCATATAACCGGCGTCGCGGAGACGCTGAAGAAGGAATGGCCGGATCTGAAGGTCTATGCAGTCGAACCGGCAGCCTCGCCGGTGATCGGCGGCGGCCAGCCCGGCCCGCACCCGATCCAAGGCATCGGCGCTGGCTTCATTCCGGCGAACCTGCACACCCAGTCGCTTGACGGCGTGATCGAAGTCGACGCCGCGGTCGCCAAGGACATGGCACGTCGTGCCGCGCGTGAGGAAGGCATGCTGGTCGGTATTTCGTCGGGCGCCACGCTCGCGGCGATCCTCCAGAAGTTACCGGATCTCGCGGATAACGCGCGCGTCCTTGGTTTCAACTATGACACGGGTGAGCGCTATCTTTCCGTGCCGGACTTCCTGCCTGAAGCTTGATCGGAAATGCCGTGTCGTCGCCCGGCGACACGGCGGAACCGGATCATAATGGTACCAGCCGCCATTGATGCCACTTCGCCCGGCTCGTAATTTCCATTAAGCGCCCGCGCCGTGACTAAGCTGCGCCCGCTTCATTTTCTTCTTGGCCTGATCGCAATCGTCGCGCTTGTTGCGCCGCTTGTCGTCGTGCACCTCATTCCTACCGTTGCGCGCGAGGCCGGAGTTCCCGCGCTGGCCAAGAAGCGCATCATTCCGGCGCGCGTTGCGCCGCCACCGGTCGAACCCGTGGAATTTGCGGCGATCAATCCGGAAGACGCCCGCGCGATCAACGCTGCGGTTCCCTTCGTCAAAGGCCCGGTGCCGCCTGCTAGACCCTTCCACTTCATCGGCGGGGCCGCAGACTTCAGCCGGGCGACCGACTGCCTCGCGGCAGCGGCTTATTATGAAGCCGGCGATGATGCGGTTGGCGGGCAAGCGGTTGTCCAAGTCGTGCTTAATCGACTGCGACATCCAGCGTTTCCGAAGACGGTGTGTGGTGTCGTATTCCAGGGATCGGAGCGTTCCACCGGCTGCCAATTCACCTTCACCTGCGATGGCGCTTTGGTACGCCAGCCTTCAGCGGCCGCCTGGACTCGCGCTCGCGACATCGCAACCAAAGCGTTGCGCGGCGCCGTTTACAAGCCGGTCGGCTGGGCGACGCATTATCATACGGACTGGGTGGTGCCGTACTGGAGCACCAGCCTCGACAAGATTGCCGAAGTCCACACCCATTTGTTCTTCCGCTGGACGGGCTGGTGGGGCACCGGCCCGGCCTTCAACCGCGGGCAGCAGCCGGGCGAAATGGCGATCGCGAAGCTCGCTGCAGTATCGGATGCGCACCGGCTCGCACTTGGCGCGGGAGACGGCGACACGGCGGTGGCCGAAGCCGTGCCGTTCTTTGGCCGTACGCCGCTGCCGCTCGCGAGCGACCAGAGCACGTTCCTGACCATGCTGAACCCGGCGCAGGCGGACAGCTTCACCGGCATGGCTCTTGCCTCCTGCGCCGAGCGGCCGCGCTGCAAGTTCATGGGGTGGACGGAGCCGAACGCAATGGCTTTTACCCTTCCTCTGACGCCCGAGCAGCTGAACGCCATGTCGTTCAGCTACATCCGTGATCGAAGCAGCGGCTTGGAGCGTACGCTCTGGAATTGCGATGAGTTCAAGAAGCGTTCGCCCTGCATGAAGCGGATGACGCTGCGCGCGAACCCGGTCCCAAAGGAAGAAGGTCGCGGACCGACGGAGTTGGACGGTGTGCGCCGCAAGTCCGATCTCGGTGAAACCGGGACGCAGAACAGCACCGGAGTGGAGTGACGCCCTGCTGCAGCGTCATTGCGCAAGTACAGAAATGGCCGGCGAAGCATAGGCCCCGCCGACCTTCTATTTGATCAAATCGAGAACTGTCCGCCTCAAGCAGAGCGGAACATCTCGGGCGGCAGCGCCATCAGCGCCTCCGCACCGCCCTCGATCTGGCGACGATAGGAACCCGCCTCCGGCAGCACGCGCTCCGCGAAGAAGCGTGCCGTCACCAGCTTCGCGTCGAGGAACGCGGCATCGCCCTGGCCCGCGTCCTTCAGCGCCGCAGCAGCCACCGCCATGCGCAGCCACATCAGGCCGACCGACACGACGCCCAGCAGGTGCATGTACGGCACTGCGCCCGCACCGATGTTGTTGGGGTTGGAGATGTTCCCCATGAACCACATGGTCGCCGCCTGAAGCTCACCCAGCGCCTTTTCGAGGCGCGTGGCGAAATCAGCCGCCGGACCGCCCTTCGCCCCGGCGCATTCCTCCGCCACGATCTTGAAGAACAGCTGGATTGCGCGGCCGCCGTTCATCGCCAGCTTGCGGCCGACGAGGTCCATCGCCTGCACGCCGTTGGTGCCTTCGTAGATCATCGCGATACGGGCATCGCGCACGTACTGCTCCATCCCCCATTCCTGGATGTAGCCATGGCCGCCATAGACCTGCTGCGCGTCGGTCGCGATCGCATAGCCCTTGTCGGTGCCGACGCCCTTGATGACCGGGGTCAGCAACCCGATGAGGTCAGCCGCCTCCTGCCGCGCGGCCTCATCCTCCGCGCTATGCTCCAGGTCGACCTGAAGCGCGCCCCACAGGCACAATGCGCGCAGCCCCTCGAGCCACGCCTTGCCGTTCATCAGCATGCGGCGAACGTCCGGGTGGACGAACAGCGTATCAGCCTTTTCGTCGGGCTCCGCCGCGCCGGTCAACGCGCGACCCTGGCGACGGTCCTCGGCGTATTGGACGGCGTTCTGATACGCCGTCTCGCCCACCGCGAGACCCTGAAGACCCACACCCAGCCGTGCCGCGTTCATCATGATGAACATCGCCGCCAGGCCCTTCATCTCCTCACCGACAAGCCAGCCCGTCGCGCCGTCATAGTTCAACACGCAGGTCGCGTTGCCGTGGATGCCCATCTTGTGCTCGATCGAGCCACAGGACACCGCGTTGCGCTCACCCAGCGAGCCGTCGTCGTTCACCATGAACTTGGGCACCACGAACAGGCTGATGCCCTTCGAGCTGTCCGGCGCCCCCGGCGTCTTCGCAAGGACCAGGTGGATGATGTTCTCGGTCAGATCATGCTCGCCGGCCGAAATGAAGATCTTGGTGCCGGTGATCTTGTACGAACCGTCCGCCTGCGGCTCCGCGCGGGTGCGGATGAGGCCCAGATCGGTGCCGCACTGCGGCTCGGTCAGGTTCATGGTGCCGCCCCATTCGCCGGACACCATCTTGGGCAGGTACTTCTCCTGCTGCTCGGGCGATCCCTTCGCCACCAGCGCCGCGATCGCACCATGCGCGAGGCCCGGGTACATGGCGAACGCCATGTTGGAGGAGATCATATACTCCTGAAACGCGGTCGAGATGACGTGCGGCATGCCCTGCCCACCGAACGCCTCTGGCGCGGACAGCGTGCCCCAGCCGGATTCAACGAACTGCTTGTACGCTTCCTTGAAGCCGGCCGGCGTCGTGACCGAACCGTCCTCATGGCGGGTGCAGCCTTCCTGGTCGCCCGACTGGTTCAGCGGGAACAGAACCTCGGCGACGAAGCGTCCGCCCTCTTCCAGCACCGCGTCGACGGTATCCGGCGCGGCAGCCGAAAAGCCCGGCACATTCGCATAGCGGGAGAGGCCAACGACATGCTCCAGGACGAAGCGGGTGTCGCGCACCGGCGGGGTATATTGCGGCATCGGGAATCAGTCCTTCTGATCTGACTGGTCAAGCAATTGAACGAACTGGTCGAGTTCGGCGATGGCGGCGTCGATGTCGCGCTTTTGCGCCTCAAGTGCCTCAATCCGCGCGCGGCAGCGGGCGACCGTCACGGCGCGCTGCGTGTTCCGGCCATCCCCAATGTCGTAGAGGTCGATCATCTCGCGGATCTCGGCGAGGCTGAACCCCACACGCTTTCCACGCAAAATCCAGGCAAGCCGGGCGCGATCGCGATGCGAATAGATGCGTGCCGTTCCACGGCGATCGGGTGCGATCAGCCCCTCATCCTCGTAGAAGCGAAGCGCGCGAGGCGTGACGCCGAATTCCACCGCCAAATCCGTGATGGTGAAATGCGAGCGATCCTCGCGTGGGGGGATCGAGTCGAAGGCTGCTGCAACCGACATAATCGTTGCTAGGTACGTTCCGCTTACGTGAACGTCAATTGCAAAGCTGTTGACCGTTTGGGCCGCGCATTGCGCGCGCTTCGCTCTCCACGCCGCTCAAGCGCGGAGCATTGAGCGCCGAAAACGAGGCTCGACCGGTGCACTTTCTATCGCATGCAGCAGGCACTGCGGCGGGGAAGAAGAGCCGCTCCCCGTCGAAACGCGCCTCGAACCGGCAATCTTCGCCGAGATCGACGCGCAGGCGCACCCGCCCGGTGGCCACCCCTCGCGCCGCGCATCCATGGCCCTCGCCATAATCGACGACAGCGGCAAGCCGCATCTGTCGATCAGCGCGAATGACGCATACGCGGTCGGTCTCGGATGCGTAGGCACCCACCGGGTCGATGACCGATGGATCCGCGACAATCCCCCCTTCCATGGCGGCGCGTTCCAGCATGCCCCCGGCTGCATTGCCGCCCGAATCGCTGGGAGCCGGGCTCTCACAGCTCAACAGGGCAAGCAGAAGCAGCGCTGCAACGCCGCCGTTCTTCAATCGACCGGCTCCAGACCATCAGGCCCTATCCGCCGATAAAAGCACGAGCGCGCGCCCGTGTGACAGGCAGGCCCAACGGGATCGGCGATGATCCAGATCGCGTCCTGATCGCAGTCGATCCGCATCTCGCGGACGTTGAGGACGTTGCCGGACGTCTCGCCCTTCACCCACAGGGACTGGCGGCTACGCGACCAGAAGGTCGCCTTGCCCGTCGCCCGCGTGGCAGCAAGTGCCTTCGCATTCATGTGGGCGACCATCAGAAGCTCGCCGGTCTCGCTGGCAGTTACCACTGCCGTGACGAGGCCCGCCGAATCGTACTTGGGATCGAGGATGCTTCCGGCTTCGCGAGGGTCTGACATATGGCCTCCTTACAGAGGCTAAGCTCGGGATCGAAGCGCGCTGTTTACGTGCGCGCCACCGGCCATGCCAGTTGGGGACAGATGCCCCCGGGCACCCTTCGCTTATTTGTGGTTGCGGATCGCTTCGACCAACTCAGCCTTGCTCATCTTGGAGCGGCCCTCGATGCCGATGTCCTGCGCCTCCTCGTACAAATCGTCCTTGGTCCGGTCCTCGAGGCGGCGGCCGCGATGATCGAGCGTGCCCGCGGCCTTGGCATTGGCGATCCGCGCCGCCTTTTCCTTCGACTCGCCCTTCTTTCGAAGGTCCTCGTACAGCTTGTCGTCCTTGATCTGTGCGCCGTGGTTCCTGGGCATCACCGCCTCCTGTATCCTCCCGCCAGAACCCTTCGGCCCGCCAATCGCTCCAAGCCCATGACATTTCGGCGACAGTCGCTATATGGGCCGCGCACGACGTGAGCCCCCAATCACCATGCTGACTACAAATCCCTTCGACGATGACCATCTGCACGAGGAGTGCGGCATTTTCGGAGTGTCCGGCTCCGACGGCGCTGCTGCTCTGGTGGCGCTCGGGCTTCATGCCCTGCAGCACCGCGGCCAGGAAGCCGCCGGTATCACCAGCTTCGACGGCACGAACTTCCACACCAAGAAAGCGATGGGCCACGTTGCCGGCAATTTCGACAGCGAGGCGGTGATCGCCAGCTTGCCGGGTTCGGTCGCGTGCGGGCACGTGCGCTATTCGACCACTGGCGAGACGGCACTGCGCAACGTCCAGCCGCTGTACGCGGAGCTTGCGAGCGGCGGCTTTGCGGTGGCGCACAACGGCAACATCTCCAATGCGATGAAGGTGCGCCGCGAGCTCGTCCGCCGCGGCTCCATCTTCCAGTCGACCAGCGACACCGAGACGATCATCCATCTCGTCGCGACGTCCAATTACCGCACCCTGCTCGATCGATTCATCGATGCGCTGAAGCAGGTGGAAGGCGCCTACGCGCTGATCGTGATGACGCCGGAGGGGATGATCGCCTGTCGCGACCCGCTCGGCATTCGCCCGCTCGTGATGGGCAAGCTCGGCGATTCGGTGATTTTTGCCAGCGAGACGGTGGCCCTCGACGTCGTTGGCGCCGAATTCGTCCGCTCGGTCGAGCCCGGTGAACTGGTGATCGTCCAGGGCACGGAAACCCGCTCGGTCCGTCCCTTCGCCCCGCTGGCGCCCCGGCCTTGCATCTTCGAGTGGGTCTATTTCTCGCGCCCAGATTCGATCGTGGACGATCACTCCGTCTATTCGGTGCGCAAGTCGATCGGGCAGCAGCTTGCCATTGAATCGCCGGTCGATGCCGATCTGGTGATTCCAGTGCCCGATTCGGGTGTGCCCGCGGCGATCGGCTATGCGCAGCAAAGCGGCATACCGTTCGAGCTTGGCATCATCCGTTCGCACTACGTTGGCCGCACCTTCATCCAGCCCGGCGACAAGGTCCGCCACCTGGGTGTCAAGCTGAAGCACAACGCAAACCGTGCGCTGATCGCCGGCAAGAAGGTCGTGCTGATCGACGATTCGATCGTACGTGGCACGACGAGCCTGAAGATCGTGCAGATGATGCGTGAGGCTGGGGCGGCGGAAGTCCACATGCGGATCGCCAGCCCTCCGACCAAGCACAGCTGCTTCTACGGCGTCGATACACCGGAGCGCGCCAAACTGCTCGCCGCGACTCATGACCTAGGTTCGATGACCGACTTTATCCATGCGGATAGCCTCGCGTTCATCTCGATCGACGGGCTGTACAAGGCATTGGGCGAAGCAAAACGCGCTGCCGTTCGCCCGGGCTATTGCGACGCCTGCTTCACCGGTGATTATCCCACCACGCTGACCGATCACGACGACATCGGCGAGGTCGATCAGTTCGCCATGCTGGAGGAGCGCGTCGCCTGACGCGCCATAGCAGCGCCGGGCTGATCGGGCTTGTCCCGACAGCGGGCGTGCCGCACTAGTCGCAGATAAGGGTTCACGGGGCGCTCGATCCCGGAACAACTTCGGGGTCACGATCTTGAACAAGCCACTTCAGAACCAGCTCGCGCTCGTCACTGGCGCAAGCCGCGGGATCGGCGCCGCGACCGCGATTGCCCTCGCGGCACAGGGCGCACACGTCGTGGTGACCGCGCGTACCGCCAAGGCGCTTGAGGACGTTGAGCAGGCGATCTTCGATGCCGGCGGCTCCGCCACGATCGCGCCTTTGGACCTGACCGAGAAGGATGCAATCGCCCGGCTTGCGTTGGCGATCGGCGAGCGCTGGCAAGCGCTGGACCTGATGGTGCTGAACGCCGCAACGCTCGGCTCGCTCGCCGCGGTGCCGGCGATCGATCCTAAGGAACTGGCCTCCGTACTGACGCTGAACGTGTCCGCGCAGGTTGCCCTGATCCAGGCGTTCGACCCGATGCTGCGCCAGTCGCAGGCGGGGAAAGTGATCGGGATCACATCCTCCGTGGGCCGGAAACCCCGTGCATATTGGGGCGCTTATGGCGCCTCAAAGGCAGCGTTTGAGACATTGCTGGGCGCTTATGGCGACGAGATGCACGAAATTAGCCGCGTTCGTACAGCGGTTGTCGACCCTGGCGCGACCCGCACCAATATGCGTGCGCGCGCCTATCCGGGAGAGGATCCCGCATCGGTGAAGCCGCCGGAGAAGGTTGCGGAGCGGATCGTCTCCCTGGCAGTCTCCGGATTCGAGACCGGCCACTTCGAGCGCGTCGAGGCCTGATCCGGCCAGTCAGCGCCCACGCGCTGCGGCGAACAACCGATCCAGGAAGGCGTGGCGTGCCTGGCTCAAGGCCGGGTCGCTTGCCTTCGGCCACGCACTGACCATTGCGATCACTGTGCGCGTCTTCGGATCGACGGTGATGCTCTGGCCGAAGATGCCAACTCCGCCGAAGCGATCTTCGGGGTACGTCCACCATTGATAGCCATAGCCGAAGCCGGGGCGACCGGTGGAAGCATTTGCCTTGGTTGCGTCAGCGAACCAACCCGGCGGAACAATCCCTGCCCCGCCCTGCATCGCGAGCTGGCCCATCCGGGCATAGTCACGCAACGACACCGAAAGACAGCAGCCCGCCACTTCGCGCCCCGTGGCGTCGACCATCCAGAAGGCGTCCCGCTCCATGCCGTAGGGCTGCCACACCTTCTCGCTGAGATACGTGGCCAGGGGTTTCTTCACGGCATTGGCGACCAGCACGCCGATGAGGTTGGTCTCGCCCGTCTTGTACACCCACTTGGCGCCAGGCGCGCTCTCGCGCGGCAGCGTACGCATATAAGCGACGGTTGGGTCCATCCGCGGTGGCACAGCGACCGAGAACATCCGCGCCACGTCCGACTGCGGATCGGTATAATCCTCGTTCCACTTCACGCCTGACGTCATCGTCAGCAACTCGGCAATCGTGACCCCGTCATAGCCGCTGCCGGCCAGATCCGGGATGTATTTGGTTACCGGTTCGTCGACCGACTTGATGAAGCCGTCTCGAATCGCGGCGCCGACCAGCGTCGAGGTGAACGACTTGGCGACCGAGAAGCTCGTCCAGCGACCATCGCGGGTCAGCCCGCGCGCGTAACGCTCCAGGCGGACAGCGCCGTCCTGTATCACGATCAGGCCGGCGACATTGTTCGCCGCGATGAAGGCGTCCACCTCTCCGGCGGGCACGGGGAGCGGCGGGCCAGCAGGCAGTGCCAAGGGCTTGCGGCCGGCCCTCACCACGTGGCCGGGAAACAAGCTTTCCATGTGCGGGAAGTTCTGGTCTCGCTGCTCTTGCGACCAGAACAGCACTTCCGCGCCGACCTGTTGCAGCTTGGCTCGGTTGGCATCGGTGATCGGCACACCGGCGGTTTGGGCCTGGGCTGTTCCCTCTTGCGGCTGGGCGGACGTGGTGGCGCAGCTCGCCAGCGCCAAGGCCCCGAGCGTCAACCAGATGGCGTGCTTCATTCCCCCTCCTTCACGAGGGTGATCTGCACGACGTCGATTCCGCCGCCTCGAAAGCCCCCTTCGCAATACATCAGGTAATAGCGCCAAAGATCAATGAACTTCGCGTCGAAGCGCGATGGCAAACGCGCTTCCGCCACCGCAGTGTCGAAGCGTTCGCGCCACAATCGAAGCGTCTCGGCATAGTCCAGTCCGAAGGCGTGGCGATCCTGCCAGCTTAACCCGTGCGCTTCGGCCAGCCCCCGGAACCGCGGCTCGTTGATCAGCATGCCGCCGGGGAAGACGTATGCCTGAATGAAGTCGACGTTCGTCGAATAAGCCGGCCAGATATCGTCCGCGATGTTGATGAACTGGATCGCGGCACGGCCACCGGGTTTGAGGGCGCCAGAGACGGCCGCGAGATAATCCCGCCAATAGGCTTCGCCCACCGCCTCCACCATCTCGACCGAGGCGACCGCGTCATACTGGCCGGTGACGTCGCGATAGTCGGTGAGCGAAACGGCCACCGGCAGGCCGCGGGTGCGCTCGGCCACGAAGCGCTGTTGTTCCGCGGCAAGGGTGATCGCGCGCACCTTGATGCCGCGGCGAGCGGCGGCCTCGGCGAGGGCGCCCCAGCCGCAGCCGATTTCGAGCAGCGTCCCGCCCGCCGGCACGGCTGCGCGGTCAAGTATGGCGTCGATCTTGCGGCGCTGGGCGCCCTCGAGTGGTTCATCGCCGGCAAACAGCGCGCTCGAATAGGTGAGCGATGGATCAAGCCAGGCGTCGTAGAAGTCGTTGCCGAGATCGTAATGCGCCGCGATGTTCCGGCGTGCGTTGCGGCGGTCGTTGCGGCGCAGGAGGTGCATTGCGCGCGCCGCCAAGCGGGCGCCGCGTTTTGCGCGCGCGACGTTGCCCAACGTCGTGCGGTTTCGCATGAACAGATCAAACAGCGGGACGGGATCTGGGCTGGACCAGTCGCCGGCCGCCCAGGCTTCATACCAGCCGATCGAACCGCCCATCACTAGCCGGCGCAGCGCGCGCCAGCGGGTGACCGTGACGATGGCAAGCGGGCCATCGCGCCGACCGCCGAGCAGCCGCCGGGTGCCATCAGGAAGAGCGGCCTCGATCGCACCCTCCTCAAGCCCGGCGTCGATCCGATCGAGGATCCGGTGGAACACGGGCGCCATACGGCGCGCCCACACACCGCCCGCGGCGGGAAGATCGACCATGCCATGCATCGCCTGCGCTCATGCACCGGGCGCAGCCCGCACGAAAGAGGGTCAGCGCACCGCGCGCCCCGCCGCAAGCGCGCGCTCGCGTGCCTCGCGGTGACCGATGATCTTCGGCGGATAGCCATCCGGGCGGCAGCCCGCAGCGTCCGGATCGTGGATCGTCGCGTCGGGCAGATCCCGCAACTCGGGCACCCATTGGCGGATATAGTCGCCGGCGGCAAACTTCTGAGACTGGGCAAGCGGCGCCATGATGCGGCCGAACATGTTCGAATCCGTGCCCGTGCCGGCGACCCACTGCCAGTTCACGCTGTTGTTGCCGTAATCGGCATCGACCAGCGTATCCCAGAACCAGCGTTCGCCTTCGCGCCAGTCGATCAGCAAATGCTTCACCAGGAAGCTGGCGGCGATCATCCGCACGCGATTGTGCATCCAGCCGCTTGCCCACAGCTGGCGCATGCCGGCGTCCACGATCGGATAGCCGGTGCAGCCCCGCTGCCACGCCTTCAGCTCACTGGGCGCGCGGCGCCACTTAAGCCGATCGAAGCGCGGCCGGCCGTTCTCGTCGGCGTATCGTGGCAGCGCGAGGATCACGCCCGAGGTGAAATCCCGCCATGCGAGTTCGCGGCGAAAGGACTGCACGCCGGCACTCCGCCCGCTGAGCGCCGCCCAGACCGTTCGCGGCGAAATCTCGCCGTGGTGAAGATGGGGCGAGAGGCGCGAGGTGCCTTCGGTGGAGGGAAGGTTTCGCTGCTCCTCGTAATCCGTGCTGATCGACACGAAAGCGTCGAGCGCGTCCTGTGCCCCTTCCTCGCCGGGCGACCACATCTCGAAGCCCTTTGCCCAGTTCGGCGCGGTGGGAAGCAGCTTCCAGCTGGCGAGCGTGTCGCTCTTTGGCCAATGGCCGGGTGCCGGGATCCTGTCGGGCGCGGGCATGGGATCTTCCGGTGGCATCGTCGCGGACAGCGCCTTCCAGAAGGACGAGAAGATCTTGAACTGCCCGCCTGCCCCGGTGGTCACATCACGCAGCGGACGCAGGTGATTGCCGTCGTGCAGGGTGAGGAGGCCGCCCAGTTCTTCCTCTGCCGCGCGCCACCAGGGTTCATAATGGCGAATGGCGTGGATCTCGGTCGCGCCAGTCTCCTTCGCCAGCCCCTTCAGCACCTCGGCGGCGGGGCCGCGGCGGAGGATGAGGCGGCTGCCCTTTTCGCGCAGCGCGTCGTCGAGCGCGGTGAGGCTGTGGTGCAACCACCAGCGTTGCGCGCCGCCGATGCGCCAGTCCCCGGGGCCCTCATCATCGAGGACATAGACCGGAATGACCGCGTCGGCCGCGGCGGCGGCGCATAAGGCGGGTTGATCGTGGAGGCGGAGATCCTGGCGGAGCCAGAGCAGCGTTGGCATCGCTGCTCTACGCCCGTCTCAGGAATGATGTTCCGCGCCGCAGCACCGGTTGGCGGCGGCGACGCGGAAACAGGATCAGATGACGTGCGGCTGCTTGTCGACCATCCACGTCTGCCCCTTGGAGAGCAGCTTCTGGAGATCGGGCTTCTTGCCTTCGCTCGCCCTAGCGTTCTGTTCGACCACGGCGCTCTCGAACGTCGGCGCGGGATCATCGAAGATCACGCCGAGCGCCATCGGGAACGCGCCGAACGGCATTTCCACCAGCATGTGCGCGAGGCCACGGTTCGTCTGGTCATGGACGATGACGCCGGCCGACTGCCAATCGTCATCCGCCACGTCGACGACCTTGAGCGTCAGGCGCTCGCCATCCATGGCGAGGCCCTTCTTGCCGCCATCGAACAGCAGCGGCTTGCCGTGTTCGACCCACAATTGGTTCGGCCCGGCATTGGGCTTCGCCGCGAAGGGCGCGAACACGTCGTCGTTGTAGACGATGCAGTTCTGGAAAATCTCGACGAAGCCGGTGCCCTTATGGGCATAGGCCGCCTTCAGCACGTTCGGCAGGTTCTTGTGCACGTCGATCCCGCGGGCGATGAAGCGCGCGCCGGCGCCGAGCGCGAAGGCGCACGGGTTCGCGGGGCGATCGACCGAGCCGAACGGCGTCGACGGCGACTGGGTGCCGACGCGGCTGGTGGGCGAATACTGCCCTTTCGTCAGGCCGTAGATCTCGTTGTTGAACAGAAGGACCTGGCAATCGAGGTTGCGGCGGATGAGGTGCATCGTGTGGTTGCCGCCGATCGACAGCGCGTCGCCGTCACCGGTGATGATCCACACGTCGAGTTCCGGATTGGCGAGCTTTACGCCCGTCGCCACCGCCGGCGCACGGCCGTGGATGGTGTGGAAGCCGTAGGTTTCCATGTAGTACGGAAAGCGCGACGAGCAGCCGATGCCGCTGACGAAAACGGTGTTTTCCGGGCGCGCGCCGATTTCCGGCATGGTGCGCTGCACCGCCTTCAGGATCGCATAGTCGCCGCAGCCCGGGCACCAGCGGACTTCCTGATCGGTTTCCCAGTCCTTGGGCTTCGTCGCGACGATGGGAGTCATGTCGTTCATCGAACTGCCTTCTTGCAGCGAATGTTGAGGAAGTTGAGGCGATAGCGCGTTTTCTCAACCACCATGATCATGCCGATTGCGGCGAGTGGACATCGCGCAGCGAGCCATCGTCGTGGCCGGACGCGGGCTCGGGAAGCTGCGTCTGGTCGGCCGGCAGCGTGCCGCCTTCGTTGCCCGCCACGTCATCGAAGAAGGTCGCGATGGCGGCCTCGATCTCGGCGATGCGGAAGGGCTGACCCGACACCTTGTTGAGCGGCCTTGCATCGACCAGGAACTGATCGCGCAGCACCGTCTTCAACTGGCCCGTGTTCATCTCCGGCATGAGGATATTGTCGTAGCCCTTGAGCAGCGCGCCCAGGTTCGCCGGCATCGGCCAGATGTGACGCAGGTGGATGTGGCTGACGTCATAACCGCGGCGGCGCATGCGGCGCACCGCCTGGTGGATCGGGCCGAAGGTGGAGCCCCAGCCGACGACCGCGAGCTTGCCGCTCGTCTCGCCCACTTCGACCTGCTGATCCGGCACCTTGATGTTCGCCACCTTGTCGCGGCGCGACTCGGTCATCGCCTGGTGATTGGCCGGCGAATAATCGATGTTGCCGGTGCCGACCGCCTTCTCGATGCCGCCAATGCGGTGGAGCAGGCCGGGCGTGCCGGGCTTCACCCACGGGCGGGCGCCCTTCTCGTCGCGACCGAACGGCTTGAAGCCCTCCTCCGGCGCTTCCTCGAGGAAGGCCTTGGGGAACGGCTCGAGCGTGCTGATGTCCGGCACCTTCCACGGCTCGGCCGCGTTCTGGAGATAGCCATCGGTCAGCAGCATGACCGGGGTCATGTAGGTCGTGGCGATGCGCACGGCCTCAATCGCGACTTCGAAGCAATCCGACGCCGAACGCGCGGCGATCACCGGCAGCGGCGCATCGCCGTTGCGGCCGTACACCGCCTGGTAGAGGTCCGACTGCTCGGTCTTGGTGGGAAGGCCGGTCGACGGCCCACCGCGCTGCGCGTTGACGACGACGAGCGGCAGCTCGGTCATGATCGCAAGGCCGATGGCCTCGGTCTTCAGCGCAATGCCGGGGCCCGAGGAGCAGGTGACGCCGAGCTGGCCGGCGTAGCTGCCGCCGATCGCGCTGGCGACCGCGGCAATTTCGTCCTCCGCCTGGAAGGTGGTGACGCCATATTCCTTCAGGCGCGAGAGCGCGTGAAGGATCGCCGAGGCGGGGGTGATCGGATAGCCGCCGAAGAACATCTTCAGCCCGGCAAGCTGCGTGCCGGCAACGAGGCCGAGGCTGATCGCGTCCGCGCCAGTGACGGTGCGGTAAAGGCCAGGCTCCGCCGGGGCGGCCGGAAGCGCATGCTGCTTCATCGGGCCGGCAAGCTCCGCCGTCTCGCCATAAGCATGGCCGGCGTTCAATGCCGCAATGTTCGCCTCTGCCAGCGTCGGCGCCTTAGCGAACTTGTTCTTGAGCCAATCGACGAGCGGCGCGCGATCACGATCGAACATCCAGAGCGCGAGCCCCAGCGTCCACATGTTCTTGCAACGCAGCGCTTCCTTGTTGCCGAGGCCGAACGGCTTCACGGCATCGAGCGTCAGTTGCGAGATGTTGAGGCGGATGACCTGCCACTTGCCAAGGCTGCCGTCGTCGAGCGGGTTCGCATCGTACTTCGCCTTGGCGAGATTCCGTTCGCTGAACTCGCCCTCGTCGGCGATGATGAGGCCGCCGGGGCGAAGCGCCTGGACGTTGGTCTTGAGCGCTGCCGGGTTCATCGCGACCAGCACGTCGAGTTCGTCGCCGGCGGTTTCGATCTGGGTCGAACCGAAATTGATCTGGAAGGCGCTGACCCCGAACAGGGTACCGAGCGGCGCACGGATCTCCGCCGGGAAATCCGGGAAGGTCGCAAGGTCGTTACCGGCGAGCGCGGTGGACAGGGTGAACTGGCCCCCGGTGAGCTGCATGCCGTCACCCGAATCGCCCGCGAAACGGACAACCATCGACTCGGCGGGCGGATTGGACGACGCCTCTTGCGGCGTCACTTCATGGGCGGCGGTCGCCATATGTTTTCCTGCAGACTTCCCTAGATGAGGCGCTGTTACGCGCCGGGGCCCCTTGAAACCAAGGTAGAATGATCCCGCGTCGCTGCAACCCACGCTTTTTCATAGATGCGACCAAGCCGCAGTATCACGTCGACATGGCGACGCGCGATCGCGACGACATCATCACCGTATCCACCGCCAACCGTGCTGGCGATCGGGATACGGCGGGCGAGCGCGAGCGTCGCGACCACCTCGTCGCGGCGCGCCAGCCCTTCATCGGTGAGCGCGAGTCGGCCGAGCCGATCGCCCGCAAAGGGATCCACGCCGCCCTGGTAGAGAATGAGATCAGGCGCGACCTGATCGATCAGGGGCGCGAGCGTGTGAGCGAGCGTATCACAATACTCCTCGTCGCCGGTGCCGTCGCGAAGCGCGACGTCGAGCGTCGAACGGGCCTTGCGCGCGGGGAAGTTCTTTTCGGCGTGGATCGAATAAGTGGCGATGTTCGGCTGGCCCGCGGTCAGCGCGGCGGTGCCGTCGCCCTGGTGAACGTCGACATCGACGACGAGGACGCGAACGCCTTCCGCGGCCAAGCGCGCGGCAGCGACGGCGAGATCGTTGAACACGCAATAGCCCGCACCGGTGTCGGCGAGCGCATGATGGCTGCCGCCGGCGGTGTTGGCGGCAAAGCCATTGGCAAGGGCGAGCCGCGCGGCATGGTACGTGCCACCGGGAACGAGCTGCGCCCGCTGCGCGACGATCGGCGTGACCGGGAAACCGATGCGCCTTTCCTTCTCACGCGGAACGGCGGCGGCGAGCACCTCGGCGACATAGGCCGGATCATGGACCGCCTCCAGCCAGCCACGCGGCGCCGGATCGGGCACATGCCAGGCGATCCCCTGCCCTTCGCTGACCAGAATGTCACGGATCGCACCGTTCTTGCCCCAGCGGTAACCAGTGCGTGCGGGCGCCTCCACGACGTAATCGGCATGATGGACGACGGCGATCATCTGCGCCAAGATAGGTAGCAAAAGCGAACCTGAGGAGAGTTACGGCATGACCGACACGCTGATCCGCGATGCTGGCACTGGAAATGCAGCGTCCGACGGGCCCTATGTACGCCCCGACGTGCGCGGTTTCCTCGATTATCTGAACAGCGTGCCCGGCCCGAAAACCCATGAGGGCACCGCGGAAGCGGCGCGCGCGATGTACCTTGCGATGAAGGACGTGGCCGACCTGCCGCTGGGCGAGTTGGCGACGATCCGGGACCTCACCATCCCGGGGCCGGCGGGCGACATCCCGGCGCGCCTGTTCGATCCGCGCGAGAGCCGCGAACCGGGCCCGGTGGTGGTGTTCTTCCACGGCGGCGGCTTCGTGATCGGGAACATCGACACCCACGCGAGCTTCACCGCCGAGATGGCGCGGCAGCTGGACCTGCCGGTGGTGTCGGTCGACTATCGCCTGGCGCCGGAAGCGAAATGGCCCGCCGCACCAGAAGATTGCGAGGCGGCAGCACGCTGGGTTGCCTCTAACCCGGCGGAGCTTGGGCGGACCGCGACCGGCCTCGTCCTCTCCGGCGACAGCGCGGGCGGCACGCTGACCATCACCACTGCCATGGCGCTGCGCGACGAGCCCGCCGCCGTGCCGGTGATCGTGCAGGCCCCGATATATCCGGCGGCGGACATGAACAAGGAATATCCCTCGTTCAACGATTATGCCGAAGGCTTCCTGCTGACGCGCGACACGATGATCTGGTTCGCCGACCATTATCAGGCGGACTTCACCCACTTCCGCGGCTCGCCAATGATCGGCAACCTCGTCGGCCTGCCGCCCGCAGTGATCGTGACCGCCGGGCTCGACCCGATCCGCGACCAGGGCCGCGCCTATGCCGCCGCGCTGGTGCTGGCGGGCGTGCCGGTGACGTACCGCGAGGCAGTGGGCAACATCCATGGCTTCATCACGCTACGCCAGGCGGTGCCGTCGAGCGCGGGTGACGTGGCGGGATACCTCGCCGCCGTGAAGGATGCGGTGGTCGAGGCCGAGGGCCAGCGGGTGATGGTGCAGGCGGCTGGCTGATTATCGCCTGAAGAGCGTGTCCCGGGCGACAGCGTCTGGGGCACGTGCTTCGCGGCTGAGTCCGCCCTCATAGTGTGACAAAGAAAAAGGGGCGGGCCTTGCGGCTCGCCCCTTTGTCGTTTCGCGCGATCGCGTGAGCAATCAGTAGCGGTAATGGTCCGGCTTGAATGGGCCTTCCACCGGCACGCCGATGTAGCCGGCCTGCTTCGGCGTCAGCTTCGACAGCTTCACGCCCAGCTTCTCGAGGTGAAGCGCGGCGACCTTTTCGTCGAGGTGCTTCGGAAGCACGTACACTTCGTTCTTGTAGTTCTCGCCCTTGGTCCACAGCTCGATCTGAGCGAGCGTCTGGTTGGTGAACGAGGCGCTCATCACGAAAGACGGGTGGCCGGTGGCACAGCCGAGGTTCACAAGGCGGCCCTTGGCGAGCACGATGATCTGCTTGCCGTCCGGGAACTTCACCAGATCCGTGCCCGGCTTAACTTCGGTCCACTCGTAATTGTCGAGCGCCGCGATCTGGATCTCGCTGTCGAAGTGGCCGATGTTGCAGACGATCGACATGGGCTTCATCGCCTTCATGTGATCGGCAGTGATCACGTCGGCGTTGCCGGTCGCGGTGACGAAGATGTCGGCGCGCTTCACCGCCTCGTCCATCGTCACGACCTCGAAGCCCTCCATCGCCGCCTGCAGGGCGCAGATCGGGTCGATCTCGGTCACCAGCACGCGGGCGCCGCCGTTGCGCAGCGACTGGGCCGAGCCCTTGCCGACGTCACCGAAGCCGGCGACGCAGGCGACCTTGCCGGCGAGCATCACGTCGGTCGCGCGGCGGATCGCGTCGACCAGCGATTCCTTGCAGCCGTAAAGGTTGTCGAACTTCGACTTGGTGACCGAGTCGTTGACGTTGATCGCGGGGAACGGCAGCTCGCCCTTCTTGGCGATCTCGTACAGGCGGTGAACGCCAGTGGTGGTCTCTTCCGAGACGCCCTTCAGGTTCTTGACCGTCTCAGTGAGATAGCCCGGCTTCTTGGCGATGAACGCCTTCAGCGCGCGCTGGAATTCGACTTCCTCGGCGTTCTCCGGCTCGCCGAAGCTTTCGCCGCGCTCGAGCTTCGCGCCCCACAGCGCGAACATGGTGGCATCGCCGCCGTCGTCGAGGATGATGTTGGCGGTCTGGCCGTTGCCGTCATCCCAGTCGAAGATCGAGCCGACATAATCCCAATAGTCGGCGAGGCTCTCGCCCTTCACCGCGAACACCGGGATGCCGGCGGCAGCGATCGCCGCAGCGGCATGGTCCTGCGTCGAGAAGATGTTGCAGGTCGCCCAGCGCACGTCGGCACCGAGAGCGACGAGCGTCTCGATCAGCACCGCGGTCTGGATCGTCATGTGCAGCGAGCCGGTGATACGTGCGCCCTTCAGCGGCTGCGACGCGCCATATTCCTCACGCAGCGCCATCAGGCCGGGCATTTCGGTTTCGGCGATGTTGATTTCAGCGCGGCCGAAATCAGCAAGGCCGATGTCCTTGATGACATAATCAGTGGTGGGGCGATCGAGAACGGTGGCCACAACGGGTCTCCAGGAAAGTGACGCCGACCAAGGCATATCACCGGCCGACATGCCCGCCACATAATCGGGCGCGGCATCGAATACAAATATAAAGATATCTTTATATCTGCTTTGTCACTCGTCCCGCCGCCCCGTCAGCGCCGGCTGCGACGTTCGCGGGCGGTGCCCTCAGGCGTGCCCGCTCTGCGTGCCGAGGAGGCGTGGATCGATGCCGGCGGCGTTGAAGCCGCGCGTCCAGCGATCCGCGATCCCGGTATCGAACAGCATCGCATCATCGTCGCTGACGTTGAGCCAGCCGTGACGGGTCATCTCCTCGTCGAGCTGCCCGGCGCCCCAGCCGGCATAGCCGAGCGCGACGAGCCAGCGCGACGGACCGTTGCCGCTCGCGATGGCGCGCAGCGCATCGAGCGTGCCGGACAGCGCCCACTTGCCCGCCACGTCGATCGTGTCCTGGCCGCCCCAGTCCAGCGTGTGGAGGACGAAGCCGCGACGCGTTTCCACCGGCCCACCGAAATGGATCGGCGCATCCGGAGTGTCGCCGGGATCGATATCGACCTGCTTCAGCACGTCATGAAGCCCCAGCCCGGCGATCTGCGCGCCGATCCCGATGCCGAGCGCACCCTTCGCATCGTGGGCGCAGACGGCGATCACCGCCTGCTGAAAGCGCGGATCACCGATCCCGGGCATGGCGAGAAGGAACTGACCAGTGAGAAAGCTCGAGGTTTCCATGACTTCTATCTAGGCCGCAGCGGCGCGCATCGCCACGCTTGAAAACACAGGCGAGCCTTGCGACGTAGCCGCCGCCGCACCTTTGCGCGCTTGAGGAGACATTCAGAGATGACGATCAACGTCGGCGACAAGCTGCCCAAGGCGACCCTCGTGAAGGCGACCGAGAATGGGCCGGAAGCGGTGGATACCGAAGAATTCTTCAAGGGCCGCCGTGTGGCGCTGTTCGCCGTGCCGGGTGCGTTCACGCCGACCTGCTCCGCCAAGCACCTGCCGGGCTTCGTCGAGAAGGGTGACGAGCTGAAGGCGAAGGGCATCGACGAAGTGGTCTGCACCTCCGTCAACGATCCGTTCGTGCTGGGTGCCTGGTCCAAGTCCGCCAATGCCGGCGACATCACCATGCTGGCGGACGGCAACGGCGACTTCGCCGAGCAGCTGGGGCTGACCATGGACGGCTCCAAGTTCGGCATGGGCAAGCGCAGCCAGCGCTATTCGATGGTCGTCAATGACGGCGTCGTCGAGCAGCTCAATGTTGAGGCCCCCGGCGAGTTCAAGGTGAGCTCGGCCGACCACCTGCTCGGCAACCTCTGACAAAACGAGGCGTTGGTCTGGCGGCTCTGACAGGAGGTTCATGCCATGACCAACGCATCGCAGAACAAGACCGGAGCATCCCACTCCGGGTCCGAAGACACGGGTTCGCTGACCGAACGCGCCCGTGACGCGGCGAGCGGCGCCGGCGACAAGATGACGGCCGCCGCATCGTCCACGATGGAGAAGGTGAAAAGCCATCCCTATGCGGCGGCGGGCATCGTCGCCGGCGTTGCCGCCGCCGTCGGCGGGGCAGCGTTTGCAGCAAGCAAGCTTGGCGGATCCCACGGCCAGTCCAGCCACGGATCGCACGCGGGCTGACCATTGTCCCTTCCGCCGTGTCGGCCGTAGCTGGCGCGGCGGGGGGCATTGTCTTGCCAGAGTCATCGACCCGACCTAACCATCCGCGATGACTGCACATGAGATCGTTGCCGAACTGGATCGGCTCTACACCGGCGCAGTGGCGCGCCTTCAAGCGGCCCTCGACACCTATATCAGAACCGGCACCCCGCCATCGCCCGAGTCGCGGCGGGACGGATCGTTCGCTTACCCGGAGATCCGGCTGAGCTTCCGCGGCGGCATGGATCGCCCTGCCCCGCTGCGCTCCTACGGCCGGCTCGTCACCGAGGGCGAATACCGCATCTCCGTCACCAAGCCGGGGCTGTTCGCGGACTATCTCGTCGAGCAGCTGACGCTGCTGATGGAGGATTATGACGTCACCGTTTCCGCGGTGCCGGGCGCAACCGAGATTCCCTTCCCTTATGTGATCGATGCCGGCCACGCGCTGAGCCTCGACGAGGTTTCTGCGGCGGAACTGACGCGGCACTTCCCGGCGACCGAGCTGGCGCATATCGGCGACGAGATCGCCGACGGCCTGTGGGCGTCGATCGACGGCACGCGGCCGCTCGCACTGTTCGATGGCCTGCGCACCGATTTCAGCCTGGCGCGGCTGCGGCATTATACCGGCACGCCGCCGGAGCATGTGCAGCGTTACGTGCTGTTCACCAACTATCACCGCTATGTCGACGAGTTCGTCCGTTGGGCGGCGGCGCAGGTGGGGGCGGAAGGAAGTCGCTTCACCGCTTTGTCCGGGCCGGGCGGCGTGCTGTTCAAGCCGGGTGATGATCCCGCGATGCTGGACGACACGGCGTGGCGGCGACTGCAGATGCCGGCCTATCACCTGATGGCGCCGGATCGCACCGGCATCACGCTGGTGAATATCGGCGTCGGGCCGTCAAACGCGAAGACGATCACCGATCACCTTGCCGTTACCCGTCCGGATGCCTGGATGATGATCGGCCATTGCGGCGGACTTCGCCCGTCGCAGCGGATCGGCGACTATGTGCTCGCCCACGCCTATCTGCGCGACGACCATGTGCTGGACGACATGCTGCCGCCGGAAATTCCGGTGCCGGCGATCGCCGAGGTGCAGCAGGCGCTGGCGCGCGGGGCCGAGACGGTGAGCGGCCAATCGGGCGAGGAGCTGAAGCGCCGGCTGCGCACGGGCACGATCGTGACCACCGACGATCGCAACTGGGAACTGCGCTATTCGCGCTCGGCGTTGCGCTTCTCGCTGAGCCGCGCGGTGGGCATCGACATGGAATCGGCGACGATCGCAGCGCAGGGCTTCCGCTTCCGTGTGCCCTACGGGACGCTGCTGTGCGTTTCCGACAAGCCGCTGCACGGCGAGCTCAAGCTGCCTGGCCAGGCGAACCGCTTCTACGAGCGTGCGATTTCCGAGCACATGCGGATCGGGATCGAGACGTGCGAGGAGCTTCGTCGCGAAGGGCAGAAGCTGCACAGCCGCAAGCTGCGCGCGTTCAACGAGCCGCCGTTCCGCTGAGCAGCGCCGGCGGGCGGCTCCCGTTGCGTCGAGGAAACGTTTCGGCCAGTCGAGACGTTAGTTCGCGATCCATTCGACAAAGGGGAGCAGATCATGGCCGAGAACGACGACACGCCGCCCGCCGCATCGCCCAAGCCACCGGCGCGCCGCGCGCCGCGCAAGGCCGCTGCGCCGAAGAAGCCGGCGGCTACCGCGACCGACAAGCCTGCTGCCCCCAAGCGCGCCCGCAAGACCGCGGCGGCAAGCGCCGCCAGCGGCGGCGCGGCGACGACCAAGGCAACGACGAAGGTGCCGCCCAAGCCGCGTTCCAGCAAGCGGGCGACCCCGCAGCCGCGGCGCACCAAGCCTGCCGCTGCCGTCGAGCCGGCGAAGAAGGATGCCGGCTGGCGCAACAAGGCCGCGATCGCTGGTGGGCTGGCCGCGGTCGGCGCGGCGGCGACCGCCGCGCTGCTGTCGCTGCGCGGTTCGACGCCCAAGAAAGGCGCTGACGGGAAGGAAGCGGAGGCGGCCAAGGAGCCTGCGGCCGCCGCAGCAACGCCGAACCACGGCCATGCGCACATGCCGGACGGCAAGGATGCCACCGCATCCTTCGAGGCCGGGATCGCTGACGAGAATGTGATCCCGGAATGACGGATTGCTGCTCCCCCGGCCGGGGGAGCAGCTAACCTAAAGCCCCCGGGGCTGGTGCCCCGGGGCGTCGGATTACCAGCCGCTCGGCTTGCCCTTGTTCTGCTGGTCGAGCCACTTCTTCAGCGGCGCGAAATAGGCGAGCATCGGCTTGCCCGACATTTCACGCGTACCGGTGAACGCCTGCAGCGCGTCCGGCCACGGCTTCGACTGCCCCATCTTCATCATCGCATCGAGCTTCGCGCCGACGGCCTTGTCGCCGAAGAAGGAGCAGCGATGGAGCGGCCCCTTCCAGCCCGCCTGGCGGCAGGCCGCCTCGTAGAACTGGAACTGCAGGATCCGCGCGAGGAAATAGCGCGTGTACGGCACGGCGGCGGGCACGTGATACTTTGCGCCGGGATCGAACTTCGTCTCGTCACGGGCGACCGGCGGGACGATGCCCTGATACTGCAGCCGAAGCTTGTCCCAGCCCCCCTGCATCTGGCCCGCGGGGATTTCGCCCGAGAACAGCTGCCAGCGGTATTTGTCGACCAGCAGGCCGAACGGCAGGAAAGCGACCTTGTCCATCGCCTGGCGGAGCAGGAGGCCGATGTCCTTGTCCGGCGAGGGCACCTTCGCCTGATCGAGCAGGTTGATCTTCACGAGGTAATCGGGCGTGATCGACAGCGCGACGAAGTCCCCGATCGCTTCATGGAAGCCGTCGTTCGCGCCGTTCTTGTAGAGATACGGCTGCTGATTGTAGGCGCGCTGGTAGTAATTGTGGCCAAGTTCATGGTGGATGGTGATGAAATCATCCGAGTTCACCTTGGTGCACATCTTAATGCGCAGATCGTCGACATTGTCGACGTCCCACGCGCTGGCATGGCAGATCACTTCGCGATCCAGCGGCTTCACGATCTGCGAGCGCTGCCAGAACGTTTCAGGCAAGGGCGCAAAGCCGAGCGAGGAATAGAAGCCCTCGCCGGTCTTCACCATCTTAACCGGATCGTACTGCTTGGCCTTCAGCAGCTCGCCGATGTCATAGCCAAGGTCGCCGGCGCCCGGGGGAGCGACGACGTCATAGATGTTGCCCCATTCCTGTGCCCACATGTTGCCGAGGAGATCGGCGCGGATCGGGCCGGTCTTCGACTGTACCGCATCGCCATATTTCTCGTTCAGCTTCGCGCGGACATAGGTGTGCAGCGCCTTGTAAAGCGGCTCCACCTCGCTCCAGAGCTTGTCCGTCAGGGCGGCGAACTGATCGGGCGTCATGTCATAGCTGGACCGCCAGAGCGCGCCGGTATCCTTGAAACCGAGCTCGACCGACCCTTCGTTGGCGAGCGCGGTCATCTTGGCATAGTCGCTGCGCATCGGCGCGCCGACACTGTCGTGCCAGCTGACCCACATTTCCTTCAGCTTGGCAGGATCGCGGCTCTCGCCCATGGCCGCCTCGATGTCGGAGCCGTTGATCGGCTTGCCGTCCAGCGTACCGCGCCCCTTGCCGTAGAACGACGACATCTTCGTCGTGAGCGTCGACAGTTCCTCCGCTGCGCCCGGGCGCATCGGCGCCGGCAGCGTCAGGCCGCTCGCCAGGATGTTGAGCTTGCGCTTGGTGTCGTAGGAGAGGCCGGGGAGCGAGCGGTACTTTGCGGCCTCGTTGGCGAGGCGCACCGACATCTCGGTCAGTTCACCGCCCGACTTTGCGGCGAGCGCGTCGGTGTCCTCGGTGATATAGGTGGCGTTGACCCAGGCGATCCGCGCACCATCGACGCTTGCGTCGGCAAGTTCTTTCTCGGCCGCGGCAACGAATGCATCGGCCTGCGCAACGGTCGGCGAGCCGGCTGGTGCGGTGGCCGGCGCGGCCTGCTGAGCGGCGGCGGGATGCACGACCAAGGCCGCCGCCAAAGCGGCGAGCGAAATCAGGGGGCGGGTCATGAAGGGTCCTCGGTGTTTCGTATCTCGTTACAACTGGAACCACCGGGACGTGCGGTCAAGCGGCGAGGAACTCCGCAATTGCCTGCCCCAGTTCGGGCTTCGTGACCGCGCTCATATGGCCACCGGGGATCTCGACAAGGCGCGCATCCGGCAACAGGCGCGCCAGATCCGCGGCAGAGCCGTTGTCGAAATCCTCGACCCCGTTCACCACCAACGTCGGCTGGGTGAAGCCTGCGACCACATCCTGCGGCGTCGAGACGAAGGTGTCGATCACGCGGAGAAGCGCGACGGGATCGCCCCCAGTGGTCTTGAGAAATGCCTCTGCGAGCCAGGCCGGGCTGCCGCGTTCATGCTTCCCGAGGTTGGTGAGGATGTTGCGGAAGTGATCGGCACGACGTTCGGCGCTGGTCAGCCCCTCCAGCCCCATGCCGGAAAAGATCACGCGCCGTGGCGTGGCGCCGGTGGCCAGCATGCGTGACGTGGTGCGCGCGCCGAGCGAATAGCCGCCAAGATCGTAATCGGTGAGGCTGAGGTGCGCGATCAGGGCGTGCCCGTCCTTCGTCAGCGCGTCCGGCGGATAGGCGGCGGGATCGTGCGGCTTGTCGCCTTCTCCGTGTGCGCGCAGATCCGGCATGATCACTCGGTAACCCTTGGCGGCAATCGTGGCGGCATGGCCGTAGCGCACCCAGTTCGTCTGGGCGTCCGAGAAATAGCCGTGGATCAGGACGATCGGGCGACCCTCCCCCAGTTCGTGCCAGGCCAGCCGCGTGCCATCGAAGCTGGTGAAGTGATGCGCCTCAGTCGGGTATTTTGCCACAGGCCTCGATCCAGCGTTGGTTGACGCTCTCATTCTCCTCACTGCGCATCCGTGGCAAGTCGCGGGTGTCGATCCACGCCTCGTGCATGCTCTCGACCGCGTAATGATGCGCGGGGCGGAAGCGCGAAGGATCGTCGAAGCTGCCGACGGTGAGATCGATGTTCTCGCCGTTCTCCAGGAAGGCGAAGCCGAGCGGGGTGCCGCAGGTGGAGCAGAACGGCCGGTGCGCGATCGGGGACGACTGATACCAGTCAGGGCCGGATTGCCACTCGACGCCGGCCACCGGAACGTTGACGAAGGCGATCGAGACGCCGCCGGTCGCGCGCTGGCACATGCGGCAATGGCAGAGATATGCCTCGTCGCTCTCGACCTCCGCCGAATAGCGCACACGGCCGCACTGGCAGCCGCCCGTCATCCTCGTCATCCCCGCGGCTCCTTGTCCAACAGTTCAAGCGGCGGAACGCTCCAGACCGCCGGCTGCTCCAAGCGGAGAAGTTGCATCGAGCAGTGGGGCAGACCTTCCATTATATAAGCATGCTTACTATACGTGCAGTATGGCAGATAGTTTCGGGTTCCTGCTCAGTGATACCGCACGCCTCGTGCGGCGGCGTTTCGACGAGCGGGCGCGGCAGCATGGCGCGACTCGTGCGCAGTGGAAGGCGTTGCTGGGGATCAGCCGGCACGCCGGGATCAATCAGGGCGGCCTCGCGGACCTGCTGGAAGTCGAGCCGATCACATTGTGTCGCATGATCGATCGGATGGAGGATGCCGGACTGGTGGAGCGTCGGCGCGATCCGAACGATCGCCGCGCATGGCAGCTGTTCCTGACCGACAAGGCTCATCCAATCATCGAGGAGCTGCATTGCACCGCGGCCGACCTGATGGCGCAGGCGCTGCGCGGCGTGCCGCCCGAGCAGCTTGAGGCGGTGACCGGGACGCTGAACCGGATCCGGCAGAACCTTATCGATCCCGCGCCGGATGCGGCGGCACAATCCCAAGTTCCCGAGGAGGCGGCGCGTGGCTGATGCCGATCCCAAGCGCGACTTCGTCGCCGACAGCGAAATCGATTTGACGCCGGATGTGCCGGCAGAAGCGCCGCGCCAGAAGCGCTGGGGCCGGATGCTGCTGCTGTTCGGCGTGCCGCTGCTGATCGCGGCGCTGGGCGCCTATTTCTACCTGACGTCGGGCCGGTTCATCTCCACCGACAACGCCTATGTCCGGCAGGACGTGATATCGGTCAGCCCGGACGTGTCGGGCCGGATCGTGGCGGTGAACGTACGCGAGAACCAGCGGGTGAAGGCGGGCGACGTATTGTTCCGCATCGACCCCGAACCCTACCGCATCGCCCTTGCACAGGCCGACGCTGACCTTGCCGCGGCGCGCGTTCAGGTTGCAACCATGGCCACCGATACCGGAAGCGCCGCCGCCGATATCGAGAGTGCGCGCGCCGAGCTGACGCTGGCACAGGCGACGTACGAGCGGCAGGACGCGCTGATGAAGCGCGGCTTCACGACGCGCGCCAGCCTCGACGCAGCGGTGCAGGACGTTGCCGCGGCGCGGGCGAAGATCGCCACGGCGCAGGCTGCGGCCGCACGCGCACGCCAGCAGATCGGATCGGGTGGCGGATCGGGCATGCCGGCGCAGATCCAGGTGGCGATGGCGAAGCGCGAACAGGCAGCCATGAACCTGGAACGGACCACCGTGCGCGCACCCAAGGACGGCGTCGTCAGCCAGACGAGCCGGCTTCAGGTTGGCAACATCACGCCGTCCGGCGTCCCGGCGCTGAGCCTGGTGGTCAGCGACGCCGCGTGGGTGGAAGCGAACTTCAAGGAGACCGACCTTGACCACATGCGCGTCGGCCAGCCGGCAGAGTTGTCGTTCGATGCCTATCCGGGGCTGAAGGTGACGGGCCATGTGCAGTCGATCGGGGCCGGCACCGGCAGCGAATTCTCCGTGCTGCCGGCACAGAATGCCAACGGCAACTGGGTGAAGGTGACGCAGCGCGTGCCGGTGCGGATCGCGATCGACGGCAAGCCGCCGCGCGCGATGATCGCCGGGCTGTCGACTGACGTGAAGATCGACACGGGGGCGCGCTGAGGTGGCATCGCGCGCCCTGCCCGGGCGGCCACCCGCCTCCCAGGCGCCCGCCGCGCCGGCGCCGGGCAAGCCGCTGCTTCATACCAACAACCGCGCGCTGCTGACGGTTGGCATCATGGGTGCGATGATCATGCAGATCCTCGACACCACGATCGCCAATGTCGCATTGCCGCACATGCAGACCAGCCTTGGCGCGACGGTGGACACCGTCACCTGGGTGCTGACGAGCTATATCGTCGCGACCGCGATCGCCCTGCCCGCGACGGGCTGGCTTTCCGACCGGTTCGGCAGCCGCAACCTGTTCCTGATCGCGGTGGGGGGCTTCATCATCGCATCCATGCTGTGCGGCATCGCCACCAGCCTGGAGGAGATGGTGATATTCCGCGTCTTCCAGGGTGTGTTCGCGGCCTTCATCAACCCGCTGTCGCAAACCTCGATGCTGGACATCAACCCGCCTGAGCGCGCCGCCAAGGCGATGGGGGTATGGGGCATGGGCGTGATGGTGGGCCCGATCATGGGGCCGGTGCTGGGCGGCTGGCTGACCGAGAGCTACAACTGGCGCTGGGTGTTCTACGTCAACGTGCCCGTCGGCCTGGCGACCTTTGCGATCCTGTGGTTCCTGCTGCCCAGCCGACCGAAGGCGACGCGATCGTTCGATCTTGCGGGCTTCGTCTACCTCGGCGTCGCGGTGGCCTCGTTCCAGTTGATGCTTGACCGTGGCCAGAGCGAGGATTGGTTCGAAAGCTGGGAAGTGATCATCGAGGGCCTGCTGGCGCTCGCCTTCACCTGGATGGCGATTATCCACTTCATGACGGCCAAGAACCCGCTGTTCGACCGGGCGATCTTCGCCAACCGCAACCTCGTCACCGGCCTGTTCTTCATGCTGGTGGTGGGCATTTCGACCATGGCGCCAATGGCCCTGCTGCCGCCGATGCTGCAGAACCTGTTTGGCTATCCGGTGATCGATACGGGCGTGATGATGGCGCCGCGTGGCGTCGGCGTGCTGGCGACGATGTGGCTCGCCGGGCAGTTGATGGGTCGGGTCGACACGCGGCTGGTGATCATGACGGGGCTGGTGATCTTTGCCGTCTCGCTGCGCCAGATGGCGGGCTATTCGCTGGAGATGGACTTCTGGCCGGTAATCACGGCTGGGTTCGTACAGGGGCTTGGCATGGGGCTCGTCTTCATGCCGCTGAACGCCTTAGCCTTCGCGACGCTCGACAATCGCTATCGCACCGACGGCGCGAGCCTGCTCAACCTGTTCCGCTCGATCGGCCAGTCGGCCGGCATCTCGATGGTGACGGTGCTGCTCGCGCGCAACATTCAGACGAGCCATGCGGACTTGTCACAGCATGTGACGCGCAACGTGATGGCGGGGTTTGATCTTGGCATGCTGGCGCAGCTCGGCACGCTGTCCGACGCGGCGATGTCGATGGCAGATGGCATGGTCAACAAGCAAGCGGCGATGATCGCCTATCTCGACGATTTCTACCTGATGAGCTGGATCTCGTTCGCCGCGGTGCCGCTGGTGCTGCTGCTCCAGAAGCCCAAGGGCAAGGTGGAGGTGGTGCACAGTGAGTAGGCGGTTCGCCTATCGCTGAAGCGCCGCCGCGAGGTCGTCAAGCGGTGCGGCCTCACCCCATTGCGGCACATTATCTGGCAGCGTTACCCAGCGCTGGCGATAAGCGGTGAAGATGTGGGCGCGGCAGTCCAGTTCCTCGGAGCGGTCGAAGGTGCCGGCGCGCACCACCGCGATCCCCGGCCGCCGCGTGTTCGTATTGTAGATGCGCGCGTGGCAGGTGCCGCAGAAACGCTGGTCGAGGTGCGGTCCTCAGTCGTGATCTGGTGGATCACGACCGGGCCCGAGACGGTCAGCAATTCCTCGCGGACCAGCGCCTGGACGCTGAACGCGCTGCCGGAGGCGCGCTGGCAAATGTGGCAGTGACAGGCATAGACTGGCGGCAGCGCATCAAGCGCCAGCTCGTAGCGGCAGGCGCCGCAACGGCAGCCGCCGGTGATCGTCACGCCGCCTTCTTGAGGTGGCGCCGGCCGAGCAGCTCGGCGATCTGCACCGCGTTCAGCGCGGCACCCTTGCGAAGGTTGTCGCTGACGCACCAGAGCGCGATGCCGTTGTCGACGGTGGGATCGTCGCGCACGCGGCTGATATAGGTCGCGAATTCGCCGACGCATTCGATCGGCGTGACATAACCGCCGTCCTCACGCTTATCGACCAGCATGATGCCCGGCGCCTCGCGCAGGATCTTCTGCGCGTCCTCGGCCGACAGCTCATTCTCGAACTCGATGTTGATCGCTTCGGAATGGCCGACGAACACGGGCACGCGCACGCAAGTGGCGGTAACCTTCACCTTTGGATCGAGGATCTTCTTCGTCTCGACCACCATCTTCCATTCTTCCTTGGTCGAACCGTCTTCCAGGAAGCTGTCGATATGCGGGATGACATTGAAGGCGATCTGCTTGGTGAACTTCTTGGGCTCGGCAGGGTCCCCGACGAAGATGTTGCGGCTTTGTTGGAACAACTCGTCCATGCCGTCCTTGCCGGCACCGGACACCGATTGATAGGTGGAGACGACGACGCGCTTGATCGTGGCGGCATCGTGCAGCGGCTTCAGCGCGACCACCATCTGCGCCGTCGAGCAATTCGGGTTCGCGATGATGTTCTTCTTGCGATAGCCGTCGATCGCATCGGCGTTCACTTCCGGCACGATCAGCGGCACGTCCGGATCCATGCGGTAGAGCGACGAATTGTCGATCACGGTGCAGCCGGCGGCGGCGAACTTCGGCGCATAGACCTTGGTCGCCTCACTGCCGATCGCGAACAGCGCGAAATCCCAACCGGTGGGATCGAAATGCTCGATGTTCTGGACCTTCAGCATCCGGCCCGTGTCGCCATATTCGAGCTGTTCGCCAACGGAGCGCGACGAGGCGAGGAGCGCGATCTCGTCGGCGGGAAACTCCCGCTCGGCGAGGATGTTGACCATCTCGCGACCGACATTGCCCGTCGCGCCTGCGACCACTACCCGGTAACCCATCTCACTTCGTCCTTCATCCGATCGCGCGGGCCATACCGCCCCGGTGCGGGGCGTGCCAGCAAGCTTTACTTTCGTCCGCCCCTCACTTCGCGGCTGGCTTCTTCACGTGCCGGTCGAGGAAATCGAGGATCGTCGTCCAGGGATGGATGTCGCGGACCGCGCCATGGGCCTTGCCCGGGTATAGCATCATCTCGAACGGCTTGTTCGCCGCCTGCATCCGGGCGGCGAAGGCGGTCGCATTGTCGAGGAACACATTGTCATCCGCCATGCCGTGCATGAGGAGCAGCGGATCGCTGGTCTTTGCGGCGTCCGGCAGTGCGCTGGAGGCGGCATAAGCGGCCGCATCACGCGTCGGATCGCCCATGTAGCGTTCGGTGTAATGCGTGTCGTAAAGCGCCCAGTCAGTAACCGGCGCGCCGGAAATACCGGCCGCAAAGACGCCCGGATGGGCCTGCAGCATCTTCAGCGTCATATAGCCGCCGTAGGACCAGCCGTAGGTAGCGATGGCGTCCGGATCGACGAACGGCAGCGTCTTCAGATAGGCGGCGCCGGCAAGCTGGTCCTCCACCTCGACCGAGCCCATGGCGTGCCAGATCGCATCCTCGAACGCCTTCCCGCGGTTGGCGGAGCCGCGGTTGTCGATCTGGAAGACGATCCAGCCCTGCTGCACCAGGAACTGCCGCAGCGGCATGTTGCCCGGCCAGTCGCGCGCCACTTCCTGGCTGTGCGGACCGCCGTAGTGCATGAAGAACACCGGATAGCGTCGCCCCTTCTGCAACGGCGGCGTGATCATCTCCCAGTGCAGCGTCGTGCCGTCCGCGGCCTTGATGGTGCCGAACTGGGTGGGGCGATGCGCGGCGCGATACGGCGCATATGGGTGCGCGCCGGACACGGCATTCTCGTTTACCCAGGCAATCCGCTTGCCGGTCGCATCCGCGAGATAGACCTGCCGGGGCTGGGCGGGGTTGGAGCGCGACACGATGAAGCGCGACCCCTGCCCGTCTGCCGCGGCGCTGGCGTGCCACCAGCCCGGCTCCGTCAGCCGCGTGACGTCGCCTGGCCGGGCGAGATCGACCGAATAGAGGTGGCGCTCCAGCACGCCGTCACGGTTGCCGGTGAAGAACAGCCGCCCCGCCTGCTCGTGCACCGCGACGAGCGATTCAACCGACCAGTCGCCCTTCGTCAGCTGGGTCCACTTGCCCGCCTGCCAGCGATAAAGATGGCCGTAGCCGTCGCGTTCGGAGCGCCAGATCAGGCTGCCGTCCTTCAGCGGGCGATAGGCGTCGGTGAGGTTGATCCAGCTCTTTTCGCCGGCGCGCTCGGTGAACATCACCCTGGATGCGCCGGTGGCCGGATCGACGACAAGCATGTCGAGCGTGCGCTGATCACGCGACTGGCGCTGGACCAGCAGCGCCGAGCCGTCCGGTGTCCAGTCGACGCGCGCGAGATAGATGTCGGGATCAGGCCCGAGATCGACCTTCACCTGGCCCGAACCGTCCGGGTTCATGATGAAGAGATCGACCAGCACATTGGGCGTGCCGGCGGCGGGATAGCGCTGCTGATAAATGCTGGTACCGCTGGCGCCGATCGCGGCGCGGGTGAAGGTGCGCACCGGCGCCTCGTCGAAGCGCTCGACCGCGATCCTCTTGTCATCGGGCGACCACCAATAGCCGGTGCGGCGGCCCATTTCCTCCTGCGCGACGAACTCCGCCTCGCCGAAATGAATTGTGCCACCGCCCTCGCGCGTGATCGCCTGCGCCGGGCCGTCGGCGGTGCCGACCCACAGATTCTGATCCCGCACGAAGCTGACATGGCCACCGCGCGGCGAAATCACCGGATTGAGCGCGCCCTTGGTGCCTTCGAGCTTGCGCACCGAGCCATCGAGCGAAGCGACGAACAGCTCGCCGTCGATCGGCACCAGGATCGACTTGCCGTCCGGCGACCAATCATAATCGAGGATGCCGGTCTTGCCCGTCTTGGAGCGATCACGTTCGCGCTGCATCTTCTCGGCTTCGGAAAGCTCGGCGCCGCTGCCGATCTTCTTGGAATCGACCAGCATCCGCCACGTGCCGGTGCGCGTGTCCATCGCCCACAGATCGAAGCGATTGCGCTCGTCCTCGCGCGGGCGGACCGACGTCAATAGCGTGCCATCAGGCGACAGGCGGAGCGCCTGCGGCTGATCGCCGGCGAGATCCGGGCTGGCGAAGACGCGTTGCAGCGTAAGCTTCGCCGGCGCCGGCGAGGGCTCAGCCATTGCCGTTGCCGACCAGATCGCCAGACCCGCCCCGATCGCCGCCATCCATATGCGCATTCACTCTTCCCGGCTGATTGAACGATCCGGTTAGCGGCGCGCGCCGCGGAGCGCAAAGGTCAGCGCTCCATCCTCGGCCCGGAGGGAGGAGCGGCAAGACGCGTGCGTGACTTCCGATACAACAGGCGCTTAGGTGGCGCGATGCTGCGCCGCCTTCGACCGAACAAGGATCTGCACCTGCGCCGCCGCAGCAGCCTGCCGGACTGGGCCAGCCTGGCGTTGCGCGTGGCGCTGGCCTTCGCGCTCGTCAGCATCGCGCTGGGCGGCCACTGGCTCGACCGCGAGGGGCTGCGCGACAATATCGATGGCCATATCAGCTTCAAGGACGTGCTGTATTTCACCATGATCACCGTCACGACGGTGGGTTATGGTGACATCGTGCCGGTGACGGACAGCGCGCGCATGTTCGACACCTTCATCGTCACGCCGATCCGGTTGTTTGTGTGGCTGATCTTCCTGGGGACCGCTTATGACTTCCTGCTCAAGCGCACGTGGCAGCGGTGGCGGATGTCAGTGATCCAGCGACAGCTGACCGGCCATGTCGTGATCGCCGGCTATGGCACCAGCGGCACCGAAGCGCTGCGCGAGCTGATCCGGCGCGGCACCGATCCGGCAACGATCGTGGTGGTCGACCGTGGCACGGAAGCGCTCGAGCATGCGGAGCAATGTGGCGCAGTGGTGCTGGATGGCGATGCAACGCGCGACAAAACGCTCGAAGCGGCGCGAATTGAGCGTGCATCGACCCTGATGGTCTCCGCTGGCCGGGATGACACAACGATCCTGATCGTCCTGACGGCGCGGCGCCTTTCCAAGGACGTGCGGATCAGCGCGGTGATCCGATCGGACGACAACGAAGCACTGGCGCGGCAGGCGGGCGCCGACGTGGTGATCAACCCGGCGAGCTTTGCCGGGCTGTTGCTGGCCGGATCGACCGATGGGCCGCACGTGGCCGACTATCTGAACGATCTTGCCGCGACCCATGGCCGGGTGGCGCTGCGCGAGCGGGATGCAACCGCGGAGGATGTGGGGCGGCCATTGATAGGGCTGTCCACGGGGCTTGGCGTGCGGCTGTTCCGGCGCGGCGCGTGCATCGGCTTCGACCAGCCGGGTGCGCAGCGCGTGGAACTGGGCGATCGGATCGTCGAGATCGTCAAGGGTGACGCGCTGACCTAGAAGGGCACGGATCGTCCATCACGCGCGCGACAGACAAGCGAAAGGCGCCGGCGGTTTCCCGCCGACGCCTTTCCTGAAACCCTTGCGGTTCCGACCGATTACTCGGCGGCTTCGGTCTTCGCCGGGCGGTTGTCGCGGCGCTCGGCGATACGCGCCGACTTACCGGTACGACCACGCAGATAGTACAGCTTCGCACGACGCACGGCGCCCTTGCGGACCACCTCGATCGAATCGATGTTCGGCGAATACAGCGGGAACACTCGCTCCACGCCCTCACCGAAGGAAATCTTGCGGACGGTGAACGACGAGCCCATGCCCTTGTTCGAACGCGCGATGCACACGCCTTCGTAGTTCTGGACGCGGGTACGCTCACCTTCGACCACCTTCACGCCGACCTTCAGCGTATCGCCGGGGCGGAATTCGGGGATCTTCTTGTTCGCGGTCAGCTTCGCGATCTGCTCGGCCTCGAGCTGCTGGATCAGGTTCATCTCAACTCATTCCCGTTCATCGCCGCGCGCCAGAGGGCGGTTGACCCGAGCGCCGACGTGGCGCTCCCACAGGTCCGGCCGCCGTAGCCGTGTATCTTCCTCCGCCCGGCGCTGACGCCAGGCGGCGATCTTCGCATGATCCCCCGATCGCAGCACTTCGGGGATCGTGCGCCCTTCCCATTCAACAGGTCGGGTATAATGCGGATATTCGAGCAGGCCGCTTTCGTGGCTTTCCTCGACCCCACTTGAAGCGGCGCCCATTACGCCGGGAAGCAGCCGAACGCAAGCATCCAGCAGCACCAGCGCAGCCGTCTCGCCGCCGGAGAGGACATAGTCGCCGATCGACACTTCCTCAATGTCGCGGCCCTCGAACAACCGCTCGTCGAACCCCTCGAACCGGCCGCACAGGACGACGGCTCCGGAACCCGCCGCCAATCCCCGAACGCGGGCCTGCGTCAGCGGCTTGCCGCGCGGCGTCATCGCCAGCACCGGCCGCCCCTGCCCCTGCGCGTCCACCGCAGCGGCGAGGATGTCGACGCGAAGCACCATGCCCGCGCCGCCGCCTGCCGGCGTATCGTCCACCGTACGATGGCGGTCAGTGGCGAAATCCCGGATGTTGACGGCGTCGAGCGACCATCGCCCCTCTGCCAAGGCCCGGCCGGCAATGGCAAAGCCGAGCGGCCCGGGAAACATCTCGGGATACAGCGTCAGGACGGTGGCATGGAAAGTCACGGCGCGGCGGTAAAGCTCAATACCTGAAGACTCAACGCCGGCGTCGGTGCACGCTGCACGCGGCCAGCGACCTTGCCGTTCGCGCACTGCCAAATGAAGGCGCCCTCCATGGCAGAAATCGGCGCGATCGCGGCGTCCGTCCGGCAGGCGCCGACCTTCTTCTTGAGATCGGCAACATCCTTGCGCCGACGCGCGAGATCGCGATCGGGCACGACATTGTTAGCGAGCGGCGCGCGCGCCGGATCGCCAGTGCGCCACACCTCGCGCATGATGTCATAGGCGCGAGCAAGATCGGGCGAGACCGGCACGGTTCGATCCGCCAGCCCGGCACTGCGCAGGGCATAGAGCGCCTGCATCACCGGTAGGCTAGGCCCCGCATAGGTGCGGTTCGCAAAGGCGAAGACGCCGACGCCGGCGTCCGGCAGCATCATCACGATTGAGCCATAGCCCGGGTAGCCGCCGGAGTGAGTGACGATCCGCCCGACATCGCAATCGTTCACGACCTGCCAGCCCATGCCGTAGGCGCTCGACACGCGGCACTGCTTGCCGGACGGTCCAGCGCGCTCGGCCGTGTTCACGAAGTTCAGGCCCTCGACGATCTCGCGCACCGTGGCGCGCTTCACCGGGCCCTGATCGGGATCGTCGCGCGCCGGCCAGCCTGACAGCAGGAACGAGACCCAGCGCCAGTAATCATTGGCGCTCGTCTGCACGCCGCCCATCGCGCCAAACGTGCCGTCGGCCATGTCCGGCTCCCGCACCCAGGCATCATCCTGCCAGCGATAACCCAAGGCGCGCTTGTCCTGCGGGCCGTTCAGCACGTCATAGCCGGTCGACTCCATGCCGAGCGGCGCCATGATGTTGGTGCGGATGTAATCCTGGTAGCGCTGGCCGGAAACGTTGCTGATGATCCGGCCGAGCAGTGCATAGCCGAGGTTGGAATATTCCATCTTGAGCCCGGGCGCCTGCGCGAGCGGCACGCCCGCCTTCAGCAGGGCGGTGAACGCGGCCTCCGACAAGGGTTGCTGACGATCGCCCCAGGGATTGTCCTCGACGAAGCCGGCGGTGTGGTGAAGCAGATCCTCGACACGGATGCGACGACTGTCCGCGCTGGGGTACTTCCAGCCACGCATTTCGGGAACGTAGCGCTCCGCCGGGGCGTCGAGCGACAGGCGATCCTCGTCGCGCAGCTTCAGGATGGCGAGAGCGGTGAAGGCCTTGGACATGGAGGCGATGCGGAACAGGCTGTCGGGCGTGACCGGCTGCTTTGTCGTTACGTCCTGCACGCCCAGACCGCGCACGAGCACCAGCTTGCCATCCTTCAACACGCCATAGACGAGGCCGGGGACGTGCGCGTTCCTCATCCAAGCGTCGAAATAGCCGGTGAGTTGCGGCTCCATTGCAGCGATGTCGAGCTGGTCGGGCGCCGGCATCGGTGCGTTCGGCGCCGCCTGCTGCTGAGCAACGGCGGCCGCTGGAGCGGCGAGCAACAGGGCGGCAGATAGAGCGCGGATCATGATCGTCCCCCAAATCCAGTGGCGGAAGCGATACTTTGCGGCGCCTGCCCGTCAACCGCGCTGGAACGCGCGCACCGCGACGACGGCGGTGGGGAGGCCGATCAGCACGCTCGCCATCAGCCCGTAGAACCAGAACATGACGATCGAGAAGATCACCATGCCGAAGCTGCCGCGATGCGCGTCCGGCGCGCGCTGCGCGAATTGCAGCGCGATCAGCAGTGCCGCGATGACCGCCGTGACGATCGGTACCGACGCGGCAGAAAGCAGGATCTGCCCGAGGGTGGACGTTGCGAGGCCCCGGACGACGACGAGCCTTGCGGCCCCCACCGTTACCGCCGCGATCACCAGCGCGCTCACGATCAACCAGCCCATCGGCGCCTCCCTTTCCAGTGGGAACCACCTTCGGCTTGAAACGCTCCGGACGCCATGCACGACTGCGTCATTATTGGCGGGGGCCCGGCGGGGCTGACGGCCGCCATCTATCTCGCCCGCTTCCACCTTGACATCGCATTGTTCGACAATGGATCGAGCCGCGCCGCGTTGATCCCTTGCACGCACAATCATGCGGGGTTTCCGGGCGGGATCAGCGGCAAGGAGTTGCTGGCGCGGATGAGCGAACAGGCCGCCTCGTTCGGTGTGCGCACCCATCGCACCGATGTCACCGCGATCGAGCCGGACGGCGAAAATTTCATCATTCGCACCTCCGACATGCAGGTCGACGCGCGCACCGTGCTACTCGCCACGGGCGTGGTGAATAACCGGCCGAAGATGGACGATGCGCTGCACCACCGGGCGCTCGCCGACGGCCTGCTGCGCTATTGCCCGATCTGCGACGGCTATGAAGTCACCGACAAGAAGGTGGGCGTGATCGGCACTGGCGGGCATGGCATGCGCGAAGCGCTGTTCCTCAGAGGGTATTCGCGCGACGTGACCCTGATCGCCCCGGATGCCGAACATATGCTGGACGACGAATGTGCCGCGGCGCTTGATGCGGCCGGCATCGCGCGGATCGACGGGCCATGCGGCGGTTATGCGATCGAGGAAGGACGGCTCGCGCTCGATACCGCGGAAGGGCGCGTGGCGTTCGACAGCATTTATCCGGCGTTGGGATCGAAGGTGCGGTCAGATCTGGCGCTGGCCGCCGGGGCGCGGGGAACGGACGACGGGTGCATCGTGACGGACGAGCACCAGCGCACCACCCTGCCCGGCCTCTATGCCGCGGGCGACGTGGTGCGGGGGTTGGACCAGATCAGCCACGCCATGGGCCAAGCGGGCGTTGCCGCGACGACGATCCGCAATGAACTGAGCGAGCGCCGCCCGCTGCGACGCTGAATAGAAATAAGGGCGGCGGCTATTCCGCCGCGAAGGCCGTAGCAATGACGAGTTTCTCGCCATCCCACTCGGGCACCGCTTGCTTGGTCATCGGAACCATGAAGCGCTTGCCGGTCGGGCGCTCGATCTCGACCACATCGCTGGCGCCGAAATTCTCCACGGCCACCACCTCGCCCAGTGGCTCACCCTCGGTGGACACCGCGGGGAGGCCGATGAGGTCGGCGTGGTAATATTCGCCCTCCTCCAGCGGAGGAAGGGCCGATCGCGGGACCGAAAGCTCGGTGCCGCGCAGCGCCTCGGCCGCGGTGCGATCGGACACTTCGGCAAAGCGCGCGATGTTGCCCCGGAGCGACTTCAGCGTCAGCGCCCCGTCGTTGAACGAGGCATGGGCCGCCACGTCCTCAGCGAAGAGCTTCAGCTTCACTTCCCCGCCGATGCCGTGCGCGCCGGTGATCGCGGCGAGCACGACGCGCGGCTCACCCGCCGGGGGATCCTTCCTCGGCAGGGGGGGTGTCATCGCCGCCTTCGGCCGGCTCGGTGCTCGAGACGCCTTCGTTGCTGGCGAGGTCTTGATCGTCATCGGCGGCAGTCCGCGGATCGGGATCGTTGGTCATGGCACGCTCCTTTCGAACAAAGGAACGCGCCATGATCCGATCGGATGCTTATTCGGTTGCCGCTTCGACTTCAGCCGCCATCACTGCTTCGGTCTCAGCCTGCGAAGCCTCCTCGGCTGCCTTCAGCTTCTCGGCACGCTCCTCGGCGCGCTCCTTGGCCTTCTCGCCCGGCTCGGCCTTCTTCGGGTTGTTGCGGGCTGCACGCTCGCGAACGCCGGCGAGATCGAGGAAGCGGGCGACGCGGTCGGTCGGCTGCGCGCCGTTGCTCAGCCAGTGCTTCGCACGCTCGGCATCAAGCACCACGCGCTTCTCGTCATCCTTGGCGAGCAGCGGGTTGTAGTTGCCGATCTTCTCGATGAACTTGCCGTCGCGCGGGCTGCGGGCGTCCGCGACGACGATGCGGTAGTACGGACGCTTCTTCGAGCCGCCACGCGACAGGCGAATGCTGAGTGCCATTGTAGTCTCTTCCTTCTAGATATCGGTAAAACGTTACTTCTTGAACTTCGGAAATCCGGGCGGGAGCGCTCCGCCGCCCCCGCCAATGCCCGGCAGGCCAGGAAGCCCGCCGCCGGCCTTGCCGAGCATGTCGCCAAGCTCCGGCCCGCCGAGCGCGTTGCCCAGCCCGGCCATGCCGCCGCCAGGACCGCCCTTGCCCAGCATCGAGAGCATGCCCTTGATGCCGCCCATCTTGCGGATCTTCTTCATCGCAGTGGACATTTCCTGGTGCATCTTCAGCAGCTTGTTCACGTCCTGAACGGTCGTGCCGCTGCCCTTGGCGATACGGATCTTGCGCTTGGCGTTGATCAGTTCGGGCTTCACACGCTCCTTGGGCGTCATGGAGGTGATCATGGCGTCCATGCGCAGCAGGATTCGCTCGTCGACCGCGCCGTTAGCCATCGCCGCCTGCGCCTTCTTCATACCCGGGATCATGCCGGCGAGCGCGCCAAGGCCGCCCATGCGCCGCATCTGCGCCAGCTGCCCGCGCAGGTCGTTCATGTCGAACTGGCCCTTGGCGAGCTTCGCCGCCATGCGCTCGGCGTCTTCCTGCTGGATCGACTCCGCCGCCTTCTCGACGAGGCTGACGACGTCACCCATGCCGAGGATACGGCCGGCGACACGCTCGGCATGGAACGCCTCGAGCGCATCCATCTTTTCGCCGACGCCGGCGAACTTGATCGGCTTGCCCGTGACGGCGCGCATCGACAGCGCCGCGCCGCCGCGCGCATCGCCGTCCATCCGGGTCAGCACGACGCCGGTGAGCGGCACCTGCGCCGAGAAGCTCTGCGCGACGTTGACGGCGTCCTGGCCGGTCAGCGAATCGACGACGAGCAGGATTTCCTGCGGCGAGGCGATTTCGGCCACCGCCTTCATTTCGTCCATCAACGCCTGGTCGACGTGGAGACGACCGGCGGTGTCGAGCATCAGGACATCGAAGCCCTGCAGCTTCGCCGCCTGAAGCGCGCGGCGGGCGATATCGACCGGCTGCTGCCCCGGCACGATCGGCAGCGTCTGCACTTCGATCTGCTGGCCGAGGGTAGCGAGCTGTTCCTGCGCAGCCGGGCGATTGACGTCGAGCGACGCCATCAGTACCTTCTTGCGATCGCGGCCGCCCTGGCCGCCCGACAGGCGCTTGGCGATCTTCGCGGTCGTGGTGGTCTTGCCCGAGCCCTGCAGGCCGACCATCATCACCACCGCGGGAGGCGTGACATCGATCTTCAGTTCGGCCGCTTGGGGATCGTCGCCGCCGAGCATCGCAACGAGGGCGTCGTTGACGATCTTGACCACCTGCTGGCCAGGCGTGACCGAACGAAGCACGTTCTGGCCGATCGCCTTCTCGGTCGCCTCGTCGACGAACTGGCGCGCGACCGGCAGCGCAACGTCAGCCTCGAGCAGCGCGACGCGGACTTCGCGCATCGCCTGACGCACGTCCGCCTCCGTCAGCGCGCCGCGGCCGCGCAGACGGTCGAACACGCCACCAAGACGATCGCTCAGGCTGTCGAACATCGCGTCAAAACTCCTTCATCCGGCCCCAAACGCAAAAGCGCCGGCGGGCGAAACCTCGCCGGCCAGCGTGCACCACATGGGCGCTTGTCTTCAGCGTTCAACAACGGAACGTGAGCGGCCAGTAGCGGGGAATGCCGCGGAAGGCAAGTTTACGGCCGTTAACTCCTTCTACACCGATGGCCTCCAGAATGTGTCGGCTATGGAGGACGAACGGCATGGTGGAGCAGGCGCGACGCGCCGCTGACAAACGCGCCGGGAACGGCAGCGCGGCAGGGATCGTCACTGCCGCGGCCGTCGCGCTGTTCGTCATACTCGCCGGAATGGTGGCGAGCACCCTTCTGCGCCAGTCCTTCGGCTCCCCCGAGGAGCTCGACCGCACCATCGTCATCGCCCTGTTGCTGAACGTCGCGCTGATCCTGATCGGCTGGCGGCGGCATCGCCAGCTGGCGAAGACTGTGGGGGATCACGTCGCCGCCTCCGAGCGTGTGCGCGTCCTCTCGAACTGCGATCCGCTGACCGGCTTCCTCAATCGCCGCAGCCTGGTGGAAGAAGCCGCGACCATGCTGCATGACGCAGGCCGCCGCGGCCGCGCCGTCGCGCTGCTGATGCTGGACCTCGACCGGTTCAAGACGGTCAACGATCTTCACGGCCATTCCGCTGGCGACGCGCTGCTCGCCCGGGTGGCGAGCGAGATCACCGGCATCCTGCCGAGCGGGGCGCTAACCGCGCGGCTGGGCGGCGACGAATTCGCCTGCGCATTCATCTTCGATCCGCGTGACCCATCGGTGGTACAGCGAATCGCCGAACAACTCGTCAGCCGGCTTGCCCTGCCGATCGAGATCGACGGGCAGCAGCTTCACGTCTCGGCCTCGATCGGCATTGCGCGTTCCGATGTTGAGCGTGGTTCGATCGACGCACTGATGCGCGCCGCCGATATCGCCATGTATGCGGCGAAGGACGGTGGGCGGAACCGACTCGCCTGGTTCGATCCCGCCATGGCGCGTGCGCTTCATGCCCGGAACGAGCTGGAAACGGGGCTGCGCCACGCCATCCCGTCTGGTCATATCGTGCCCTATTTCGAGCAGCAGATCGATCTGGAGACCGGCCGGCTGTGCGGCTTCGAGGTGCTGGCGCGCTGGGAGCATCCCGTGCACGGGACAATCCTGCCCGACCGCTTCATCCCGATCGCGGAGCAGAGCGGCCTGATTGCCGACCTGTCGATGATGGTGATGCGCCAGGCCTTCCTGGCGGCCCGCGATTGGGACCCGGCGCTGACGCTGTCCGTCAACATCTCGCCTTATCAATTGCGCGACGCCTGGCTGCCGCAGAAGATCATCAAGCTGCTGCTGGAGACCGGATTCCTGGCGCACCGGCTCGAGATCGAGGTGACCGAAAGCGCGCTATTCGAGAATCTGTCGCTGGCGCAGACGATCGTGGGCAGCCTGAAGAACCAGGGCATCCGCATCGCGCTGGATGATTTCGGCACCGGCTATTCCAGCCTCGCGCACCTGCGCGCCCTGCCGTTCGACCGGATCAAGATCGACAAGAGCTTCGTGCAGGCGATCGCGGACAATCCCGACAGTGCGGCCATCGTTGGCGCGATCGCCAGCCTTGGCACGAGCCTGAATCTGCCGGTGACGGCGGAAGGCATCGAAGACGCCGAGATCGAGGCACGCGTGCGCACCATCGGCTGCGCGCGTGGCCAGGGCTATCTCTATGGCCGGCCAATGAGTGGGGCCAACACCCGCCGATTGCTGGCCGAGCGCCGGATGCTGGCCACTGGCGCTGGGCCGACCGACGAGCGCCGGCTGGCGAGCTGATCGCCGCGCTGCGCGTCAGGCGCGGGGCGGCTGCCGACGATAGCTGAGCGCTTCGGCGATATGGATGCGCCCGACCTCCTGCGCACCCGCCATGTCGGCGATCGTCCGCGCGACCCGCAAGATCCTGGTATAGGCGCGCGCCGACAGCCGCATCGCCTCCGCCGCCTGCGCCAGCAGCGCGCGGCCCGCCTCGTCCGGCATGCAATGCGCCTCCAGAACGTCTCCCTCAGCTTCCGCATTGGTCCGGATCGGGTGATCGGCGTAACGCGCTGCCTGCACGTTGCGTGTTGACGCGACGCGCGCTGCGACTTCCGCCGAGCCTTCAGCAGGAGCCGGCAGCATCAAGTCCGCAGCACTAACCGCCTGAACCTCGACGTGCAGATCGATCCGGTCGAGCAGCGGGCCGGAGACCTTTGCTTGATAGTCCGCCGCGCACTTCGGTGCCCGGGCGCAGGCGAGGCTCGCATCCCCGAGATAGCCGCAGCGGCACGGATTCATCGCCGCGACCAACTGGACGCGCGCGGGGAATGTGACGTGCGCATTGGCACGCGCGACGCTGACCGTGCCCGATTCGAGCGGCTGGCGCAGCGAATCGAGGACGGCGCGCTGGAACTCGGGAAGCTCGTCGAGGAACAGGACGCCAAGATGCGCCAGGCTGACCTCGCCTGGCTTCACCTTGAGACCGCCGCCGGTCAGCGCCGCCATCGAGGCGGAATGATGCGGCGCCCGGAACGGCCGGGTGCGCGTAAGGCGGCCACCCTCCAGCGTGCCGGCGACCGACTGCACCATCGAGACTTCGAGCGCCTCGGCGGCATCGAGCGGCGGAAGTATGCCCGGAAGGCAGGACGCCATCAGCGATTTGCCGGCACCCGGCGGGCCGACCATCAACAAATTGTGCCCGCCCGACGCCGCAATCTCCAGCGCACGCTTTGCCGTCTCCTGCCCGCGTACCTGCCGCAGATCCGGGCCCGAGCCCGCCGCGATCACGTCGCCAGCAATGGGTGCGGAAAGTAGGCCATGTCCCTTGAGATGATTAATTAGCGAGAGAAGATCGGGGGCGGCCACCACCTCGATTGATCCGCTCCACGCAGCCTCCGGACCTTGGGCGGCAGGGCAGATCAGGCCCTTGCCCGTCTCGGCGGCATGGAGCGCGGCGAGCAGGACCCCAGGCGAGGGCGCGAGCCGACCATCCAGTGTCAGTTCGCCGACGATCACGTACTCCGCGAGCGTCTCGGCATCGACGACGCCCATCGCGGCGAGCAGGCCGATGGCGATCGGCAGATCGAAGTGCGATCCCTCCTTCGGCAGATCCGCCGGCGACAGGTTCACCGCTATCCGCTTTGGGGGCAAGGCGAGGCCCATTGCCGCGATGGCGCCGCGCACCCGTTCCCGGCTTTCTCCAACTGCCTTGTCGGCGAGCCCAACGAGGTTGAACGCCGGCAAGCCGGGAATGAGCTGCACCTGAACCTCGACGCCGCGCGCCTCCAGCCCGAGATACGCCACCGTCGAGACGATCGCCGCCATCTATCTCCCCCGTTCCCCTCCCGTTCATACCCGCTTTGCGACGGCTGCAAACCACTCATCGAGCGTCTTGTCATTGCAACACACCGGAGCCACATCGCCGCCATGCGTGACCGCCATCCCGTTTCGCGACTCATCCAGCTGGTGCTTGGCTTCCTGCTGTGGATCGGCGCTGCCGCGGTGGCACCCCTGCCCGGCCCCGGCGGCGTTTTCCTGTTCGCTGGCGGGATGATCCTGATCCTGCGCAATTCGCGTTGGGCGCAGGTGCGCTGGGCCCGCCTCAAGCGGCGCTGGCCACGTGTCGGCAATCTGGTCGACCGGACGATGCGTCGGCGAAGCGCGCTGCGGCGCCGCGCGCGCGATCGCGTCCTTGGCTCTCGTTGACTTGGAGCCGGTCTTCACCTATGCGCCGCACCATTCGGGCCGTCCTGCGTGGCGGCCTTGTTGTTTTTCAGATTCGGGAATGAACGATGAAGCGGACCTTTCAGCCGAGCAACCTGGTGCGGGCTCGTCGTCACGGCTTCCGTGCGCGCATGGCGACGGTGGGCGGCCGGGCAGTGATCCGGGCGCGTCGCGCACGCGGCCGCAAGAAGCTGTCGGCATAATTCAGACGCTTACCCGCCGCCGGGACTTCCTGGCGGCAAACGCGGGGCGCCGTGCGCCGATGCCGGGCTTCGTGCTGCTGGTGCGCCCCCGCGAGGACGGTGATCCGACGATGCGAGTCGGCTTCACGGTCACCAAGAAAATCGGCAATGCCGTGGTCCGCAACCGGATGAAGCGCCGGTTGCGGTCGCTTGCGCGTGAGCTGCTGCCGACGCAGGGCATTGCCGGCGCGGACCACGTACTGATCGGACGCAACGGCGGGATCGAGCGCGACTTCGACAGCTTGCGGCGCGAGCTGGGCAAGGCGCTGGGCAAGGTTGCCCGGCAGGCGAGCCAGTGATCGCCCGGCTGCTCATCCTGCTGGCACGCGGCTGGCAACTCGGCCCCTCGCTGATCCTGCCGCCAACGTGCCGCTATCAGCCAAGCTGTTCCGCCTATGCAATCGAGGCCCTTCGCCGCTATGGAGCCGTGCGCGGCAGCTGGCTGGCGATGAAGCGGATCGCGCGCTGCGGTCCATGGGGTGGGCACGGCTATGATCCGGTGCCGTAAAGGATTTTGGCGCACGTGAATAAAGAGAATCAGAACTTTGTGTTGTTCGCGGTCATTGCCGCGCTCATCCTGTTCGGCTGGCCGGTCCTGCAGAACAAGTTCTTCCCCACCGCCAATCCGCCCGTCACAAAGATCGAGGACGGCAAGACCAAGGTCGTCACGCAAAAGTCGGCTGATCCGACGGCTGACGGGCCTGCCGCGATCCGTGACCGCAACCTCGTCCTGCGCGAAACGCCGCGCGTGATGATCGACACGCCGACGATGCGCGGCTCGATCAACCTCAAGGGCGCGCGGATCGATGATCTGGTGCTCAAGAATTACAAGGAAACGATCGCCAAGAACTCGCCGCCGATCCGCCTGCTGTCACCAGCCGGCGCGCCCGAGGCCTATTTCGCCGGCTTCGGCTGGCGTGACGACGGATTGTCGCCGCCCAGTGCCGATACGGTGTGGACCGCATCGTCTAACCTCCTCGCGCCGGGCAAGCCGGTCACGCTGACGGCGACCAACGGTCGTGGGCAGCGCTTCGCGATCGAGCTGTCGGTCGACGACGGCTATATGTTCGGCATCAAGCAGACGGTGGCGAACGGTGGAACCGGTGCAGTGCCGGTTGCTGCCTATGGCCTCGTCAATCGCACTGGCGTCTCCAAGGATCCGGACAGCTGGACGATCCATGTCGGGCCGATGTCGGTGCACAACGACAAGGCCGACTACGACGTCGACTACAAGGACCTGACCGAAGGGCCGCAGCGGTTCGCGACCACCGGGGGCTGGCTTGGCTTCACCGACAAATACTGGCTGACCGCGCTGATCCCGGATCAGGCGCGGCCGTTCGACGGGCAGTTCCGCGAAGGCGCGAACAAGGCGTACCAGGGCGACTATACCAGCAACGCCCAGCTGCTGCAGCCCGGCCGACAAATCACGCAGACGAGCCGCTTCTTCGCTGGCGCCAAGGAAGTGCGCCTGCTCGATCGCTATACCGACAAGGAAGGCGTGACCCGCCTGGACTATGCGATTGACTGGGGCTGGTTCCGCATCGTCGAGAAACCGATCTTCTATTATCTCGACTGGCTGTTCCGCATGGTCGGCAATTTCGGCGTCGCGATCATCCTGCTGACGCTGACGATCCGCCTGCTGATGTTCCCGATCGCGCAGCGCCAATTCGCGTCGATGGCGAACATGCGTGCCGTGCAGCCGAAGATGAAGGCGATCCAGGAGCGCTTCAAGGACGACAAGCCGCGGATGCAGCAGGAGATCATGGCGCTGTACAAGGCGGAGAAGGTGAACCCGCTTGCCGGCTGCGCCCCCACCCTGCTGCAGATCCCGATCTTCTATGCGCTGTACAAGGTGCTGATGCTGACGATCGAAATGCGGCACCAGCCGTTCATCCTGTGGATCAAGGACCTGTCTGCGCCCGATCCGCTGACGCCGGTGAACCTCTTCGGCCTGCTCGCCTTCACGCCGCCGGCGTTCCTGGCGATCGGCGTGGTTCCGATCCTGCTTGGCATCAGCATGTACTTCCAGTTCAAGCTGAACCCGGCACCGATGGATGACACGCAGAAGCAGGTCTTCGCGCTGATGCCATGGGTGCTGATGTTCGTGATGGCGCCGTTCGCGGTGGGCCTTCAGGTCTACTGGATCACGTCGAACGTCCTGACGATCCTGCAGCAGAAGCTGCTCTACGCCCGGCATCCCGGCCTGAAGGAAGCACCCGCGAAATGAACCGCCAACCTCCCCTCCATGGGGAGGGGCCCCAGCCCGCCGCTGGCACACAAGCGGCGCCGGAAACGGCGTCGCCCGAGGCCCCCTTCACCGAACTGGACAGTGGCCCTGACGAGGCCGAGATCGAGGCGGCACGCAAGATCTTCGCCGGGCCGATCACCTTCCTGAAATCGGCGCCAGCGCTGCAGTTCCTGCCCGATCCGTCGGTGCCGGAGGTGGCGTTTGCCGGCCGTTCGAACGTCGGCAAGTCGTCGCTCATCAACGCACTGACCGGGCGCAAGACGCTGGCGCGCACCTCGGTGACGCCGGGGCGAACGCAGGAGCTGAACTTCTTCGATGTGGGCGAGCCGATGCTGTTCCGCCTCGTCGACATGCCCGGCTACGGCTTTGCCAAAGCGCCAAAGGACGTGGTCAAGAAGTGGCGCTTCCTCGTTAACGACTTCCTGCGCGGGCGGCAGGTGCTGAAGCGTGCGCTGGTGCTGATCGATGCGCGGCACGGCATCAAGGATGTCGATCGCGAGATCCTCGACATGCTCGACAAGGCAGCGGTCAGCTATCGCATGGTGCTGACCAAGGCCGACAAGATCAAGGCGACAGAGCTGGATGAGGTAACGGCGCGCACCATCGCGGAAGCGCGTAAGCGGCCCGCGGCGCATCCGGAGATCATCGCCACCTCGTCCGAGAAGGGCATGGGGATTGCCGAGCTTCGCGCGGCCGTGATCGAGGCGATCGGCTGACGCTTTCCCGGCGCGCCTAGTTGCGCCTGCCGACGGCCGCCTATACGCCGGCAGCCATGAAGCTCATCATCGGCAACAAGGCCTATTCGTCCTGGTCGCTGCGCGGCTGGCTCGCGTGCAAGCAATCAGGCCGGCCGTTCGAGGAAGTCGTCGTACCGCTGTACGACCAGGATTGGGACAAGCGGCGCGAGGGCGATGAGTTCGCCCCCTCTTCGGGCAAGGTGCCGATCCTGTGGGACGGCGATGCGGTGGTGTGGGATAGCCTCGCAATCGTCGAGTATCTCGCCGACAAGGTGGGCCGGGCGCGCTTCTGGCCCGAAGACGAGGCGGCGCGTGCCATGGCCCGATCGATGGCGGCGGAGATGCACGCAAGCTTCGCAGCGCTGCGCCGCGAGCACAGCATGAACATTCGCCAGATCTACCCCCCGGTACCGCCCTCCCCGGCCGTCCTCGCCGATCTGACGCGGATGATGGAATTGTGGGCGCAGGCACGGGCGCGCTTCGGCGGCGACGGCGACTTCCTGTTCGGAGAGTTCGGCGCGGTGGACATCATGTTCGCGCCGGTGTGCACGCGGATCATCACCTATTCGCTGCCGGTCGCGCGCTTTGCCGGCCCGTATATCGAGGCGGTGCTGACCCATCCGTTCATGCAGGACTGGATCGCCGGCGCTCAGGAAGAGGAATGGGTGATCGAGCAATTCGAGCGCCCGACGCCGACCCCAACCGCCCCGTGACCGACGTCCTGGCGCTGGCGCAGGCGCTGATCGCCGCCGAGAGCGTGACCCCGGCGCGCGGCGCGGTGTTCGATGTGCTGGAGGCGGCGCTGCTGCCGATCGGCTTCGAGGTGGAGCGGTTCGTCGCCGGCGAGGCGCCCGACGGACCGGTTGAGAATCTGCTTGCGGTGCGCGGTGAAGGCGGCACGCACTTCGCCTTCGCTGGCCATGTCGACGTGGTGCCACCGGGAAGCGGCTGGACGAGCGACGCCTTCGAGCCTGAAGTGCGCGACGGCCTTCTCTTCGGGCGCGGCGCGGTGGACATGAAAGGCGCGATCGCGGCCTTCGTCGCCGCCGCGGCGCTGGTGACGGATGGGGGCACGACCAGCCTGATCATCACCGGTGACGAGGAAGGGCCGGCAACGTTCGGCACTCGCGCGCTGATCGACCGGATGGCTGCGCGGAACATCCGGCCGGACATGTGCCTGGTCGGTGAGCCAACGTCCGCGGCTAGGCTTGGGGACATGATCAAGATCGGGCGCCGCGGCTCGGTCAACATCTGGATCTACGTGCCGGGGCGGCAGGGGCATGTCGCCTATCCGCACTTGGCCGACAACCCGATCCCGCGCCTCGTCGCCGCGCTGGCTGAGATCGACGGCATCGTGCTTGATGAGGGAACTGACTGGTTCCAGCCGTCGAACATCGAGGTGACTGACATCACCGTCGGAAACCCGGCGACAAATGTCATCCCCGCGCTCGCCTCGGCACGGTTATCGATCCGCTTCAACGATCTTCACCGTGGCGCAGACCTGGCGCGGCGGATTGAGGAGGTGGTGCTTCGCTACGCGCCGGGGGCGCGTGTGGAGGCGAAGGTATCAGGCGAGGCGTTTCTTACCGCGCCGGGCGCACTCTCCACGATCGTGGCTGAGGCGATCGAGGCGCGGACCGGGATCGTCACGGAGCTTTCGACCAGCGGCGGCACGTCGGACGCACGCTTCCTGTCCGCCGTCTGCCCGGTGGTCGAGTTCGGACTGCTGAACGCCACCATGCACAAGCTGGACGAGGCGGTGGCTGTCGAGGATCTTCGACTGCTGACCGGCATCTACGCCGACATCCTGCGCCGGGCGCTGGCCCCGGCCGTCTAGGTTCCGCGCGGACGGCGCAGCACGATATAGAGAGCGCCCGCGCCCCCGTGCCGCGGATGCGCGCCGCGCACCGCTGCGATCGCGCTGGCGTGGCGTGACGCAGCCAGCCAGTCCCCGATCGCCGCGCGGATCGCGCCGCGCGCATGCGGGCGCTCGCTTTCCGGGCGCGGCGGCTTTCCCGTGACGAGCAGGATCACGCGATCACCCCGTGCAATCGCGCGGCCGAGCGCCGCATCTAGGAGGTCATGCGCGGAGTGGAGCGTATGGCCATGCAGATCTATCGTCACGTCGGGAGAGACCATCCCGCGCGACAGGCGCTTGTCCCAACCGCCGTCGAGCGTCACGCCCGGTTGGGGCCGCTTCGGAAGCTCGACCCGCGGCGGCGCCGGCGGAGGCGCTGCCTTCGTGCGCGCGACCGGCTGGCGCTCAGCGGGCTTTGCGGGGACCGGTTTCGCGACCGCTGGCGCGCTTGCGGCGCGAAGCGGCCGCACGGTCGCCATCACGCGCGCCCATAACGCCGCCTCGTCAGGGGCGAGGCTGCGCGACACCGAGCCGGCTCAGCGTGCCGACCGGCACCAGCACGAACGCCGTGCCGCGCGCGCTCATCCCGCCGGCGATCGCCCGCGCATCCTCGCCCGCACCCCAGAACGTGTCGAAGCGATTGGTGCCCTTGATCGCGCCGCCGGTATCCTGCGCCACCCACAAGCCGGTTGCGTCAGTGCGATCCATCGACAGGAACACCGGCGCGCCGAGCGGCACGAAGCGCACGTCGGCCGCCACGGTCGACTGGGCGGACACCGGCAGCCCCATGGCGCCCAGCGGCGGCCCATCGAGCAGGCGGAAGAAAACGAAACTCTTATTCTCGCGCATGATCGCGCGGCCCTGCTCCGGGTTCGCGTGCAGCCAGGCGACGATGCCCTGCATGCTCGACTGACCCGGCCCAAGCAGTCCGCGATCGCGCATCAGCTTGCCGATGCCGGTATAGTCCCGCCCGTTCTGTGTTTCGTAGCCGATCCGCAGCACCTCGCCGTCGGGGAGGCGCACAAGCCCCGAACCCTGCACCTGGAGGAAAAACAGCTCCACGGGATCCACGGCGTAGGCGAGGATCTTTGCCTTGCCGCGAAGCGCGCCTTCCTCGATGGCGGTACGATCATAGTACGGCACGAAGTTCGTGCCCTCCACCCGGCCGCGGATCTTCTTGCCCTTCAGACTGTCCGAGAAGAGGCCGAGGTCGACATCGACCAAGTCGCTCGGACGCCCATAGATCGGGGCATAGCCGCTGCGATGCTCACGCGAGCCAGCGATTTCCGGGATGTAATAGCCGGTGGCGAAAGCCTTGCCGTCGCCGACCTGCACCGTTTCGAAGAAGCGCGCGAAGAAGCGCTGAGGATCGCCGGATGCGCCCGCGGCGGCGTCACAGGCTGGCTTCCAGTCAGTGCCGCGCGTGAGCCCAGTCGGATCGGTCCTGCGGATCAGCGAGGGACAGCTGATGCGAAAAGCCGCCAGCGCGCCGGCAGCCGATTCGCGGGTGATCGGCAGGCTGGCGATTGGTGGGCCCGCGACAAGCCCTGCGCTGACCGCGGTCGTCGCCGTCGCCGATGTCATAGCGGGCACAGGCGTGATCGGGGTGGCCGGGGCCGGCTGACGCACCGGACCTTGAGGCCGCGGCTGCGATGGCACCTTGGACGGCGCCGGACCGGACCCGGGCGATGGCGGGACGACCCCGCCGACACATGCCGATAGCGCCAGCGCGGCGGCCAGCGCGGCTCCCCCCCGAAACGCCATCACGCTTCGTCGGTATCCACCAGCTTCCAGTTCGGATCGGCGCTGCGCAGCGTCCGCGCAAAGGTCCACACGTCATGCGTTTCGACCGCATCGCTCGTCGACCCGGCAATAACATTGCCCTCAGCATCGCGCGTCACGGCAGCGATGACCGCATCGAAGCGGACGGTGATCCGCGCATCCTTGCCGTTGAGCGAGGCCGAGGTGATCATCGCGCGCTCGATCGACACAAGTCGATTGTCGAGCACATGGCCCGAGGCATTACGCGCCGCGATCGCATCACCAAAGGCGCGGCTGACATCCGACGATACCAAGTCGCGCAGCGTTTCCTCGTCGCCCTTCCAGAAGGCCTCGAGGATCATGCGATAAGCCGCCTGCGCGCCATCCACGAAGCGTGCGACGTCGAACCCGGACTCGGCAGAGACGATCGCGCGAATGCCTGGCTCGGCGTCGCTTTCGAACGGCTTCACCGCCGGTTCGCGATTTTCCCGCACCGGCTCGACGGCACGCGGGAGCGCCGCGGGGGCGACACGCTCCTCCGCGGGCTTGATCAATGGCTGCTCATGCCCCGTACGCTTGCCCAGCACCGAATAGAGCCGAAGCGCGAGGAACGCGGCAACCATCGCGAGCAGGATAATGTAAAACACCCGGCCTCCGATACGCTGAAGTCCTAACATAGGCGGCAACGCATCATGTTTCAAATGGGTGCGACCGTTGAAACGCCCCGCCCCCCCTGCTAGGCGCCGCCGCCATGCGCGCGAGAGCAAGGCGCGCCCTTCTTTCAAGGATTCGACGAGATGGACGAGCAGGATCTTGGCGCCGGCAACGGCACGACGCCGCAGCCCAATGGCGAAGACACGTCGCCGGCAGTCGGGCTGATCTCGCAATATGTGAAGGACCTGTCCTTCGAGAATCCGCGCGCGCCGTCGGTCTATCAGGATCAGCAGGGCCCGGAGATTAACGTCCAGTTCGACATCGCCGCCAATCAGGTGGCAGAAGACGCGCACGAAGTGACGCTGAAGATCGAAGTCCGCGCCGAGACGCAGGGCCGCGTCACGTTCCTCGTCGAACTTTCCTATGCCGGCCTGTTCGGCGTGCGCAACGTGCCCCTCGATGCGCTGCAGCCGTTCCTGCTCGGCGAAGCGCCGCGCCTGCTGTTCCCGTTCGCGCGCCGCGTCATCGCCGATACGATCCGCGACGGCGGCTTCCCGCCGCTGCTGCTGGAGCCGATCGACTTCAACGCGCTGTACATGCAGCAGAATGAGCAGCGTGACGCGCAGCTTCAGGCCGGGAACTTCGGCCAGGCCTGAGACCGGATCATGGGCCGGGGTGGGATGCGCATCGCCCGTTCCACCCGGGCCTGCCGCCTCGTTGTGATCGCCGATCGCATGAACACAGCCGAGGTGGTGCGCGGGGCAATGATGGCGGACGGGGCGTAGCAAAATGAACCTCACGCGCGCGCTTGGTTCGGTCGGCGGGCTGACGCTGGCGAGCCGCGTGCTCGCGCTTGTCCGCGACACGTTGCAGGCAAGCTATGTCGGCGCCGGCTTTGCGTCGGACGCGTTCTTCGTCGCCTTCCGCTTGCCCAACATGTTCCGCGCGCTGTTCGCGGAAGGCGCGTTCAACGCCGCGTTCATCCCGCTGTTCAACAAGAAGATTGCCGAGGGCGGCGGGACCGCGGCGGGCATCGACTTTGCCGAGCGCGCGCTTGCACTTCTCTTCCCCGTGCTGGTGGTGTTCACCGCCATCATGCTGGCGGCAGCGTGGCCGATCACCTGGAGCCTTTCCGGCGGTTTCGAGCGGCAGAACCCGAGCGAGGCGCAGTTCGCCTTCGCCGTCACGCTATCGCGGATCACCATTCCCTATCTGCTGCTGATCTCGCTTGCATCGCTGCTCGGTGCAATTCTCAATTCGCTCGGCAAGTTCTGGGTGAATGCGGCGGCGCCGATCCTGCTGAACGTGGCCATGGTTGGCGGACTCCTCTTCTTCCATGGCGACAATCCCTACGAGACCGCGCAGTCGCAAGCGGTGGCGGTGACGGTGGGCGGCGCAATGCAGCTTGCCTGGCTGTGGTGGGCGTGCCGACGCGCCGGGGTCAGCCTGAAGCTGCGCATGCCGCGGCTCGACGACGATGTCCGGCGGCTGCTGAAGCTGATCGTGCCGGCTGCGACGGGCGCTGGCGCCGCGCAGATCAACCTAGCCATCTCAACCGCGCTCGCCGGCGGCCTGCTGTCGGCGGGCTCGATCTCGGCGATCTATTATGCGGATCGCCTGAACCAGCTGCCGCTGGGGATGATCGGCATCGGCCTTGGCACCATCCTGCTGCCCGTCATCTCGCGCCAGCTCGCGGAGGGCCGCGAGGCCGAAGCGATGGAGACGCAGAATCGCGGGCTGGAGCTCGCGCTCTTCCTGACGCTGCCCGCAACCGCGGCGTTCGTCTTTGCGGCCGAGCCGATCGTGCGGGGGCTGTTCCAGCACGGCGCGTTCGACGCATCGGACACGACGCGGGCGGCGCTGGCGCTGTCGGCCTTCTCGATCGGCCTGCCCAGCTATGTGCTGGTGAAGGTGCTGACGCCGGGCTTCTACGCCCGGGCGGATACGGCGACGCCGGTGCGCCTCGCCTTGTGGTCGGTGGCGGTGAACCTCGTCGGGAATCTGGTTCTTATTCCGCTGCTTGGCCGTTACGGCATCGGCCAGATGGGGCCGCCGCTGGCGACTGCCCTTGCCTCCACGATCAACGTGGCGTCGCTGTACATCGTGCTGGCGCGGCGCGGGCATTTCGCGATCGATGCGCAGGTGCGACGGCGGGTGCCGCGGCTGGCGCTGGCCGCAGGGGTAATGGGCGGGACGTTGCTGCTCATCGCGCCTCCGATTGACCCGTACCTTACCGGTAGCCTTCCGGTACGCATTGGTGCCTTGATGGCGCTGGTTGGCGCGGGCGTGTCGGTTTATGGCGTTGCCTGTGTGGTGACTGGGGCGTACCGGCTGTCCGATATCAAAGCCCTCCTCCGTCGCAAGAAAGCAAGCTGACCATCATGCGCGTCGTTTCCGGCATCAAGCCTACCGGCAATCTTCACCTCGGCAATTACCTGGGCGCGGTGAAGCAGTGGGTGGCGATGCAGGACGAGATCCAGGCCGCCGGGGGCGAGACGATGTATTTCATCGCCGACCTTCATGGCCTGACCGAGTGGATCGCGCCGGCCGAGCTGACCGCCAACACGATCGAGATGACCGCGACGGTGGTCGCGGCGGGGATCGACCCTGAGCGATCGACCCTGTTCAACCAGACCCGCGTGCCGGCGCACAGTGAGCTGGCGTGGCTGCTGAACAATGTCGCGCGGGTCGGCTGGCTCAACCGCATGACGCAGTTCAAGGACAAGGCGGGCAAGAACCGCGAGGGCGCGAGCGTCGGCCTGTACGACTATCCGGTGCTGATGGCGGCGGACGTGCTGCTGTACAATGCGACGCACGTGCCGGTCGGCGAGGACCAGAAGCAGCATCTGGAGCTGGCGCGCGACATCGCGACCAAGTTCAACCAGGATTACAACACCGAGCTGTTCACCCTGCCCGAGCCGCTGATCAGCAAGGCCGCGCCGCGCATCATGAGCCTGCGAGATGCGTCGGCCAAGATGTCCAAATCCAACCCGTCGGTGCAGTCGGTGGTGAAGCTGATCGACAGCGACAGCGAGATTGCCGACAAGTTCCGCAAGGCGAAGACCGATCCCGACGCGCTGCCCGACAGCTGGGATGCGCTGGCGGAGCGGCCGGAGGCACGCAACCTGGTGACGATCTTCGCGGCGCTGGCGGATCGGACGCCCGAGGATGTGGTGGCAGAGTTCGCCGGCCAGGGCTTCGGACAGTTCAAGCCGGCGCTGGCCGACCTTGCGGTGGCGAAGCTGGGCCCGATCCGCGACGAGATGCTGCGGCTGCTGAATGATCGCGGCGCGATCGACGCGATCCTGGCGCGCGGAGCGGAGAAGGCGCGTGACCTGGCGGCACCGGTGCTGGCGCAGGCGCAGAAGGCGATGGGCCTACTGGCCTGACACATCGTCAAGGAAGCCGGGGGCGAGCAAATCGGACCGCCGGCTCCCGACATTGTCGGCTGCGGCCATCTATGTCACCGTTCGCGCTATAACGTCGACCCGTGAGAGGCCCCTCCTTATCCTGAACGCGCTGCGCAACCTTGCCCGACGCAACCGGGCGCCGAGCACCGCGCCCGGCGAGCGCATCTACGCGATCGGCGACGTGCACGGTTGCATCGAGCAGCTGGAGGAACTGTGGGCGACGATCACCGCCCATGCCGCCGCGCGGCCCGACCCGCGCGCAATGCGCATCATTTTCCTTGGGGACATCGTCGATCGCGGCCCCGACACCCGCGGTGCATTGCAATGGCTGGACCGGCTGCACCACGAGGCGCCGGGCATCGTGACGCTGATGGGCAATCACGAGGAAATGCTGATCCGCGCCTGCGAGCGCGATCCGATGACGTTTGCCAACTGGCTGCGCAACGGCGGCAATGACACCGCGAGGAGCTTCGGCCTGCCCCCGTTCGATGGGGAGGATGCGGGCGCCTATATCGAGGAACTGCGCGCCGCCATCGGCCCCGAATGGATCGAGTGGATGCGCGGCTGGCCGCTGACCGCGACGTCGGGCGACTATTTCTTCTGCCACGCCGGGGTGAAGCCGGGCGTGGCGCTGCGCAAGCAGCACCGCCGCGACCTGTTGTGGATCCGCGAGGATTTCCTCGACAGCCAGCGCGACCACGGGGCCGTCATCGTTCATGGCCACACGATCAGCCCGTTCGTCGAACTGCGGCCCAACCGGATCGGTCTCGACACCGGCGCCTATCAATCAGGCGTCCTGAGCGCGGTCTATCTGGAGGATAGCGCGATCGAGGTGCTGGCGACGCGGGGATGAGGGGCCTAGGGAAAGGCGCGTGACTGCTTCCCCTGACATCACCCCCGACAGCGAACACCGCGGGCTGGTCGCTGCGCTGCCAGCGCGCATCCGCCCGTTTGCGCTTCTTGCCCGTTTCGACCGGCCGATCGGCTGGTGGCTGCTGTTCTGGCCGGGGGCCTGGGCCGTTGCGCTGGCGGGCGGCGCGATTCCGCGCTGGTCGCTGATTGCCTGGCTCCTGATCGGCAGCATCGCGATGCGGGGCGCGGGCTGCGTCTACAATGACATCGTCGACCGCGACCTGGATGCCAGCGTCGCGCGCACCCGGGCGCGGCCGATCCCATCCGGCCAAGTGTCGCTGAAGGCGGCCTGGGCGTGGCTTGGCATCCTCTGCCTGATCGGCCTCGTCGTGCTGGTACAGCTTCGTGTCGATACCGCGGTGCTGGCCGTCGCCAGCCTGGCGCTGGTTGCGGGCTACCCGTTCATGAAGCGGATCACCTGGTGGCCGCAGGCATGGCTTGGGCTGGTCTTTTCCTGGGCGGCGCTGGTCGGCTGGCTGGAAACCTGGGGCGCGCTGACCGCGCCGGGCCTGCTGCTCTATGCCGGATCGGTCCTGTGGGTGATCGGCTATGACACGATCTACGCGCTGCAGGATCGGGAGGACGACGCGCTGATCGGTGTGCGGTCCTCCGCGCTTCGCATGGGCCGGCATGTCCGCGGCGGCACGGCGCTCTGCTACGCGGGCGCGCTGTTGCTGTGGGCGACGGCGCTGTGGCTGCAGCGTTCGGATGCGCTGGTGCTCGCGGCGCTGCTGCCAATGGCACTGCACCTTGGATGGCAGGTGGCGACGCTTCGCCCCGATGACGGCGCCGGTGCCCTCGTCCGCTTCCGATCCAATCGCTTTGCCGGGCTGCTGATGTTCCTTGCCTGCCTCGTCGTCGGGACGAACCTCTAGCAACGGCGGCGTCCCGCCCCTAAGTCCGCCTTCATGCTCACTCCCCCAGAGGCGCAGGAACGCGCCGCCGATATCGTCGCCCGCGCCATGAAAGCCGGTGCCGACGCAGCCGACGCCGTGTTCGCTGCCGACGCCGCAACCGAGATATCGGTGCGCCTTGGCGCGCTTGAGGACGTCGGCCGATCCGAGAGCGAAGATCTGGGGCTGCGCGTATTCATCGGGCAGCGTTCGGCCAGCGTCTCGACATCCGATCTCGCGCCCGAAGCGCTCGAGCAACTGGTGGAGCGCGCCATCGCGATGGCGCGCGAGGCACCGGAAGATCGCTGGGCCGGCCTTGCACCGGAAGAGCGGCTGATGAAGGGCGACGCGCCGCTGCTCGACCTCGACGACGGCGGCGACATGTCCCCGACCGAGCTTCGCGAAGCCGCGCTGGCGGCGGAGGAAGCGGCACGCGCCGTTCCCGGGGTCACCAACAGCGAGGGCGGCGGGGCAAGCGCCTCGCGCAGCCTGTGGGCGCTTGCCACCAGCCACGGGTTTAGCGGCGCGTATGCCAATTCCGGCTACGGCCTGTCCGCCAGCGTGATCGCCGGTGAGGGCAGCGGCATGCAGCGCGATTATGCCTTCACCTCCGCCCGCCATCGCAGCCGGCTGGAATCGCCGGAAGAGATCGGCCGCCGCGCGGGCGAGCGCGCCGTCGCGCGGCTGAACCCCGGCCGAATGGAAAGCGCCGCGTTGCCGGTGGTGTTTGATCCCCGCGTCGGCGCCGGGCTGCTGGGCCATCTGACCGGCGCGATCGCTGGCCAGGCGATCACGCGCCGCACGAGCTTCCTCCTCGAGGCGCTGGGCACCAAGGTGTTCGCCGACGGCATCACCGTTTCCGACGATCCGCATCGTCCGCACGGCCTGCGTTCGCGCCCGTTCGATGGCGAGGGCCTGCCGGTGTCGCCTTGCGCGATCATCGAGGACGGCGTGCTTTCCACCTGGCTGCTCGATTCGGCATCTGCCCGGCAGCTCGGGCTGGAGCCGACCGGCCATGCCGCGCGCGGTGTCGGCGGTGCGCCGGGGGTGACGACCAGCAACCTCTACATGCACGCCGGACACGTGCCGGTCGCGACGCTAATCGGCGACATCAAGCGCGGCGTCTATGTCACCGAACTGATCGGCCAGGGCGTGAACGGCGTGACGGGCGATTACAGCCGCGGTGCGGCCGGCTTCCTGATCGAGGATGGCGAGCTTGCCGGGCCGATCGCGGAGTTCACCATCGCGGGCAACCTCAAGCACATGTTCCGCAACGTGACGCCCGCCAACGATCTGGAATTCCGCTACGGCACGAACGTGCCGACACTGCGCATCGATGGGATGACCGTCGCCGGTGGATGATCTCACCGATGCGGTAGCGGATATTACGCGCGAAGCGGGTGAGCGAGCGCTCGCCCGCTTCGGCACCGATTTCGCGCGCTGGGACAAGACACCGGGGAGCCCGGTATGCGAGGTCGATCTGGAGATCGACAGCCTCCTGCGCTCCCGCCTCTCGGCGCTTCTGCCCGATGCCGGGTGGCTTTCCGAGGAGACGGCGGACAATCCCGATCGGCTAGGTCACAAGCGCATCTGGGTGGTCGATCCGATCGACGGCACGCGCGATTATATCCGGGGTCGCCCCGGATGGGCCGTCTCAGTGGCGCTGGTTGAGAACGGCCGGTCAGTGATCGGGGTGCTGGATGCGCCGGCGCGACGCGAGCTGTGGCGGGCGACCGCCGGGCGCGGCGCGACGCTGAACGGCGATCCTATTCACGCCAGCACCCGCACCGAATTTGCCGGCGCGCGCGTGCCGACTGACGCCCTGCCAAAGACCGACCGCGACCTGACCGCGGTGGAGAAGCCCAATTCGATCGCGCTGCGCATGGCGATGGTGGCGGACAATCGCGCGGACCTGGTCGCGACGCTGCGCTGGGGAAACGAGTGGGACATTGCCGCCGCATCGCTGATCGCGGCCGAGGCGGGCGGCTCCGTGACCGACGCGCTGGGCGCGGACCTGTTGTTCAACAAGCCGAACCCGCGCGCGTTCGGGGTGATCACCAGCAGCGTCGGGATCCATGAAGCCGCGATCGAGCGGCTGGCGGAGCGGGCGCGGGCGGTGATCGGCCAGTAATCATCACCCCGGGCCGATGTCCGGGATGACGATCGCTGCGCCGTCTTACTTCTGGCAGGCGACGATGGCGGCGATGACGCTCAGCGTTTCCTGCGGATCGCGCACCCGGACCGTATCGAGCCCGAGTTCCTTCGCCGGATAATCATTGCCGCCGGGGAAGATCGCATCGCCGATGAACATCATCGCATCGAGCGGAATGCCGCTTTCGTCGCGCAGCCGCTTCAGGCCATAGGCCTTGTCGACACCCTCCTGCGTGATGTCGATCGAGGTCGCGCCGCCCATGTTGATCGAGAGGCCAGGCAGGCGCTTCTTGAGATCGGCCTGGATCACCTTGCGCTTGGCGAAATCCGGATCCCAGCTTTCCTTGGCGTGGATCGGCGCCTGCTGGCCGAGCGCGGAGAAAGTGATCTGGCTGCCGCGATCCTCGATCCGTTCGCCCCACGTCTGCTCCGGGACGAAGCCGGTGGCTTCGAGCGCCTCGTCGAAGGCCTTTAGGATCGTCTTCTTCTGCTCGTCGGAGAACAGCTCGGCATAGACCGAGCCCCATTTGCCGTCGCGATAGGTGTAGAGCTTCGTGCCCGTCGTCGGCATCAGCCACAGGCGCGACAGGTCCGCACGTCCGGGCAGGCGCGAGGCGACCTGCTTGTCGAACTGCGGCCAGTCCCCGCCCGAGATCACGGCGACATGCGCCACGCCGAGCAGATCGGCGAGCGCTTCCCCCATGTCCGGCTGGATCGCCTGCTTGCTCTCCGCCAGGGTGCCGTCGAGATCGAACGCGACGAGTTGCTTCACATCATTCTCCCAAGGATGAACATATCGATGGCGTGGGCGACGCCGTCCGCATCGTTGCCGTGCGTGACGTCCGCGGCCATGGCCTTCACGTCGTCGGGCGCGTTGCCCATCGCGATGGCGCGGCCGGCGCGGGCGAACATCGGCAGGTCGTTGGCTTGATCGCCGATCACGATCGTACGATCGAGCGCGACGTGCATCGCCGCGGCAAGACGCGCGATTCCGTCGCCCTTGTTGGCGGTCGTCGCGGTGACATCGAGATAATAGGTCTGCGACTTGGCGATCGTCGCCTCACCAAGATCGGCCGCGAGGATGCGATCGCGCAAGGCATCGAGAACGGCGGGATCATCGCTGACGAAGGTGATCTTGTCGGCGTGGTCGAGCAGATCCGCGAATCCGGTGCAGATCGTCGGCTCCTGATTCGATGCGCGACGCTCGCTTGGCACGTGCGCGCCTTCCCCGGAGGTGGCGTACCAGCGATCGTCGGCGAAGACCCAGATATCCACCGGCGTCTCCTGCGCCAGCGCAACGGCGCCGCGTGCGACATTTTCCTCGACGACGTGGCGGCACAGGATCTCGCCGTTGCGGCGGAAGACGAGGCCGCCGTTGAAGGCGCCCATCGGGGCGTCGAGCGACAGCGTATCGGCAAGCGGCGTCAGGCCCGACATTGGCCGGGCGCTGATCATCGTGAAGCCGAACCCGGCCGTGCGCAGGCGATCGATCGACTCGATCGTGGCGGGGGTGAGCTGCTTCTGCTTGTCGACCAGCGTGCCGTCGACATCGCTGATGACGAGCGTCACGAACGCACGCTCATTGCGGAATCTCGACGTGGCCGCCGAAGCCGTAGCGCATCGCGGAGAGCAACTTGTCGCCGTACATCTCGTCGATGCGGCTGCGGTAGCGGGCGAAGAGCGCGGTGGTGAGGACGGCGACGGGGGTCGCCTGTTCCATCGCGGCCTCGATCGTCCAGCGGCCCTCGCCGGAATCGGCGACCTTGCCGGAGAATTGCTCCAGCTTCTGGTCCTGCGCCAGAGCCGAGGCGGTAAGATCGAGCAGCCAGGAGGAAATCACCGAGCCGCGGCGCCAGACCTCAGAAATCTCCGACATGTTGAAGTCGAACCTTTCCTCTTCGGGCAAATGCGCGACGTTGCGGCCCCACAGCACATCGAACCCCTCGGCATAGGCCTGCATCAGGCCGTATTCGATGCCGTTGTGCACCATCTTCACGAAGTGGCCCGCGCCAGCGCGTCCGGCGTGGATATAACCCTTTTCCGCGCGCGGATCGGCATCCTCACCTCGGTTGGGCGTGCGGGGCACAGAGCCGATGCCGGGCGCCAGCGTGTCGAAGATCGGGTCGAGAAAATCGACCGTCTCCTTGTCGCCCCCAATCATCATGCAATAGCCGCGTTCAAGCCCCCAGACGCCGCCCGAGGTGCCGACGTCGACATAGCGGACGCCTTTTTCGGCGAGCGCCTTGGCGCGGCGAACATCGTCCTTCCAGAAGGTGTTGCCGCCATCGATGATGATGTCGCCCGAAGCACATTCGGTCGCGCTCAGTTCCTCGATCGTGCTTTCGGTCGGCGCGCCGGCAGGCAGCATGATCCAGTAGATCGCCGGGCTGGCGAGCTTGTCCTTCATGTCGGCGAGCGAGGACGCACCGATCGCACCCTCCCCGGCGAGGCCCGACACCGCATCGTCATTGCGATCCCAGACCACGACCTCATGGCCGCCGCGCATCAAGCGCCGCGCGATATTGCCGCCCATGCGGCCAAGGCCGACGATGCCGATCTTCATGTCAAAGGCTCCCGCTTTTACCGCCGCTCGGGCCAAACTTCTCGAAACTTACGCTTCGGACCCATGCTCTGGCGGCCAAAAGCGCGAACGGGGCGGAACGGCCTTTCGTTCCGCCCGCGCCCTGTCAGGCGTCCGCCGGATGCTTCGCCTGGATCGAGCCGAGGAGCTCGTCGAACGACTTGGAGAAGGACGCGACGCCCTCGCTCGCCAGTTCCTCGGTGACGCCCGGCAGATCGAGGCCGAGGCGATCCGCATCGGCCAGCACCTTGCGTGCGCCATCGACGTCCTGCGTCAGCGTGACGGCGGCGGTGCCGCGCTCGCGGAACGCATCGAGCGTTTTGGGCGGCACGGTGTTAACCGTGTCAGGGCCGATCAGCGTGTCGATATAGAGCGTGTCCGGATAATCCGGGTTCTTGACGCCGGTGGAGGCCCACAGCAGCCGCTGCGGCTGCGCGCCCTTGGCGGCCAGCGCCTGCCAGCGATCCGAGGCGATGAATTCCTGATACCAGGCGTAAGCGAGCTTGGCATTGGCGATCGCCACCTTGCCCTTCAGCGCCTTGGCTTCATCGCCGCCGACGCCATCCTCGATCTTCTTGTCGATCTTGCTGTCGATGCGGCTGACGAAGAAGCTGGCCACGCTGGCGACGCGATCAATCGGCTCACCGCGCGCGACGCGCTGCTCCAGCCCCTCGACATAAGCCAGCGCGACGGCCTGATATGCCTCCTGCGAGAAGAGCAAGGTGACGTTGACGCTGATTCCGCTGGCGATCGTCGCCGCGATCGCCGGAACACCGGCGGGGGTTCCCGGGATCTTGATCATCAGGTTCGGCCGGTCGACTGCCGCCCAGAGCTTCTTCGCCTCGGCGATCGTCGCATCAGTGTCGTTGGCGACATAGGGCGACACTTCGAGGCTGACATAGCCGTCCTTGCCATTCAGCCGATCATAGACCGGGCGAAGCGTGTCGGCTGCGGCCTTGATGTCCTCGACCGCGAGATACTCGTACCGATCGAGCGCGGCTGCGCCCGGGTGTGCCTTGTCATACTCGGCGAGGCTGGCGTCATACGCGGTGCCCTGCCCCATCGCCTGCTGGAAGATCGTCGGGTTCGAGGTGACGCCGGTAACGCCATCCTCATCGACCAGCTTCTTCAGCCCGCCTTCGTTGAGGAAATCGCGCGCGACGAAATCGAGCCAGATCGCCTGGCCGAGCGCTGCAAGATCGTTGAGCCTGCCCATTATTCTTCACTCCATCCGTTCATGTCGAGCGAAGCCGAAACACGTTGGCGCATCACAACGCCGAGCCCGTCCGGCCCCGGTTACCGACTTCGCTCGGACCGGACGGGGGTGTTGTTACCAGTTAGGCAGCCATGACTTCTTTCGCCACCTTCACCACGTTGTCAGCGGTGAAGCCGAACTTGTCCGCGAGCTTGGAGATCGGGGCGGAAGCACCGAAAGTGGACATGGTGATCGTCTTTCCGGCGAGGCCGACGTAGCGATCCCAGCCGATCTCGCCCGCCATCTCGATCGCGACGCGAGCGGTGACGGCCTTAGGCAGGACGCTTTCCTTGTACGCATCGCTCTGCTTCTCGAACCGATACCAGCTCGGCATCGAGACGACGCGGCTCTTCACGCCATCGGCAAGCAGCTTCTCATGTGCCTGGATCGCAAGGCCCACCTCGCTGCCGGTCGCGAGCAGGATCACGTCCGGCGTGCCGTCGCTGTCGGCGAGGATATAGCCGCCCTGCTTCACACCATCAGCGCTGGCGTACTTCGAGCGATCGAGCGTCGGCAGCGCCTGGCGCGACAGGACCAGCGCAGCCGGCTGCTTCGGCGTCTCGACGATCGCGCGCCATGCGGCGGCAACCTCGTTCGCGTCACCCGGGCGGAACATGTCGAGGCCGGGCGTGGCGCGCATCATGGCCAGCATCTCGATCGGCTGATGGGTCGGCCCGTCTTCACCGACACCGATCGAATCGTGCGTGAAGATCCAGGTGGTGCCGAGCTCCATGAGCGCCGAGAGGCGCACCGGCGGACGCATGTAATCGAGGAAGACGAGGAAGGTGCTGCCATAGGAGCGCAGCCCCGACAGCGACATGCCTACCGCGATCGAGCCCATGGCATGTTCGCGCACGCCGAAGTGGAAGTTGCGGCCGGCGTAATTATCCGCCTCGAACGATGCCTCGCCCTTGATGTCCGTCTTGGTCGACGGCGCGAGATCGGCGGAGCCGCCGATCAGCCACGGCATCTTCTTGGCGATCGCGTTCAGCACCTTGCCGCCGGCGTCGCGGCTGGCGACGCCCTTGGCATCCGCCTCGAAGGTCGGGATCTCCGCGTCCCAGCCATCGGGCAGCGTGCCGTTGATGATCGCATCGACTTCCCTGGCGAGATCGGCGTGCTCGGCGCGATACTTCTGGAGGGTCGCCTCCCATGCCTCGCGCAGCGGCGCAGCGCGGCTGGACATGGCCTTTTCAAAGTTTTCCTGCACGCCTTCGGGGACGTAGAAGCTCTTGTCGGTCGGCCAGCCATAGGCTTCCTTGGTCAGGCGGACATTCTCTTCGCCCAGCGCCTCGCCATGCGCCTTCTCGCTGCCGGCGCGAGGGGAGCCCCAGCCGATTACCGACTTCACGACGATGAACGTCGGCTTGTCGGTGGTGGCGCGGAATTCCTCGAACGCCCTGGTCAGCGCCGCGACATCATTGGCATCATCCACGTGGATGACGTGCCAGCCATAAGCCTCGAAGCGCTTGCCCACATCCTCATCGAACGCGAGGTCCGTATCGCCCTCGATCGAGATCTGGTTGCTGTCATAGATCCAGCAGAGGTTGGAGAGCTTCAGGTGACCGGCGAGGCTCGCGGCCTCCGAGGCGACGCCCTCCATCATGTCACCGTCGCCGCACAGGGCATAGACGTCATGATCGAAGAGGGTGAAGCCGGGCTTGTTGTAGCGCGCCGCCATCCAGCGCTCGGCGATCGCCATGCCGACCGAATTGCCGCAGCCCTGCCCGAGCGGGCCGGTGGTCGTCTCGACGCCGACGGTGTGGCTGTACTCAGGGTGGCCCGGCGTCTTGGAGCCGAGCTGGCGGAACTGCTTGATATCGTCGAGGCTGACGGCGGGGGCACCATCGGGCTGCTTCACGCCTGCGAGATGCAGCAGCGAATAGAGCAGCATCGAGGCGTGGCCGACCGACAGGACGAAGCGATCACGGTTGGGCCAGTGCGCGTTCGCCGGATCGTAGCGCAGGAATTTCGTCCACAGCGTGTGGCCGACCGGCGCAAGCGCCATCGGCGTTCCGGGGTGACCCGAATTGGCCGCCTGAACGGCATCCATCGAGAGCGTGCGGATCGTGTCGATCGCGAGCCGCTCGGGCGAGCCGTCCTCGTGAACATTCGCGGACGAAGAGGTTGCGGTGTCGGTCATGGGGCCTCGCTGATTCATTGGATCGAACGCACGGGCCCTTGCCCGGTTGCCGAATCCCGGCCCCTCTAAACGTTCGTATGGCCGCGTTCCAGTCGCGTAACGATACCGTTCGAAGCGATATAGGCAGCGTCCACTTCATCAAGGAACAGGCCATGGCCGAGCGCCCCGGGAATGGCGGCGATCGCGGCCGCGAGGGAGCGGGGATCAGGCATGGCGACGAAGCGGCAGTCGGCGACCAGATTGCCGTTATCGGTGCGATAGCCCGGGCGGACGGTGACGGTGGCGCCGAGTGCTTGAAGCTGCCTCATGACGAAGGCGCGGGCGAAGGGAAGCACCTCGACCGGGAGCTTGGCCGCTCCGATCGCCTCCACCCGCTTCGATCCGTCGGCGATCACGACAAAGCGGCGCGCGGCGGCGGCAACCGTCTTCTCACGCAGCATCGCCCCGCCCGCACCCTTGATCGCCCAGAGCCGGCGGTCGATCTCGTCCGCGCCGTCGATCGCGAGGTCCAGCGTCGCGACATCGGCGAAATCGCGCACGATGATGCCGCCGTCGAGCGCGGCGGCGGTGCTTGCCTCGCTGGTCGCCACCGCCTCGATCCGGAGCCCGGCGGCGCAGCGGCGGGCCAGAGCCTGAATGGCGAAGGCCGCGGTCGATCCGGTGCCGAGGCCGACGATCATCCCGTCCCGAACCTCCGCCACCGCAGCTTCCGCGGCCAGCCTCTTGTCATCCTCGGCGCTCATGCCGCCTTATAACGCAGGTCGAGCGCCGAAGGATCACGGCGCGTCAGGCGTACTTCTGCTCTTCCCACCACGGGAAGAAGTCCGGCATCGCCTCGGACACCTTGTCCGGATACACCGGAGTGCGCTTTTCGAGGAAGGAGGTGACGCCTTCCTTCGCATCGCCCGAGCGGCCGCGCGACAGGATCGCGCGACTATCGATCTTGTGGGCGTCCATCGGGTGGCTCATGCCGAGCCCGCGCCACAGCATCTGGCGGGTGAGCGCGACCGAGACGGGCGCGGTATTGTCCGCGATCTCGCGAGCAAGGGCATTGGCGACGGCGAGCAGCTCGCCGCCCGGCACCACCTGCTTCACCAGACGACCGTTCAGTGCCTCCTGCGCGTCGAAGACGCGGCCCGAGAAGCACCATTCCAGCGCCTGGTTGATGCCGACGACGCGCGGCAGGAAGAAGCTGGACGCGGCCTCCGGCACGATGCCACGGCGTGCAAAGACGAAGCCGAAGCGCGCGGTGTCACTGGCGATGCGGATGTCCATCGGCAGCTGCATGGTGGAGCCAATGCCGACCGCGGGGCCGTTCACCGCCGCAATCACCGGCTTCAGGCATTCGAAGATCCGCAGCGTCAGCCGGCCGCCGCCGTCACGCGCCTCTTCCATCTCATAGGTGAGGCCGCCCTGGCCGCTGCCGTGATCGGGGCGATCGGTGCGGTTGTCATAGTCGAAGGTCTTGGCGCCCGCCGACAGATCCGCGCCGGCGCAGAAGGCGCGGCCGGCGCCCGTCACAATGACGCAGCGCACGTCGTCATCGGCATCCACCTTGTCGAACGCGTCGATCATCTCGGCCATCATCGTGCCGGTGAATGCGTTGAGCTTTTCCGGCCGGTTCAGCGTGATGGTCGCGATACCGTCCTTCACGTCATAGATGATCTGCTCGTACGCCAAGCTGCCTCTCCTTACTTGCGCCGCCCCTCCGGCAGCTTCGCCTACGACCATAACATTATTTATGGTGGCACAGGCAAGCGAGTCGCTGCACTGGCCGTTGCCGTAACGGCATTTTCGAAGATCCGGTTCGCAGGTCCGGCCCTTGGCTCTCGGCAAATTCCATCCTGCGGTTCACAAGGGTTGCGAGGCTGGCGCCCTCGCGCCTACAGGTGCGCTGCACCCGCGAACGGGATGAGGAAGCCAAGGGGAGTCTTCGTGAACGCAGACGAGATGAAGGCCGCGATCGGCAAGGAAAGCGTGTCCGAATGGGTCGAGGTGACCCAGGAGATGATCAACAAGTTCGCCGACGCGACCGGTGACCACCAGTTCATCCACATCGATCCGGAACGCGCCAAGCAGACGCCGTTCGGCACCACCATCGCGCACGGCTTCCTGACGCTGTCGCTGCTGCCGCTGCTGTCGGCCAAGAACCCCGGCATGCCGCGGCTCGACGGCGTGAAGATGGGCGTGAATTACGGCGGCAACAAAGTCCGCTTCCTCGCCCCCGTGCCCTCGGGATCGCGCGTGCGCGGCCGTTCCAAGCTGACCGAGTTCGATGAAAAGCGCCCGGGCCAGTATCAGTTCACCACCGAGACCACGATCGAGATCGAGGGCAGCGAAAAGCCCGCGATGATCGCGGAGTGGATCACCCAGGTCTTCACCTGATATCCTCCTGACCGCCGCCCTCCCCAGGGAGTGCCGCCCGCAGCCGCGGGCGGACCGGCCACCAACCTTACCCAAGGACAACAATCATGCGTTCCGCCGTCATCGTCTCCACCGCCCGCACGCCGATCGGCCGGGCCTATCGTGGCGCGTTCAACAACACGCTGTCGCCGACGCTCGCCAGCCATGCGATCAAGGCCGCCGTCGAGCGCGCCGGGATCGACGGTGCTGAAATCCAGGACGTCGTGATGGGCGCCGCGCTCCAGCAGGGCGCGCAGGCGACCAACATTGCGCGCACCTCGCTGCTGCGCGCCGGCCTCCCCACCTCGGTCTCGGGCATGTCGCTCGACCGCCAGTGCGCATCGGGCCTGATGGCGATCGCGACTGCCGCAAAGCAGATCGTGGTCGACAACATGGACGTGACGCTGGGCGGCGGCGTCGATTCGATCAGCATCGTCCAGACGCCGCAGATGCGCGTGCAGCCCGACCCCGAACTGGTCGCGATGCACAAGGACATCTACATGCCGATGCTGCAGACCGCCGAAGTGGTGGCCAAGCGTTATGGCATCAGCCGCGACGCGCAGGACGAATATGGCTTCCAGTCGCAGCAGCGCACCGCCGCCGCGCAGGCCGCCGGCAAGTTCGATGACGAGATCATCCCCGTCACCGCGAACATGGCGATCACCGACAAGGAGACCAAGGAAGTCTCCTACAAGGAAGTGACGCTGGCCAAGGACGAGGGCAACCGCCCGGACACCACGCTGGAGGGCCTGAAGTCGCTGAAGCCGGTGCTTGGGCCCGATCTCAACATCACCGCCGGCAACGCCTCGCAGCTGTCGGACGGCGCATCGGCCAGCGTGCTGATGGAAGAGAAGCTGGCCGAGAAGAAGGGCCTGACCCCGCTGGGCCGCTATGTCGGCATGGCCGTTGCCGGCACCGAGCCGGACGAGATGGGCATCGGCCCGGTCTTCGCGATCCCCAAGCTGCTCGAGCGCTTCAACCTGAAGATGGACGACATCGGCCTGTGGGAGCTGAACGAGGCGTTCGCGGTGCAGGTGCTGTACTGCCGTGACAAGCTGGGCATCCCCAACGAGCTGCTGAACGTGAACGGCGGCGCGATCTCGATCGGCCACCCGTACGGCATGTCGGGCGCGCGAATGACGGGCCACGCGCTGATCGAAGGCAAGCGTCGCGGCGCTAAGTATGTCGTGATCACGATGTGCGTCGGCGGCGGCATGGGCGCAGCGGGCCTGTTCGAGGTCCTCTGATCCGCACAATCGGCCGGCGCCTCAGGTGCCGGCCACGATGATCCGGGCGATCATCCCGAGCCTCGGCCGCCGCGAGCGGCCGGGGCTCGATCTTTTTCGGGCGTGCGGATCGCCGCGCCGAAACAGCGCAACCAACGGACGTTCGCCTCGTTCTTCGGCTTGATCTAAAGCAGGAGAGTGCCGCATGGCCGATAAGGATAGTCCGCAGGAAGTCGCCGAAACCTTCCTGAAGAAGCTTGAAGCAAGCCCGTATGTGATGATCGGCCTGATGGACGGCGAACATTCCGAACCGATGAGCGTGAAGCTGGACGAAACCCAGCCGAACACGCTGTTCATGTTCTCCGCGCGCGACAACCGCATTGCCAAGGGCGGCGAGGCGATGGCGCAGTTCGTCGGCAAGGGCCACGATTTCTTCGCCTGCCTCGCGGGCCGCGTCTCCGAGGAGACGAACCAGGCGACGTTCGACAAATTGTGGGACAATCAGGTCGAGGCATGGTTCCCGAACGGCAAGGCCGATGCGCGGCTCAACCGCTTCGACATCACGTCTGCCGAGCTGTGGGAGACCGACGTGTCGATCAGCGGGCGGCTGAAGATGCTGTTCGGCGGCACGATCGATTCCGCGGAATCGTCGAGCCACGCCAAGGTCGGTTCGGTCGGATAAATCGGACGGGGGCGGCTTGGGTCGCCCCCTGGCCTCGCCTAAGCGCCGCCTCAGTCGTGCGCGGTGATCCACTGTTCGACCACGGGCGCGATCCGGTCGCGCCACTTCGATCCGTTGAAGATGCCGTAATGGCCGACGCCTTCGGCCATGTAATAGCGCTTCTTTTCCTCCGGCAGCCCGGTCGCGATCGTCAGCGCGGCCTTCGTCTGGCCGAGGCCGGAGATATCATCGCGCTCGCCCTCGATCGCGAGCAGCGCGATGTCCTTGATCGCCGCAGGATCGATCGTCTCACCGCGATGCGTCATCAGCCCGCGCGGCAGCGCGTGGCGCTGGAACACGAGGTCGATCGTCTGCAGATAGAATTCGGCCGTCATGTCACTGACGGAGCGATATTCGTCGTAGAATTCCTTGGTTGCGGTGGCGCTTTCGCCGTCGCCCTCGACGAGATGTTTGAACATCTCCCAATGGCTCATCATGTGATTGCCGAGGTTCATCGACATGAAGCCGGTGAGCTGCAGGAAGCCCGGGTACACCCGGCGGCCGGCGCCCGGATACATGGTGGGCACCGTGGCGATGACGTTCTGTTCGAACCACGCGTGCGGACGTTCGGTCGCCAGCGTGTTGACCGCGGTGGGCGCTTCACGCGTGTCGACCGGCCCGCCCATCATCGTCAGCGTGCGCGGGCGGCAAGGGTGCTCATGCGCGCTCATCAGGCAGGCGGCGGCATAGGCGGGCACCGAGGGCTGGCAGACTGCCAGCATGTGCGCGCCGGGCCCGATCTTCTCGAGGAAAGCGACGAGATAGTCGACGTAATCCTCGAGATCGAAGCTGCCCTCCTCCACCGGGACCAGCTTCGCATCGCACCAATCGGTAATGTAGACGTCCGCGAACGGGAGCATCCGCTCCACCGTGCCACGCAGCAGCGTCGCGAAATGGCCTGACATGGGCGCGACGATCAGCAGGCGCGGTCCGCCTTCCGCGCCCTCGCGCACGAAGCGCTTCAGCTGGCCGAACGGCTTCTGGAGCACGATCTCCTCACGCACGGCCACGTCGCGGTCGTCGATGACGGTGTGATCGAGGCCGAACGCGGGCTTTCCGCGCGCAGCCGCAGCATGGGCGAATACCTCCAGCGCCGAGGCGATCACCTGCCCACCACCCATATAGGCGAACGGGTTTGCCGGGTTCTGCAGCATGCCGGCGCCAAAATTCGCCATGGCGCTGGCAGTTGCCAGGATCGAACGCTGAAATTCGTACGCGTCGTAGAGCATCGGGTATCCTGAAACGCGGCTAAGTCCGGCACAGATATAGTAATTGTGCATGTGCACAAAGAGGTACCGGGACAATCGGTCCCGGGCGGTGGCCGTTGAGCCACACCCGACCGGCTGCTAGACGCCCGCGATGGCAAGCAGCGCGACCAACGAACCTCCTACCAGCCGGCGGATCGGCAACCTTGCTCTCGTCTGGCATCATGCCAAGCGGTATCCGAAGCAGATCGCCGCCGCCTGGGTCGCGCTGGCGGTCACCTCCGCCGCGACGATCGCCATTCCTTACAGCTTCAAGCGCGTGGTCGACCGCGGCTTCACGTCGGGCGGCGGCGAGGCGGTGGCGGAAGCCTTCCACTACATGCTGATGATCGTCGCGGTGCTGGCGGTTGGCACGGCGGTGCGTTTCTACTTCGTGTCGTGGCTGGGCGAGCGGGTAGTGGCGGACATCCGGCGGACGGTGCAGCGCCATCTGCTGACGCTGAGCCCGCGCTTCTTCGAGGAGAACCGCCCGTCTGAAATCGCCAGCCGCATGACGGCGGATACCGCGCAGATCGAGATGGTGGTCGGGACCACAGTATCGGTGGCGCTGCGCAACGCCTTCACCGGCATCGGCGGGCTGATCTACCTGTTCGCGATCTCGCCCAAGCTCGCTGGCATGCTGGTGCTGGGCATCCCGCTGGTGGTGCTGCCGATCATGCTGCTGGGGAAGCGCGTGCGGACCTATTCGCGCACGTCGCAAGACCGGATCGCGGACGTCGGATCGATGGTGACCGAGACGCTGGGGGCGATGAAGATCGTCCAGGCGTTCGGGCAGGAGCGGCGCGAGGCGCAGCGCTTCGCCGGCGCGGTCGAGGCGACCATGGTGGCGGCGGAGAAGCGCATCCTGCTGCGCGCGGTGATGACCGCGATCGTCATCGGGCTGATCTTCGGATCGATCACGCTGGTGCTGTGGGAGGGCGCGACGGACGTTGCCGCCGGCGAGATTTCGGGCGGTTCGATCGCGGCATTCGTGCTCACGGGCGGTATCGTCGCGGGCGCATTTGGCGCTCTGACGGAAGTCTATGGCGAGTTGTTGCGCGGTGCTGGTGCGGCTGGGAGGCTCGCCGAGCTTCTGTCCGAGCAGCCCGAGATCGCCGCGCCTGCGGATCCCGCGGCCCTGCCCGAGCCGGCGCGCGGCGCGATCGCCTTCGAGCATGTCGCGTTCCGTTATCCCACGCGCCGCGAGGTGGCGGCGCTGCACGATTTCTCGCTGACGGTGGCGCCCGGCGAGACGGTAGCGCTGGTCGGCCCGTCGGGGGCGGGCAAATCGACGCTGTTCCAGCTGCTGCAGCGCTTCTACGATCCCGAGGCGGGCCGCGTGCTGATCGACGGGGTGGACCTGCGCGATGCGGATCCGGGCGCGGTGCGCGCGCGGATCGCGATGGTGCCGCAGGAGACGGTGATCTTTGGCGCCTCCGCGCGTGACAACCTCCGTTATGGCCGGTGGGACGCGGATGACGAGGCGCTGTGGGCGGCGGCGGAAGCGGCCAATGCGGCCAGCTTCCTGCGCGCACTGCCGGAGGGGCTCGATACATTTCTTGGCGAAGGCGGCGCGCGCCTGTCGGGCGGACAACGCCAGCGGGTGGCGATCGCGCGCGCGCTGCTGCGCAATTCGCCGATCCTGCTGCTCGACGAGGCGACCAGCGCGCTTGACGCCGAAAGCGAGCGCCTCGTGCAGGAGGCGCTGGAACGGCTGATGGCGGATCGCACCACGCTGGTGATTGCGCATCGCCTCGCCACCGTGCGCGCGGCAAATCGCATCGTCGTGATGGACGAAGGACGAATCGTGGAAGAAGGAACGCATGCGACGCTGATGGCGCGCAGCGGCCTTTATGCGCGGCTCGCCAGCCTGCAATTCAGCGAAGCGGCCTGAGGGGAGAGAGATAATGGCGAACGACTTCGACGTGATCGTCTATGGCGCTACCGGCTACACCGGGCGCCTGGTGGCGGAATATATCGCGGGCGCTTACCCGCAAGGCGTGCGCTGGGCGATGGCGGGACGCTCGCTCACCAAGCTTCAGGAAGTGCGCGCCGAACTGGGGATCTCGGCGGACGTGCCGCTGATCACCGCCAATGCCGATGATCCCGCCTCGCTGCGCGCGATGTGCGAGCGCACCACCGTCGTGATCACGACCGTCGGACCGTATCAGCTGTACGGCAGCGACCTTGTTGCCGCCTGCGCCGCGACGGGCACCGCCTATGTCGACCTGTGCGGCGAGCCGGGCTGGATGCGTCGCATGATCGACGCGCATCATGAGCAGGCGAAGGCGAGCGGCGCGCGCATCGTCTTTTCCTGCGGGTTCGATTCGATCCCCTTCGACCTTGGCGTGCTGACGCTGCAGGAGGCGGCGATGGCCCGCTTCGGCCGCCCAGCCCCTCGCGTAAAGGGCCGCGTGCGCACAATGAAGGGCGGCTTCTCGGGCGGCACCGCAGCGAGCCTGAAGGCAACGATGGCGGCGGCAGCCAAGGATCCGTCGCTGATCGCGCTGCTCGCCAGCCCCTTCGCGCTGACCCCGGGGCACAAGGGCGCGCACCAGCCGACCGGGCTGATCCCGGAACATGATACGACTATCGACGCCTGGGTGGCGCCGTTCGTGATGGCGCCGATCAACACCAAGAACGTGCACCGCACCAACTTCCTGCTCGGCCAGCGCTACGGCGACGACTTCGTCTATGACGAGATGATGGTCGCCGGGCTGGGCGAGATGGGCAAAGCTGCGGCGGAAGCGCTCGCGAAGCTGAACCCGCTCGCCGGCGACAAGGGGCCCAAGCCCGGCGAAGGGCCGACGAAGGAAGAGCGCGAGAACGGCAGCTATGACGTGCTGTTCGCCGGCCTGATGCCGGACGGGACGCGAATCGACGCAGTGGTGACCGGCGATCGCGACCCGGGCTATGGCTCGACCAGCCGGATGCTGGCGGAAAGCGCGCTGTGCCTTGTCCAGGACGTCGAGGGCGAAGGCGGGATCTGGACGCCGGGCGCGTTGATGGGGCCTGAGCTTCGCAAGCGGTTGATCGCGCGGGCCGGCATGACCTTCGTCGCCGACTGACGTAATGCGCGCTGGGGCGCAGTGTCAGCGCCCCAGTGCGATTGCCCCCGCTGCGGCAAAGCCGGCGACCGCGATGGCGCCGAGGACGCGCGCCAGCTCTTCCTTGCGGAAATGGCCCAGCGTACGCTCGTCGAGCCAGTAACGGCCTTCCCCCTCCGGCACGACGGCACGGAACTTGACCATCCGTTCGAGCAGACGCTTCTCCGCCCGTCCGTTGGGCACGAGCGCGATGGCGGCTGCGGGGCGAAGCGCGCCGCCTGCACGCAGGCGCTCCACGATCCGGCTTTGCGCCCGCGTCGAATAGCGTTCCGCCGTACGCACCACGATGTTCGCCATGGTTACTTCCTCCGCCCCTGATGCCGGATGTTTCCTGGCCGCCCGCGCCGCTTGAGCACGCGGGCGCCGCGATCTTCCCGTTCGCCGCGACGCGCCGGCCGCGCGCCCTTGCCCTCCGGCAGTTCGAACCGCAACGCACCCGACACCGGGTTGGCGTCCGCGAGCCGCAGTTTCAACCGCTGGCCGAGCGTATATTCCTCGCCGCTCGTCTCCCCAACGAGGCGATGGCTCGTCTCGTCATGACGGAAATACTCGCCGCCAAGGTCGCTGATCGGCATCAGCCCGTCGCCGCCGATGCCCTCGACGGTCGCGAAGAAGCCGAAGTTCTGGATGCCGGTGATCCGCGCATCGAGCACCTCGCCCACCTTCTCCGCGAGGAAGGCCGCGACATAGCGATCGATCGTGTCGCGCTCCGCCTCCATCGCGCGGCGTTCGAGCTTGCTGATCGTCTCGCCAAGCCGCTCGAAATCCTCGTCGCCGTTGAGGCCGCCGGGGCCAAGCGCATAGGCGCTGGTCAGCGCGCGATGGACGAGGAGATCGGCGTAGCGGCGGATCGGCGAGGTGAAGTGGCCATAGGAGCCGAGCGACAGGCCGAAGTGGCCGTGGTTTGCCGGGCCGTAATAGGCCTGCGTTTGCGAGCGAAGGATCTGCTCCATCACCTGCGGGCGGAAATCGGCATCCCCCACCCGGTCGATGATGCGGTTGAACGTTGCCGGCTTGATCACCTGGCCAAGTGCGAAGGCGACATCGAAGGTGGCGAGATAATCCTTGAGACCGACCAGCTTCTCGCGCGCGGGCGGCTCGTGGATGCGGTACATCACCGGCGCCTTCTTCGCCTCCAGCGCCTTGGCGGCGGCGACATTGGCGGCGATCATGAAATCCTCGACCAGCCGGTGCGCGTCCAGCCGCTCGCGCGGGGCGACCGACAGCAGGCGCCCCTTCTCGTCGAGCGCGACCTGCCGTTCCGGCAGATCGAGCGCGAGCGGCTCGCGCTTGTCGCGGGCGATCGAGAGGCCAGCCCAGCAATCCCACAGATGCCGCAGCGCCGCCATGATCTCGTCGGCGCGCGGCGCAGCTTCTTCTGAAAGCGGGAGCGGCGCGGTGCCGTCGATCGCTGCCTGAGCATCCTCATAGGCGATATTGGCTGCGATCCGGACGATGGCGCGGGTGAAGCGGAAGGACTTGAGCGCGCCCTCCTTCGTTACCTGAAGGTGGCAGGCGAGCGCCGCGCGATCCTCGCCCTGCTTCAGCGAGCAGACATCGGCCGAGAGCACTTCAGGCAGCATCGGGACGACGCGATCGGGGAAATAAACCGAATTGCCGCGGCGGCGCGCCTCACGATCGAGCGCGCTGCCCGGGCGCACGTAGAAGCTGACATCGGCGATGGCGACGATCGCCCTCCACCCGCCCGGATTGGCGGGATCATCGTCTCGCTCGGCCCAGATCGCATCGTCATGATCGCGGGCGTCGGCGGGATCGATCGCGACGATCGGCAGGTGGGTGAGATCCTCGCGACCCGCCCCGAGCGGCTGGCGGGCGACTCGTTCGGCCTCGTCCAGCGTCTCCTGATTGAAGACGTGCGGAATCTCGTGCTTGTGGATCGCGATCAGCGAGAAACTGCGGGGCGCGAAGGGATCGCCCAGGCGCGTCACGACGCGCGCGGTGATGCGCGGCGGGCGCCCGGCTCGTTCGGCGAGGACGAGATCGCCGGCCTCCGCATCGCCGGCGTCCGAGACGGCATATTCGCGGCGGTCCTTCTTCTCCACGCCTTGCAGCCAGAGCCGATCGCCCTCGCCGCGGAGCACGCCGATCATCTGTTCCGCGGCAGGCGCAAGCGTCTTCAAGGGGTGCGCGATCCAGCCATTGCCGGCTTCCTCGGTACGCGCGAGCACGCGTGTGCCGACACCAAGCTCGCCGCGCTTGCGCTCCCGCACGCGAAGGCGCGGCGGGGGGACGTCCGCCTCCCAGCGCTCCGGCGTCGCCCAGATGGTGCCGCTGTCGTCGACATCGACGATGCGCAGCACCGTCACCTTGGGCAGCCCGCCCATCTTGTGGAAGGCGCGGCCGGGAGCGCTGTCGATCAGGCCTTCGTCGGCCATATCCTTCAACAGCGCCTTGAGGCCGATCTTCTCCTGCGCGGTCAACCCGAAGGCGCGCGCGAGCTCGCGCTTGCCGGCTGGCGTATCGCTGGTGGAGATGAAGTCGAGGATCTGCTGACGGGTGGGAAGCCCGGCCTTGGGTTTGCGCATCGGCTACAGATAGGGGCTCGCCCCGCCCCGGTCACCCGGCCAATTTTGCGACGAAGCAGTATTTCCGCCCCAAGCAGATCAATGGAGTTGATGCTGCACGTGCGATATGGGGTTTGCAGCAACAGGGGTGGATTCGATGAAGAAGATTGTCATGGCAGCATTTGGCCTCTTGGCCATTCCCGCAATCGTATCCGCCGAGCCCAAGGATGAGAACATCAGCAAGGGCGATCAGAACCGCGTCGTCTGCCGCAAGGAGAATGTTACGGGGAGCCGCCTTGGGGCGCGCAAGCGTTGCCTGACCGCCGCCGAATGGACCGAGATGGCGCGACTGGATCGCCAGTCCGTCGAGCGGATCCAGAACATGCGGTACAAGGGCAACGAAGGTGGTGGCGCGGGCATCGACCCGTTCGGCCGCTTGAACTGATCACCGCCGAGTGACGCGGTAACCAGGCCGCGTCACGCGTCGATTGCCTCCTCGTCGAGGCGCGCGGCGTTTTCCTGGATGAAGGCGAAGCGATGGGCGGGGTTGGTGCCCATCAGCCGATCGACGAGATCCTTCACGCCTGCCCGCTCCTCATATTCCTGCGGCAGGGTGATGCGGATCAGGCTGCGGGTGGCGGGATCCATGGTGGTTTCGCGCAGCTGGCCGGGGTTCATCTCCCCCAGACCCTTGAAGCGCGAGACCTCGACCTTCTTGCCCTTGAACACCGTCGCCTCGATCTCGGCACGATGCGCGTCGTCGCGCGCGTAGAGCGACTTGGCGCCCACCGTCAGTCGGTAGAGCGGCGGCTGCGCGAGATAGAGGTGCCCGCGGCGCACCAGTTCGGGCATTTCCTGGAAGAAGAAGGTCATCAGCAGCGTCGCGATGTGCGCGCCGTCCACGTCAGCGTCGGTCATGATGATGACGCGTTCGTACCGGAGGTTATCCGGGCGGCAATCCTTGCGGGTGCCGCAGCCGAGCGCCTGGCCCAGATCGGCGATCTCCTGGTTGGCGAGGATCTTGGCGCTGGTGGCGGAGGCGACGTTCAGGATCTTGCCGCGGATAGGCAGTATCGCCTGCGTCTTGCGATCGCGCGCCTGCTTCGCGCTGCCACCGGCGCTGTCGCCTTCGACGATGAAGAGTTCGGTGCCCTCGTTGCTGTCGTTGGCGCAATCGGTGAGCTTGCCCGGCAACCGCAGCTTGCGCGAGGAGGTCGCGGTCTTGCGCTTCACCTCGCGCTCGGCCTTGCGCCGCAGCCGCTCGTCCATCCGCTCCAGGACGTAGCCGAGCAGCGCGCGACCGCGATCCATGTTGTGGCCAAGCCAGTAATCGAAATGGTCGCGCACCGCCTTCTCGACCAGCCCTGCGGCCTCTGGCGAGGTCAGCCGATCCTTGGTCTGCGACTGGAACTGCGGTTCGCGGATGAAGACGCTGAGCATGAGCTCACTGCCGACCATCACGTCGTCCGCGGTCAGATCCTTCGCACGCTTGTTGTTGACCAGCTCGCCAAAGGCGCGAAGGCCGCGGACGAGCGCCTGACGCAGACCCTGTTCATGCGTGCCGCCGTCGGGGGTGGGGATGGTGTTGCAATACCAGCTGTAGCTGCCATCCGACCACAAGGGCCAGGCGACGGCCCATTCGACGCGGCCGGCCTCGCCCGGGAACTCCTGCGAGCCGGCGAGGAAATCCGCTGTCGCGCACTCCCGGCCACCGATCTGTTCGCGCAGGTGATCGGCAAGGCCGCCGGGGAACTGGAACACCGCCTCGGGCGGCGTATCGTCCGTGATCAGTTCCGGTGCGCATTTCCAGCGGATCTCGACGCCGGCGAAGAGATATGCCTTCGAGCGTGCGAGACGATAGAGGCGAGCCGGCTTGAACAACAGTTCGGGGCCGAAAATCTCCTGATCAGGCGTGAAGGCGACCGATGTGCCGCGACGGTTGGGTGCGGCACCGACGTTTTCGAGCGGCCCCAGCGTCTGGCCGCGTGAGAAACGCTGGCGATAAAGCTGCCGGTCGCGCGCGACCTCGACCACGGTATCCGACGACAGCGCGTTCACGACCGAAACGCCGACCCCATGAAGTCCGCCGCTGGTGGCGTAGGCCTTGCCCGCGAACTTGCCGCCCGAATGGAGCGTCGAGAGGATCACCTCGAGCGCGCTCTTGTCCGGAAACTTGGGGTGGGGATCGACCGGGATGCCGCGCCCATTATCGACGATGGTAAGGCGATTGCCGGCGTCCAGCGTCACCTCGATCCGCGTCGCGTGGCCGGCAACCGCTTCATCCATCGCATTGTCGAGCACTTCGGCGGCGAGGTGATGAAGCGCCCGCTCATCAGTGCCGCCGATATACATGCCCGGCCGGCGCCTCACCGGCTCCAGCCCTTCCAGCACCTCGATCGAGGATGCGTCATAATCAGTGGTGGGGACGACGGAACGGAACAGATCGGGATCGGCCATAGCGCTCTATAGCAGCCAGACCCTGCCCGGCGAACTGTTGCATGCATGCAACAGCGCGGCCGCCAATCCGGCCTGGACACGCTTCGACATGCATCCTTTCAGCGGCCGTCGCCGTTCCCTGTGCTCCCCACCCACGAAAAAGGTCGCGTTGTATGTCGCGTAACTTCAAACCCCTTTTGCTTGCCGGTCTTGCTGCTGCGATGGTCTCCCCGGCCGTGTCCGCGCAGACCAGCGATGAAGATCCCGGCTTCTCGGGCATCTACGTCGGCGTGGCCGGCGGCTATGACGTTCAGCCGAACGATGTCGGCTCCTCGATCCTGTTCGATCGCGATCTGAACGGCACGTTCGGAGACACGGTGAGCACCGCCACCGGCGCGAACGCATTCGGCGCGCCGATCGGCGGCTTCTGCAACGGTGCGGCCCTGGCCGCCGTTTCGCCGACGAACCCGGTCGCGGGTGCTGGCTGCCGCAACGACAAGGACGGCTGGTCCTATTACGCCCGCGTCGGTGCTGATCAGCAGCGCGGCCGCCTGGTCGTCGGCGTGGTCGGCGAGTTCGGCAAGAGCGAGATCAACGACAGCGTCAGCGCCTTCTCGACGACGCCCGCGTCCTACACCATGACGCGCTCCGTCGATTGGGAATCGAGCATCCGCGGCCGCATCGGCTACACCCCGAACGACACCACGCTGTTCTACGGCACGTTCGGCCCGGGCTATGCGCGGATCGACCGCAGCTTCACCACCACCAACACGGCGAACGCCTTCACTGAAAGCGGCAAGCGCAACCAGTGGGGCATCACCGGCGGTGGCGGCGTCGAGCAGCGCATCGGCCGCAACTTCTCGGTCGGCCTCGAATACATGTACCATCAGTATCAGGACGACGATTACCGCGTCCGCGCCGGCAGCACCGGCACGACCCCGGCGACCAACCCGTTCCTGCTCGGTAACGCAGGTGGCACCGACTTCCGTCGCAGTGATGACAAGTTCCGGTGGCACTCGCTGCGCGCAACTGCCGCGTTCCGCTTCTGATCAAGCACGCTGCGATCGGCCGCAAGCCCGGTCGCAGCACAGCCTTTCAGAAGTGGCGGTTTCGCCAAAAGGAAACGGATCCGCGCCCAGTGAGGGAGCGGATCCGTTTTCGTTTCCAGCCGCCCCGGTCAGACCGGAGCAACATGTACGCGGCCCTTAGCGTGGGCGCGGGCCGCCGAACGGCAGCGGCGCAGCGCGGCGATCACGGCGCGGCAGCTGCGCCTGATAGGCGTGGCCGCAATGCGCGACGCAATACGGGAAGCCGGGGTTCACCTTTTCACCGCAGAAGTGGAAATCCGGCTCACCCGGGTGGCCGAGCGGCCATTTGCAGACCTTGTCGCTGAGATCGAGCAAAGTCGTCTTGCCGGCCATTTCAGGTGACGGCTTGGCGGGAACCAGGCGGCGCGGCGGCGCCGGCGTGCTGGGGGCCTGCTGTTCACCTGGTGCCTGGCGCACGAAGCCGCCGGGACCAACCGAACGAACCATCCGCGCCTGATCCACCGACCGCTCGGGTTCAAGTGGCGTAGTGATGGTGATCGGCTTGGGCTCCGATGCCTGGGTAAAGGCAGGGGCTGTCGGCTTCGACGTCGGGGCAGGCGCTGGCGACGGCTTGGCAGTTGCGACCGGTGCGGCTGGCGGAGGCGCCGGCGGTGCGGGTGGTGGCGGAGGCGGTGCCGCGGCAGCGGCGGGCGCTTCCGCCTGCACCTGTGCCTTTGCCTCCGCATCCTTCGGGACGACGGGCGAGGGACGCGACTGGAGCCCCAGGCGGTGCGCCTTGCCGATCACGGCATTGCGGCTGACGCCGCCCAGCGCCTCGGCGATCTGGCTGGCGGTCTGGCCGCCTTCCCACATCTTGCGCAGCGTATCGATCCGTTCCTCGGTCCAGGACATGGGACTCGTCGTTCCTTCATTTCTTGCGGCGGGCAGCGGCAGCGACTACGCGATTGCGCAATGAGCAGCCACCCCCCGATCGGCAAAGATCAATCGTTGATCAGGAGCGCGCCCGGCGTGCCGACGATCCGGAACGTCAATTGGGGCGGCCTGAAGACCCTATATGTGAAGGAGGTGCGCCGGTTCTTCAAGGTGCAGCTCCAGACGATCTGGGCGCCGGCGATTACGACGCTTCTGTATCTCATCATCTTCACCGTCGCACTGGGCGGGCGAAGCGAGGTTCATCTAGGCGGCACCACGGTTGCCTTTGCCGATTTCGTGGCCCCTGGCCTCATCGTCATGGGCATGTTGAACAACGCCTTTGCCAATGCCAGCTTTTCGCTGCTGGTCGGCAAGATCCAGGGCACGATCGTCGATTATCTGATGCCGCCGCTGTCCGTTGCGGAACTGCTGACGGCGCTGGTGGGCGGCGCCGTGACGCGCGCGTTCCTGGTTGGCGCGACCGTCTGGCTGGCGATGCTGCTGTGGCCGGGCGTACACGTGCTGCCAGCGCATCCGCTGGCCGTGCTGTGGTTCGGCCTGCTGGGATCGGTGTTCCTCGCGCTGATCGGCGTGCTGACGTCGATCTGGGCCGAGAAGTTCGATCATGCCGCGGCGGTGACCAACTTCGTGGTCGCGCCGCTGACCTTGCTGTCGGGCACCTTCTATTCGGTGGACCGGCTGTCGCCGATCTTCCACAACATCAGCCACGCCAACCCGTTCTTCTACATCATCTCCGGCTTCCGCTACGGCTTCCTGGGCATCACGGACTCGCCGGTGCTGCTCGGCAGCCTCGTGATCCTGGTGATCGACGTGGTGCTGGCGATTGCTTGCTACACGCTGCTGAGCCGCGGGTGGCGGATCAAGAACTGAGCCCGGCTCAGAAGCCTTCGGGCATGCTGACCGGGCCGACGACCCGGCAATATTCGCGCACGGCGTAACGATCGGTCATGCCGGCGATATAGTCGGCGATGTGGCGGCTAAGCCCAGGCTCGTCGGGGGGCAGCCGGATGCGCCATTCCTCGGGCAGCGCCGCAGGATCGGCGCGGAAAGCGGCGAACAGCCCGGACACCACCTGCTGCGCCGCCGCTGCCGCCTCCAGCTGACGCGGGTGGTGATACAGATTGGCGTACATGAAGCGCTTCAGGTCGCGTTCGGCGATCCGCATCGGATCCGAGAAGGCGACCAGCGCACGTACGGCGGCGCGCACGTCGGCGACTGTCTCGACGCGGGCCTCCGTGATCCGCCGCTGCGTTTCCCCGATGAGATCATTCACCATCACGCCGATCTGGCTGCGCACCAGCTCGCGCGCCTGCCGGCGCTCGCTCACCTCCGGGAAGGCGGCGCGGACCTTGTCCCAGCCACTCGCCACCAGCGGCACGGCGAGGAGCTGATCGACACACAGGAGCCCGGCCCGAAGGCCATCGTCGATGTCGTGATTGTCATAGGCGATGTCGTCCGCAAGCGCGGCAACCTGCGCCTCGAGACTGGACCATCCGTCGAGACCGAAGTTCGCCAGCGCGTCCGCTTCCGCCAGGGCCCAGCCGGGATGGCGCGCCGGGCCATTGTGCTTGGCGAGGCCCTCCAGCGTTTCCCAGGTGAGGTTCAGCCCATCGAACCGGGGATAGGCGCGCTCGATCTGCATCAGCGTGCGCAGGGTGTGGCCGTTGTGGTCGAAGCCCCCTGCCCCCTGCATGGCTTCCTTCAGCGCATCCTCGCCGGCGTGGCCGAAGGGGGGATGGCCGATGTCGTGCGCGAGGCACAGCGCTTCCGTCAGGTCCTCGTTCAGCCCGAGCGCACGCGCGATGGTTCGGCCGATCTGCGCCACCTCCAGGCTGTGCGTTAGCCGGACGCGGAAGTGGTCGCCGTCGGGCGCAAGGAACACCTGCGTCTTGTGGCGCAGGCGACGGAAGGCGATCGAATGGACGATCCGGTCCCGATCGCGCTGATAGGCATCACGCGGGCCGCGCTCCACGCCAGCCGCGGACTTGCTTTGTTCTTCGTGAAGGCGGCCTTTGCTGTGCGCAGGGTCGGAAGCCCAGGACGCAAGCCCACTCACTTGTCAGAAAGCTTCGTCATCTTCTGGCCCTTCTCGCTGGTGAAGGGGAATGCGGCAATGCCCTGCTTGGCGAGCGTGTTGACGAAGGACCGCGCCTCCGCATCGGTCTTGAACGGGCCGGTGACGACGCGGTTCGTGGCGCGCAGCGGCGTCGTATAGGCGGTCTTGCCCTTGAGCGCGGGAGCCTTGGCCTGCGCCGAACTCCACGCCTTGGGCAGATCCTTCTGGTTCGCACCGCCAGCCACCTGAACCCAGATGCGCGACGGCTCGGACTTGGCGATGCGCGCCTCTTCAGCCGCCTTCTTGGCCTCGGCAGCCTTCTTGGCATCGGCCGCCTTCTTCTCGGCAGCCGCCTTGCGATCCGCTGCGGCCTTCTTCGGATCGACCGAAGGCTCCTTCTCCGTCTTGGTATCCGCCTTGGCGAGCGCCGTGCCCGCCTTCGACTTGGAGGGCGTCACCTTTTCCGTCGGAGTGGGGGTCGCAGTCGGCTTGGGCGTCGGCTCGCGTGCTGCGGCCTGGGCGACGCGCGTCGTCGGCAAGGGACGTTCGGGCGCCGCACGGGCCGGCTCCGCGGTCCCAGCGCCTGGTGCGGGCGTCGGCGCGGGTGCGGCGGCAACCTCGCGGACCGGCTGTGGCCGCACCGGCGGCACGCCGAGTTCCTCCGCCGGGATTGAAATGCCGGCCATGATGCGCGCGAGGATCGAATCCTCGCTGAGGCCGGTCGCGACGGGGGGCGAGCTGGCCGCTGCCGTGGCACCGGCCGGCGTGGTGGCACTCGGCGCCGACGCGCTCGCCAAATTGTTCGTGACCGTGGTTGATGGCGCGCTGCTGGAGAAGCCCGGCTGCGGCGTAGAACTAGCCGTGGTGGTGAGCCCACTGCGTGTGCCCGTCGTCGCTGCGACAGATGTGGGCGTGGTCCCCGATACAGCACTGGCTGCGCCCGCCTGCGCGGCAGGACGCCAAGGAGCCTGCGCCGCCGGGGCCGCGGTGGTCGCGGCAACGCTCGCGCCACCCGTTTGCGACGCGGGGCGCCAGGGAGCCTGTGCCACCGGCGCAGGCCTCGATGCCGGCGTGGTCGAGGCTACGCTTGCTCCGCCAGTCTGCGAAGCCGGACGCCAGGGCGCCTGCGCTACCGGAGCGGGCGTCGAACTCGATGTCGTGGACGTGGTAGTGTTGGCTCCGGCCGTTTGCGACGCCGGGCGCCACGGTGCTGAGGTACTGTAAGTGGACGTCGTCGCAGCGGGCGCCGGCGTCGTGCGAGTTGCCGCGTAGGTGCTCGAGGGCGAGGGCGTCGGCGCCTGGGCGACTGTCGGCGCCGGCTGTGAGGATGCTGGCGCGTTGGGCAGCGACTGCACGACGGCGCTCGGCGCCGCAAAAGTGACGCCATTGCCGTAACGCGGCGGTTGAAGCGTGGCGGCAGGATCAGCCGACGCCTTGGCGGCGACACTGGCGACCGCCACTGGCGCAGTGGTGCGGCCCGAGCGACGCGCCCGCGCCTGTTCACGGGCGAGTTCGCGCTGGCGACGCGCCTCGTCTCGCTTGCGCTGACGCTCCTGACGCGGATCGAGCGCGCGTTGCGGCGGCTGCGCCGGTGCGGCGGCGACCTGGACCGGCGGCGGGTACTCGGGCGGCAGCGCCGGGAGCGGCGGCGCCATGCGGCGATCGGCCAGTCGCTGCGGCGAGGCGCGAAGCTCTCCGAAATGAACAGCGAACGCCTTGTCCGCCGGGCTGAGCGTGCCGAGCCGTGAGAAGAACGGCGCGAGCGCATTCCCCATGCCCGGCGGCATCATCGTCGCCGCGATCTTCTCCGCGCCCGGCACATCCCCGGTCAGCGCCAGAATGAAGGCGCGCGTGCGCCACGCACTGCGATCGTTCTTGCGGACCTGCTGATCGATCTCGGCGAGCGCCTGTTCACGCTTGCCGGACAAGGCAAGGGACAGGGCATAGCGGCGCTCAACCTCGTCGCTGCGTGCTTGCTTTAGCGCGACTCGGTAGTCGCGCTGCGCCCGCTCCTGTTCGCCGATCAGGTCGTAGGCGAGCGCACGATCGCCAGCGAAGGTGCGCGGATCGAGGCCGTAGCCGATTGCCTGGTCGAAATAGCGCAGCGCCTCGCCAGGGCGCTCCTGCGTGACGAGGATCCGCGCCATGCCGGCCTTAACGCGGCCGTTCATCGGATCGACGTTCTCCGCGCGCTTGAACAGCGCGGCCGCGGCATTCACGTCACCAAGCCGCAGCGAGAGCTCGCCTGCCTCGATCAGCGACGACAGGTCGCGCGGGTTGGTGCCGAGTCGGCGCATCGCATTGGCGAGCGCATCCGCGTCCGGCGTAGGGCGCGGCATGGTCTGCAGCGGCTGCACCATGCCCGGCGCGGGCGAGGTCTGAGCAAGTGCCGCCGGGGCGCCCGTCAGGGCGACGGCGATGATGAGAGGGCGAGAAATCGACATGAGCGTCAGGCGCTTACAACGGGGCACGATGAACCGGCAATGAGCCCCGCGCCACCGCGCGCCAAGCTGCACGCGGCGGCCGACGAACGCCGGCCGCCGCCCGCGCCCATGATTACTGGTTGTTCTGGCGGTGAAGGAAGCGCGGGATGTCGAGCGAGTCCTTGCCCTCTTCCTCTTCCTTGCGCTGCGTGCCGCGCGAGGCGTTCTGCATCCGCTCGAACAGCGTGCCGCCGAGCTTCACGCGCGGCTGCGGCGGGATGCCTTCGGCGCCCGCCTCGCTGCCGCCCGACAGGAAGCGGCGGCGCGGTGCCTCCGTCGGCTCGTCATCCCCGAACACGCGCGGCTGGGCGGGCTTCGTGGACGCCGACGGCGTGGCGGGAACGATCGTGTCGGCGCCTAGCAGCAGCTCGTCGCCGCCAGCCTCGTCCTCGACTTCGCGAACGGCAGGAGCCGGCTGAACCTCGGGCGAGGCGCCGGGCGTCGGCACGCCGCTCGCCATCGCACCGGCGGCAGCACCGGTCGGCTGCGGTGCGGGCGCCGGCGTGGTCGAAGCAGCAGGTGCGGCCGGCGTGGCGGCGGCAGGTGCGGTGGCCGGAGTGTCGATGCGGCGCGGTGCCGAGAAGCTGAACGCGCGGCCGGGCTCAGCGACCGGCGCCTCGGTGCGCTCGACGGCCTCTATGCCGGTGGCGACCACCGAGACTCGGATACGGCCTTCCAGATCCGGGTTGAAGGCCGAACCCCAGATGATGTTCGCGTCCGGATCAACCAGTTCGCGGATGTGATTCGCAGCCTCGTCCACCTCGAGCAGGCGCATATCCTCGCCGCCGGTGATCGAGATGATGACGCCCTTCGCACCCTGCATCGACACGCCATCGAGCAGCGGATTGGCAATCGCCTTCTGCGCGGCAACAAGCGCGCGGTCGTCGCCTTCCGCCTCGCCGGTGCCCATCATCGCCTTGCCCATCTCCTGCATCACCGAGCGGACGTCGGCGAAATCGAGGTTGATGAGGCCCGGCATGACCATGAGGTCAGTGATGCCGCGCACGCCCTGCTGCAGCACCTCATCCGCCAGCTCGAAAGCCTGCTTGAAGGTGGTGTTGGCGTTGGCGATCAGGAACAGATTCTGGTTCGGGATGACGATCAGCGTGTCGACGAACTTCTGCAGTTCCTCGATGCCCTGCTCGGCCGATTTCGCGCGGCGTTTGCCTTCGAAGGCGAAGGGCTTGGTCACGACGCCGACGGTCAGGATTCCCATGTCGCGTGCGGCCTTGGCGATCACCGGCGCGGCGCCGGTGCCGGTGCCGCCGCCCATGCCGGCCGCGATGAAGCACATATGGGCGCCCTCAAGCAGCTTTGACACCTGCTCGATCGTCTCCTCGGCGGCGGCGCGGCCGATCTCCGGACGGCTGCCCGCACCAAGACCTTGCGTAATCTTCGCGCCAAGCTGGATCTTCTGCGGCGCGATCGATTGCTTCAGCGCCTGGGCATCGGTGTTCGCGACCAAGAAGTCGACGCCCTGCACATCTGCCCGCATCATGTTGGCAATTGCGTTGCCGCCCGCACCGCCGACGCCGACAACCGCGATCTTCGGGGTCAGTTCGTCAACTTCGGGTGCAATGAATTCAATGCCCATCGCAAATTACTCCGTCATTTCGGGCACGAAACACTGGCCCGCCATCGCCATTGATCTTAGTGCAGCATTGAAAGCGTAGGTGCCAGCCGAAAAGCGGCACTGCGCGATCAATAATTCGCCTTCGCCGCCTGGAACAACCGCTTCAACGCGCCAAGCCCCTTTTGTCGCACCACCATTTGCTGTTGGGGCACCAGACCGCGCAGGTCGACCGGATCAGATGCCGCGAAGAAGGCAAGGCCTGCAAGGGTGGCGAAGCCCGGCCCGGCATGGGCATCGGGCAGGCCGGTCAGCCCGCGCGGCCGGCCGACGCGCACCGAGCGGCCGAGCACCTGCTGCGCGTAATCGGCAATGCCCTTCAGCTCCGCGCCGCCGCCCGTCAGCACCACCTGGCGGCCGACAGGGCCTTCGAACTTCAGTTCCTTCAGCGCATTCTGAATCTCGTTGACGAGATGCTCCAGCCGCGTGCGGATGACCGCGATCAGCGCAGCCTTGGTGATCTGCAGCGGGTCGGCGTCATCGTCCCCCGCCCCCGGGCGGATCGTGATCATCTCGTGGTTATCGCGCGGGGAGGCATTGGCCGAGCCGTGGAAGCACTTCATCCGCTCCGCCTGGCTGCGCGTGGTGCCGAATGCCGATGCGATATCGTCCGTGATGTCGCACGAGCCGATCGCGAGCGACTTCAGGCCGACGAGCATGCCGCCAGCGAAGAGCGATACATTCGTGATTCCGGCACCGATCTCGACCAGCGCAACGCCAAGGTCCCGTTCCTCCTCGCTGAGGCAGGCGAGCCCGGTCGCGACCGGCGAGGCGATGATCGACTTCACCTCGAGATGCGCGGAGCGGACGGTGAGGTCAAGATTGCGCACCGGCGAACCATCGGCGGCGATGACGTGGATGTGCACGCCCAAGCGATCGGCATGGAGGCCGAGCGGCTTCTTCACGCCGGTGAGGCCATCCAACGTATAGAGCGCGGGCTGTGCGTGCAGTACCATGCGGCCCTGCGGGTCGATCGCCGAGCGACCTTCCTGCAGCAGCGCGTCGATATCCTGCTGCTCGATGCGATGGCCGTTCAGCTCCACCTCGATGAACGCCTCGTCGCTGACGAGCCCGCCGGCCGAGAACCCGGCCCAGACGTTCTCGATGTTGAAGCCGGCGATCCGCTCCGCCTGCGCCACCGCCTCGCGCACGGCGACCTCGGTTAGCGCCATGTCGGCGATGTAGCCGCGCTTCACGCCCTTCGACTCGCGCTGGCCGGTGCCGAGCACGATCAGTTCGCCGCCGTCGCCGCGCTGCGCGATCATCGCCGACACCTTCGACGTGCCAATGTCGAGTGCGGTAATCAGTCCTTCCGGTGCTGCCTTCGCCATTGCCTGTTCCCTGTTGCCTGCCCGTCGTCGTTATGCGTCGCCCACCCGGGCCAGTCGTTCCGGATCGATCGCGGCCCCGTCCCCATCGGGCACCTGATGCTCCATGTCCGCGCCCGGCTTGCGCGCCACGAGTTTTGCCGGATCGCGCATGTCGAAGCGAAGCCATCCCTTGCCGAGCAGGGAGCGGGCGCCGTCGAGCTGCGCGAACTTCACCAGCGCCGCCGCGGCGCCCTCCTGCGGCAGGGCGAGCGTCTCGCCAGTATCGAAGGTGAGATCCCAGCGGCGATTGCCCACCCACGTCGCCGCCTTCACCCGTGGCTTCAGCGCCGGCGCCGCGGCGAGAAGGCGCTGGTATGCGGCCTCCTGCCGATCCGCTCCAGGGCCGATCACCAGCGGCAAATCTGGCATGTGGTTGCGGTCTACGGCCTCCAGCGGCACGCCCTGCGCGTCGATCAGCGTCAGATTGCCGCCGTTCTGCCAGATCGCCGCCGGCTCCCGCTCCACGATATGGATCAGCAGTCGATCGGGCAGCCGGCGTGAGACATAGGCGTCCGCAACCCAGCCGTAGGCGAGCAGGCGCTCGCGGATCTGATCGAGATCGACGCGAAGCATGGCCTTCGGCTGATCCTCCAGCGCGACGGCATAGACCGTCTCGCGGTTCATCCGCTTCAGGCCCGTGATGTCGACTTGCTCGACCCGAAGGCCAAGCTGGCCTGTGCTGTCCGCCACCGCCGCGCCAACCGCGGCCGGCACGCCGAACCACGTGGCGGTGGCAATCGCCACGGCGCCGGTCGTTGCCAGGATCGTCCACGTCACCGCGCGGCGTAGCGTCGCCTCGCTGACCGGCAACTTGGCGATGATGCGATCGCCGAGCGACTGCTTGGGCGGGGGGCGGCGTACCGTTGGGCGGCGCGGCGTGTCCCGCTTGATCGCGCGGCTCATTGCACGTGATCCTTCAGCGCTTCATCGACGATCGCCTGGACAAGCTCGGGATAGCTCATGCCGATATGGCGCGCCTGTTCGGGCACCAGGCTGAGCGGCGTCATCCCCGGCTGCGTGTTCACTTCGAGCAGGAACAGGCCGTCGACGCCGCGCTCGTCATCCCAGCGGAAATCGGCGCGGCTGCAGCCCTTGCAGCCGAGCAACTGGTGCGCGCGCAGCGCGATCGCCTTGCACGCTTCAGTGATGTCGTCCGGCACCGGGGCGGGGAAGATATGCTCGGTCATCCCCTCGGTGTACTTGGCATCGTAATCGTACCAGCCGGACTTGGGCCGAAGCTCCGTGACGCCGAGCGCGCGATGGCCGAGCACCGCCGTCGTCAATTCGCGGCCACGCACATACGGCTCGGCGAGAAGCTCGTCGAACTCCTGCCATGGCCCGCTCGCCTCGCGGCTGATTGGATTGCCGTAATTCCCCTCGTCCGTGACGATCGCGACACCGACCGACGAGCCTTCGTTCACCGGCTTCAGCACATACGGCCGGGCAAGCGGATCCGCGGCATAGAGATCCTCCGTCGCGACGATACGGCCGCCGGGCATGGGTACGCCGTGCGGCACCAGGGCCTGCTTCGTCAGCACCTTGTCGATGGCGATGACGGACGTGGCGAGGCCACTGTGCGTGTAACGCAGCCCCATGATGTCCATCAGGCCCTGGATCGAGCCATCCTCGCCGGGCGAGCCATGCAGCGCATTGAACACCAAATCGGGCGCGGCCTCTGCAAGGCGCGCGGCGACGTTGCGATCCATGTCGATCCGGGTGACGCGATGACCAAGCGATTCCAGCGCCTCGGCGATGCCGGCGCCGGACGACAGCGATACGTCGCGCTCGGCCGACCAGCCGCCCATCAGCACGACAATATGCAACAGGCTCACGATGCTACCCCCACGCGCTGGATCTCCCATTCGAGGGTCACGCCGCATTTCTCCTTCACCCGTACGCGCACCTCCTCCCCCAGTCCTTCGATATCCTCGCTGGTCGCGTTACCGAGGTTGAGGAGGAAGTTCGTATGCTTCTCGCTGACCTGCGCGTCGCCACGCTTCAGCCCGCGGCAGCCTGCCTCGTCGACCAGCGCCCAGGCCTTGTGCCCGGGCGGATTCTTGAAGGTGGAGCCGCCGGTGCGCGAACGCAGCGGCTGCGACGCCTCGCGGCTGGCGGCGATGCGGTCCATTTCCTCCTGGATCGCGGCCGGATCGCCCGGCTGGCCACGGAAGGTGGCGCTGACCACGATCGCGCCATCGGGCAGCTCCGAATGGCGATAGCTGTAATGGAGGTCGGCGGCGGGGAGCGTCACCAGCTCGCCCGAGCGAAGCACGACATCGCATTCGACCAGGATGTCGGCGGTCTCACGGCCATAGGCGCCGCCGTTCATGCGCACGAAGCCGCCGACGGTGCCGGGGATCGAGCGGAGAAACTCGACGCCGGCGATGCCCGCGTCCCGCGCGGTCGACGACACGAGGATGCCGCTCGCGCCGCCGCCGCAGCGCAGCGTCGTCGCGTCAACCACCTCGACCTTGGCGAAGGGCTTGCCGAGGCGAACGACGACGCCGGGTACGCCGCCGTCGCGCACAATCAGGTTGGAGCCGAGGCCGAGCGGCATCACCGGAACGGCGGGATCGAGGTTGGCGAGGAACTTCGCGAGATCATCCACGGTCGCCGGCTCCAGCAGCCATTCGGCCGGGCCGCCCGACTTGAACCAGACCAGCGGGGCGAGCGGCGCGTTTTGCGTGAGGCGGCTTTGCACCGGCGCGCGCGTGGTCGCAGCGTCCCCGGTGCTCGGGCCGGGCGTGGTTTCGTCGATTGCGCTCACCGCCGTGCCTCGATCGCGGGTGCGAGGCCAGCGGCCCATTTGGTGATGTCGCCGGCACCCAGGCAGACGATCTGATCACCGGGGCGCACCTCCGCAGCGAGCGCGGTTGCAAGCGCATCGGCATCGGCCACCATCGCCGCGGCGCGGTGCCCGCGGTGGCGCAGTCCGCTGACCAACGCATCGGCGTCGACACCGGGCACCGGCGCCTCGCCCGCGGCGTAAACCGGGGTCACATAGACCGCGTCGGCATCGTTGAACGCGCCCTGGAACTCGTCCATCAAATTGCCGAGGCGCGAGTAGCGGTGCGGCTGCACCACGGCGATTACGCGGCCCTGCGCCGATTCACGCGCGGCGGCGAGCACGGCTCGGATTTCGACCGGATGGTGGCCGTAATCGTCGATCACCGCAGCGGTGCCGCCGTCAGCGAACGAGACCTCGCCAACCTTGGTGAAGCGGCGCTTCACGCCGTTGAACTTCTCGAACCCCTTCTGGATCGTCGCGTCGTCGATGCCGAGTTCAAGCGCGACGCCGATCGCGGCAAGCGCGTTCTGCACATTGTGACGGCCAGGCATCGGCAGGTCGATGCCCTCAATCGAGCGGCTGGTGCCGTCGCGATGGCGGATGATCGCCTCGAACCGGTTACCCCCCGGGTAGGGCGCGACATTGACGCCGCGCACGTCAGCGCTGGCCGCAAAGCCATAGGTGACGATGCGGCGGTCGCGGACGCGCGGGATCAGCGCCTGCACTTCCGGATGATCGAGGCACAACAGCGCCGCGCCGTAGAAGGGCACGTTCTCGACGAACTCGACGTAGGCGTCCTTCGCCCTCTCGAAGCTGCCGTAGTGATCGAGATGCTCGGGATCGATGTTGGTGACGACCGCGATCGTCCCATCGAGACGGAGGAAGCTGCCGTCGCTCTCATCGGCTTCCACCACCATCCAGTCGCTGTCGCCGAGGCGGGCGTTGGAGCCGTAGCTGTTGATGATCCCGCCGTTGATGACGGTCGGGTCAACGCCGCCAGCGTCGAGCAGCGCGGCGATCATCGAGGTGGTCGTCGTCTTGCCGTGCGTGCCGGCAACCGCGACGGTGGACTTCAGCCGCATCAGCTCGGCCAGCATCTCCGCCCGGCGCACCACCGGTATGCGCTGGCTGAGCGCAGCTTCGACTTCCGGGTTACCGCGCTTCACTGCGGTCGAGGTGACCACCACGGCAACGCCATCGACGTTGGCCGCATCGTGGCCGATCGTTACCTTGATCCCGCGGCTGCGCAGGCCCTCCACAACGTAGCTTTCCGCGACGTCGGAGCCCTGCACTGCATAACCGAGATTGTGCATCACCTCCGCGATGCCGGACATGCCGATGCCGCCGATACCGACGAAATGGATCGTACCGATGTCGGTCGCAACACCCTTCACGCAAACGCCTCCTTCTTCACTGCCGGCCCGACCGGCAGCGGCGTGAGCGGCGAATCAAGGCTTTCGACCAGATCGGCAAGATCGCGTGCGGCATCGGGCTTGCCACAGCCGCGGGCGCGGCCGGCGGCATTCTGCAGCGCGGCCGGATCGAGGCCGAGCTTCTGCATCTGTTTGGCCAGTTCGCTGGGCGTAAAGGCGCTTTGCGGAATCGTCCGCGCCCCGCCCGCTGCGGTGATCTCGCGCGCATTCGCCGTCTGGTGATCGTCCGTGGCACCGGGCAGCGGCACCAGGATCGCGGGGCGGCCAGCAGCGGTCAGTTCCGAGATGGTCGACGCTCCCGCGCGCGCGATCACCAGATGCGCCCAGCCAAGCTCCTCCGGCAGATCGGGGAGGTAGGTGGCCAGCGTGGCGGCAATCTCAAGCTCGGCGTACTTGGCGCGTGCGGCATCGATATCCTCGATGCGCGCCTGATGCGTCACCTGAAGGCGCCGACGGAAGGCGACCGGCAGCATTGCGAGGCCGTCGGGCACCACCTTGGAAAGGACGCTCGCGCCTTGCGAGCCTCCGGTAACGAGCAGACGGAAGATGCCATCCTCTTCCAGCAGCGGATAAGGCTTGGCGCGCAGGGCCAGCACGGTGTCGCGCACCGGATTACCGATATAGTGCGTCTTGCCTTCGAACTTGGGCTTCAACCGCTCCGTCTTGGCATAAGAGGTGGCGATCGCGTCGACACGGGCGGCGACGAGCCGATTTACGCGGCCAAGCACGGCATTCTGCTCGTGCACCGCGGTCGGAATCTTTTCGGCGAAGGCGGCGGCCAGTGCCGGGAAAGCGGGGTAGCCGCCAAAGCCGATCACCGCGGCCGGCCGGAATGTGCGATACAGCTGGCGCGCCATCGCGCGGCCGCGCCACATCTCGCGCGCCGCCTTGGCCCAGCCGAGCGGGCCGCCAGCCAAGCGACCGGCTGGCAGCACGTGGGTCTGCACGCCTTCAAACAGGCCGGGGAAGCGCACGCCGCGCGCATCGCTGACCAGCGCGACGCGGTGGCCGCGACGCATCAGTTCTTCGGCAAGCGCAGCGGCCGGCACCATGTGACCGCCGGTGCCACCGGCAGCCAGAACGAAGTGGCGCGCGCGCGTCATGCCGCCGGCCCCCAGCGCGTGACATAGGGGCTGCGCAGCAGGAACGGATTGCGACGGGTGAACGCCAGCAACAGCCCCATGCCAAGCGAGAGCGCGATCATCGACGAACCACCATAACTGATAAACGGCAAGGTCATCCCCTTGGAGGGTGCGAGGCCGGTGTTCACCGCCATCGACACCAGAGCCTGGACGCCGAACTGGGTCGCCAGCCCCGACGCCGCGAGCAGCTTGAACCCGTCCTGCTCGTCCAGCATCTTCACGAACACCCGCACAACGATGGCGAGGAACAGCACCGCGATTACCATGCAGGCAAGAAGGCCGAACTCCTCCCCGATCACCGAAAAGATATAGTCGGTATGCGCTTCGGGCAGGCCGAACTTCACCGTGCCCGCGCCGGGTCCCGTCCCGGTCCAGCCGCCGGACGTCAGCGTCGCATGCGCGGCGTCGGTCTGGAAGTGCGCACCCTCCGCCTCGTTCGGATCGCGAAACAGGAAGGCGTCGATGCGCGCACGCGCCGTGCCGTAGAACATATAGGCCGCGACCAGCCCGACCGGCGCCATGGCGAAGAAGGCGGCGAGCGTGCGCATCGGCGTGCCGGCGATCATCAGCAGCACCATCCAGACGGTCGCGAACACGATTGTCTGGCCGAAGTCGGGCTGGAGCATCAGCAGCAATGCGACCGTTGCCGTCATGCCGCAGGTGATCGCGGTGAGCGGCAGGCTCTCGTCCTTGGAGCGCAGCGAGAGCAGCCAGGCGACGGTGACGATGAAGCAGGGCTTCAGGAACTCGGACGGCTGGAACTGGGCGACGCCGACACCGAGCCAGCGCTTTGCACCGTTCACCTCGACGCCAACGCCGGGTATCAGCACGAGCACGAGCATCACGCTGAACGCCGCCGCCCCGATCACCGCTGCGCGCCGTGCGACGTTCACCGGAAGCATCGAAACGCCGATCAGCACCGGCAAGGACACCAGCACCCACATCACCTGGCGCCAGAAGTAGTAAAGCGGCGGGATCTTCAACTGCTCGCCCGAATAGCGCACCGCGCTCGCCGGCGACGCCGCCGCGACGGAAAGCAAGCCGACCGCGATCAGCGCGAAGGTGAGGAGCAGCAGCAGCCGATCGGTATCCCAGAACCACGTGCCGAGCGGCGAGCGATCGCCCCGGCCGCCCCGCTCCTTGAACCGGCCGCGCAGGCCGGCCCTGTTCGACAATTCGGTCACGCGAGGCCCCCTACCGCTTCACGAAATGCCTGGCCGCGATGCTCGTAATCGCGGAATTGATCGAATGATGCGGCCGCCGGTGACAGCAGCACCGTTTCCCCCGGTGCCGCAAGTTCTGCCGCGCGGCGCACCGCCGCCTCCAGCGTTCCCGCTTCCTCAACGGGCACCTTGCCGGTGAGCACGCGGGCGAACACCGGCCCGGCCTCGCCGACCGTGTAGGCACGTACGACATGCCCGAAATAGGGCGCGCAAGCGTCGAGATCCTCACCCTTCGCGCGTCCGCCAACGATCCAGTGCACGCGATCGAAGGCGCCGAGCGCTGGCGCGGTGCTTTCCGGGTTCGTGGCCTTGCTGTCATCGACATAAGCCACGCCGGCCACCTCGCCGATCTTCTCCATGCGATGTGGCAAGCCAGTGAAGCTGGCAAGGCCGCGCTGGATGTCATCCTCGGCGATGCCGAGCGCCTGGCACACGGCAATCGCGGCGAGCGCGTTCTGCGCGTTATGCGGACCCTGAAGGGAGGGCCAACCGGACTGATCCACGCCGACTTCCGGCGCGATCCGGATCAGGCGCTTGGCCGCCGCCTCGATCGTGCCTGCGATAGCCGAAGAGGGCGCGTCAGAGGTGCCGATCACCGCCGCGTGATCTGCCGACTGCATGGCGAACAGCCGCGCCTTGGACGCGGCATAGCCCTCGAACCCATCGTAGCGATCGAGGTGATCGGGCGTGATGTTGAGCAGCACGGCGACGTCGCAATCGAGCCGCGACGTCAGGTCGATCTGGTAGCTCGACAGTTCGAGCACATAGACGCCGCCTTCCGGCAACGGATCCTGCGCGAGGATCGGCAGCCCGATATTGCCGCCCATCAGCGCCGGCACGCCGGCCGTCTTCAGGATGTGCGTGACGAGCGCGGTGGTGGTCGATTTGCCGTTGGTGCCGGTGATGCCGACCACCTTGTGTGGTGGCAGGCCCGAGCGGGCCTCCGCGAACAACTCGATATCGCCAATGACCGGCACGCCTTCCGCCCGCGCTTTGGCGGCCAGCGGGTGCGTGTTGAGCGGCACGCCGGGGGAGACGACGAGGCCCGCCGCGCCGGTCAGCGTGAGTGCGGCAATGTCATGGACGATGACGCCGTCGATCTGCTCCGCCGCGCTGCGCGCCTCGGCGTTACTGTCCCAAGCGACGACATGCGCGCCAGCCTGCGCCAGCGCGCGCACGGTCGCCAGGCCCGAACGCGCGAGCCCCAGCACCGCGTAGCGCTTGCCGGCCCAGGCGGGGGAGACGATCACCGCAGTTTCAGCGTCGACAGGCCGGCAAGCGCCAGAACAAGGCTGATGATCCAGAAACGGATCACAACGGTCGGCTCGCTCCAGCCCAGTTGCTCAAAATGGTGATGGATCGGCGCCATGCGGAACACGCGCCGGCCAGTCCGCTTGTACCAGAACACCTGGATGATGACGCTCATCGCCTCGACAACGAAGAGGCCGCCGATGATGCCGAGCACGATCTCGTGATGTGCGACGACCGCGATGGTGCCAAGCGCCCCGCCAAGCGCAAGGCTGCCGGTATCGCCCATGAACACCGCGGCGGGCGGCGCATTATACCACAGGAATGCGAGGCCGGCCCCGATCATCGCGCCGCAGAAGATGGCAAGGTCGCCCGCCCGTGCGACATGCGGAATGCCGAGGTAATCGGCGAACTTCACGTTACCGGCGAGGTATACGATCAGCATGAACGCGACCGAGGCGATGATCACCGGCATGGTCGCCAGGCCATCCAGCCCGTCCGTCAGGTTCACCGCATTGCCGAAGGCGACGATCGTGAAGGCCGCAAACAGCGGGTAGAACAACCCCAGGTCGATATACATGCGGTTGGTGAACGGCAGGTAGAGCGCCGTGCCGTTCTCGTAGCTGATGATCCACGCCGCGACGCCGGCAATGATGAATTCCAGCAGCAGGCGGACGCGCCCGGGCACGCCGGCGGTGGTCGCCTTTCGCACCTTGTCGTAATCGTCGAGGAAGCCGATCGCGCCGAAGCCGAGAGTCACGAACAGGCAGGCCCAGACGAACGGGTTTCGCAGATCCATCCAGATGAGGATCGACAGCGCAAGGCTGGTCAGGATCATCAGCCCGCCCATCGTCGGCGTGCCGCGCTTGGCGAGGTGAGTCTGCGGCCCGTCGGCCCGGATCGGCTGCCCCTTGCCCTGCCGCACGCGCAGCCAGCCGATGAACTTCGGCCCGATGATCAGGCCGATGAACAGCGCGGTCGCGATGGCGGCGCCGGCGCGAAACGACAGATAGCGGATGAGGTTGAGGACGCTCGGAAACCCGAGCTGCTCGGCGATCCAGTACAACACTAAGCCATGCCCCCGGCAAGCGCCGCGACGATCCGCGACAGCCCTACCCCATTCGATCCCTTGACGAGTACCGCGTCACCCGGCGCGAGCATATCCGGAAGGACCTCCAGCGCCGCCGCGGCGTCGCGCACATGGACGAATTTCGTCTTTCCCTCAAGCGCCTGCGCAAGAGGGGCCATCGCTTCGCCGACCAAGAGCGCCGCTTCGACGCGGGCCGCCGCAATGGGGCCAGCAAGGGCCGCGTGATAGTCGGCCGAGGCCTCGCCCAGCTCGCGCATTTCGCCAAGAACAGCGACGTGGCGGCCGGGCTCGGCACCCAGGACGGCAAGGGTCGCGGCCATGGAAGCGGGGTTGGCGTTATAGCTTTCGTCGATCACGAGGATGTCGCCGCACTGCACCTGTGCTTCGAGTCGCGCGCCGCGTCCCTGCAGGCCGCCGAGATCACCGAGAGCCAGCCCGGAAAGCGCCAGATCGCCGCCCACCGCGTCCACCGCCGCCAGCAACGCGAGTGCATTCGACACCCAATGCGCGCCGGGCTGCGCCACGGTGAAGCTCAGCTCGCGCTCGCCGATCCGCGCGGTAACGAACGTGCCGCCGCCTTTCACCGGCATCGTCTCGATCGGCCGAACATCGGCATCAGGCGCGGAGCCGAAGGTGACGATGCGTGCTGCGTACGGCCGGGCCGCCGCGATGAGTCGATCGCGATGCGGGCTGTCGAAGGGGATGATGGCGACGCCGCCAGGCTCCAGCCCGCGGAAGATCTCCCCCTTCGCATCGGCGATCGCGGCTTCGTCGGGGAAGAATTCCGTATGCGCCGGCGCGATCGCGGTGACGATCGCAACATGGGGGCGGACGAGCGTGGTTAGATGCGCGAGTTCGCCGGGATGATTCATGCCCATCTCAAGCACGCCGAAGCGAGAGTCGGCCGGCATTCGGGCGAGACTGAGCGGCACGCCGGTGTGGTTGTTGTAGCTCTTGACCGAACGGTGCACCGCGCCGCGCGCGCCGCGATCCAGCGCAGCGAACAGCGCCTCCTTCGTCGACGTCTTGCCGACCGAGCCGGTGACGCCGATGATCCGCGCCTTGGTGCGCGCGCGGGCGGCGCGCGCGAGATCCTCGAGAGCCGCGAATGTGTTGGAGACGGCGACATGCGGCCCCGCTGCGCCGGCAGAGACGATCGCGCCGGCCGCGCCTTGCGCATAGGCCTGCTCTAGAAAGCGGTGGCCGTCCGTGGCCTCGCCCTTCAACGCGACGAAGAGGTCACCCGGCCCCACCTCGCGCGAATCGAAAGCGACGCCGCTCGCGGCAAAACTGCCGTGGGCGACGCCGTGCGTAGCGGCGGCGATGTCATCAGAGGTCCAGAGAGTCATCGCGCGCCTATACCACCGCGGCGGACGGCCGGGTCCAGTATCGACAGGCCGGGGCGTACCCCGGCCAGGGAGAGAGAACGCGGTGCCGCCGCGCGGTTCAACGCAGCCCGCTGACGCTGTCACCCGTCACCAGCTCATACCGCACGCCGAGGGTGCGGCGCTCGCGCGGGCGCTTCTCACCCTCGCTGGCATTGGGCTTCGACGGGGTCACGAACTTATGCTTCACCTGCAACCTCCCTGGCTACACTCACGTCATCAAACGGCAGGACGAGATCGCCGACGATCTGCCCCTGTTCATGTCCCTTGCCGGCGATCAGCACGATGTCCTCCGGTCCCGCCTGCTCGATGGCGAGGCGGATGGCGCCGCGGCGATCGCCATGTTCGACCGCGCTAGGCGCTGCCTTCAGGATGTCGGCGCGAATCGTGGCCGGATCCTCACTTCGCGGATTGTCGTCCGTCACGATCACCACGTCGGCCAGCGCCTGGGCGATCGCCCCCATCGGTTCGCGCTTGCCCTGATCGCGGTCACCGCCGGCGCCAAAGACGAGGATCAGCCGGCCAGTGACGTGCGGGCGAAGCGCGGCGATCGCCGCCTCCAGTGCGTCGGGCGTATGCGCGTAATCGACATAGACCGGCCCTCCGCTGGCGGTGATCACGGCGCGCTCCAGTCGACCACGCACGGGCTGCAGCCGGGATAGGCCAGCGATCGTGGCCGTGACATCGCCGCCCGTCGCGATCACCAACGCTGCAGCCATCAGCGCATTCGCTGCCTGGTAAGCGCCGATCAACGGCAGCTTCACATGATGCTCGGCGCCCCCGGCTGCGATGACCAGCCCCTGCCCGAGCAGCGTCGGATCGCGCGAGACAAGCCGGATGTCGTCGCCATGCTCGCCCACCGTCATCAGGCGGTTGCGGCGCTGGCGGGCAAGATCGATCACCCGGTCCGAATGGGGATCGTCAGCCCAGACGACGGCGGTGCCGTCGGGCGCCAGCACTTCCGAAAAGAGCCGCAGCTTGGCGGTGAAATACGCCGCCATGTCACCGTGATAGTCGAGATGATCGCGGCTGAGATTGGTGAAGGCGGCAGCGGACACACGCAGGCCTTCGGTGCGATATTGCGTCAGCCCGTGGCTCGATGCCTCGAAGGCGACATGCGTCACGCCCTCCCGCGCGAGCCCGGCGACATTGGAGAGGAACGTGACGACGTCGGGCGTCGTAAGGCCAGTCGTCACCCGCTCGTCCGCCGTGGTGACGCCGAGGGTGCCGATCGAGGCGGCATGGTGTCCGGCCATGCGCCACAATTGGCGCGTCAGTTCGACCGTCGAGGTCTTGCCGTTGGTTCCGGTCACCGCAACCGCGGTTTCTGGGAAAGGCGCAAAGAACGTCGTCGCCAGTTCTGCGAAGCGCGCGCGGGGGTTGTGATCAGCAATGTGAAGCGCACCCTCAACGACGGCCTGAGGGCGGGCGACGACCGCGATGGCGCCGGCGGCGATCGCAGCGGGGATGAAATCCTCTCCGTTCACCCGCTGGCCCTCGAATGCGCCGAAGATGGTGCCCGGCGCGACCTTGCGGTGGTCGATTGCGAACCCGGTGACGGTCTGATCGCCGCCGTCGGGAATGAGGTCGCCAAGCTTCATTCTGCGGCGACCTTCTTGTCGCCAGGAGCGTGCCACAAGAGGTTTGGCAGTTCACCAAGGTCGATGTCGCGATTCGCGTCCGGAATGACGCCCAGCATCGCGCCGGTCCGGCTGATCACACGGCTGACGACGGGAGCGGCGGTATAGGCGGCGGTGGTCTGGAAGGAGTTTTCCTGCACCCGCTTCGGGCTGTCCATCATAGTCAGCACCACATAGCGCGGCGCATCCATCGGGAACACCGCCGCAAAGGTGGAAACGTTGCGGTTGCGGGCATAGCCGCCAGCTTCAGCGGCCTCGGCAGTGCCAGTCTTGCCACCGACGCGGTAGCCTGGGGCCTCGGCCTTTCGCCCCGTGCCGTTGGTGACGATCAGGCGGAGCAGCTGCCGAAGCCGTGCGCTGGTCTCCTCCTTCAGAACGCGGCGGCCCTTCGGCGCATGGCCCGGCGCCACCTTCAGCAGCGTGGTCGGGCGCCAGATGCCGCCGTTGACGAGCGTGGCATAGGCATTGGCGAGATGAAGTGGCGTCACCGCAATGCCGTGGCCGTACGCGGTCGTCATCACCGTGGTCCGCGCCCAATAATGCGGCCAGAGCGGGCGGCCCTTCTCGATCAGCTCGATATCGGGCTTCGTGTCGAAGCCCATCTTGCGGAACATGTCCTGCATACGCGCGGCGCCGATCTCGTCTGCGACGCGGGCAGTGGCGATGTTCGACGAGTGGATCAGCGTTTCCGGGATGTTGAGCCAGCGGTTCTGAGCGTGGTCGTCCTTGATCCGGAAGCGGCCGACCTGGATCGGCGCCGTCGCGTCGAACCGACGCGACATATCGGTGACGATGCCATTGTCTATCGCGGTCGCCATGGCGATCGGCTTGAACGCCGAACCCAGCTCGTAAACGCTCTGGGTGACGGTGTTGCGCAGCTGTTCGCTGCCCGCCATGCCGACTCGGTTCGGGTTGAACAGCGGCAGCGACACCATCGAGATGACCTCGCCCGTGTCGACGTCGAGCACGATGCCGGCGGCGGCGCGCGCCTGCATCGTCGACATGGCCCGGCCAAGCTCGCTTTCCATCGCTGCCTGGACGCGGCTGTCGATCGAGAGCGCGACGGGGGTGCCGGAGAGTGCAGGGTTGGTCAGCCGCTCCTCCAGCGCCCGCTCCATGCCCAGCCGTCCGCGAACGACAGGATCCTTCTGCGTGGTGCCGATATAGCCGAGCACGTGCGCGGCAAGCGAGGATTGCGGGTACAGCCGCTGCGTCTCGCGTTCGAAAACGATGCCCGGCTCACCGATGGCATTCACCGCCTGGACCAGGGCCGGAGATGCGCGGCGATTGAGATAGGTGAAGGTCACCGGCTTGGTGATCAACCGGTAGAAGCGCGCCTGATCGCCGACATCGGGCATCAGGTCGGCGAGGCGCTTGGCGATCTCCATCCGGTCGCCGAGCAGCTTGTTCGGGTGAACGCCGATCGTCCACGCATCGATCGTGCGCGCCAGCTGCGCGCCGTTGCGATCGACGATATCGCCGCGCGGCGCGGTGCTGATCGCGGCCGACCGGCGCGGGCCGCCGTCAAACGCGAGCATCGCCAGTCGCCCGATCACCAGCAGGATCGCTGCCGTGAACAGCAGCAGCAGCATCATCAGCCGCTGGTGCTGTGTCGCGAGCAGCGCCTGCCGCTGTTCGGCGGCACGCATGGGGCGTGCCGCCTGCCGGGCGACCATCGTGCTCAACGCAAGCGGCTCGTCTCGGTGCGGGCGCCGCTCAGCAGGTCGCCGAGGGTGCGGTCGCTGAGCAGCGACTTGTCGAGCATGGCAACGGCATTGGCCTTGCGGATCGTAGCGACCGGCTCATCGCCGCGCGCTGCCGCAACCTTGATCGCGGCCGGGCGCACCGGCTTCGTGACGGCGGACGCAAGCTGGACGGTGGCGGGACGCGGCTCGCCAGGCTTGGCAGCGACCTGGACGAGCTTGGCAGCGGCGGCGGCGGCCGGCGTTTCGGTGATTGCGGCCGGCGCCGAGTCGATGGGGCGCGACGGCACGATCAGCTGGGCGGTCTGGATCGCGCCCTCGGCTATCGGCGCAGCGCCGCCGGGCGTGAAGCTGATCGCCGCAAGCTGCGCTTCGTCACGCACGAACTGCTGCGCCGTCGGGGCGACGAGCGCGAGCGTATCGCCGTTCCAGCGTTCGAGCTGCGCCAGGTTCGCACGAACGTCGAACTCCGTTTCCAGAGCGCGGATATCGCGTTCGGCAGCGCTGATCTTCGCGTCGACCTGCGCCAGCCGCTTGCGCTCCGCCGCCACCTGGAGGCTGACAAGATAGAAGCTCAGCGACACGATCACCACGCCGCCGAACCACCCGAGCCCTTTCAATCGATACGCCGCCGTCATTTACTCGTCTCCACTGCCGGCTCGCCCCAAACCGTCGTTGCCCCATGCCGGCGCGGCCGTCCGCCGCGCCGTCCGCAATGTCGCGGAACGAGCGCGCGGGTTGCGCGCCGCTTCCGCTGCACCCGCGCGCACGGCGCGGGCAGTAATCTCGAATGTCGGCGCCTGCGCCGCGGCCACCGCCGGCCGATGGCGCGATCCTGCCGGCGTTCCCCCGCTCCGTTCGCGCAGGAAGCGCTTGATCATGCGATCCTCGAGCGAGTGGAAGCTGATCACGGCCAGCCGCCCGCCCGGCGCGAGGATCCGCTCCGCCGCGGCCAGCCCTTCGGCCAGTTCATCAAGCTCGCGGTTCACATGGATGCGAACTGCCTGGAAGGCGCGGGTCGCCGGATCCTTCTTGTCGTGCGGCCGGTGGCCCAGCGCCTTGCGCACGACACGGGCGAATTCGCCGGTCGTGGTCAGCGGCCGCGCAGCGACGATCGCGCGCGCGACGCGGCGCGACTTGGGCTCCTCGCCGTACCGCCACAGGACGTTGGCGATATCCTCTTCATCGGCGTGATTCAGGAAATCGGCCGCGCTCTCGCCCGACTGGCTCATGCGCATGTCGAGCGGCCCGTCCTGCTGGAAAGAGAAGCCGCGCTCCGCCTGGTCGAGGTGCATCGAGGAGACGCCGATATCCATCGCCACGCCATCAACGGAGGCGATCCCCCGCGCCGCCAGTTCGCGATCCATGCGCGAGAACTCGCTGGGGACGAGCGTGAGGCCAGCCTCTGCCTCCTCCAGCGCGCGGCCCGCCGCGATCGCGTCAGGATCGCGATCGAAGGCGAAAACCTGCACCCCGGCGCCAAGCAGCGCACGGGTGTAGCCGCCGGCGCCAAACGTGGCATCGACCATGGTCTCGCCGCGCTCGGGGGCAAGCGCGGCGAGAACTTCGTCGAGCAGCACCGGGATGTGCGGTGCATCGGCGTCTGGGCGGGGGCTCACAGCGTGATCCCCTTGTCTCGGCACATGATGGCGGCGTGACGCTTCACCATCTCGTCGACCCCCTCGTGCGCCATGAGCGCGCGCGGGTCCCAGATCATGAAGCTCTCGTAGTCGCCGAGGAAGAAGGCGATGTCGGTGATTCCGGCAAGTTCACGCTCGGCCGCAGGCAGGATGAAGCGGCCGCTGCCGTCGAACGGCACTGGCTCGACTGAGGCGCCGCGCATGCGGGGCGCGTAGTAAGCCGCGGAACCGGTGTGTGCGCCGGCCTCGGCCTGGCGCTGGATCAGCTGGTTCTTGGCGAATTCCACATAGCCGCGGTCATGCGCGATCAGACACGGGAAATCCGGGTGAACGCCGACGAGCACGGTGCCGCCGTCCTTGCCGTCCGGCCGCGGTGCATTCTGGGCGAGGGCGGCCCGCAGGGTGCTGGGAATGGCGACACGACCCTTGTCATCGACAAGGCCGACCCCCTTCCCAAGATAATCCACCCGTTCCGACACGCCCACCTCGCACAAGGCGCGCAAGACCCGCCCGAGCCGAAAAGCAGCTCACACCGCCCTCGGTTGTCGCCATCGACAAAAAACAGTGGTCCTGCCCCTCTGTCATCCTGATGAATATCAGGGAGACACGGGGAAAGGAAGGGAAATTTGGGGAAAGTCGGGGAAACGAGGCTATTCCGGTGGGATTCCCACGTCGCGTCTCGTGTGCAGAGGGCGCAGTTCGGTATCCGTTCCGCAATCGGGCCCGGCCGCTGGGCGACCAGATGCCATTCCAGGCGCTCGATTCCCGCCCATCCCCGGATTTCCCGCGATCATTGGCGGTTCGCTTCCGGGGCAGGTGACGGCGACGGATCGGTGGCGCTGGGCGCAACGCCAAGCTCGGCCAGCGGCTCGTTCGCCGCGTCGCTGGTGTTGGTGACGGTGAGGTTCGTCAGCGCGCCCGTCTGCGGCGCGCCGGGGGCAGCGACAGGCTTTTCGCGGTTGGCGGCACTGAAGATGGCACTTGCGAGGCCGATGAGCAGGACAACCAAGGCAAGCCCGACCAGGCCAACCTTCACGCGCTGCATCGCCTGATTATGTGATGCGACGGATTTCATTTCGTCGTCGTCAGTTAACGGAACATCGCGCACTTGTCGAATTCCGGGACCTCACCCTGCCACCCTGAGGCCTTTCGACTCGCGCCAGGCCGGATTGTAAAGGCTCGAAAGATAACGGAATCCCGTGTCGCACAGGATCGTGACGACCCGCTTCCCCGGCCCCAGATGCCGCGCCAGCTGCACCGCGCCGGCAACATTGATGCCCGATGACAGGCCAAGGCAAAGCCCCTCCTCCGCCAGCAGACGATCGACCCATTCGAGCCCCTCGGCGTCCGAGATGCGGAACTGCGTGTCGATCGGCGCGCCTTCCAGGTTGGCGGTGATCCGCCCCTGCCCGATCCCCTCGGCTACCGAGGATCCTTCCGCGCGTAATTCGCCGTGGGCGTAGTAGTTGTAGAGCGCGGCGCCGTGCGGGTCACTCAGCGCAATCGTGATCCGCTCGTCCTTTTCCTTCAGGCCGAGGCCGACGCCCGCGATCGTGCCGCCGGTCCCCGCGGCGCAGGTGAAGCCGTCAATCCGCCCGTCGAGCTGGTTCCAGATCTCCTCCGCGGTGCCCATGATATGGGCGCGGCGATTGGCGATATTGTCGAACTGATTGGCCCAGACGGCACCGGGCGTCTCCTCGGCAATGCGGCGTGACTGGTGCACGAAGTGGCACGGGCTGGAGTAAGGCGCGGCCGGAACGGTCACGAGCTCGGCACCGAGCGCGCGGAGCGTGTCCATCTTCTCCTTCGACTGGGTATCCGGCATCACGATGATCGTGCGATACCCCTTGGCGTTGGCGACCAGCGCCAGGCCGATGCCGGTGTTGCCGGCCGTTCCTTCGACGATCGTGCCGCCGGGCTTGAGCGCGCCGCGCGCCTCGGCATCCTCGACGATGAACAGCGCCGCGCGATCCTTCACGCTGGCGCCGGGATTGGCGAACTCACATTTCCCGAAGATGTCGCAGCCGGTTTCCTCACTGGGGCCTTTGAGACGGACGAGCGGGGTGTTGCCGATGAGCGAAAGCGTGTCGTTGGCGATATGCATCCGGCTTAGATGGCGAAGCCATGCCCGCGCCACAAGCAACCTTGCGTTGTAGCGCGCGAAGGCTGATCTCGGCCGGCGACGTGACGCTCAAATCTTCCTTCCCGCCGATCGCCCCGGATGATGCGCGCGTGCTGATCCTCGGCAGCCTGCCGGGTGAGCGCAGCCTCGCCGAACGGCGCTATTATGCGCATCCGCAAAACCAGTTCTGGCGCTTGCTATCGCCGGTGGTCGGGCGTGATCTCGCGGCGCTTGAATATGAGGCGCGGCTTGCTGCCGTCAGCGCCGCAGGCATCGCGCTATGGGACGTGGTCGCCACCGCGCGGCGCACCGGAAGCAGCGACGCGACCATCAGCGACGCCAGTGCGAACGACCTCGTCGCTTTGGTGGATCGCCTGCCGCAACTTCGCGCGGTCGCCTTCAACGGCGGCAAGGCGCTGTCGATCGGGCGGCCGATGCTGGCCGGGCGAGATCTCGCGATCCTCGCCCTCCCCTCGTCCAGCCCGCTCCACACGGTCGGCCTCGCCGCCAAGCAGCCCGCCTGGTCGGCCATCGCCGAGTATCTGGCCTAAGGCCGCTTGGGGATTTCCAGCCCACGCTGCACGGCCGGACGGGCAAGGCCCCGCTCCAGCCATGCGACGACGTTTGAATAGCCGTCGAAGCCAGTGAGGTCGCGCGCTTCGTAGAAGGTGATGAGGTTGTTCACCCAACCGATCATCGAGATGTCGGCGACCGAATACTCATCGCCGAGGAACCACTGCTTGCCCTCCAGTGCGGAGTCCATGACGCCAAGCAGTCGCTTCGCCTCGTCGACGTAGCGCTGCAGCGGGCGCTTGTCCTCCCACTCACGGCCGGCGAACTTGTTGAAGAAGCCGAGCTGCCCGAACATTGGGCCGACGCCGCCCATCTGGAACATCACCCATTGCACCGCCTGCCAATGGCGCGCCGGGTCCGCGGGCAGGAACTTGCCCGTCTTTTCGCCCAGGTACAGCAGGATCGCGCCACTTTCGAACAGCGCCAGTGGTGCACCGTCTGGGCCATTGGGATCGAGGATCGCGGGGATCTTGCCATTCGGGTTCAGCGACAGGAATTCCGGCGACTTCTGATCGTTCTTGGCAAAGTCGACGAGGTGAACCTCGTAGGGAAGACCGGTTTCCTCCAGCATGATCGACACCTTGACGCCATTGGGCGTCGGCAGGCCGTAATATTGCAAGCGATCGGGATGCCGGGCGGGCCAGCGCCGGGTGACCGGGAATGCGGAAAGATCAGGCACGAAGGGTTCTCCTGAAGTGTGCACCGGAAGGTAGGTGGCTGGCGCGGTTGCGCCAAGGAGGCTCGGTTTATCCCCGCGATGGAGCGGCCCGCCGCCCCGCACTTGCAGGAACCCGGGTCGCGCGCCCTCGTTGGAACACTGACGCAACAACCAAGGAGCGACCATGTACCGTTACGCATTCCTTCTGCTTGCCGCGGCGCCGATCGCCGCCACCGCCCAGACTGCCCCGGCTCCGGCCACCACGCCCGCAACCGGCGCTGCTGCTGCACCGGCAGCCGGCGCGCCGACCGTCGGCGCCACCATTTATGACGCGCAGGGCGGCACGGTCGGCACGATCGCATCGACCGACGGCACCAACGCAGTCGTCGACACCGGCACCGTCAAGGCTGCCGTCCCGCTCACCTCGTTCGGCACCGGCCCCAAGGGCCCAACGCTCGGCATGACGAAGGCGGAGCTTGAAGCTGCTGCCGGCCAGGGCGCGGCGCAGGCCGCTGCCGACTTCAAGTCGAAGCTGACCGCGGGCACCACCGTCTATGGTTCGGCCGGCGCGTCGGTCGGAACGATCAAGGAAGCGGACGCGCAGTTCGTGACGCTCACCACGCCCAAGGGTGACGCGAAGCTGCCGATCGGCTCGTTCGGCCCCGGGCCGCAGGGTGTCACCATCGGGATGACCGCTGCGCAGCTCGAAGCAGCGATGGCCGGCAAGTAAGAGCGGCCAAGTAAGTACGGCAGAGGCCGCGGGCACGGCGCCCGCGGCCGTTAGCCTTTGTGCAATTCAGATCCGCGCTTCAGCACCTTCGCGCCGTCCTCCTGTGCGATGAGGAACGCGGGGTTATCCTTGGTTCCGTTCTTGACGACCTTGGCACCCTTCAACGTCCGCTGGACACGGCGTTCGAACCGCTCCTCGACCTTGCCGTGCGCCGTGCCACTACCCCAGTGCCAGCTGACCTTGTCACCCTTGTGAATTGAATTCGCCAAGCATCGTCTCCTTCGACGATGCCGAACGCACCAGCAGCGCGCGAGATGCACGCCGCCGGTGACACGGGGGTTCAGGCTGCGGCCTTGGCTTCCTCCAACGCGGCGCGAACCGCGGCCAGCGCGTCATTGGCCTTGTCGCCGTCCGGACCGCCGCCCTGCGCCATGTCGGGCCGGCCACCGCCGCCCTGCCCGCCCACCGCGGCGACCGCGCGCTTCACCAGATCGACCGCATTGTACGTCGCGACGAGATCGTCGGTGACGCCGACCGCGACCGTGGCGCGGCCGTCGTTGACCGCGACCAATGCGGCGACGCCCGACTCGATGCGCTTCTTGGCATCGTCCACCGCGCCGCGCAGGCCCTTGGCCTCGAAGCCGTTCAGCACCTGACCGACGAAGGCGACGCCGCCGACGGTTTCGGGACCGGCCGGCGCAGCGCCGCTGCCGCCGCCCATCGCCAGCGCCTTCTTCGCCTCGGCCAGTTCACGCTCCAGCCGGCGCTTTTCCTCGAGCAGCGAGGCGACGCGGCCGGGGACTTCGTCTGGCGTGGTGCGCAGCGCGGAGGCTGCCTCGCGCAGCTTCTCGTCGCGCGAGGAGAGGTAAGCGCGCGCGGCTTCGCCGGTCAGTGCCTCGACGCGGCGGACGCCCGAGGAGACGGCGCCCTCGCCGATCACCTTGAACAGGCCGATGTCGCCCAGCGCGCTGACATGGGTGCCGCCGCACAGCTCGACCGAATAGGTCTTGCCGCCGTCATCGCTGCCCATCGAGACGACGCGGACCTCGTCGCCGTATTTTTCGCCGAACAGCGCCATCGCGCCCATCGCGATCGCATCGTCGGGCGTCATCAGCCGGGTGGTGACGGGGGTGTTCTGGCGGATCTTGGCGTTCACCGCTGCCTCCGCATCGGCCAGTTCCTCCGCGCTCATCGCGCTGGAATGGCTGACATCGAAGCGCAGGCGATCGGGCGCGACGAGCGAGCCCTTCTGCGCGACATGCGTGCCGAGCCGCTGGCGCAGCGCCTCATGCAGCAAGTGGGTGGCCGAGTGGTTGGCGCGGATCGCGGCGCGTCGCGCGACGTCGATCGCGAGCTTCACCGTGTCGCCGACCTTGATCTCGCCCGCGCCGAGCGTCGCGTGATGGACCCACAATTTGCCGAGCTGCTTCGAGGTGTCGGTCACCTCGGCGGAAAGGCCCCCCTCACTGCTGATCGTGCCGGCATCGCCGACCTGACCGCCGCTCTCGGCATAGAAAGGCGTCTGGTTGACGATCACGTCGACCTGGTCGCCGGCTGCGGCCTTTTCGACCCGCGCGCCATCCTTGACCAGCGCGAGCACGACGCCCTCGCCGACATCGCTGGAATAGCCGGTGAATTCGGTCGCGCCGACTTCCTCGGCGAGGTCGAACCACAATTCGTCCGATGCCTTGGCGCCAGAGCCCTTCCAGGCGGCGCGCGCCGCGCGCTTCTGCTCCGCCATCGCGGCGTCGAAGCCGGCGCGGTCGACGCCGAACGACTGGGCGCGCAGCGCGTCCTCGGTCAGGTCATAGGGGAAGCCGAACGTGTCGTAGAGCTTGAACGCGGTCTCACCCGGCAGCACGTCGCCCGGCTTCATCCCCGCGGTCGCCTCGTCGAGGAGCTTCAGCCCCTTGTCGAGCGTCTGGCGGAAACGGGTTTCCTCCTGGGAGAGCGTCGCCTCGATCAACGGCTGCGCACGGACGAGTTCCGGGTAAGCCGCGCCCATTTCGGCGACCAGCGCCGGCACCAGGCGGTGCATCAATGGCTCCTTGGCACCGAGCAGGTGCGCGTGACGCATCGCGCGGCGCATGATGCGGCGCAGGACATAGCCGCGACCCTCGTTGGCGGGCAGCACGCCATCGGCAACGAGGAAGCCGGCGCAGCGCAGGTGATCGGCGATCACGCGGTGGCTGGCCTGATTCGCGCCTGTCGTCGCAGTGTGGGTCAGCGCGCCCGAGGCGGCGATCAGCGCCTTGAACGTGTCGGTATCATAATTGTCGTGCACGCCCTGCATGACGGCCGCGATCCGTTCCAGCCCCATGCCGGTGTCGATCGACGGGCGCGGCAGATCGCCGATGATCGTGTCGGCTTCCTGCAGGAACTGCATGAAGACGAGGTTCCACACCTCGACAAAGCGGTCGCCATCCTCGTCCGGCGAGCCGGGAGGGCCACCGGGGATATGATCGCCATGATCGTAGAAGATCTCGCTGCACGGCCCACACGGACCATCCGAGCCCATCGCCCAGAAATTGTCCTTGGTCGGGATGCGGATGATGCGGTGATCCGGGAGGCCGGCGATCTTCTTCCACAGATCAAACGCCTGGTCGTCGGTGTGATACACGGTCGCGGTCAGCTTATCCGCGGGAAGGCCCCATTCCTTGGTCAGCAAGGTCCAGGCGTGAGTGATCGCCTGTTCCTTGAAATAATCGCCGAACGAGAAATTGCCGAGCATCTCGAAGAAGGTATGGTGCCGGGCGGTGTAGCCGACATTGTCGAGATCATTGTGCTTGCCGCCGGCGCGCACGCATTTCTGCGCGCTTACCGCGGTCGAATAGGGCCGAGTCTCGAGGCCCGTGAACACGTTCTTGAATGGCACCATGCCCGCGTTGACGAACATCAGCGTCGGATCGTTCTGCGGCACCAAGGGTGCGGAGGGCACGATGCTGTGCCCGGCCGAGCCGAAGTAATCGAGGAAGCTGCGGCGGATGTCGTTCGTCGAGGTCATGGCGTGCGACTTAATCACCTGAACGCCCGGTGACTAGCGGTAGTCGTACGGTCGATCGCGCGCAAAAACGGTCGACAATGGCGCTCAAGCGGCGCGCAATGGCAGCTCCCCGGCCAGCGCCCGCACGACCATGGGCTCGCTCAGCCCGTAATCCGCCAGCGAATAGCGGTGCGCGACGTGGCTTCCCTCTTTCGACCGCGCAACGAAGCGCTCCATCCGCTCCTCGACGCGCGACGAGAGCGGCATGGCAAGCATCCGGTACACGCGGCGCATTTCGGAGCGCCAGTCGGCGCCGACCGCCTCGAAGCTGACGTCGACCTGCGGCACGATCGCGGCGCGGCGGGCAGCGGCGGTACGCTGCTGGCGAAGCGCGATCTTGCGCAGCCATTCCGCCCCCACCCAATGCGGATCGACGGCGTCGGACTGGACGCGCATCTGGCTGTGCACCAGCGAAGCGGACGAGGCGACGGTCGCCGGTGCGGCGCGATCAAGGCACACCAACCGCGCATCCGGGAAGGTATCGAGCACCGCATCCAGATCCTGCGTGAACTGCGGCAGCTTCAGCACCAGCGGCTTGTCCCCGCGTTCGCGCCGCAGCCACGCGGCGGTCTGCAGCAGCCGCTTGAATTCGGCGTAAACGGGGCGCGTGTCCATCGCCTCCGTCATCGCGACGAAGCTGGGGATCCGCCACTGCGCCTCGAACGCGGCGCCGAAGATCGACACGTTGTGAAGCCCGATCTCCTCGTCCGGCTCCGCCGTGGCGGTGGGATGGATGGTCTGGAATTCAGGATTGAGCCAGGCGGCGCAGCGCAGGCCGATCCAGCCGCGCAGCCGGCGATCGTCGAAAGGGCCAAGGCGCCCGCTCGGCAGCGGGTTCCAGCTTTCGAAGAAGCGCGTGTGCGCGATGCGCGGATCGCACGCGAGCAGCCGCTGCATCCGCGTACTTCCCGAGCGCATCTGCCCCAGGACGATGATCGGGCGGCGAATCGGCTGGGCGAGGATTTCGGGGTGGCGCCGCCACCAGGCGTGCATGCGCGCGCGATTGGCCAGCGCCGCCACGATTTGGCCATGAGCGATCACCGTGCCGAGCGGGGTGAGCGCCGCCTCGTCGCGCAGCGCCGCGGTGAGCACGTCGAGCCGTTCGCGCCAGCCATTGTCCGGCCCCAGCGTCGCATCGCCGACCTGCCGGCGCGCGGCCGCGATCAGCGCGTCCGATTCGATCACCGGGCGCGACAGCCAGCCACGCGTCCAGGCACGCTCCAGCACCTCGTTGACGCGGGCGTGTCGACGGGACGGCTCCCCCACGACGCCTGACGCGCGCGGGACGACAGAAGGACCCGCGCTGTCGGCGGTGATGGTGAACATGAAAGGCAAACCCCCTGCCCGCCGTTTAGTGCCCAAGGAAAAATGATCCAAGTGAGTGCGTTGCGCGCGACTGCTCGGTTCGTCGCACTTGTGCGTGCCGCGCAGGCGCGCTCATAGTGCGCGGCACACCTGAAGGAGCGCGCCGGCATGTGGCTGATCCTGGCATTGCAAGCTGCCGTTCCCTCCGCCGAAGCCGCGGTCGATCGCTATCGGGAGCTGACCACCGCCGATTCGCGCTGCGTACGCGACCCCCAGTCGACGGACATCACGGTGTGCGGGATGCGCAATGCGGATCGCTTCCGCGCACCCTTCACGGTGCACGAGGCAGGCGATCCGATGTGGGAGCCGGTCGCCAACGAACGGCAGCGGTTCCTGGCGCGGACCGACAATTGCCAGGAGAAGAACCTGTTCCTGGTCGGCTGCGGGGCGTTTGGCCTCAGCGTCACCACCGGCGGCGGGCGTGACGGCGTCGAGCTTCGGCCGATGGCCAAGTGATCCGCCGACCCCTCCGGAACAAGAAGAAGAAGTGGGATCCCGGCTCCAGGCCGGGGTGACGAGTGAAGTCGCTAGACCGGGCGATCGAGGCTGGTCGGCGGGGTGCTGAACCATTGCGGGCCCGATGCGCCCATCCCGAAGCAATCTTCCAGCCGGATGCCGAACTTGCCCGGCAGGTACAGGCCGGGCTCATTGGAAAAGCACATGCCGGCGGCGAGCGGCGCGGTTTCGCCGTGGACGAGGTTGATCGGCTCGTGCCCGTCCATGCCGATGCCGTGGCCGGTGCGGTGCGAGAGACCCGGCAGCCGGTAGCGCGGGCCATAGCCCCAGCGTCCATATTGCGCCCGCACCGCATCGTCGATCGTGCCGGCGGGTGCCCCGAGCCGAGCGGCCTTCAGCGCGATCTGCTGGCCCTGCGCGACATGATCCCAGACACGGCGCTGCTCGGCAGTAGCATCGCCGTGAACCCAGGTGCGCGAGACATCCGATTCGTAGCCGTGCACGGCGCAGCCGCAGTCCATCAGCACGACCTGGCCGCCGCCCACGCGGTGCACCTCGCGGCTGCCATGCGGATAGGCCGATGCCTCGCCGATCAGCGCCATGGAGAAAACCGGCTCCCCGCCCAGCTTGCGTGTCGCGGCACTCATCAGCGCGCCGACCTCCGCGCCGGTCATGCCCTTCTCGACCCGCGGGTGGAGCCAGCGATAGGCGGCGATCGTCACGTCTGTCGCGCACTGCAGCAGCGCGATCTCGGCCGGCGTCTTGATCATCCGGCAGCCGCGCACGACCGGATTGGCGGAGACGAGCCGGACGCCCGGCAGCGCGCGCTTCAGCCCATCGCTGGCAAAGAAGCGCACCGTTTCCTCGACGCCGACCGGCCGGCCCGCCAGCTTGCGTTCGGCGAGGAAGCCGGCGACGAGCTTCAGCGGATCCTCGTCCTCCTGCCACACCCGCACCTCCGCCGGCACGCCCAGCGTCTCGCGGACCGACGGTTCCTCGAAGAAGGGCGTGACGACGAGCGCTTCCCCCTCCACCGGTATCACCGCCGCCGTCAGCCGTTCGCTGCGCCCCCAGCGCACGCCGGTGAAATAGGTGAGGCTTGCCCCCGGCTCGATCAGCACGGCGCCGATCACGTTGGCCTTCATCAGCGCCTGAGCCCGCGCGACACGCGCCGTGCGCTCCGCCGGGGTGATCGGCCGGGCGCCGGTGGTGATGTCGGAAAGCTCGGCCAGATCCGGCTCCGCGGCACGAAGAACCCCAGTGATCGAGAGCAATGGCAGCGCCGCTGCCGCCCGAAGCAGTGATCGGCGGGAGGGGGCGAAGATCATCGGCTTGTTCTTTTCCTATCGGGTGCGTGGATGAATTGACCGGAGGGCGACAGACCCAGTGCTGCGCTGCCCGGGCGGGCGCAGCCATGCCTAAAGCGACTATGCGTGTGAGAACAGAGTCACTTGACCTCGCGCCGCCAATCCCCTTTCACCTTCGCGCGACGACCTATCCACCGTTCGCCCCGAGCTTGTCGAAGGGTCGCCACGCAGCGGTAAGGCCAGGCGCACATCTCGGGAGCATACATGGCCAAGCGGCTCACTTATTATATCATGATCGCGCTCGTCGCTGGCCTTGCGTTGGGGGTTGCCCTCAATGCCTGGATCGATGACGGCAGCGCCGCCGCGACGGCCCGGCTGGAAGAGATCGCCGGATATTTCTCGATCGTGACCGCCGTTTTCCTGCGGCTGATCAAGATGATCATCGCCCCGCTGGTGTTCGCGACCCTCGTCGCCGGCATCGCGCACATGGGGGACACCAAGGCGCTGGGCCGGATCGGCGGGCGGGCGGTGGCGTGGTTCATCTGCGCCAGCCTCGTCAGCCTGACGCTTGGCCTCATCCTGGTGAACCTGTTCCAGCCGGGCGTCGGGCTGAACTTCCCGATCCCGCCGGAAACCGCCACCAGCGGCGTCGAAAAGGCCGCGTTCAACCTCAAGGATTTCATCACCCACGTCTTCCCCGCCTCCGGAATCGAAGCGATGGCGAAGAACGAGATCCTGCAGATCGTCGTCTTCTCGATCTTCATCGGCGTGGCGATCACCGCAGTCGGCGAGAAGGCCGCGCCGCTGGTGCGCGGCATCGAGGCGCTGGTGCAGGTGATGCTGACCGTCACCAATTACGTGATGCGCTTCGCCCCCATCGCGGTGTTCGCGGCGGTGGCTGGCACGTTGACCGAGCGCGGGCCCTCGATCATCGGCAACCTCGCCTATTTCATGGGCACCTTCTACCTTGGCATGATCATCCTGTGGATGCTGCTGTTCGGGGTCTGCTGGGCGATCGTCGGAAAGCGTACGAAGCTGCTGGTGCGCTACGTGCGCGAGCCACTGCTGCTCGCTTTCTCCACCGCATCGTCCGAAGCCGCCTATCCCCGCACGCTGGAGGCGCTGGACAAGTTCGGCGTGCCGCCGCGCATCGCCAGCTTCGTCCTGCCGCTGGGCTACAGCTTCAACCTCGACGGCTCGATGATCTACATGACCTTCGCGACGATCTTCATCGCGCAGGCCTATGGCATCGATCTGACGCTGTGGCAGGAAATCACCATGCTGCTGGTGCTGATGATCACCAGCAAGGGCATTGCCGGCGTGCCGCGCGCCAGCCTGGTGGTGATCGCGGCGACGCTTGGCTTCTTTGATATTCCCGAGGCCGGCCTGCTGCTGATCCTTGGCATCGACCACTTCCTCGACATGGGCCGGTCGGCAACCAACGTCGTCGGCAATGCGGTGGCGAGCGCGGTAATCGCGAAATGGGAAGGCGAGCTCGATCCGATGGAGCCGGACGTGATCGACGGGCCACGGGCGCCAGCGGGAGGCGGGCCGGCCTTTGACACCGACAGCTTCCGCGAGACGCCGAACCTCGACGTGGACCGGCGCGCCTGACGTATCCCCGCCGGCGTGGCACTGATGCGTTGCCGCGCCGGCGCAGGCCAAGGGGGTGACAGCGCGCCCCCGCGCGGCAATGAAGGCGGCAAAGGAGAGCCTTCCATGCCGCATTACGGCGACCTGCAAACCCAGATCTATGGTGCCGGCCTGTCCGGCGTGGTCCCCACCTATCCGGTCGATTTCGCGACGCTGGAGAAGCGCGCGCAATCCGCGCTGCCGCCGCATGTGCTGACCTATGTCCAGGGCGGCTGCGGGGACGAATATACGCAGGACGAGAATGCGCGCGCCTTCCGCCATTGGGGGATGGTGCCGCGCATGATGGTCGATGCGACGCACCGTGATCTTTCGATCGAGCTGTTCGGGCTGAAACTGCCCTCGCCGTTGTTCATGGCGCCGATCGGCGTCACCGGCATGATGACGCAGGACCAGCACGGCGACGTGGCGGCGGCACAGGCCTCAGCCATGACCGGCGTGCCGCTGACCGCCTCGACCCTGTCGAATGATCCGCTGGAGGACGTGAAGACCGCCTGCGGCGAGACGCCGGCCTTCTTCCAGCTCTACACGCCGCGCGACAAGGAACTGGCCGAAAGCCTCGTCGGGCGCGCGGAGGCGGCGGGATACAAGGCGATCGTCGTCACGCTCGACACCTGGGTCACCGGCTGGCGGCCGCGCGATCTCAACCCGTCGAACTTCCCGCAGCTGCGCGGCCATGTGCTGCAGAACTATTTCGTGGATCCGCGCTTTCGCCAGATGCTGGGCGGCAAGGCGCCCGAGGAGGATCTGCGCACCGCCATCGGCACCTGGGGCGCGACGTTCGGCAAGGTGCTGACGTGGGACGACATGGCGTGGCTCAAGTCGATCACGAAGCTTCCGATCGTGCTGAAGGGGATATGCCACCCCGATGACGCGCGCCGCGCGATCGATAGCGGCGCGGACGGCATCTATGTCTCCAATCACGGCGGTCGGCAGGCGAACGGCGGCATCGCGGCGATCGACATGCTGCCGGCGGTGGCCGACGAGGTGGCGGGACGCGTGCCGGTGCTGTTCGATTCGGGCATCCGATCGGGCACCGATGTGGTGAAGGCGATCGCGCTTGGCGCGGATGCGGTGGGTGTCGGCCGGCCCTATTCCTATGGCCTGGCGCTGGGCGGCGCGGCGGGCTGCGCGCACGTGCTGAAGTGTTTCCTTGCCGAGGCGGACCTGCTGATGGCGGTCAACGGCTGGCCAACCTTGGAGGCGGTGCGCCAGGCGGGGGCGATCCGGACGGATCGCTAGCGCCGGGAAGGCGTCATCCGGCGAAGGGATGACGCCCCTGAAGATCAGATCCCGACCAGCCCGCCATCCTCGCGGGTGATCACGATCGTGGCCGAGCGCGGTCGGCTGGCGCTGGCCGAAGTGCCGCTCTGCGACGCCGGCCAGTTCGACGTGATATTGTCCGGCCCGCCATTCTCGCCCGGGTGCTGGATGTTGACGAACAGTGCCTTGCCGTCCGGCGTCGAGGTTATGCCGGTGATCTCGCACTCCTTCGGGCCGACGAGGAAGCGCTTCAGCGTCGCGCCCGGCACCTTGCCGACGCGCGTCGTCGCGGTGCTGGTGCCGGCAGGCGTGGTGTTGGTGATCGTCTTCACGCCCCCGTCACCCACCCGGCCCGGAATTGCGGCCAGCATCATGCAGTTGGTGACATCGGTATAGGCGCCATCGTCCGTCTGCAGCCACATCACCGGATTGGCCCCCTGCCCTGCGACGTTCGAGGGCAGGCTGAACCACATGCCGTCGGGCGAGGAGAAATCGTTGCTGTCGTCCAGCCCCGACAGGTTGATGTTGGCCGCGTCGAGATCACGGCCCGAACCGAAGGCATAGACGTCCCAGGTGAAGCTCGTCGCCTCGGTCGTGTCGCCGGCTTCGCGCAGGCGGATGACGTGGCCATTGACGTTGCCCACGCTGTTGCTGCGCCCATCGGTGCGGGGATCGACATAGGCGCGCGGGTTAGTGGCATCGACGCCGGCTGCGGTGCGCGAGCTGTTGTTCGTCAGCGTGCAATACATCTCGCCATTGGCCGGGTTCACCGCGGTCCATTCCGGCCGGTCCATCTTGGTGGCGCCAAGCGCATCCGCCGCGAGGCGGACGTTGATCAGCACGTCGGCCTGATCGGCGAAGGGATAGTCCGTGTTGGCGCTGGTCAGCGGGCCCGAGCCGAAGGTGAGCGGCAGCCACTGGCCCGAACCGTCGGCGTTGAACTTCGCGACGTACAGCGTCCCGGCGTCGAGGTATTTGTCGCCCACCGCCAGCCGGCTCGCGGCATTGGCGTCCGCCGCGGACCAAGCGGTGTTGGAGACGAACTTGTAGATATATTCGTTCTGCGCGTCGTCACCCATGTAGAAGGCCGGCTTTACGCCGGCGACCATCCGGCCGGGCTCCACGCCCTCATGGTTCATGCGGCCGAGCGCGGTGCGCTTGCGCGGCGTGGAGGCGGGATCATAGGGATCGATCTCGACGATCCAGCCGAACTGGAACGGCTCGTGCCGGAAATCACCGGTGCCGTCCGCGGCGAGCGCCGCGCTGGCGGTGGCGTTCCAGCGGCGAAAGCTGGTGTTCGACGGGTCTGACGCGGCCACCGTCGACCAGCCGTAATTGCCCGCGCGGCCCTCACCGATGCCATAGCGGGTGAGGCTGCGGTTCTCCTTCGCGGCCCCCGCATTGGTGCGCACCGTCGCGTCGCCGGTGTCGCGGCGGAAGTAGCCGGCCCAATTCTCCTCCGCGGTGGCATAGGTGCCCCAGGGCATCGGGCCGTTTGCGCAATTGTTGATCGTGCCGCGGCCCTGCGTCCCATCGGGCGAATGGAGCGTCCTCAGCTGACGGTTGCCGCGCGCCGGGCCGCTGAAGGCAGTCGGCGTATTGGGCGTGACGCGCCGGTTGAGCGCCGACGCCTGGACATAGCTCCATGCGGAGGCACCGCGGGTGACCTCGACCACCGAGACGCCATGCGCCTCGATCTCCTTGGTCGCCTCGGCCTCCGGCCGCACGCCGCCGGCGCTCGTCGGGCCGTTCGGGTGAAGATAGGCCTGGGTGATGTTCTCGTGATTGAGCACCAGCAACCCGCGGGTGCTGTTCGATGCGTCCCGCGCGGTGCCGCTGGCGGCAAGGCCGAAGAAGCTCATCCCGTCATGATGATCGCCCGCACGGGTCGCGAAGCTCGAATCGCTGCCGTCATTGGCGAAGGCAGGCGTCGCGCCGTTGATCGGATCGCCAAGGCGGTACAGCACCGTCACGCGATAGCCGGCCGGCACAGTGACGATGTCGTTGCGGTTCTTCGCCACGGCGGCGAAATCGAGCGTCGCGGGAGAGACGGTGACCGTCGTATCCGCCGTTGCGTTGTCGCCGGAACTGGTGGTGCCGCTGAAACGGAACACAAGCGGCGTCGCGGCGGCGACGGCAGGGGCAATGAACGTCGCGCTCGCGCCGCTGCTGCTCAGCGTCACCGCCGGGCCGCTCACCTGCGTCCATCCGACCGCCTGCGCGGTGGGGCTGGCGGTACCCTGCAGCGTTACGATCTTGCCCGCAGTGATCGCCACCGCACTGCCCGCCGTCACGGTGATCGGATCGCGCGTGATCGTGTCATCGTCGTCGCAGCCCGCGAGGAGCACGCCGCCGAACACTGCGGTCGTCATCGCGCTCAAGCCGCCGCGCAGCGTCTGCCGGCGCGAATAGCGGCGCGCGATCAGATCGCCCAGATGCGTGTTCGCGCTCTCGTTCGTGTCAACGTCGCCATCGTCGTAGAGGAAAGTCGAATCGGTCATGATCGCCCCCGGAAGCTGCCCTGTTACGGGGTCATGTGGCGGGCGCTGGTGACGGCTACGTGGCGTGACGAAGTCGCTACGGTTGCAATTTGATGTGAAGTCCAAGACACTTGACCCAGCGCACGCTTTCGCTATGGAGCCGCGCTTGTCGTACGCCTTTGGGCGAACGGCGCCGTCCGAGACAGCGGGTGGGCCCTGGCGCCCTTAATTCCCCGCCGAGGCGGGGACAGGATTTTGCCGCAGCGCCCTGGCGCTTCGGTTTGCCGCACCGCTTACGGGGTCATTCCCGCGCCGTGCGACTGCTTCCCATTCCCCTTCGCTGGACAACCGGATGCGGTATCTGCCGCATACGGATCGTAACCGGCCGCAGCCTTCGGGACGCGGCCAAAGTGTGGAGAATGGCATGGATCGTGCTGAAAAGGCCCAAGCCGTCGCCGAACTCAAGCAGACCTTCTCCGAGGTCGGCGTGGTGGTCGTCACCCGCAACCTCGGCCTCACCGTCGCACAGTCGACGCAGCTGAGGACGAAGATGCGCGAGGCCGGTGCCGTCTACAAGGTCTCGAAGAACAAGCTTGCCAAGATCGCGCTCGATGGCACCGACTATGACGGCCTGGGTGAATATTTCACCGGTCCGGTCGGTCTCGCGACCTCGGTCGACCCCGTTGCGGCTGCCAAGGTGGCCGTGGACTTCGCCAAGACGACCGACAAGTTCGAGATCGTCGGCGGCGGCATGGGTGCGACCAAGCTCGACGTGGAGGGCGTGAAGGCGCTCGCCACGATGCCGTCGCTCGACGAGCTCCGGGCGAAGATCGTCGGTCTCATCGTGGCCCCGGCCACCAAGATCGCGACCATCACCCAGGCGCCCGCCGCGCAGATCGCGCGCGTGCTTGCAGCTTACTCGGAAAAGGAAGCCGCCTGATCCTTCAGGCAGCATCGTTTCATTCGAACGTTTCAAAGGAAGTATATCATGGCAGACCTGAACGCGCTGGTTGACCAGCTGTCCGAACTGACCGTCCTCGAGGCGGCTGAGCTCTCGAAGCTCCTCGAAGAGAAGTGGGGCGTCTCGGCCGCAGCAGCGGTTGCAGCAGCTCCGGCAGCTGGCGGCGCCGGCGGCGGTGCACCGGCCGCTGAAGAGAAGACCGAGTTCGACGTGATCCTCACCGGCGACGGTGGCAAGAAGATCAACGTCATCAAGGAAGTCCGCGCGATCACGGGCCTGGGCCTGACCGAAGCGAAGACCCTCGTTGAGTCGGCTCCGAAGGCGATCAAGGAAGGCGTCTCGAAGGACGAGGCCGAGAAGGTCAAGAAGCAGCTTGAAGAAGCTGGCGCGACCGTCGAGGTCAAGTAAGCCGCTGCGGGGAAGACGGGCCATGCTGGCCCGCATCCCCGCAAGGCCGGCCGGCGTGGGCCAAGGCTCACGTCCGACGTCACGGGACCTGCTCCCGTGACGGCATAGCCGAAGACAGAAAAAGGCGGCTCCCCTCGCGGGCGCCGCCTTTTTCTATGCATGCTCAATTCGGTGACGACGCCGGAGAAGAGAAAGAAGCGGGACGCCGGATCAGGTGCGGGGTGACGCAGCCCTGCAAGACGACACGGCGCTCAGGCGTGCCCCACCCAGTCGTCGCCGTCCCCGGCCCGCGTCGCGATGCGCGCCGCGGGCGCACAGCCGCAGCGGCGCGTATCATGGGCGAGCAATTCGCCCGTCGCGACCACTTCGAAGGTACTGGAATCGAGATACCGCACCGGTTCGCCGTCAAGCAGCGTCGTCCAGGCCGCGCCGCGATGCTGGCGCACGCCCGTGCCGCCGTTCGTCATGAAGACGTGGCGACGCTCCACTACCACCAGCGCGGTGCCGTCGTCGCCGATGCACCGGTGCCGTGCGAGTTCCTCGATCATCGCCCTCAGTCCACGGCCAGCGGCGTGACGCGAACGATGCGCAGGTCGCGATCGCGTCCGTCGCGGTCCGGCCAGCGGATCGTGCTGCCGGCCCGCATCCCGATCAAGCCCGCGCCCACCGGCGTCAGGATCGAGACGCGGCCTGCGTCGATGTCCGCGTCCTTGGGATAGACCAGCTGCACGGTCCGCTGCGCGCCCGTCCCCTCGTCGACGAATTCGATCTGCGAATTCATCGTCACCGTCTGCTGCGGCAGCTCATCGGGTTCGCGCACCTCGGCCCGGTCGAGCTCCGCCATCAGCAGCGCCGTGGTGTGAGGATGGGCCCGCTCGGCACGAAGCGCCAGCTCCCAGAGCTGATCGCATTCCGCGGCGGTGAGATAGATCGCCGGCGGCTCCGCCGGCAGCGAGGCGAGTTGTTCCATGAAAATAGCAGCTTTCCGCTTGATCGAAATCGGCCGCGCACGCGCGCGGCCTAGGGAGGTCATATCGATGAAGGCCCGAACCCAGGCGGCGCATGCCGTCCGGGGCCCGGGCTAGCGGCGTGCGGCGAGCTGCCCTGCGTGATCGCGAAAACGCTGATATGTCGCCCAAGCGTACATTAGTGGAACGTGAGGACAGGCGCGCCGGAAGTCAAGTTTTCGCGCGATCGGCTCCCGTCTCGCCCCGGGCCCGCGGCACGCGTTTTCCCTTCGTGCGGCTGGTGAGATGCCAGCGGCCGCAGCGATCGCAGCGATAGGGCCGCAGGACGATCTCCGCCGCGATGGCGGCCGCCGCCGCCTCTCCTTGCGACGGGAAGCGTCGCTTGCGGTTACAGACGCTGAGCTTGGTGCGCATCGCGCGCGCCCGAGGCACAGAGGCTCGTTCTGATCACCTGCCGTGCGGCCGCACGCCGATCGTATCGTACATGCGCGGCGGCTGATCGAGCCAGAAGGGCCCGAGCTTCGCCTGGCCGGGCCGGTCGATGCCAAGCGCGTGGACGGACGTGGTCTGCGCACCCTCATGCACCGCGCGGATGGCGAGCACCGGCACGAACATTGGCCGCCCGCCCGCCTGAAGCACGGTGATCGCGTCGCGTGGCATGGTGGCGAGTGTGCGCACCCGCTTCGTTTCGCCCGGCGCCAGCGTGAACGGTGCGATCGCCGGCTTGCCGACCGGGCCGCCGAAGATCGTGGCGATCACGGAATCGAGCCCCGGCTGCGCACTGAGCAGGCGCACCTCGACCGCGACGCCGGTGGCCGGCACGTCCGAGGTGTTGCGCACCGTGACGATGACGTCCGCCGTGGCGGTGACGAGGTTGATGCCGGCACGGCTGATGACCGGCTCGTCGATGTCGATCCGGGCGGTCGTAGCAGGCGCGGTTGCCGCTGGCGTTGTTGCGCCCGGAGCGGCGGCGCTGGGCGTCGGCTGCAGGAAGCGCGGTGTCGGCGGCGCAGGCGGCGGCGTCACGGGCGCGGCAGGTGTGACGGGCGCCGCCGGTAGCGGGCGCGGCGCGGCGGCAGGTGCCGGCGGCGGCGGCGGTGTCGGCTCGGTCACCGTTGGGGCGAAAGGCTCCTCGTCCGCCACCTCCTCGCGCCGCCGGCGACTGCGCCAGAAAAGCAGGCCGGCGATGACGGCGGCGACGAGAAGCACGGGCAGCAGCCAGATCGGACGCGCCGGTTCTTCCGCGGGCGGGAGCGGCTGCGGTGCGGCGCTCGGCTCGACCGGCGCCGGGGTCTCCGACGCAATCGGCGAAGGTAAGAGTGGTGCGGCGGGCGTCGGAGAGGCAACGGGCGTCGGTGCGCTCGTCGTCGGGGTTGCCGTCGCCGTCGGAGTCGGCCGCGGCGTGGGGGTCGCGGCCGGCCGCGGCGTCGGCGTGGCGCGGGGCGTTGGCGTGGCACGGGGCGTCGGTGTCGCGCGCGGCGTGGGCGTCACCACCGACGGCGGGGGTGGCGGCGTGACGACCGGAACCGGCGTCGGAGTGGGCGTCGGCTGCGGGGTCGATTGGCCCGGCGGCAGGCTGAAATTGCCAAGGTCCGGCAAGCCGCCCGGCGGCACCTGGGCCGCGGCCGATCCGGCCAGGGCGAGGATCGCCGCGCCCGCCAAATATCCCGTCGTTCTGCGCATCGTCATCGCGCTAGTCCTGCCAAGATGAACGCGCGACAACGGATCACGGCTTCACCTGCGGCTGATCGGTAGGGACGACGGGCAGCCACACCGCGCTCGCCTGCTCACCCCCGCGCATCAGCGTGACGGTTGCCTTGCGATAATCCTCGGGCTTGGCGTGGAAGATGTTGGGCACGAACGTCTGCGGGTTGCGATCGTAGAGCGGGAAGAGCGAGGATTGCACCTGCACCATGATGCGGTGGCCCGGCTGGAACACGTGGTTCACCGTCGGCAGGCGGAAGCGATAGCGCTGCACCTTGCCGGCGGGGATCGGCGTCGGCTTTTCGAAGCTGTCGCGGTAGCGCCCGCGGAAGATGTCGAGACTGATCGGCAGCTGGTACCCGCCCTTCTTCGGCTCGTTGGGATAATCGTCCGGATAGACGTCGATCACCTTGACGACGAAATCGCCGTCGGTGCCGGTCGTCTTGGCGAAGATATCCGCCAGCGGCGCGCCGGAGACGCGCACCGCCTGGGTCAGCGGCTCGGTCTGGTACGTCATCACGTCGGTCCGCCCGTCGACCGAGCGCTGGTCCGAGACGAGCCAGGATTGCCAGCGGCCGTCGTTGAAGTTCACCGGGCGCGGCAAGTGCGGGACGGGCTTCGCCGGATCGGCGACGTAGCTGTCGCCGCCGGTCGCGGCCTTGGCGAAATCGAGCCCGCCGTCGCCCTGCAGATAGATCGGCTTCATCGGCGCGGCGCAGCCCGCCTCGCAGGCGAGCGGCCATTGCGCCAGCTTATCCCAGCGGTTCGCGCCGGTGTTGTAGATCAGCGCCTGCGGCGGGGTGAAGGCGGGGCGGCCATCGCGCAGATACTGGTCGAAGAAGGGAAAGAGGTAATCCTCGCGCCATTCGGTGGCGGTATCGCCGTTCCACTTGAAGTCGCCCAGCGACGAGCCGTCGTAATTGGCCTGGCTATGCCGCCACGGCCCCATGACGAGGAAGTTGTTGCCCGCCTTGCCCTTCGCCTTCAGCGCTTCCCACGCGGTGATCGCGCCGTACATATCCTCCTGATCGAACAACCCTTGTTCCCACATCGTTGGCACGTTCGACGGGTTCGCGGCGAGCAGCTTGTCCAGCGCTTGGCCCTGCCAGAAGGCGTCATAGGCAGGATGCGCCGCCATTCGCTGCCAATAGGGAAGCTTGGCATAGCCGGACTTTTCCGCCCAGGCACCGGCCGACCCGGCGCGGCGGAATACCTCGTAATCGTCATAGACTTCCGGCGCCGGGCCGCTTCCGGCGCCCTTGAAGCCCGTCTGGCTGCCGAACCAGCGGATGTTGGCGAGGCGGAAGGCACCGTAATGGAACCAGTCGTCCCCCATCCAGCCGTCGATCATCGGGCTTTCGGGCGCCGCCACCTTCAGCGCCGGATGCGGGTTCAGCAGCGCCATCACCACCGTGAACCCTTCGTAGGACGATCCGAGCATGCCGACGCGGCCGTTCGTTTCCGGCAGGTTCGCCTTGTTCACGAGCCAATCGATCGTGTCATAGGCATCCGTGACGTGATCGGTCTTGGTCGGGTTGAGCGGCCCGATCACCGGGCGGGTGACGACATAATTCCCTTCTGAGCCATATTTGCCGCGCACGTCCTGGAAGACGCGGATGTAGCCGGCGCGCACGAACGGCTCGTCCCCCTGCGGCAGCAGCGCGCGCATGTTCGGGCTGTTCGCCACGCGATTGGCGCGGCCGCTGGCGTTATAGGGCGTGCGCGTCAGCAGGATCGGCGCGTTCGCCGCCCCCTTCGGGATGACGATGACGGTGTAGAGCTTCACCCCGTCGCGCATCGGGATCATCACTTCGCGCTTCACATAGTCGCGCGCCTCGATCGGATAGGCGAAGCCGGGCGGGATGTCCCCGGCGGGCGCGGGCGATTGCTGCGCGGCGAGCGGGGTGACGGCCATCGCAACGCCGGCGAGCAGCAGCAATTTCTTCATTCGCTTCACCCCTTTTGCCGACCATCGGCCCGATCGCGTCCGCCTCTTCTCCCTGCGAAGTTGGACGGATGCTCAAGCGCCGGGCGATAGTCGGACGCGGGGCTGGCGATCAACCGGCATCGGCCAGCTTTCACGGCTCCTTGACGCGCTTTGTGCCATGATCGCCGGCGATGCGCCCCGGCCCCACCCCCGCCTTTCCTTCCGCCCGGCCAACGGAGCGCCGGCGCGGCCTGCCGCGCTTCGGCGTGGTGCTGGCGGCAATGGCGCTCCTGGCGTGCGTCCCGTTCCTCAGCGCCACCATCGCGTCGATGACCGATCTGCCGGGCCATATCGGCCGCTACGCCGTCATGCTGGATGGTGGGCGCTCGGCTGATCTTGCCTCTTATTATGACTTCACGTGGAAGCTCGTCGGCAACCTCGGCGTCGACCTGACGGTCCGCGCGCTCGGCTGGCTGGGGGCGGAACGCGCCGCATGGCTGGTCGCCGCCGCCATCGCACCGCTGACGATCCTCGGCATGGCGGCCGTCGGCCATGCACTGCACGGTCGCATCCAGCCCGCCACCGTGGCGGCCGCCTGCTTCGCGCTGGCCAATCCGCTGATGTTCGGCTTCGTCAACTATTCGCTATCGTTCGCGCTGGCGCTGCTTACCTTCGCCGCGTGGATCCGGCTGCGCGACGCGCCCGCCTGTTGGACGGTGCCGCTGCTCGCAATCGCCGCGCTCGCTACGTGGATCGCCCATGCCATGGGCTGGGGCGTGCTGGTGCTGCTCGCTGGCGGGTTCGAGCTCGAACGGCTGTGGCGGCGGCGCAGCGCTCAGGCGCTAGCGGACGCGCTGCTGCGCGGGGTCCCGCTCCTGCCCCCGCTCATCCTGACGCTTGCCTGGCAAAGCGGCGACCATGGCGCGCTGATGGCATGGGGCGACAGCCTCGTCACCCGCAAGGTGATGAACTGGGTGGTCATGCTGCGCGGAGAGGCGAAGTGGATCGATCTCGCGACGCCGGTGCTGATCGCCCTCGCCTGCCTTGCCGCCTGGCGCCGGCAGTTGATCGACTGGCGGATCGGCACCGGCGCCGTGCTGATCGCGCTTGCCTGCCTCGCCATGCCGACCACCATGTTCGGCAGCTGGGGCGCCGACGAGCGGATCGCGCCGGCGGCGGTGATCGCTGCGCTGCTGTCCCTGCGCTGGCGCGGCAGCCGACGCGGCGCGATCGCGCTTGCCGGCCTCGCGTCCATGCTGTTCGGGGTGCGCACCGTGATGATCGCGCGGGACTGGCACCGGCTCGACGCGGCCTATGCCTCGCACCTTGCGGCGCTTGAGCTGGTGCCGGCCGGCGCGCGCATCCACGCTGTCGTGCTGCAGGATCGCTGCCACAGCGCGTGGCAGGCAACCGCGTACAATCATCTGCCCAGCCTCGCGATCGGCCGGCGTCACGCGCTGGTGAACAGCCAGTGGCTGCTGCCGGGCGCGGCGCTGCTCACCGTGCGCGCGCCGGGGGACGCCGCCCTGATGCACGATCCCTCGCAGATGGTGGATGGCTTCGATTGCAACGGTCCGCTCGCCCAGCCGCTCAGCGCGAAGCTGGCGCAGATCCGTGGCGGCGGCTGGCAGTATCTATGGGTACTCGGCACGCGCGGGCATGATCCGTGGCCCGGCGCTGCACCTGTCTATGCCGATGGAAATAGCGCGCTTTACCGCCTGCCGACTGGTTGACGCCGGCAACCGCGTCACCTATATCCGGTCAATCACCACAGCTTCGGGAAATGACATGGCGTCGCGCACCGTGTCGAACGGATAGGAGTTGGTGGTTTCATAAGACGCTTCAAGGCTGCCGTTTGTTCCTGAACCGGAACATGACGTGCGGCCTTTTCGTGTCTTGTCTGCGCCCGGACGAATTAGACCAAGGCGGTACAGCTACATGGCATCCAAGGCGATCGAATACGGCACTGCGAAGCGCCGCATCCGCAAGGTGTTCGGCAACATCCACGAAGTGGTGCAGATGCCGAACCTCATCGAGGTGCAGCGCGAGAGCTACGAACAGTTCCTGCGGTCCGACCCCTCGATCGGTTATGTCTCGGGTCTCGAGAAGACGCTGCGCAGCGTGTTCCCGATCCGTGACTTCGCCGGCACGGCAGAGCTCGACTTCGTGAACTACGAACTCGAACCGCCGAAGTTCGACGTCGAGGAATGCCGTCAGCGTGGCATCACCTATGCCGCGCCGATGCGCGTGACGCTTCGCCTGATCGTGTTCGAGGTGGATCCGGAAACGGAAACCCGCTCGGTGCTCGATATCAAGGAGCAGGACGTCTACATGGGCGACATGCCGCTGATGACGGAGAACGGCACGTTCTTCATCAACGGCACGGAGCGCGTGATCGTCAGCCAGATGCACCGTTCGCCGGGCGTCCTCTTCGATCATGACCGCGGCAAGACGCACGCCTCGGGCAAGTATCTCTTCGCGGCGCGCGTGATCCCGTATCGCGGTTCGTGGCTCGATTTCGAGTTCGACGCGAAGGACATCGTCAACGTCCGTATCGACCGCAAGCGCAAGCTGCCGGTGACGGCGCTGCTCTACGCGCTTGGCCTCAACAGCGAGGAAATCCTCAACCACTTCTACAACCGCGTCACCTATGTGCGCGGCCAGGGTGGCTGGCGCATCCCGTTCGCGGCCGAGAACTGGCGCGGCGTGAAGCCGACGTTCGACCTCGTCGACGCGAACTCGGGCGAAGTCGTGTTCCCGACGGGCACGAAGGTGACGCCGCGCGCCGCCAACAAGGCAGCCAAGGACGGCCTGACCGACCTCCTCATCCCGACCGAGGAAATCTACGGCCGCTATTCGGCCTATGACCTCATCAACGAGCAGACCGGCGAGATCTACGTCGAGGCCGGTGACGAGATCGGCCCGGAAAGCCTGGAGAAGCTCGACAAGGCCGGCATCGACCGGATCGAGCTGCTCGACATCGACCATGTCACCACCGGCCCGTGGATCCGCAACACGCTGAAGGCCGACAAGGCCGAAGAGCGCGAGCAGGCGCTGAGCGACATCTATCGCGTGATGCGCCCTGGCGAGCCGCCGACGCTCGAGACGGCGGAAGCGCTGTTCGCTGGCCTGTTCTTCGATCCGGACCGCTACGACCTGTCGGCCGTGGGCCGCGTGAAGCTCAACATGCGCCTTGACCTCGATGCCGAGGACACGGTGACGACGCTGCGCACCGAGGACATCCTGGCAGTCGTGAAGACCCTCGTCGACCTGAAGGACGGCAAGGGCGAGATCGACGACATCGACAACCTCGGCAACCGCCGCGTGCGTTCGGTGGGCGAGCTGCTCGAGAACCAGTATCGCGTCGGTCTGCTCCGCATGGAGCGTGCGGTGAAGGAGCGCATGAGCTCGGTCGACGTGTCGACCGTCATGCCGAACGACCTCATCAACGCGAAGCCGGCGGTCGCCGCGGTGCGTGAATTCTTCGGCTCGTCGCAGCTGTCGCAGTTCATGGACCAGACGAACCCGCTGTCGGAAGTGACGCACAAGCGCCGCGTCTCGGCCCTCGGGCCGGGCGGTCTGACGCGTGAGCGCGCGGGCTTCGAAGTGCGCGACGTTCACCCGACGCACTATGGTCGTATCTGCCCGATCGAAACGCCGGAAGGCCCGAACATCGGTCTCATCAACTCGCTGTCGACGTTCGCGCGCGTCAACAAGTACGGCTTCATCGAGACGCCGTACCGCCGCGTAGTGGACGGCAAGGTGACCGGCGAGGTCGTGTACCTCTCCGCGATGGAAGAGCAGAAGCACACGGTTGCGCAGGCGAACGCCGAGCTCGACGCCGAAGGCCGCTTCACCGAGGATCTCATCTCCGCCCGTCAGGCCGGCGAATTCCTCATGGCGCTGCCCGAGACGATCACGCTGATGGACGTGTCGCCCAAGCAGCTCGTGTCGGTCGCCGCCTCGCTGATCCCGTTCCTCGAGAACGACGACGCGAACCGCGCGCTGATGGGCTCGAACATGCAGCGTCAGGCCGTGCCGCTGGTGAAGGCGGAAGCGCCGTTCGTTGGCACCGGCATGGAAGAGACGGTGGCACGCGATTCAGGTGCCGCGATCGCCGCACGCCGCGCCGGCGTCGTCGACCAGGTCGACGCCAGCCGTATCGTGATCCGCGCCACGGGTGAGGTCGATGCCGGCAAGTCGGGCGTCGACATCTACTCGCTGATGAAGTTCCAGCGCTCCAACCAGTCGACCTGCATCAACCAGCGCCCGCTGGTGAAGGTGGGCGACGTGGTGAACGCCGGCGACATCCTCGCCGACGGCCCGTCGACCGAGTTCGGCGAGCTGGCGCTCGGCCGTAACGCGCTCGTCGCGTTCATGCCGTGGAACGGCTACAACTACGAGGACTCGATCCTCATCTCCGAGCGGATCGTGAAGGACGACGTGTTCACGTCGATCCACATCGACGAGTTCGAGGTGATGGCCCGCGACACGAAGCTCGGGCCGGAGGACATCACGCGCGACATCCCGAACGTCGGCGAGGAAGCGCTGCGCAACCTCGACGAGGCGGGCATCGTGTACGTCGGTGCCGAGGTCGAGCCGGGCGACATCCTGGTCGGCAAGATCACGCCGAAGGGCGAAAGCCCGATGACGCCGGAAGAGAAGCTGCTGCGCGCCATCTTCGGTGAAAAGGCCAGCGACGTGCGTGACACCTCGCTCCGCCTGCCGCCGGGCGTTGCCGGTACGGTCGTCGACGTTCGCGTCTTCAACCGCCACGGCATCGACAAGGACGAGCGTGCGATGGCGATCGAACGCGAGGAGATCGAGCGCCTGAAGAAGGACTCGGACGACGAGCGCACGATCCTCAACCGTGCCACCTGGTCGCGCCTGCGCGAGATGCTGATCGGCCAGACCGCGACTGCGGTGCCGAAGGGCGGCCCCAAGAAGGGTGCCGTGATCGATCAGGACATGCTCGACAGCGTCGACCGCCACGAATGGTGGAAGTTCGCGGTCGCCGACGACAAGGTCCAGTCGGATCTCGAAGCGGTAAAGGCGCAGTACGACGAGGCCGCGAAGCTCATTAAGGAGAAGTTCGAGGACCGTCGCGAGAAGCTGGAGCGCGGCGACGAGCTGCCGCCGGGCGTGCTGAAGATGGTCAAGGTGTTCGTCGCGGTGAAGCGCAAGCTGCAGCCGGGCGACAAGATGGCCGGCCGTCACGGCAACAAGGGCGTCATCAGCCGCATCCTGCCGGTGGAGGACATGCCGTTCCTCGCCGACGGTACGCCGGTCGATCTCGTGTTGAACCCGCTGGGCGTGCCGTCGCGCATGAACGTCGGTCAGATCTTCGAGACGCACCTTGGCTGGGCCGCGCGCGGCCTCGGCCAGCAGATCGCGCAGCAGCTGGAGGAATGGCGTGAGGCCAATCCGGATGCCACCGCGGGCGCCATGCCCGAGGCGGTGAAGGAACGGCTGAAGACGATCTACGGCGAGCATTATGTCGACGAGATCGAGGCACGTGACGCGCAGGGCATCATCGAGCTGGCGACCAACCTGAAGCCCGGCGTTCCGATGGGCACTCCGGTGTTCGACGGTGCGGTGGAGCAGGACGTTGCCAACATGCTCGAACTGGCGGGTCTCGATCCGTCGGGTCAGTCGGATCTGTTCGACGGGCGCACCGGCGATCAGTTCGACCGCAAGGTGACGGTAGGCATCATCTACATGCTGAAGCTGCACCACCTCGTCGACGACAAGATCCACGCACGTTCGATCGGGCCGTACAGCCTCGTCACCCAGCAGCCGCTGGGCGGTAAGGCGCAGTTCGGCGGCCAGCGCTTCGGCGAAATGGAGGTGTGGGCGCTGCAGGCTTATGGCGCTGCGTACACGCTCCAGGAAATGCTGACGGTGAAATCCGACGACGTGGTCGGCCGCACCAAGGTCTATGAGGCGATCGTCAAGGGTGACGACACGTTCGAGGCCGGCATTCCGGAGAGCTTCAACGTGCTCGTCAAGGAAATGCGTTCGCTGGGCCTCAACGTCGAGCTGAAGAGCATGGAAGACGCGGACGACGGTGATCTGGCCGAGGCGGCCGAGTAACCGCACCGCTCCGACGATCGACCATCCCTCCCCTAGCCCCTCCCGCCCGCGCGGGAGGGGGAAGAGGTAGAAAAATGAACGAACTTACCAATTTCGCGAACCCGGTCGCCAAGCCGGAGACCTTCGACCAGATCCAGATCGGCATCGCGTCTCCGGACCGCATCCGCTCCTGGTCGTTCGGCGAGATCAAGAAGCCCGAGACGATCAACTATCGCACGTTCAAGCCCGAGCGTGACGGCCTGTTCTGCGCGCGCATCTTCGGTCCGATCAAGGACTACGAGTGCCTGTGCGGCAAGTACAAGCGCATGAAGTACAAGGGCATCGTCTGCGAGAAGTGCGGCGTCGAGGTCACCGTCTCGAAGGTCCGCCGCGAGCGGATGGGCCATATCGAGCTCGCCGCCCCGGTCGCGCACATCTGGTTCCTGAAGTCGCTGCCGTCGCGCATCGGCCTGCTGCTCGACATGCAGCTCAAGCAGCTCGAGCGCGTGCTGTACTTCGAAGCCTATATCGTCATCGAGCCGGGCCTCACCCCGCTGGAGAAGTATCAGCTCCTCACCGAGGATGAGCTGCTCGAGGCGCAGGACGAATATGGCGAGGACGCCTTCTCCGCCGGCATCGGCGCCGAGGCCGTGCGCATCATGCTCGAGAGCCTGGATCTCGAAGGCGAGAAGACCGCGCTGCTCGAAGAGCTCGCCGTCACCAAGTCCGAGCTGAAGCCCAAGAAGATCATCAAGCGGCTGAAGGTCGTCGAGAGCTTCCTCGAATCCGGCAATCGTCCGGAGTGGATGATCCTCGAGGTCGTGCCGGTGATCCCGCCCGAGCTTCGCCCGCTGGTGCCGCTCGACGGCGGTCGTTTCGCGACGTCGGATCTGAACGATCTGTACCGCCGCGTGATCAACCGTAACAACCGCCTGAAGCGCCTGATGGAGCTGCGTGCGCCGGACATCATCGTCCGCAACGAAAAGCGCATGCTGCAGGAAGCCGTCGACGCCCTGTTCGACAACGGCCGCCGCGGTCGCACGATCACGGGCGCCAACAAGCGTCCGCTGAAGTCGCTGTCCGACATGCTCAAGGGCAAGCAGGGCCGCTTCCGTCAGAACCTGCTCGGCAAGCGCGTCGACTATTCGGGCCGTTCGGTCATCGTGACCGGTCCGGAGCTCAAGCTGCACCAGTGCGGCCTGCCCAAGAAGATGGCGCTCGAGCTGTTCAAGCCGTTCATCTACGCCCGGCTCGACGCCAAGGGTCTGTCCATGACCCTGAAGCAGGCGAAGAAGTGGGTCGAGAAGGAGCGCAAGGAAGTCTGGGACATCCTGGACGAGGTGATCCGCGAGCACCCGGTTCTGCTGAACCGCGCGCCGACGCTTCACCGTCTTGGCATCCAGGCGTTCGAGCCGGTGCTGATCGAGGGCAAGGCGATCCAGCTTCACCCGCTGGTCTGCTCGGCCTTCAACGCCGACTTCGACGGTGACCAGATGGCCGTGCACGTTCCGCTGTCGCTTGAAGCGCAGCTGGAAGCGCGCGTCCTGATGATGTCGACCAACAACATCCTGTCGCCGGCGAACGGCAAGCCGATCATCGTGCCGTCGCAGGACATGGTGCTCGGTCTCTACTACCTCTCGATGGAGAAGCAGAACGAGCCGGGCGAAGGCATGCTGCTGGCGGACATGGAGGAAGTGCACCAGGCGCTGTTCAACGGCGCGGTGACGCTGCACACCAAGATCATCAGCCGCGTCCCGCAGACCGACGAGAACGGCAACCAGTACCTCAAGCGCTACGAGACCACGCCGGGCCGCATGCTGCTCGGCGAGTGCCTGCCGAAGAGCCACAAGGTACCCTTCGAGACCGTCAACCGCCTGCTGACCAAGAAGGACGTCACCGACGTCATCGACGAGGTGTATCGTCACACCGGCCAGAAGGAGACGGTGCTGTTCGCCGACGCGATCATGGCGCTGGGCTTCCGTCACGCGTTCCGCGCCGGCATCTCGTTCGGCAAGGACGACATGATCATCGCGCCGGACAAGACCAAGCTGGTCGACGAGACGCGTGAGCAGGTGAAGGACTTCGAGCAGCAGTATCAGGACGGCCTGATCACGCAGCAAGAGAAGTACAACAAGGTGATCGACGCCTGGAGCCGTTGCGGTGACCAGGTGGCGAACTCGATGATGAACGAGATCAAGGCCGTTCGCATCGACGAGGAGACCGGCCGTGAGAAGCCGATCAACTCGATCTACATGATGGCGCACTCCGGTGCGCGTGGTTCGCAGGCGCAGATCAAGCAGCTTGCCGGCATGCGCGGCCTGATGGCCAAGCCGTCAGGCGAGATCATCGAAACGCCGATCATCTCGAACTTCAAGGAAGGCCTGACCGTCCTTGAATACTTCAACTCCACCCACGGCGCTCGTAAGGGCCTCGCGGATACGGCGTTGAAGACGGCGAACTCGGGGTATCTCACCCGCCGTCTCGTCGACGTGTCGCAGGATTGCGTCATCGTCGAGGACGATTGCGGCACCGAGCGCGCGCTGGAGATGAAGGCGATCGTTCAGGGCGGCTCGGTCATCGCGTCGCTCGGCGAGCGTATCCTTGGCCGTACGACGGCGGAGGACATCGTCGAGGCGAAGACCGGCGAGATCGTGATCCCGATCGGCACCCTGCTCGACGAGCCGATGGTGGCGAAGATCGAGGCGACTGGCATCCAGGCCGTCAAGATCCGCTCGCCGCTGGTCTGCGAAAGCAAGATCGGCGTCTGCGGCAAGTGCTACGGGCGTGACCTTGCCCGCGGTACGCCGGTGAACATCGGCGAGGCCGTCGGCGTCATCGCGGCGCAGTCGATCGGTGAGCCGGGCACGCAGCTGACGATGCGTACCTTCCACATCGGCGGTGCGGCGCAGCTCAATGAGCAGTCAAACCTCGAGGCACCGACCGACGGCACGATCGAATATCGTGACCTGCGCATCATCGTCGACCAGCGTGGTCGCCGCGTGGTGCTCAGCCGCTCGGGCGAAGTCGCGATCGTCGACATGGATGGCCGCGAGCTGGCGGTGCACAAGATCCCGTATGGCGCGAACGTGCTGTGCGACGATGGGCACATCATCAGCGCTGGCGATCGCATCGCCGAATGGGATCCGTTCACCATGCCGGTGATCACGGAAACCGGCGGCACGGTGAAGTATCAGGACCTCATCGAGGGCAAGACGCTGACCGAGCAGGTCGACGAGGCAACGGGCATCGCCCAGCGCGTCGTGATCGAATATCGTGCAGCTGGCCGTTCGAAGGAGGATCTGCGTCCGCGCATCACCCTGCTCGACGAGGGTTCGGGTGAAACCGCCCGCTACATGCTGGCGCCGGGTGCGGTACTGTCGGTGGACGACAACTCGGTCGTCTACGCCGGCGACGTGGTTGCCCGTGTTGCCCGCGAGTCCGCCAAGACCCGCGACATCACCGGCGGTCTGCCGCGCGTTGCCGAGCTGTTCGAAGCGCGCAAGCCGAAGGAAAATGCGATCATCGCGAAGGTCTCGGGCCGCGTGGTGTTCGGCAAGGACTATAAGGCGAAGCGCAAGATCGGCATCCAGCCCGAGGACGGCGGCGAGGTGGTGGAATACCTCATCCCGAAGTCGAAGGTGATCGACGTCCAGGAAGGCGACTACGTCAAGCGTGGCGACAACCTGATCGGCGGCAGCCCGGATCCGCACGACATTCTCGAGGTGCTCGGCATCGAGCCGCTCGCGGAATATCTCGTGTCGGAAATCCAGGAAGTCTATCGACTGCAGGGCGTGAAGATCAACGACAAGCACATCGAGACGATCGTTCGTCAGATGCTGCAGAAGGTCGAGATCACCGAGGCCGGCGACACCACCCTGCTCCCTGGCGAGCAGGTGGACCGTGCGGAGATGGACGAGGTCAACGCGAAGCTCGGCAAGAACGAGGCGCCCGCCCAGGGCAAACCGATCCTGCTCGGCATCACCAAGGCGTCGCTGCAGACCCGGTCGTTCATCTCGGCCGCGTCGTTCCAGGAGACCACCCGCGTCCTCACCGAGGCGGCGGTCCAGGGCAAGCAGGACACGCTGATGGGCCTGAAGGAAAACGTCATCGTCGGCCGGCTCATCCCGGCAGGCACCGGCGCCGGCATGAACCGCCTGCGCGTGGCGGCTTCCTCGCGCGACGCCGCGCTTCGTGCCCAGCAGAAGAAGCTGGCCGAAGCGATGATCGTGGCCCCGACCAGCGCGGACGAGCTGCGTGCGGCAGAGAACGCCCGCAGCCCGCGTGAAGACGTCGGCACCGGTGACGATCCGCTCGCCACCGTCGTCCCCTCGGGCGACGGCAGCGATGAGGCGGCCGGTGAGTATCTGAACGACTGATCGTTCGGCTCAGCCTGATGCAATCAGCCCCGCCGGAGCGATCCGGCGGGGCTTTTTGTTGGTTGCGAAAACGACGGCGCCGGCGACCCCGCATTTCCACCACGCCAAGATGTCACGTCGCGACTGCCAACCGCGCATAGCTGACGCCGAAACGCCTTCAGCAAAGATGCAGTCACCCTCTGCAATCAACGTGGCGACACGGTGGACCAGGTAACATCTATGAGCATCATCGACGGTATTCGCCGTCACCAATGCATAGGGCGATCCACCTTTTTTTTGCGGGAACACACGCCAGTTGCCCAGAAGATCGTCGTCGCACAGCCATGCTACTTTCTGAACCTTCTCGCCCATCGATGGTTGACCTGACGTTCAGATCAGGAGCTTAGTTTGAAAACTCATCTATTAGCCGCGCTTCTGTCGGTGGCGGTCGCATCGCCCGCAATGATGCCGACGGACGCCGCCGCGCAGCGCCGCGACGATCGCCATGATCGGTACGACCGCAACGATCGCGATCACCGCGGGAACCGCAACAACCGCGGAGACTATCGCTGGCAAGGCGACCGGAACGACCGCAACTGGGATCCGGCCTCCAGCTATCGGAGCGGCAATTATCGGGAGCGTCGCCTCAGCCGCAACGACCGGATCTACCGCGGCCAGGACGGCCGCGCCTATTGCAAGCGCAACGACGGCACGACGGGCCTGGTGATCGGCGCGGTCGGGGGTGGCTTGCTGGCCAACCTGATCGGTGGCGGCACGCTAGGCACGCTGGCGGGCGCCGGTGGCGGGGCGTTGCTCGGCCGTTCGGTCGATCGCGGGCAGATCAAGTGCCGCTGAGAGTGCGCTGAGGGTGACGCGATCTCGGATGCGCGCCCGCGTGCCGCTCCGAGATTGCGGGCTCCCAGGACGCCGCCGGAATCGCGCGACGCTTCACAGGCCGCCGCCAATCCAGGTGAGGTGCGCCTAGGGCTGGCCGGCGAACGTCCGCGACAGGCCGTGGTAGAGCTTCTCCCGGCACACCGCCCGGCTTGCCCCGTCCGCCAGGAAGGCGGCGGCGAACATCGGCAGCATCAAACCGCGGCTCGCCGTCGTCTCGGACAGGATGATCACGGCGGTCAGCGGCGCGCGCACCACGCCGGTGAAATAGGCCACCATGCCGAGGATTACGACTGCTTCGGCGGGCTCCCCGGGGAACAGCTCGCGCAGCAGGTTCCCCACCCCTGCCCCGACCGCCAGGCTCGGCGCAAAGATGCCGCCTGGCAGCCCGGCCACCGCAGTGGCGAGCGTCGAGACGAACTTCGCCGGCCCGAACCACAAGGGCGCATCCGCCCCGGTGATCACGGCGCGCGCCGCGCCATAGCCGGTGCCCCATGTCAGCCCCGTCGCCACGCCCAGCACCGCGACGACCGCGCCGCACAGCCCGGCGAACAGCACCGGCCGCGCCTTACTCCACCGTGTCACCCGGTGGCTGCCGCTCGCCAGCGCCAGCACCACCCGCGAGAACAGTCCGCCGGCAAGGCCGCCGCCGATGCCCGCGATTGGCGCTACGATTAGCGCACCGGCGATCGGCATGTGCGCTCCGATCGCACCGAAATAGACGTAATCGCCCGCCAGGCTCTGCGCGACCATGCCGGCAATGACGATCGATGACAGAACCATCAGCGTCATGCGCTGCTCATAGGCCGCGGCCAGCTCCTCGATCGCGAACAGCACGCCCGCCAGCGGCGTGTTGAAGGCCGCCGCCACGCCCGCCGCACCGCCGGCGATAACGACGGTGCTGCGCAGCGCGACGTGCATCACCCGGTGGCTGACGTTCATTACCGCCGCCGCCAGCTGCACGGTGGGGCCCTCGCGCCCAACGCTGGCCCCGCACAGGATCGCCGCCATGGTCAGCAACGCCTTGCCCGCGACGGTCCTGACCGCGATCAGCCCGCGCATCGCGGCTGGCGGATCATCCCGCGCCGCCATCACCTGCGGGATGCCCGATCCACGCGCTAGCGGCACCCAGCGCCGCGTGATCCACACCAGCGCCATGAAGCCGAACGGCGTCGTCACCAGCGGCGCGTAGGGCCAGCGCCGGGCGTAGTGCTCGAAGATCAGCCCCATTTCGTCCGAGGCCTTGGCGAAGAGCACCGCCACCACGCCGATGATCACCGCGCCGGTGATCACTGCGATCCGGCGGCGGAACAGGATCGAGGTGGGGCCGCGGGAACGGAGCAGCGCGCGCGCCCGGCGCGGGGTCCAGCGTCGGCGCGCCCGGGCGATCGTCGGCTCGTCAGTCACGCCTGTTCCTCTATGCGGATCAGCGCGCGCGGATCACTCCTGCGCCGCACGCGACTGCTTCGGGCGCCATTCGTCGTGCAGCAGGCCCCAGATGATGCTGTCGCGCACGCCGATATGCGTTTCCCACTCGGCGCGCAGCAGGCCCTCGCGTCGGAAGCCGAGCGTCGTCAGCAGCGCGATCGAGCGGACGTTGTCGGGATCGGTATCGGCGAACACCCGCCGCGCGCCTTGCGCGAACAGCAGGTCGATCAGCGCGCTCACCGCTTCACGGGCATAGCCCTGGCCGGAGGCGGCGGCGGAAAGGAGGTAGCCGATCTCCATCACCGCGCGGCGCCGTTCGCCGGCGGCCAGCGTGCCGATTGCACGGCCGCTGGCCTTTTCCACGATCACCCATTGCCGCCACTGATCGCCGGCGTGGGGCGTCACATAAGCGATCGTCTCCTCCAGCGAGGCATGCGGCGGGCTGGACCAGAAGCGCATCACCCGCGGGTCACGATACGCCTCGTGCAACGCCGGGGCATCGTCCGCCGTCGGCGCCCGCATGATCAGCCGTTCGCTCTCAAAAGGCTCGGCCCGCATGCCGATCAACCCGCCAGTGCCTCGACCAGCGCCTGCACTTTCTGCTGGCGCCACTGCGGCAGCGGCGCGACCAGCCAATAGCCGAGCCGGGAGGGCCGCGGCTCGCCGATCGCCGCGATCCGCCCTGCAGCAAGATCTCGCGCGGCAAGGAGCTCCGGCACAGTCGCCTTCCCCAGCCCCTGCGCGGCAGCATCAAGCGCCAGGCCTGCGTCGCCCACCTGGATCAGCGGGCTGCCATCCTCGCTGCCGCAGCCCGGCCAGGCGATCACCGCGTCAGCGCCGCCGCCGGCGCGCTCGATCGTCACCATGCCCTCACTCTCGATCGCCTCGCCTTCGTGCGCGCCGGGGCCGTCACCCCAGGTGATTGCGAGGTCGAGGTTCGCCTCCGTGAAGTCGGGCGGCGTATCGGCGGCGACCAGCACGAAGCGGAGGTCGCCGTCATTGCGCGCGATCTCCGCCAGCCGCGGCAGCAACCACTTCTCGGTCAGGTCGCGCGGCGCGGCGATCGTCAACGATTTGGACGATTGCCCGGCCTGCATCGCGCGCACCGCTTCCTCGAACTGCAGGAAGCCATGCCGCAGCGGCCCGAGCCCCGCCTCTCCTTCCGGGGTCAGCTCCAGCCCCTTGGTGGTACGGCGGAACAGCACGACGCCCAGCGTGTCCTCGAGCGCCCGGATCTGCTGGCCGACGGCGGCGGGCGTCACCGCCAGCTCGTCCGCCGCGCGGGTGAACGACAGGTGGCGCGCCGCGGCGTCGAGCACGCGCAGGCCGTTCAGCGGAAGATGGGTACGCTTCATGCCCGGCTCACCCCGCCACCGCAGGCGCCGTCAGCGCGAACTTCGGGATCGCCACGTCGAACAGCGCGCCATCCTCGCCGATCATGCGATAGCTGCCCTGCATCGATCCGCTCGGCGTCGCGAGCGGGCAACCGGATACGTAATCGTAGCTGGCGCCCGGCGCGATCACCGGCTGCTCGCCGACCACGCCCTCCCCTTCCACCGAATGGCGCGCACCCCGCCCATCGGTGATGATCCAGTGGCGCGTCAGCAATTGCACCGTCTGCGGCGAATCGTTCTCGATGCGGATGTGATAAGCCCAGAACCATCGCCCGCGCGCCGGCTCCGATTGCTCGGGCAGGTAACTGACGGAAACACGCACCGTCACCCCGCGCGTCGTCTCCGCGGCGGGGAACAGCGCCTTCACAGGCCCACCTTGCGCAAGGCACGGTCGAGATCCTCGATCAGGTCCGCCGGGTCTTCAAGGCCCACGTTAAGGCGAAGCATCCCCTCCGTCACGCCCATCTCCTCGCGCTTCTCGGGCGCCACGGAATTGTGCGTGGTGGAGGCGGGGTGCGTCATCAGCGACCGCGAATCGCCGATGTTGTTGGAAATGTCGATCAGCTCCAGCGCATCGAGCAGCCCGTGCGCCTGGGTGCGCCCGCCATCCAGCAGAATGGCGAAGATCGGCCCCGCCGCTTCCATCTGGCTCATCGCCAGTTCGTGCTGCGGGTGGCTCGGCAGGCCGGGGTACAGCACCGTCGGCACGCGGCCTTCGAGGAAGCTTGCCACCTTCATCGCGTTCTCGGACTGACGGCGGATGCGCAGGTCCAGCGTCTCCAGCCCCTTCAGCACCACCCAGGCGTTGAACGCGGACAGCGTCGGCCCGGTGTTACGGGTGAAGGGCAGCAGCGTGTTGTCGATGAAATCCTTGGTACCGCAAACGGCACCGGCCAGCACGCGCCCCTGCCCGTCCATCATCTTGGTCGCGGAATAGGCCGTCACGTCCGCGCCGAACTCCATCGGCCGCTGCAGCGCCGGGGTGGCAAAGGCATTGTCGACCACGCTGGTGATGCCGCGCTCGCGGGCGATGGCGCACACCGCGCGCAGGTCCACGACGTCCATCGTCGGATTGGCCGGCGTTTCGAAGAAGAACACCTTGGTTTCAGGGCGCACCGCATCGATGAACTGCTGCGGGTCACGCGCATCGACCACGGTGGTGGCGATGCCGAACTTGGGCAGCAACGTATCGACCAGCCAGCGGCACGATCCAAACGCGGCGCGGCCGGCGACGACATGGTCGCCTGTCTGCAGCTGGCTCAGCAGCACCGCCGTCATCGCCGCCATGCCGCTCGCCATGGTGCGGCACGCCTCGGCGCCTTCCAGCAGGGCGATGCGATGCTCCAGCATCTCGACGGTCGGGTTCTGCAGCCGGGAGTAAGTCATCCCCTGCTGCTCGCCGGCAAAGCGCGCGGCGGCATCGCCGGCGCAGTCATAGGCATAGCCGGAGGTGAGGAAGATCGCCTCGGACGTCTCGCCGAATTCGGAACGCACCGTGCCGCCGCGGATCGCCCGCGTGGCGGGGCGCCAGGTGTCGGTGATCGAGCGGTCTTGTCCGGTATGGCGTTTCATGCCGCCGCTTTCGGCCATTCGGCACGGGCTTTCAAGGGCGGCGGCCCCTGTCCTACAAGGCCGTAACCGTGCGAAGGTGGCGCCATCCACGTCCAGGCGCGGGAGGCGCAAAATTCCCTTTCCACATGCGTCAACTTCATGAAGTTCCGCACCGCCTTATCCTCGGCTAAGCAGGACGTGATGCTTCGCCGCCCGCTGCCGCTCGCGATCCTGATCTTCGCGCTTGCGCAGGCGTTGTTCATGATCCGCCTATCGGTGCCGCACCAGTTCGTGTTCGACGAGGTGCACTACGTGCCCGCAGCCCGCGCGCTGATCACGCTCGCCGGGCCGATGAACATCGAACATCCGCTGCTGGGCAAATGGCTGATCTCGCTCGGCATCCGGCTGTTCGGCGACACGCCGTTCGGCTGGCGCTTTCCGTCAACCGTGGCCGGCAGTGTCACCGTGGTATCGCTGTTCGCCACCGTCTGGCTGATGACCGGGCGCCTCCGCCCTGCCCTTGTCGCGGTGGCGCTGACGCCGCTTGGCTTCACCGTCTACGTCCAGTCGCGGATCGCGATGCTGGACGGGTTCATGCTCGCCTTCCTGATGGCGGCGATCGCCATGGCGGCCTGGACGATGCGGCGCGGCGGCTGGTGGCGCTGGACGTTGGTGGCGGTGCTGCTCGGCTGCGCGGTCGGCTGCAAATGGCTTGCCGCACCCTATATCGCGTTCGCCGCGGGCGCGCTGGTCATCCTGAAGCGGGGTGACGCGCGCCGCTTCCCCGGCATCCGCCCGCTGCCGGCGATCGCGCTGCTCGGCGCCGTGTCGGTCGCGACCTATCTCGCCACCTTCGCTCCTGCCTTCTTCTACGCCAGCGAACCGCTGACGCTGGCCAGCCTCATTCCGTTCCAGCTCACCATGTACGAACGGCAGACCCAGGTGCTGCCGCCCCATCTCTACCAGTCGAACTGGTGGACGTGGCCGCTGCTGATCCGACCGATCTGGTATCTCTACGAGCCCGCCGACGGCGCGCAGCGCGGCATTCTGTTCCTCGGCAATCCGGCGATCATGTGGTCGGGCCTAGTCGCGGTCGCGGCGTGCTGGATCGGGTGGGTGCGCTCCGGTTCGACGCGGCTGTTTGCCGCGGCCTGGCTGTGGACGGGCAGCCTCGCCCTATGGGCAGTGATCCCCAAGTCGCTCGGCTTCTATTATTATTACTATCCGGCCAGCGTCTTCATCGTCATCGCCATCGTCGCCGCACTCGACCACTGGCGTGAGCGGACGCGCAACTGGGACGTGGCGTTGATCGCCGTCACCGCTGCGCTGGCGATCTACTTCTATCCCATCCTCTCCGCCCAGGCCCTGCCTGACGCCGGCGCCTTCCGGCGCTGGACGTGGTTTACGACCTGGGTGTGATCAGTAGCGGCCCCAGGTGAAGCGCGACGACAAGGCGTAGTTCCACACCGCGCCGATCAGCACCCCGGCCATCGCCGATGCCGCCCAGGCACCATAGCGGAAGTCATAGAGGAACGCCGCCACACCAACGTTCGCCACCGCACCGACCGAACAGACCAGGCAGAAGGAAACCCACCCGTCGAGCAGTTGCCGCCAGCCCTTCAACCGCCGATCACGATAGGTGAGCGCATTGTTGAGGAAGAAGTTGAACGTCATCGCCGCCATCGTCGCGGCGATCTGGCCGGCCAGGAAGCTGACGCCGAGGCCAAGGTACAACAAGGTCAGCACGCCCATGTGGATGCCGACGCCGATCACCCCGATGGCGGAGAACATCGCGAAGCGCACCGGCACGACATTGCCGAACTTCCGATCGTACAAGGCGATCAGATATTCCAGCGCCACCACGTGATCGAGCTTGGACTCGCCAACGCTGCGGGTGCGGAAGACATAGGGCAGCTCGAGGAAGCGCAGCGGGCGATCGCCGGCTGCCATGATGTCGAGCAGGATCTTGAAGCCGATGCCGGCGAGCCGCGGCGCGATGGCGCGCAACAGCTCGGTGCGCATCATGAAGAAGCCGCTCATCGGATCGGTCAGGCCGACGTCGAGCACGCGCTGCGACAGCTTGGTGGCAAAGGCGGACTTCGCCACCCGGTCCCGGTCCCACTCGCCCGTCCCGCCACCATCGACGAAGCGCGAGCCGACCACGATGTCCAGCACGGGATCACCCTTCAAGGCCGCGAGCATCGCAGGGAGGATCGTCTCGTCATGCTGCAGGTCACCGTCGATCACCGCGACGGCAGGCGCGGCGGTCGCGCACATCCCCTCGATGCACGCAGTCGCGAGGCCGCGGCGCCCGATGCGCTGGATCACCCGCACCCGGCGATCGAACCGGCCGATCTCCCGCGCGGCATCCGCCGTGCCGTCCGGACTGTCGTCATCGACGAAGATCGCTTCCCAGTTGATCCCGGCCAGCGCCTGATCGAGCTTGGCGACGAGCACGGGCACATTGCCGCGCTCGTTGAACGTCGGGATGACGATTGCGAGGTCGAGCGCGTCGCTCACAGGTGGGCAAGCACCGCATCGCCCATCGCGCGGGTCGAACAATCACCGCCAAGGTCAGCGGTGCGATTGCCCGCTGCCAAAGCCTTCGCGACCGCCGCCTCGACGCGATCGGCGGCGGCGGCGTGACCCAGCGAGTGGCGCAGCATCATCGCCGCGGACAGGATCGCCGCGCACGGGTTCGCCTTGCCCTGCCCGGCAATGTCCGGTGCGGATCCGTGGATCGGCTCGTACAGGCCCTTGCCCGCCGCATCGAGCGAGGCGGAGGGCAGCAGCCCGATCGAGCCGACGCACATCGATGCCTGGTCGGACAGGATATCGCCAAACAGGTTGCCGGTGACGATCACGTCGAACTGGCCCGGATCGCGCACCAGCTGCATCGCGGCATTGTCGACATACATGTGGCTGAGCGTCACGTCGGGATAGTCCTTCGCGGTCTCGATCACGACGTCGCGCCACATCTGCGATGTCTCCAGGACGTTTGCCTTGTCGACCGAGCAGAGCATCCCGCGCCGACGCTGCGCCGCCTCGAAGCCGGCAATCGCGATGCGGCGAACCTCGCCCTCGTCATAACTCATGACGTCATAGCCTTCGCGAAGGCCAGCGGCGGTGGTGCGCATGCCTTTCTCGCCGAAATAAACGTCGCCGTTAAGCTCGCGCACGATCAGCAGGTCGATCGCTCGCGCCACCTCCGGGCGGAGCGCGGAGGCCTCCTCCAGCCCCGCGAACAGCTTTGCCGGGCGCAGGTTCGCGAAGAGCGTCAGCTCCTTGCGCAGGCCAAGGATCGCCTGCTCCGGCCGCAAATGGCGCTCGAGCGAGTCGCAGCTGGGATCGCCCACCGCGCCGAACAGGATCGCATCCGCTCGCCGCGCGAGGTCCAGCGTCTCCGGCGGCAGCGGATGCCCGCTCGCGTGATACGCCGCGCCGCCGACGGGCGCTTCCTCGAACGCCAGGTCGAGCGCCAGCGCCTCGAGCACGCGCCGCGCCTCGGCAGTCACTTCCGGGCCGATGCCGTCGCCGGGCAGGATCGCGATCAGGGCCATGTTCAACTCCGCTAAAGGCGCGCGTCCCTTGCCGCCCGGCATGCACTCACGCAACCGCTCTCTTCAGCCGATCGAGCAGCCGGTCGCGCGCGGCGAGCGCTTCCGCCCGCCGATCGACCAGCACGTCGCGCGCGAGGAAGCGGCCGGTGATCGCCAGTGCATCGAAGACATCGGGCCAGTCGGGCTCCCCGCCCGCGAGCAGGAAAGGAGGCAGCCGCAGCAGCCGATCCTCATAACCCGCCGCCGCCGCACGGCTGACGGCGCCGCCGCTCTTGGGGCTGACGAATGCCATTTCGCCGGTCGCGCCGCTGGCGACGCATTGTTCAAGGTCCAGCCCGAAGCCAAGCTCGGCCAGCACGAGCAACTCATAACGCGCAAGCGCGCCAGCCCATCCCCGCGCTGCCGGTGCCGCCTCGACCGCGTCGAGCAGCCCGCTCAGCGCCGCGTGGAGGCGCGGATACGGCTGCGCCTCCGGAAGCGCCGCAGCGGTGAGCGCGGTCACCCATTCCAGCACCGCCGCCGGCAGCGGCTCGGCATGCAACGCCGCCAGGCTGTGCACCAGTTCGATCGTCAACGCGGGCAATTGATCTGCGGTACGGGCGCGCCATTCGCCCAGGATCGTGTTCGCGGGCTGAAGGATGGGGCGCAGCGCGCGCGATCGGCCACCGCGCACATAGCCCGCCTGGACCCCGTCAGAGGGCGTCAGCGCGCGAACGATTGCACCATGCTCGCCGTGCGGCCGGATCGCGAGGACGATGGCGGGCGAGGCAAGATGCATGTGCCGATTGTACCGCGTCCCTCGCGCCGCGAAAGGGCGCGCGTCCGGTCAGGCCCGCCGTACGCGCCGGGCAAGATCGCGGAACGCGGGCGTGGCCGCAGCCCGCTTGGCGAGCCGCATCGCACCGTCGAACCCGCCGACCAGCGCCAGCGCCCCGCGATTGGCGATGGTCGGCCGCAGCAGCAACAGGTCCCGGCAGGCGACGCCGCCGCTCGCCATGCTTCGCTTGTGCTGCCCTTCGCCTTCGGTGAAGTCAAAGCGGAGGAAGCGATCCGCGAACAGATCGGCCAGCGCCGCCTCCATCAGCACGCTTCCCGGCGACAGCGCGGCGAAAGCGGGATCATGGCCGACGTAATCGTAGCGCAACGTGTCCCCGTCTGCGCTGGACCACAGATAAGCCGCGGGCGCCTCACCGATGTACAGCAGCCAGGCGCGCACCGCGTCTGCGGCCGCCAGCGTCTGCATTCGGTGGAAAAATGCAGCATCCCCGGGAAGGCCGGCCGCCATCAGCCGCTCCTGATAGGTCTTCTCGGCCAACGCCCGCGCAACCGGATGGAAGACGGCCAGCTCTTCCGGCGATCGGAACCGGCGGACATCAACCGAACCGCCGCTCGCCGCCGCCGCCTTCTTCGCCTTGCGCTTCAGCGTCGAGCGCGTCTGGCCAGAAAGGCCGGCGCGCCACGCCGCCTCGCCCGCCGCCAGATCGACGAAATAGCGCGTGTAACGCTGACGCTCGAACTGCAGCCCTGCCCAGCTCGGCGCGGTCGCGGCCGGAAGCGACGTGACGAGATACCCATGGTGGTCACCAAGTGGCGGGAGCGAGGGCAGCGTTCCGGCAAGGGCGTCGTCGAGGGACAGCCCGACGCGCAGCAGCCGGCGTGGGATCGAGGCGATCGTGCGCGCACCAATCTGCAATCGCAGGGCGGTCGCGCTCACGCCGCGCGCTCCGCGACGAGGTTCGACCACAATTGCTCCGCCTGCCGCCGGCCGCGTCGCAACGCACTGGCCGGAAGAGGAGCATCCTCACGATCAAGCGCGAGTATAGGGTTGTCCGCGAAATGCGTCGTCGGCGCGGTATCCCGACGCTCGGCCAGCAAAGCGCACAGCCGTTCGAACCGGTTCACATGCACGCGGTTGGCGGCCGTTCCAGCACGGTTCGCCAGTTCGAAACTGTGCCCGACGATCGTCGTCGCCACATGCTGCTCGGAGATCGCGTGATCCAGCGCCGCGCGCATCTCTCCGGCGGACAGCGCGCAAATCTGGAAGTTGCGCCACAGGCCCGGCCGGTCCTCGATCACCGTCACCGGCACCTCGACGACGCCGTGCCGCGCGACCGGCGCGATGCACGACGGTGGCAGGCCGATTGCACTGGGCCAGGGATGATGCGCACCATTGTGACTGGAATCGTACTGGATCCCCAGGCCGGCGAGCGCCGACAGTGTCTCGTCGTTGGCGGAATAGCTTCCGCTACGAAATGCCACCGGCGTAGGCGCGTCAGCCCCCATCAGCAGATCGCGCGCCTGCGCCAGAAGGTCACGCTGTTGCTCCGCCGAATGGTCGATCAGCTCGAACGCCCCATGCGCGCCCCGATCGTCGATGGCCGCGCCCCGCCAATTGGCGTGGAGATGAAGCTGCACCTCCTGCCCTGCCTCCAGCACGGCCGCGACGATCCGCCGGAAGGGATCAAGGCCATAGACGAGGGCCGGCATCGGATCGACGAAGAAGGTCGCCTTCAGTTGATGCCGGGTGAGTGCCGCAAGTTGCCAGGCAAGCCCCACCCCACCCGGTTCGATCGACCGCGCCTCCACCGTCGCCGCATCGTGGCCCGCCGCATGGTGCCGCCAGGCGAGTTCGGTATCGATGGTGAGGAAGACGCGCGGCATGGGTGCCGGGATAATAGCGGCGGCGTAAAGATTCGGCGAACGATCACAAATGAAAGCGGCCGCCGGATCGCTCCAGCGGCCGCCCGTGAACATGAAGTCTGGTGCAATTGGCGCTTACATCGTGCCGCTGGAAGCGGCGCCACCCAGGAAGCCGGCAAGTTCCTGCTTCGTAACGGTCGACGACTTGTCTGCGTCAGCCTGGGCAAAAGCAGCGTCATTCCACTTCGGGTCAGACGGCTGAGCCGAGGCATTCGGCGCCTTTGCCTTCAGCGCGTCCATCCAGGCAGCAAACTCCGTCTTGTCGAGCGTGCCGTTCGAATCCTTGTCGTAGGTGCCGAACTCGCTCTCGACGATCGCCGCCACCTGGTTGCCCTGCGCTGCCGGCTGAGCCGTGGTCGGTGCCGCAGTCGTCGCCGGGCTGGCAGTAGTCGTCGAGTCAGTAGCAGTCGTGCCAGTAGTGGCGGAGGGGGTTGCAGCAGTCGACGGCGTCTGCGCCGTCATGCCGGCGTCCTGCGCCATAACAGGCGTAGCAACAGCCATGGCGGTACCCAGAAGAACATACTTCAACATCTTCACTCTCCGTTGCTTGCTTTTATGAATTGCAGATGAACGACGCCGGAATACGCGCGCGGCGCCAAGAAACTGGCGAATAATCAACCCTCATCTGTTCTATTCGGTTCCCTGTTGGCGATTTGAACACTTCCCGGGACCCTGCTACCGAGCGCGCGATTTGTCTGGCCCGCGGCAGTCTCCGCGCTGCCGCGCCGCCGTTGATTTGAGGAAATTCAAATGGTTCCGCGCTATTCCCGGCCCGAAATGACCGCGATCTGGACGCCGGAGGCGCGGTTCCGAATCTGGTTCGAGATCGAGGCTCATGCGACTGAAGCTTTGGCCGAGTTGGGTGTCGTCCCGAAGGAAGCGGCGGACGCGCTCTGGGCCTGGTGGCGCACCAACCCCGAGATCGACGTCGCCGCGATCGATGCGATCGAGGCGGTGACGAAGCATGACGTGATCGCGTTCCTCACCTGGGTGGCGGAGCAGGTCGGCGACCAGGCGCGCTTTATGCACCAGGGCATGACCAGCTCCGACGTGCTCGACACATGCCTTGCGGTACAGCTGGCGCGCGCGTCCGACATCCTGATCGCGGACATGGACGCGCTACTCGCGGTGCTGCGTCGCCGCGCCGAGGAGCATAAGTTCACCCCCACGATCGGCCGCAGCCATGGCATTCATGCGGAGCCGGTCACCTTCGGGCTGAAGCTTGCCGAGGCCTATGCCGAGTTCAATCGCTGCCGCGCGCGGCTCGTCGCGGCGCGGGAAGAGATCGCGACCTGCGCCATCTCCGGCGCGGTCGGCACCTTTGCCAATGTCGATCCCCGGGTTGAAGCGCATGTCGCCGAGAAGCTCGGCCTCGCGGTGGAGCCCGTGTCGACCCAGGTGATCCCACGCGATCGCCACGCCATGTTCTTCGCCACGCTCGGTGTCGTCGCCAGTTCGATCGAGCGCCTCGCGGTCGAGGTTCGCCACCTGCAGCGCACCGAAGTGCTGGAAGCGGAGGAATATTTCTCACCCGGGCAGAAGGGTTCGTCGGCGATGCCGCACAAGCGCAACCCCGTGCTGACCGAGAACCTGACCGGCCTCGCCCGCATGGTGCGCGGTTATGTGACGCCCGCGCTGGAGAATGTCGCGCTGTGGCATGAACGGGACATCAGCCACTCATCGGTCGAGCGGTACATTGCGCCCGACGCGACCATCACGCTCGATTTCGCGCTCGCGCGGCTCACTGGCGTGATCGACAAGCTGCTGGTCTATCCGGCGCGGATGCAGAAGAACATGGACCGGATGGGCGGGCTGATCCATTCGCAGCGCGTGCTTCTGGCGCTGACCCAGGCCGGGGTCAGCCGCGAGAACGCCTATCGCCTCGTCCAGCGCAACGCGATGAAGGTGTGGGAGTCGGACGGCGCATTGTCGCTGAACGAGCTGCTCAAGGCCGATCCGGAAGTCACTGCGGCGCTCAGCCCCGAAGCGATCGATGCCGAATTCGACCTCGGCTATCACTACAAGCACGTCGACACGATCTTCGATCGCGTCTTCGGCTGATCGGTCGGGCCCGGCGGGCGCCGGGCCCAACGCCATCCCGGCTGATCAGGCCGGGATCTGCTGCGAGATGCAGTGGAAGCTGCCGCCCCCGGTGAGGATCGCGTCTGCCCGCAGGCCGACGACGTTGCGACCCGGGAAGATCGCCTGGAGTTCCCGCACCGCGGCCTCGTCGTCAGCCGCGCCATAGATGGGCACGACGACACTCGCATTGCCGATGTAGAAGTTCATGTAGCTCGCAGGCACGATCTCGCCATCGCGCAACACACGGCCGGCCGATGGCACCGGCACCACCTCCACACCAGCGCCGCGCGCGCGCTCGGCGGCATTGGCATAGACCTGCCAATTGGGATCATTCTCCCCGCCGACCGGGATCGCCAGGCGCCCCTCGCCTACGAAACGGGCGAGATTGTCGACATGGCCATCGGTGTGATCGTTGTGCAGGCCGTCACCGAGCCATAGCACCCGGTTGAAGCCAAGATCGGAATGGAGGCGCGCCTCGATGTCGCTGCGCGATAGGTTAGGATTGCGGTTCGGGTTCAGCAGGCATTGCTCGGTCGTCACGACCAGGCCGGTACCATCACCGTCGATTGCGCCGCCTTCCAGCACCCAGGAATGACGCTCGATCCGCTTGCCGCGCTGCGCGGCGAGCCGCTGTCCAATGTCGTCATCGCCCGGCAGATCGTATTTGCCGCCCCAGCCGTTGAAGAGGAAGCTGTGCGCCACCCGGTCACCGGCGATGATCGGGCCGGTATCGCGCAGCCAGATATCGCCGAACGGCTCCACGACGACATCGGCGAACGGCGCAAGGCGGCGCGCCGCCTCGCCCGCTTCCTCGTCAGCAGCAACGAGCAAGACCGTCTCGCCCTTGCCGCCAGCGTGCACCGCTGCGGCGAAGGCGGCGACTTCGTCGCGCGCCTGATCGAGATCCTCCTGCCACAGCTCCGGATGGCTGGGGAAGCCGATCCAAATGGCCTTGTGCGGCGCCCATTCGGGCTTGGGTGCGTGGGTCATTTCGCCTCGCTGCGGGACTTGTCACGGATCGCCTTGAACTCGGCGGTGGAGTACCAGCTCGGCCAGGCGTTTCCGTCGGCAAGCTGGCGACCGAGCTGATAATAGATCGTCAGATCCTGGACCGCGCCGTCCCAGTTCCAGTTGGGATCATATTCATCCTTCGGGCCATGATAGCGATTCTTGAGGTAATCCTCGCTTGCCGCCTTGCCGGCAAGCGCGCCACCCTTGACCAGATCGATGCCGCCGCCGGCCGACAACATCGGCACGCCGAGCTTGGCGAAGCTGAAGTGATCCGAGCGGTAGTAATGCCCCTTCTCCGGCGTTGCCTCTGCCGCGATCGTCCGGCCCTGCGCCGCGACGAGCGGCTTCACCATGTCCTCAAGCTCGGACTTGCCGGCGCCGGTAATCTCGAAATCCTTCGTCGCACCGATCACGTTCAGCCCGTCCATGTTGACGCCGCCAACCGTCTTGCCCAGCGGGAACACGGGATTGCGGGCATAATATTCGGAACCAAGCAACCCGCTCTCCTCCGCGGTCACGGCAACGAAGGCGACCGAGCGGCGCGCCGGCCCTGCCTTGGCGTAAGCCTCCGCCGTGGCGACCAGCCCCGCGATCCCCGAGGCGTTGTCGAGCGCGCCGTTGCAGATGTCGTCGCCATCTACCGCATCACAGCGGCCAAGATGATCCCAATGGCCCGAATAGAGCACCACCTCGTCGGGCGCAGCGGTACCCGGCAGCACGCCAACGACATTTTTCGACATGCTCCGCTTGATGTCGTTCGAGAAGCTGCCCGACAGCTTCAGGCCCAGCGGCACGGCGCGGAAGCCTTTCTGCTTGGCGGCAGCAGACAGCTGATCAAAATCCTTGCCCGCTGCGGCGAACAGTTCCTTCGCCTTGGCAAGCTGGATCCAGCCGACCATCTCGTTCTGGTCCATGTGATTGCCCGGCGCATCGAGCTTGTACTGCGGGCCAGTCCACGACGACTGGACGACAGACCAGCCATAAGCGGCAGGCTCCGTATCATGGACGATGATCGCGCCCGCGGCGCCCTGCCGTGCAGCTTCCTCGAATTTGTAGGTCCAGCGGCCATAATAGGTCATCGCGCGGCCCTCGAAGGGCCCGGCGTCCTGACCGGCGGCGGTCGTCTGCCAGTCCGGATCGTTGATGAGGATGACGACCGTCTTCCCCTTCACATCAAGGCCGGCATAATCGTTCCAGCCCTTTTCGGGCGCATTGATGCCGTAGCCGACGAAGACGATCTCACTGTCCTTCAGCGTCACCTTCGGCACGACGCGATACGTGCCCGCCACCATATCGGTGCGATAGTTGAAGGTGACTGGCGCCTTTCCGCCGGACGCGGTGAACGGCGTCACGTCCCTGGCAGTAATCTCCACCATCGGCACGTCCTGCGTCCACTGGCCCTTGTTGCCCGGCTTCAGCCCGGCCGCGGCAAAGCGCTTGACGATATAGTCGATCGTCTTCGCCTCGCCGGCTGTAGTGGGCGCGCGCCCCTCATAGGCGTCCGAGGACAGTTCCTGGGTGACCGACTTCAGCGTCTCGACGGAAATGGCGGGCGCGGTCTGCGCAACGACGGGAAGCGGCAGCGCCGCCAGGGCAAGCAGAACGAAGGAACGCATGGGTACTCCGGCAGAATGACTGCCCTGCTGTTTGGCAGCGGCCGTGCAGGTGCGCAAGCGACGGGCTTGGCACCGCCCCCGCTTCCGTTATGCTGGTGAAACAAGGGGGAGTTTTGGGGGATGCGTAAGGTTTTGACAGCCGCTCTTTTGAGCGGCGCTATCGCCGTGCCGGCGGCAGCCGAGCCGTCGAAGGAAGCAAAGGCGTTCGGTGCGCGCGAGTTCGTGCAGGACATCAGCCTGTCACCCGACGGCAAGCGCGTGGCCATGGTCGAGGCGAGCAGCGGGCGCGGCGCTCGGCTCGTCGTGGGGGATTTCGAAAGCGGGGCGATCACGCCGGTGACGAGCGTGTCGGGCGATCCCGAGCGGTTCGATCGTTGCCATTGGTCAACGAACTCTCGGATCGTGTGCCGGATCTATGGCGACACGACGACTTTGGGTGTTCTCACCGGCTTCACCCGCCTGATCGCGATCAACGCGGACGGCACAAACCCCAAAATGCTGTCCCAGACGGGATCGTCACGCTCGCTGGGCCCGACGTTGAACGGTGGCAATGTCATCGACTGGAGAGGCCAAGGGAAGGAGAGCTCCATTCTGGTGACCCGGTCCCACGTGCCTGAACAAACCACGGGCAGCCGCTTCGGCAGCGACGCGGAGGGATTGGGCGTCGAAAGCATTGATACCATCACGCTGGCCCGCCGCGCAGTGGAGCCGCCAAAGCCGATGGCGGTGGAATATATCAGCGATGGCCGCGGCACGGTGCGCGTAATGGGGCTCCTGACCAGCGCGACCGGGGGATACGTCGGCGAGACGATCGCTTATAGTTACCGTAAGGCAGGTGAACGGACCTGGGAGCGGCTTGGCACGTTTCAGCTCACCCAGAACGCGCGAGCAGGGTTCAATCCCTATGCCGTCGATCCCGATCTCAACGTCGTTTATGGCTTCGATGACAGTGACGGCTTCAAAAAGCTGGTGCGGATCAACCTTGACGGGAGCTTGAAGAAAGAGATCGTCGTCGAGCGACCTGGCGTGGATGTCGACGGGCTGATCCAGATCGGCCGTCAACAACGTGTCGTCGGCGCAAGTTGGGCTGGCGAAGTGCGCGAGTTCACCTTTTTCGATCCCGAGTTGAAGGCGCTCGCCACGTCGCTCGGGCGGGCCATCCCCAACCTGCCGCAGATCCGGTTCGTCGATGCAAGTGCGAACGAAAAGCAGCTGCTGCTTTCCGCATCAAGCGACGACCATCCCGGCATTTATTACATCTATGACAAGGGCACCAAGAAGCTCGAGGAGGTCATGCCTGCCCGGCCTCAGCTCGCGCTTCTCGGCCTCGGCAAGATGAAGCCGATCACCTATCGCGCCGCCGATGGCACGATGATCCCGGGGTATTTGACCCTGCCGGCAAACAGCACGGGCAAAGGCCTGCCCGCAATCGTCATGCCGCACGGCGGGCCAAGTGCGCGCGACGAATGGGGGTTCGACTGGCTGGCGCAATTCTTCGCTGCGCGAGGCTATGCGGTTCTCCAGCCCAATTTTCGCGGCTCGTCCGGTTACGGCGAGGCGTGGTTCGAGAAGAACGGCTTTCAATCGTGGCGCACCGCGATCGGCGACATCAATGACGGGGGAAAGTGGCTGTTGGCGCAGGGCATCGCTGCGCCGGGCAAGATCGCGATCGTCGGCTGGTCCTACGGCGGCTTTGCGGCGCTACAGTCGCCCGCGCTCGATCCGGACCTCTTTAAGGCGATCGTCGCGATCGCGCCAGTCACTGATCTGGAGCAGCTGCGCACGGACTCGCAGATGTACACGAACTTCAAGCTGGTCGATAAATTCATCGGGACCGGCGCGCACGTCCGCGAGGGGTCTCCGGCACGGCTGGCGAGCGGGATCAAGGCGCCGGTCCTGATGTTCCACGGTGACCGGGATCAGAACGTCCGCATCGGGCACTCGCGCCTCATGGCTGATCGGCTGAAGGATGCGGGCAAGAAGGTCGAGCTCGTTGAATATAAGGGGCTCGCCCATTCGCTGAATGATTCCACGGCGCGCACCGAGATGCTCGACAAATCGGATACATTCCTGCGCATGACGCTGGGGCTCTAGAAACGAAGAAGGGCGGCCCCGCGGGACCGCCCTTTTTTGCGACCGATGGAGGCACCGGCGGCTGCCGGCGCCGTCAGGATCAGCGGCTGTAGAACTCGACCACGAGGTTCGGTTCCATCTTCACCGGGTACGGCACTTCGTCCAGCGTCGGCACGCGGATGAAGGTGACCTTGGTGGTGCCGTCCTGCACGACATAGTCAGGCACGTCGCGCTCGGCGAGGCTCTGCGCCTCGAGCACCAGCGCCATTTCCTGCGCCTTCTTGCCGATCGTGATCTCGTCGTTCACCGCGCAGCGGCGCGACGCGATGTTGCACTTCACGCCGTTCACATAGACGTGGCCGTGGCTGACGAGCTGACGCGCTGCGAAGATCGTCGGCGCGAACTTCGCACGGTACACGATCATGTCGAGGCGGCGCTCAAGCAGGCCGATCAGGTTCTGCGAGGTATCGCCCTTCATCCGGGCAGCCTCGTCGTAGCAGTGGCGGAACTGCTTCTCGGTGACGTCGCCGTAATAGCCCTTCAGCTTCTGCTTCGCGCGCAGCTGGATGCCGTAGTCCGACACCTTGCCCTTGCGGCGCTGGCCGTGCTGGCCGGGGCCATATTCGCGCTTGTTGACCGGGCTCTTGGGACGACCCCAGATGTTTTCGCCCAAACGGCGGTCGAGCTTGTGCTTGGCGCTATGGCGCTTCGACATCGTCTTTCCTTCGATTTGCTAACAACGTTGGTCCCGGTATCGCACCGACCGTGCGGGGCACGGGCAGGCCGCCTGCTTCACCGGGATGCAGGGGCGATCGCGAAGCGGCGCGCCTAGCCGCAGGGCCGCACGGAGTCAAGGTAGGCAAGGTGGCGCTGGACAGCCGCGCCCTGTACCGCCACAGCCGGGCAATGATCCTTCCCGGACAAGAATGCACCACGATGGCCGAGGTACGCGCAGGCGTGGACCAGGTCGACCGCGAACTCATCGCGCTGCTCCGTCGGCGCTTCGATTACATGGATGCCGCGGCGCGCATCAAGCCAACCCGTGATGCCGTGCGCGACGAAGGACGCAAGGCACAAGTCATCGCCAATGCCCGAGCTGCCGCGGAAGCCGCCGGGCTTCCCGGCGAAGCAATCGCGCAATTGTGGAACGACTTGGTTGAGGCGTCGATCGCCTATGAACTTGCCGAATATGACCGGCGGGTAACCAACTATTAGGCCGTAATCGGCAAAGCATCGGACGGGAGACAGGGACCGTCCGATGAAGAAACTGCCGTTGATTGCGCCGCATCCGCCGCGCCTGTCGAGCATGGTCGAGGCGCTGACGCGTGTCGAGCAATCCGGCATCTTCAGTAACAACGGGCCGGAGCTTCGTGCGTTCGAGGCGGACGCCACGCGGCGCCTGTTCGGCGGGCGGGGTGCCTGCCTGGCGGTGGCAAACGCCACGCTCGGCCTCATGATCTCATTGCGCGATGCGGTCAGCGACGGGCCGGCGGGCCGCTTCGCGATCATGCCCGCGATGACCTTCGCGGCGACCGCGCAAGCCGCGTGGTGGGCCGGTCTGACGCCGCTCGTCTGCGATATCGATGCAGACGATTGGGGCGCCGCCGCAGACGAAGAAGAACGCCTGCTCGCCCGCTATGGAGCGCAGGTCGCAGCGGTGGTGCCGTACGCTACCTTTGGCTACGGCATCGACCTCGATCGTTATCGTTGGCTGTCTCGCCGCTATGGCGTTGCCGTCGTCATCGACGCTGCCGCCTCGCTCGGCACAACCGATGCGCAAGGCGTCGGCTTCGGGGCGGGCGCGCCCTTCCCGGTCGTCTTCTCGATGCACGCGACCAAGCCGTTCGCGACGGCCGAAGGCGGCCTCATCCATTGCGCGGATGCCGATCGGATCGAGCGGCTGCGCGCCATGGCGAACTTCGGCTTCACCGCGCCGCGCACCGCGACCCTGCCCGGCCTCAACGCCAAGCTGCCGGAGGCCATGGCGGTGATGGCGCAGGCGCGGCTCGATGATTTCGCCCGCGTGGCGCGCCACCGCGATCAGTTGGCGCTCGCCTATCGCGAGCTGATCGGGGACCGCTATCGCATCCAGCCACGGCAGGCAGGACGCCAGGCGCTGGGCTTCTTCCCGCTGCTCCTGCCGTCCGAATATACGCACGAGCGCGACGAGATCATCGCCCGGCTCGGGCGCGAAGGCGTAGGCGCCGGCAAGTACTTCAGCCCGCACCTGGGCGAGCAGCCCTGGGTCCGCAGCGTCGCGCAGATAGAGGAGACGCCGGTCGCGGACATGGTCGGCAGCCGCCTTCTCTCCCTCCCGCTTTCCGACACGATGGCGATCGAGGATGTGGCGGAAGTCGTCGCGGCGCTGGATCGGGCCGTCGCCCGCCCCTCACGCCGGACGTCGCGTGACGCGCCGCCACCCGTGGCCGAGACGCTGATCGTCGGCGGCGGGCCGGCTGGCACTGCCATGCTGACCGCCGCAAGCCGCCACGGCCTGCTGCCCGAACTGTCGCGCGGCCTCGTCATCGTGGAGCGTGATCAGGCGATCGGCGGTGGCCAGCTCGGCCGCTATTCGATCACGTCGGACTCGACCGCGCAGACCTTCCTGACCGCGATCGAGGGCAATCCCGATCCGGCGATCGCCGCACTTGCCAATCACCCCGCGGCGCTCGCGGTCGCCCGGCATCGCGACTCGCTCGGCGTGCCGCTGGCAGAGGTGGGCCCGCTGCTCCGCGCCATCGGTGACCGGCTGCATATGACGGTCGAGGCGAATGGCGGAACGGTGCTGACTGGCCAGGAAGTCGTCTCGGCACGGCAGCAGGACGGCATCTGGCGCGTGCGCATCCGTGATGTGGCAACCCACCGCGATACCGAACGGCTGGCGCGCAACCTCGTGATCGCGACGGGCGGGCATCAGCCGCTCACGCGCCTGGTCGAGCAGCGGTTCGCCGGCGCCCCGCTCCTCGAGCTTGCGGCGGATCGCCTGCTACAGTCGGACTCCGTTCTCACCCGCGGCGGATTCGAGATGGTCACCGATCTTCTCTCCGGCAGGCGCGCGCCGCGCGTGGCGGTGATTGGTGGCTCGACCAGCGCGCTGACAACCGTCGCTCTTCTGCTGCGGGAGCGGCCGGCACTGCCGTTCAGCGCCGGCGCGATCACCCTGCTGCACCGCCGCCCGCTCCGCCCCTTCTATCATTCGGTGGAGGCCGCTCACGCAGAGGGCTTCACCGATTTCGGCCCGGACGACATGTGCCCGGTCTCGGGCTTCGTATATCGCCTCGCCGGCTTCCGCCTCGAAGCGCGCGAACTCGTCCTGCGCATGCTGGCCATCGATGGCCGCGAGCCAGATCCCCGCGTCGCAACTCACCGCGTCACGGGTGACGACGAAGCGGCCCGCGAGATCGTCCGCCGTGCCGATATCGTCATCGCCGCGCTTGGGTATCGCCCGCGCGCCCTGCCTCTTGAGCAAGCCGACGGTTCGCTGCTTCCGCTTGCCGCCCATAGCGGAGCGCCCATGGTCGACGATCTGTGCCGCGTGCGGGATCCCGCCGGTGCAGCGATCCCGGGCCTCTACGGGATCGGCCTTGCTGCCGGCTTCGTGCCGCATGGTCGCCTCGGCGGCGAGGCAAGCTTCGTCGGCCAGGCCAACGGGCTATGGCTGTGGCAGAACGACGTCGGCATGATGATCGTCGATCAGCTGCTGGCAGATCGGGCAAGGGCAGCGGCGTGACCGCAGCGCCCGCGATCAGCGTCATCATGGCGGCCTATAACGGCGCCGAACTGCTGCCCGCGACGCTTGCTTCCCTGCAGCGCCAGACGTTCACCGATTTCGAAGTGATCGTGGTCGACGATCGTTCGACCGACAGCACGCTCGACGTGCTGCGTTCCTGGCCCGACCCGCGCGTTCGCGTCATCGCGCTCGACGAGAATGGCGGGCCAGTCCGTGCACGCAACCGCGCCTTTGCCGAGGCGCGCGGCCGGTACATCGCGGGTCTCGATCAGGACGACCTGTGCCTGCCGAGCCGCTTCGCGCGCCAGCTGGCCTATCTTGATGCCAACCCCAACGTGGTTCTTGTCGCCACCGCGACCGAAGTCCTGGAAGGCGCGCGCCTTCTCCCCTCGCCGCATGTCGCTCATACGACGCCGGGCCTGCTCGGCTGGCTGATCCGGATCGAGAACCCGTTCGTCTGGTCGTCGGTGATGGTCCGGGCCGATGTGGCGCGACGGCTCCATCCCTTCACCCGCCCCGACATTCTCTACGCCGAGGATTTCGATCTCTACCATCGGCTCTCCGCTTATGGCGACATTGCGCGGATCGACGAGCCGCTGCTGGCCTACCGCCGCCACGCCGGCGGCGCATCGCAGCGCTACGAGGGCATCATGCTGGCCAATGCGCGGCGAGTGCTTGGCGCGGCCTATATGCCGGTCCTGGGCGATGAGGCGGAGCAAGCAGCGGCGCTGGTGGTAGAACATCTGATGCACGGCCAGCCCGTGCCCGACCGGGCGACGCTTGCACGACTTGGCACCTACCTGGGTCGACTGCAGGAGGCGTTTCTCGCTGAGCGGAACGTCAGCGACGCCGATCTGCGCATGATCCGCTGGGCAACCGCGCGTCGCTGGGCCGCGGTATCACGCGCCTCGCTGCGCGCCGGCACGATAACCCTGAGCGACGCGATACGAGTGCGGCCGCCACACCTCGGCCTTGGCCACGCAGGCATCGAGCAGTTGCTGTGGGCGCGCCTGATCGGCAGCGCCCGCAGCATCAAGCGTCGTTACACCTTGGCGGCGTAGATCATCCGGCCCTGCCCGAGACGCTGGAACACTTCGGCCAGTTCGTTCTCGCCCACTGCGAAACAACCCTGGCTACGCCCCAGCCGACCGTGCTTCTGCAGCATGTCGGCGTTCGAATACCAGGCGCCATGCACGACAATCGCCCGCGCGAGCGCATTGTCGTTCGTGGGATCAAGCCCGATCAGCCGCTGCGAGCGGCCGTGCTTGCCGACATAATAGTCGGACGCGAGGAAGGCGCCCTCACACGACGCGTTCGAGCCGTTCTGGTTGGAGAAGCGTTGCAGGTATCCGCTATGCGCCGGGTCCGAGCCGCTGCCGTGCGCGACCAGCTTCGACACGCTCGATCCGTTGACGAGATCGATGAAATGGAAGCGACGCTGCGACGAGGGTGCCGAAAAGTCCGCGATGACGATCCGATCGCGCAGCGCGATGCGGTTGCCATGGCGCTCCAGCGCAGCCAGCGCCTTGCGCATTAGATCAGGGGACACGACGCGTGGCGAGCTCGGCGTCACCTTCGGCGTGGGGCGCACAGGTGCCAGCGAAGATGACGGCAGCTGTGCCGATCCTGATTCGGTCGCCCGCATCGCGGCGGATACTGCATCCGGCAGCACCATCGCACCGGCGAGCGCGCCGGCCGTCTTGAGCAAGCCGCGTCGAGTCGGCGCCTTTTCACGCATCGTGAGCATTGATCCTGAAGTCCCCATACCCGGTAAGTCGTTCATAACACGGAAATGGTGAACGATCTGCCCATGCGGGCCCAATCTGGCCCGATGCTTGCTTCATCCGCCGTGCAAACCCTTCCGTTCGTCGCATGGCACCAAATTCGAGATAGTGCGTTTTACCACTTGACAGCCCCGCAATGAGGGCTCGGACATCGAGAAAGAGGGACGCACATGCGCATGATTCGCGCCATGATGGCGGCTGCCCTGACGACGGCAGCCTTTGTTTCGACGCCCAGCCTGGCGCAGACCGCCAATGCCGGTAGCGTAGCTCTGGTGGAGGCCGCTGCCAGCCTGACCCCGGGCAAGTATCTGTGGGAGGAGGATGTGGCTGCCGGCCCGGTCAGCCTCCTGATCAGCATCCCGGACCAGAAGGCCTATGTCTATCGCGGTGATACGCTAGTCGCCGTATCGACCGTCTCGACCGGCAAGGAAGGCAAGGAGACCCCGGTTGGCGTCTTCACCATCCTGCAGAAGAAGCAGATGCACCACTCCAATCTCTACGACAACGCGCCCATGCCTTACATGCAGCGGCTGACGTGGGATGGCGTGGCGATCCACGCCGGCAAGAACCCGGGATTCCCCGCCTCGCACGGCTGCATCCGCGTTCCCACCAGCTTCGCCAAGAAGCTGTTCGCAGCCACCGAGATGGGCGCAACGGTGGAAGTGACGGATCTGTCGTACATGGATGGCATGCCGGCGCCGCGCAGTGACGCTCAGATGACGGCCGCGGCGAATGCAAGTACGCAGAAGGATCTCAACACCTTCCTCGCCAGCAAGTGACCGGTGTGGGAGATCGGCCCCGCACCCTGGCGTTCAGCGTATCGGAACACCTGGGCGCGGGGCCGTCGTGATTACTTCTTCAGCAGGCCGATCTCGATCAGCCGCTCGGTCAAATAATTCTGGGCGGTGATCGGCGTCGGGTAACGGTTCGGATTGTCGCTCGTGATCGTCTGCGGCAGCGTCTTGATCAGGAAGTCGGGCACTGGATGCAGGAAGAACGGCATCGAATAGCGTGAGTGACCGCGGCGCTCCGGCGGCGGGTTGACCACGCGGTGCGTGGTCGATGGCAGCACATGGTTGGTCAACCGCTGCAGCATATCGCCGACGTTGACGACCATCGCGCCCTCGGGCGGCTTCACCGCGAGCCACTTGCCCGAATCGCGATCCAGCAACTCAAGGCCCGCCTCTTCCGCGCCCAGAAGCAGCGTGATGAGGTTGATGTCCTCGTGCGCTCCGGCCCGCACGCCCTCCGCATCGGCAGGGATCGGCGGATAGTGAAGCAGGCGGAGCACGGAGTTGCCGTCTTTCACTGCGGGGTCGAACCAATCGGGCGCCAGGCCAAGATGCCGTGCGACCGCCGAGAGGAGCTTGTCGCCCGCCGTATCGAACGCGCTGAACAGCTCGACGAACGTCTCCTTGAACCCTTCAGGCCGGGCCGGCCATACATTGGGCTGCATGTCCGCCGCGAACTTGTGCCCCTCGGGCAGTTCGCGCCCAACGTGCCAGAACTCCTTCAGGTCGACGTGCTTGGCGTCCTTGGCGATCTCGGTCTTGAACGGGGTGTAGCCACGCGCTCCCCCGCCGCCTTCGATGAAATAGCCGCGCTTCTCTTCCTCGGGCAGCGCGAAAAGCGCCTCGGTCGCCGCCCAGGCGCGGTCGATCAGACCCTGCGGCACGCCATGGTCGGCCACCACGGCGAAGCCGAACCGGCGGAAGGAGCCCCCCAGATCCGCCGCGAACCGCTCCGGGTCGCGCGCCTGATCGGCGAGGCTAAGCGTCGGCACCTGGGCCAACGGCGAGTCGAGCATTACACCAGCCTTTGTCGAACTTTATGGATGGCGGGCGTATACGCCGCCCGCCTGAACCCCGCCAGTCCGTCACCGCCCGTCATCGGCCGCTCGCGCGTCGTCAGCCGATCGTCACCGTTCCCATCGCCCGGTCGCCCGCGGGTTTAAGATCGATTCGGAAACGCTCGCCATCGGTCGTGCCGCTCAGCGTGTCACCCTGCACTTCCACCTTGGTGCCGGCCTTCTCGAACTCGCTGCGCAGCCAGTCGCGCACCGTCTCCAGCTTTGCCGGGCTATCGAACGACAGCCGCACCACGCCATCCTCATCGCCCTTCGCATTGACGTTCATCGCTCCGATGCGGGTGCCCGGAAACAGATGCACCCCGCCAATCTCGAAATTGTCGGCGGTGAGGTCGAGCTTCGGCAGCTTGATCGATCCCTTGATCAGCGGTGTGTCCAGCGTCACCTCGCCGGTGCTGCCATCCACGCGCGCCGCACCGTTGCCGGCATCGATCGACACCGTCGTGCCCTCCCCGTCACGCTGACCGCATGCGCCCAGCGTCGCAGCGATGGCCAGCGCCGGAACGATATAGAAGCGCATCTCAATCTCCGTATTACGAGTGTAACACACTAGCCCTCTGAGCGGCCTGTCGCAAGCCCCGAGTACTGAGCGGCTTTTGCCGGAACCGCCCCGCCCTCACAGCCGTTCGCGCCTTGGTCAGCAGGAGAATGATCATGGGTGGCCATCAAGTGACGAACTTCGGCTCGGGCGACGGCGGCCCCTTCGACGAAGACGGCTATGACGAGGCGCAGCGCGCCGAAATCCTGGAAGCGACGCGAGACGGCCCGAGCGACGGGACGATCATCACGGATCTCGATCCGGACGTCGGCCTCGATGATGATGAGGACGATGACGAGGACGATCTGCAGATGCTCGACGGCGAAGTCGCGGAACAGGACGATGATGCAGATCAGGATGAGGACGACATCGATGAAGATGTGGTCCAGGATGAATTCGACGATGGCACCATCAACGAGGACGAGGACATCGACGACGAGGACGATACGGCGCTCAATCCGTAACCGCCCGGCCGCCAGCGCCGTCGCCGCGGCATGCGTCCTCCTCGCTGCGTCCTGCTCCAGGCAGCCGACCACCGAGGAGGTCGATATCGGCGACGCTGCGCGCACGGCGCAAGGGTCGATCGATAGCCAGCAATCCCTGCCGATGGCGGCCACGCCGACCGCACCTGGCTTGGCGAACTCAGGTGTGTCCAATGCTGTTGGCGCGCCGACACCCGCATCGGCGACCGCCGAAACTCCGGGGCTTCCCGAAGCTGAACCGGCGGAGGATGGCGCCGAGGCAGCGGCACAGGTGCTGCGCGATTATTATGCGCTGATCGCGCGCAAGCAGTTCCGGGAGGCCTGGAACCTGTGGGATCGGGAGGGCCAAGCCTCCGGCATGACGCCGGATGCGTTCGCTGCTTCGTTCAACAAGTACCGCGATCTCAGTGCGCAGCTTGGCCCGCCGGGCCGGATCGATGCCGGTGCTGGCCAGCGGTACATCACCATCCCGGTCACCGTGCGCGGCACGCTTCGCGATGGGGCGCCGTTCGCCATGGACGGTCCGGTGACGCTTCATCGCGCCGCCGACATTGACGGCGCAACGGCGGCGCAGCGCCGCTGGCGGATCTATGTATCCGGTTTGAAGCCGCGGCCGACAACGGCGACGACGACTCCGACGCCGGGCGACTAGCTGCCGCCTCCGGCGGAGGCTATGGCGCCGACATGCCGACCCTCGCGCTGCTCGTCGTCTCGAACGTCTTCATGACGATCGCCTGGTACTGGCATCTGAAGGGCGGCATGTCGAAGCCGCTCCACGTGGTGATCCTGTTGAGCTGGAGCATCGCGCTCGTCGAATATTGCTTCGCCGTCCCCGCCAACCGGATCGGCTTCGCCAGCGGTTGGTCTGGCGGACAGCTCAAGATTGCGCAGGAGGTGATCTCGCTGCTGGTGTTCGGCGCCTTTGCGGTGCTGGTGCTCGGTGAACAGCTGAGCTGGCGCCACGCGGGCGCCTTCGTCTGCCTCGTCGGCGCGGCCGCATTCATGTTCGCCGGGCGGAACTGAGCGCCACTTTGGGCCGCCCAGCCGATCCTTAGTCGAGAATATGCATCCAGAGCGGCTCGCCGGCGAGGCTCTGCGATCCGCGAAGCCGCTCCAGCGCCGCTGCGATGTTCGCCTCGGGCGCCTCGTGCGTCACGATCGCGACCAGCACCGTGCCGTCCGCCGCCGCGCCGCGCTGGATCAGGCTCTCGATCGAGACGCCGGCATCGCGCATCGCCGCCGCAATCTCGGCCAGCACACCCACTCGGTCGGCAACCATGAAGCGCAGGCAAGCGCGCCCACGTCGCGTGTCCGGCGCGGCGGCGGGCGCCGCCACCAGCGACGTTGCCGGCATCGCATATGGCGGGCCGAACTCGCCGCGTGCAATGTCGATCAGATCGGCGACGACCGCACTTGCGGTCGGGCCGTCACCTGCCCCCGCGCCTTGGAACAGCAGCCGGCCGACAAAGTTGCCGTCCGCCACCACCGCATTGGTCGATCCGGTGACATGCGCCAGCGGATGATCCTGCGGCACCAGATGGGCGTGGACGCGCTGGAACAGCCCGTCCGCGCCGGCCTCCGCCACGCCGACGAGGCGGACGCGATAGCCCAGCGCCGCCGCCTCGGCGATGTCGGCCGCGATGACATGCCTGATCCCGCTCGCGGCCACATCACCGAAGGCTGGCTTGGTACCGAAGGCGATCGAGGCCAGGATCGACAGCTTGTGCGCCGCGTCCACGCCATCGATGTCGAACGACGGGTCCGCCTCGGCATAGCCAAGCGCCTGCGCCTCGGCGAGCACTTCGGCGAAGTCGCGACCTTCCGCTTCCATCTTGCTGAGGATGAAATTGCACGTGCCATTGAGGATGCCGTAAACCCGCGCAATGGCGTTCGCGGCCGCACCTTCGCGCAGTCCCTTGATCACCGGGATGCCGCCCGCCACCGCCGCCTCGAACTTGAGCGGCGCGCCGGCGGCTTCCGCGGCTTCCGCAAGCTCAAGCCCGTGATGAGCGAGCATTGCCTTGTTCGCCGTGACCAGCCCCTTGCCGGCACCGAGCGTCGCACGCGCCAGCGCGAGCGCGGGGCCGTCGGCACCGCCCACCAGCTCGACCACGACGTCCGCGTCACAGCGCGCAAGCGCCGTCGTATCATCGACCCATTCATAGCCGCTGATGTCGACGCCGCGGTCCTTGCTGCGGTCCCGCGCTGACACGGCGACAATCTCGATCGGCCGCCCGGCACGCCGAGTGATCAGCTCACGGTTGGTCTCCAGGACGCGGATTACCCCGCCGCCCACCGTGCCCAGCCCAGCCAATGCCACTCGCAATGCGTCCGCCATCTCAATCCCTCAGTTGCACGCGGCTGCCGCCTACGGGCTTGCGGCGAGAGTGTCGATACCGCGGCCCGCGGCAATTTTCTTTTGCCATACCCCATTCGGGGGATGTGAATATGTCGCGCGCAACGCAATGAGATCAGGCGACCCAAGCCCATGGTAAAACAGGGGCAACCTGCCCGGCACCGCTACTTGGCGATGCTGGGCATCTTTTTTGGGCGCGCCGTCAGCCGCTCAGGCAGCCTTGGCATATTCCATCTCGCCGTCTTCGGCCGCCGCTCGGTCCGGCGCCTGCGGTAGAGCCACCTGCTGCTGCTTCGGTTTGGCAGAACTCGGGAAGGCGAGGCGTGATACCAGAACCACCAGCCCCAGCGCGAGGTAGCTCACCACGACGCCGACGGGCTGAAGCACGAAGGCGGCGCCTAGCGCGAGGCGAAGCCACAGCGGATTGAAGCCGAAATCCTCGCCCAGCGCGTTGCAGATGCCGAGCAGATTGTCCTTCGGGGTGGAAAGCGGCTTGCTGTTGGTGGTCATGGTCCTTGGCTCCGATCGACTGGCACGGCGCTCGCCGTTCATGCCCGGCGCCTTGCAGCCTCCATGCCAAACCTGTTTTTCGTATCTTTACCGCTACTTAGAAGAGGCGACGGTTATGCGTCCGAGGCGCAAGGTCGGAAACCGCGCTATCTCTTGGTGAAATACGCCAGCCAACCAGCCCCTTGTGCCGCAGCAATAATCTGCAACACCTCCCGTCATGACCAATCCGACCAAGGCCGTGGCCGAACTCACCTTTCGCGGGGTCCTGCTCGGCGGGATCATCACGCTGCTGTTCACCGCAGCGAACGTTTATCTCGGGCTGAAGGTCGGCCTCACCTTCGCCACCTCGATCCCGGCCGCGGTGATCTCGATGGCGATCCTGCGGCACTTCAGCGGGTCGACGATCCTTGAGAACAATATCGTCCAGACGATCGCGAGCGCCGCCGGGACGCTCGCGGCGATCATCTTCGTGCTGCCGGGGCTGGTCATCATCGGATGGTGGCAGGGTTTTCCGTTTCTCCTCACCGCCGGGATCACCGCGCTCGGCGGCACGCTGGGTGTGATGTTCTCCGTGCCTTTGCGCCGCGCTTTGGTGGTTGAAAGCGATCTTCCCTATCCCGAGGGGCGCGCGGCCGCAGAGGTGCTCCATATCGGATCGGGCTCACGTGAAGGCGCCGCGGAAAGCGCTGCTGGCCTGCGGCTGCTCGTCGCCGGCAGCTTGGCCTCGGCCGGCTTTGCAATCCTCACGCAGATGCGGCTGGCCGCGGCCGAGGTCTCCACCTGGTTTCGCGTCGGCAGTGGCGCGACTGGCCTGTCCGGCGGCCTCTCCTTCGCGCTGTTCGGCGTCGGTCACCTCGTCGGGCTGTCAGTGGGCATGGCGCAGCTTGCCGGGCTCATCACCGCTTGGTTCATCCTGCTGCCGATCCTCACCGCGGCCCAGCCAATGGCGGGCGACGTCGAAGCCTGGGCCGGCACCGTCTTCCGGCAGGATGTGCGCTTCTTCGGCGCCGGCGTGATCGGCGTCGCTGCGCTCTGGACATTGCTGCGGATCGCCCGCCCGGTCGTCGGCGGCGTCACGTCCGCGCTTGCCTCCAGCCGCGCGCGCCACGCCGGTGAGGCACTGGCGATCGAGGAACAGGATCTGCCGATCGGCATCGTCGGCGGGGTCTCGCTCGCGCTGCTGGTGCCGATCGCGTGGCTGTTGTGGAGCGTTGCCAGCGTCGGGCCGATCGCCGGATCCGCCGCGATCCTTGTCGCTGGCGCCTTGCTCTTCATCCTCGTCATCGGCGTGATGATCGCCACTGTCACCGGCTATATGGCGGGCCTGATCGGCGCGTCGAACTCGCCCGTTTCGGGCATCGGCATCCTGTCGATCATCGCCGCCTCGCTGCTCCTCATCGGGCTGTTCGGTCGCGGACTGGCTGAAGACACCACCGCGGCTCTGGTCGCCTACGCGCTGATCGTCACCGGGATCGTCTTCGGCATCGCGACGATCGCCAACGACAATCTGCAGGATTTGAAGACCGGCCAGCTGGTCGGCGCGACGCCCTGGAAGCAGCAGGTGGCGCTGATCATCGGCGTCTTCTTCGGCTCGATCGTCGTGCCGCCGGTGCTCGACCTGCTCAATACCGCCTTCGGTTTCGCCGGCGCGCCGGGCGCAGGACCGAACGCGTTGGCGGCGCCTCAGGCCGGTCTCATCTCCTCGCTCGCCAAGGGTGTGCTTGGCGGAAGCCTCAACTGGTCGATGCTCGGCTGGGGCGTGGTCGCCGGCGTGATCTTCATCATCCTCGACGAACTGCTCGGCAAGGCCGGCAGGTTGCGCCTGCCGCCGCTCGCGGTGGGCATCGCGATCTACCTGCCCATGTCGGTGATCCTGCCGGTCGTCTTGGGCGCCCTGGTCGGCGCGGCGTACGAGCGCTGGGCGGAGCGCACCGACGATCCCGAGCGCACGCGCCGTTTCGGCACGCTGACCGCGACGGGCATGATCGTCGGCGAAAGCCTGTGGGGCGTTGCCTTCGCCGGCATCGTCGCCGCCAGCGGCAGCGATGCGCCGCTGGCGTTGGTCGGCGAGGGCTTCCTGCCCGTCGCGCTGATCGGCGGGACGCTGCTGTTCGCGGCGCTGATCGCCTTGCTATATCGCAACACCCGCCGCGCGGCGCTCACATGAGCGCGAGCAGCTTGTCGATCTCGACGAAGGCGAAGCCGACCGAACTGTCCGCAATGCCATAAGGCATGAACAGCTTGTTGCCGTGCCGCATCGCGCCGCAGGTATAGACGACGTTCGGCACATAGCCTTCACGGTCCTGATCGGCGGCGGCCAGGATCGGCTCCTTCGTCCGCCCGAGCACCTTGGACGGATCGCGCTTGTCGAGCAGCGCCGCGCCGATCGAATATTTGCGCATCGCGCCAACGCCATGGGTCAGCAGCAGCCAGCCCTCGTCCACTTCGATGGGGGGCCCGCAATTGCCGATCTGCACCAGCTCCCACGGGTACATCGGGCTCAAGATCAGCTCACCGTCGTCCCAGTGATCAAGGCGGTCGGAGCGAAGCAGATAGAGATTCTCCCCGTCCTGCCGGCCGATCGAGAGATATTCGCCGTTCACCGTCCTTGGGAACAGGGCGATGCCCTTGTTGCGAGCCGCCGAACCGCTCATCGGCACAAGATCGAAGGACCGGAAATCGCGCGTCCGCATCAGCTCGGACTGGATCTTCGCGCCATTATAGGCGGTGTAGGTTCCAAGCCATTCGACCGAGCCGTCGTCGTGGGTGAACTGCACCAGCCGCAGGTCTTCCAACCCCTTCGACTGCGCCTCGGTGATCGGGAAGATGACGGTGCCCGACAGGGTCGAGTCGCGGTTGCGATGAACCGTCACCGGCCCGCTGGGCGTCTCGTCATTGTCGAGGCCATGGGCATCCGCGGCCGTGGCGAAGGGCGGTTCGGGCGCCAGCTTCAGCTGGTTCTCGTCGGTGATGATCCCCTCGCGGAAGGCGACGGACGAGATATGCCCCTCGCCTACCGCCCGCAGGCTCATCAGGATGCGCTGCGATCCCGGCGGCATGCCGGACTGATCGGGGTGCGCCACCGCGCTCGGGTTCATCAGCGCCGCAGCGGCATAGCTGTATTCATGGCAGAAATAGGCCCCGATCAGCTGCCGCTTCTCGTCACCGATGTCGGCATCCTTCAGCCCGTGCTGACCGGCCACTTCCTCGAACCGGGTCATGAACACGCGGCGCGTCTGCCAGTGCCGCGCTTCGAAGTCCTTCAGCACGACGGCCAGTTGCTCGCTCGCCTGGATCGGCGACATGGCAAGCACTTCGGCCACCATACGCGCGGCACGGCTTTGTCCCTGGCCGTTCAGCGCGGACCAGGGGATATGAAACGGGCGGACCACCACGCGTGAGGGATCGGCTTGCAGCCGAAGCTGATGATTGAACAAATCCAAGGAAAGCAGCCTCGCGGTGGCGTCAGGACAACAATGCGCCGACGCAAATGTTGCTTATGCGACCGCGCGCCGCGTTCCTGCCACGCCTTGGGTGGCCTTTGAAAGCCCCGAAATGGCGCAGCTGGACAATTGCAGCGCCAAAATCGATTCTGCGCCTTGGTTGCGGTTGAGGCCGGTCGGCATCAGCCCGTCGAAACAGCCGCCGTCCTGCGCCGTCGCCAGCGGAAGGTCGAGGTCGTTGTGCCCCATGTACCAGCCGTAAGCGCGCATCGCTTCCTCCCGCCACCGCTCGTCGCCGGTGGCCTGGAACGCCGCGCAGCACGCATCGATCGTCGCCTGCGCCTCGAGCGGCTGCTGATCGAACGGCAGCGGCTCGGCATAAGCGCGGCCGAAGCTTTCCGAACCCACCGCGCGGAAGCGGCCCTCCGGGTTCTTCTGCTTGCTGATGATCCACTCCAGCGTCTCGAGCCCGCGCTCGATCACGTCCCGGCGGCCAAGCGCCATGCCGGCGCGGATCAGACCTTCGGGCAGGCGGCAATTGTCATAGGCGAGCACCACCTCGAACCACACCCAGTCGGGGCGGCGCGCCGTATCGAGCAGGGCGAGATGCTCGTTCGGGAATCGCTCCAGGATCGAGCGGGCAAGCTGGTGGCCGGGCGACGCCTCGAGCATCGCAGCCGCCCCCAGCATGGCGAACGACTGCGCGCGCGGGCTGCCCAGCTCGAACGCGAGGCTTGCCGTCATGTCGAACATCATCGTCGCCCAGTCGCGGTGCTTGCGCGAACGTGCGTCACGCGCAGTGACGCCAAGCGCCCACAATGCGCGGCCGTTGGAATCCTCGGAGCCGACGTCCTCGCACCACGTGCGATCGAAGTTCATGAAGTTGCGGAAGCGGCGCTTCTCCGGGTTCCAGGCATATTGGACGAACGAGGCGTATACCGTCGTCCACTTGTCGCGCACCGTCTCGTCCAGCTTGTCGATCGCACACATCAGGATGAGCGCGCGCGCATTGTCGTCGATGCAATAGCCATGGCGGCGGTCCGGCACCGAGTAGATCGAATGCTGGAGCATGCCGGTCGAATCGCTCATCCGCTCGACCGCCGAGATGTCAGGGTCCAGCGGCTTCATCGCCGACGGGGCGGCAATCCGCGCCGGCTTCGTCGCGACGATCTGCTCGATCTCGCCTATCGCCCGCTCCGCGACGCGCGACCAGGTCATCGTCCGTCCGCGATCATAAGCGCGCTGGGACAGCTTGATCCGGCGATCGTCATTGCCGAGCAGGTCGTTGATCGCCTGAGCGATCGCCGCCGAATCGCGGAAGTCCACGAGAACGCCGTGCCCGTCCGCCAAGATCTCGGTCGCATGGACATAGGGCGTGGAAATCACCGCCTTGCCGACGCCCACGGCATAGGAGAGCGTGCCGCTCGTGATCTGCGCCGGGTTCAGATACGGCGTAACATAGAGGTCGGACGCCTGGAGATAGTCGATCAGATCGTCCTGCTCGACGAAGGCATCGATGAACGCGACATTGTGCTCGACGCCCTTCGACCGTGCGAGCGCCTTCAGGCTGTCGCGGTATTTCTCGCCTTCATGCGCCACCAGATTGGGGTGCGTCGCGCCGAGCACGACGTAGGTCGCATCCGGATGCTTCGCGACCACCTCCGGCATCGCTTCGATCACCGTCTCGATGCCCTTGCCGGGCGCGAGCAGACCGAAGGTGAGGATGACGCGGCGGCCTTCCCAGCCAAAGCGCGGCTTGAACGTCGCGGGGTCGGCGAACAGGCGATCGGGCACGCCGTGCGGAATGTTGACGATCGAGCGCGGATTCGCGCCGTAGACACGCGTCAGGATCTCACCGCCGCGCTCGGCCATAACGATCACTTTCGACGCGCGCCGCAGCAGCCCCTCCATCACCGCGCGCTCATCCGCGCTCGGCTTTTCAAGCACGGTGTGAAGCGTAACGATTAACGGCAGCGTGGTGCGATCGAGCAGCGCCAGGATAAATTCACCCGCCGCGCCGCCGTAGATGCCATATTCGTGCTGCACCCAGATCGCCTGCGCGCCTGAAGCCTCGATCTTGCGCGCGACATCCAGGTACGCCGCACGGTCCTGCTGCGGGATCGTGTCGGTGACTTCGGGCGGATAATCGTAACGCCCGGGGTGATCGTCCATCGCATAGACGTCCACCGCCAGATCCGGATAGCGGCTTTTCAGAGCATTGAACGTGTCGGTCGTGAACGTCGCCAGCCCGCACTTGCGGGGCAGGAAATTGCCGATGAGCGCGATACGCGCGACGGTGTTCGTTTCGACCGTGTCGTTCATCCTCTAATGCCTTCGCTGTTTACGGAACGCCATTCACAGGGCGTTCACGTTCCGGACAACGGGTAAGGGGCAGGAAGGTTGCGGCGTTTGATGCACCGCAACAAGATTCTGAAATAAAAGCGGGATCAGCCGCGACCGCGATACGAGGGGACGCCTTGGTCGGGCACCCACAGGTCGGCCGGCGGCGCGCCCGTTTGCCAGAAAACGTCGATCGGAATCCCGCCACGCGGATACCAGTAGCCGCCGATGCGCAGCCACCGCGGCGCCATTTCCGCCACCAGCCGTTCACCGATGCCCACGGTGCAATCCTCGTGAAAGGCGGCGTGGTTGCGGAAGCTACCGAGGAACAGCTTCAGCGATTTCGATTCGACGATCGTCTCGCCCGGCACGTAGTCGATCACGATGTGCGCGAAATCCGGCTGGCCGGTCACCGGGCACAGCGACGTGAACTCGGGCGTCACGAAGCGGACCAGATAGGTGCGTCCCAGGCGGGGATTAGGAACATAGTCCAGCACCGCTTCTTCCGGAGAGGTGGGCAGCGCGGAATTCTTGCCGAGGTGGAGTGTCATGCGCCGCCAGATAGGCGCGAGCGCCCGCCCGCGCCAGTTCACCGGTGCGCCGCCCTTCGACAACGCGCCGCATGAGACTAAGAAGGCGCTCATGGACGCCCTCGTTTCGACTGAATGGCTCGCCGCTCAAAGCGGCGCGCCCGATCTGCGCATCGCCGACTGCAGCTGGTTCCTCCCCACCGAGCATCGGGACGCCGCCGCGGAGTTCCGCGCCGCGCACATCCCTGGTGCGGTGTTCCTCGACCTTGCCGAGATCGTCGATGCCGCCGCCGACGTACCGATGATGCTTCCTCCGCCCGAGAAGTTCGCCAGCCGCATGGGTCGGCTAGGTCTCGGCGATGGCACGCGCATCGTCCTCTACGACAACTCGCCGCACCACACGGCCGCGCGCGGCTGGGCGATGCTGCGCAGCTTCGGGCTTACCGATGTTGCGCTGCTCGATGGCGGCTTCGCAAAGTGGCAAGCCGAAGGCCGGCCGATGGCTACGGGCGACGCGGCGCCGAAGCCGAGGCACATCACGGTACGGGATCGCGGCGCCGGCATCCGCGACCTGGCGCAGATGAAGGCAGCGCTGGCGAGCGGTAGCGAGCAGATCGTCGACGCTCGCTCCCCCAGCCGCTTCGCTGGCGCCGAGCCCGAGCCGCGCCCCGGCGTGGAACCCGGCCACATACCCGGTTCCACCAACCTCCATTACGCCCGCTTCTTTCACGCCGACGGCAGCTGGAAGCGCGGCGATGAACTGGAGGCGGTGTTCCGCGACGGCGGCATCGACCTTGATCGGCCGATGGTTGCCACGTGCGGGTCCGGCGTGACCGCTGCAGTCATCGCCTTTGCCGCGCATATGCTCGGCCGGGAGGTGCCGATCTACGACGGCAGCTGGGCCGAATGGGGCGCGGATCCCGCCACCCCGAAGGCGCGCGGCGCATGAGCAAGGATCGCGACACGGCTGACCGCACGATCGGCGATGCCACCCGCGTCGTCGCCGCCGGCCGGCGCCCGGAATGGACGCAAGGTGTGGTCAATCCGCCGGTCTGGCGTGCATCGACGCATCTCTATGGCTCGGTCGCCGAACTGCGCGCCGCTGGCGGTCGGGACACCCACCACCGCCTGTTCTACGGCCGGCGCGGGGCACCGACGCAGTGGAGCCTCGCCGATGCGCTGACCGAACTGGAGCCGGGTGCAGAGGCGACCTTCCTCTATCCCTCGGGCGTCGCCGCGATCGCTGCCGCCCTCCTCTCCGTCCTGTCACCGGGTGACGAGCTGCTGCTGGTCGATTCGGCCTATGATCCCACCCGCTCGATGGCTGATGGCCTGCTGAAACGCTTCGGCATCACGACACGCTTCTACGATCCGCTGATCGGGGCCGGCATCGCGGACATGATCGGCGAGCGGACCCGCGCGATCTTCATGGAAAGCCCCGGAAGCCTCACCTTCGAGGTGCAGGACGTGCCCGCGATCACCGCGGCGGCCAAGGCACGCGGCGTGACGGCGATCCTCGACAATACCTGGGCGACGCCGCTCCACTTCCGCGCGCTGGAGCATGGCGTCGATCTCTCGATCCTCGCCTGCACCAAATATGTCGTCGGCCATTCGGACGTGATGCTCGGCAGCGTGACAGCGGCGCCTTCGCACTGGCGCAAGCTGCGCGAGACGAGCTTCCAGCTTGGCCAGGTCGCCAGCCCCGACGACGCCTGGCTTGGCGCGCGCGGGCTTCGCACCATGGCGGTGCGCCTCGCCCAGCATCAGTCAAGCGCACTTCAGATCGCGCGCTGGCTGGAAACCCGGCCGGAGGTGGATCGCGTGCTCCACCCTGCGCTGGAGACGTGCCGAGGCCACGACCTGTTCGCCCGCGATTTCCGCGGATCGAGCGGGCTATTCTCCTTCGTTCTCTCAGGCGGGGACGAGGCGGCGCGCGCGGCGCTGATCGATGGCCTCGTCCATTTCGGAATCGGCTATTCCTGGGGCGGGTTCGAAAGCCTCGCGATCCCCGTCGATCCACAGCGTTATCGCACTGCGACCGCGCCCAGCTTCGCCGGCCCGCTGGTGCGGCTCCAGATCGGGCTCGAGGATCCGGCCGATCTCATCGCGGATCTCGAAGAAGGGCTGAAGCGCTTCGCCGCAGCCCGCGGCTAAGAACCGCATCGTTGGACAAGTCCCCGGGCCGTCGCCCGGGGCGTCATATCATATTGCCCCGCTGCCGCGGAGCGAAGGCGTCAGCGCGGCGCGTTGGCGCGGGCGTCCTGGCCATCGCCTTCGGGCGCCGCGATGATGTCCCGCGTCGTCTGCCCCTTGTCGACGACGTTGGTGTCGGGATCACCGGCGGAGGAGCGAATGCCGGCATCCACCGTATCGCCGCCCGCCGCCTGAACCACCGAGCGCTCGCCGGCGCTACGCGGGGCGCTGCCGAACAGCGCCTCCAGCGTCTGCGACTGCGCCGAGGTGGCGGACTGGACGCGCGCCGCGCCCGGGGTCGGCGGCACCAGCGCGAAATCGGGCGGGATGATCAGCGAGGGCTGGCGCGCCACCGCGAATTCGTCCGGACGGTCACGATCGAGGCCGTTGCTCGCGCACCCGGCCAGCGTCACCGCGAGGACTGCGCCCATGACGATCGACTTACGCATTCACATTCTCCGAAGCCATCTTGTCCGGCTTTGCCGCCGGCTTATCGCGGATCAGCAGCGCCCGCGCCAGCAGAATGAGCACGCCGATGGTGATCGCCGCATCCGCGACGTTGAAGACGAGGAACGGCCGCCATTCGCCGAAGTGCAGGTCGGCGAAGTCCACGACATAGCCGAACCGCACCCGGTCGACGATATTGCCGAGCGCCCCACCGAGCACCAGGCCGAGCGCCAGCTTGTCGGCCGCCTTCTCCTCGCGCCACATCCAGAAGGTGACGGCGCCGGCGATTGCCGCGGTCATCACCACCAGGCCCCAGCGCGCGAACTCACTCTCCGCGCGCAGCAGGCCAAGGCTCACGCCCATGTTCTGCACGAACCGCAGATCGAAGAACGACACGATCTCGCGCGAGGCACCCAGGAAGTTGATGCCGAGCGGCCCGGTCACCACCCATTTGATCAGCTGGTCGAGCACGAACACGACTGCCGCGGCGACGAGGCCGGCAACAGGCACGCTGCGCTTCACGCCGCCACCTCGCCAACCACCTCGGCGCAGCGGCCGCACAGGGCGCTGTCCTCGACAACTTCGGGCAGCAGGCGCCAGCAGCGCCCGCACTTGTGGTAATCGGTCCGGCTCACCGTCACCTCATCGCCCGGCGATACCTTCGCCACGATGAACGCCTCGGCCAGCGCATCGACGGACAGCGGCGTTTCGGGCACGGTCACGTTCGCCTCCAGGCTGGAACGCACGATCTTCTCGCGGCGCAGCGGCTCGATCGCCTCGGTCACGCGCTCACGAAGGCGGCGCACCTCCAGCCAGCGGGCGCTGACGTCCTCGCCCGCTTCCGCCGGCAGTTCCGGCCAGTCGAGGAAGTGAACCGAGCCATCCTCGCTCGGGAAGCGCGATTGCCACACTTCCTCGGCGGTGAAGACCAGCACCGGCGCAGCCCAGCGCACCATCGCGTGGAACAGCACGTCCAGCATGGTTCGGTACGCCCGGCGCTTCGTATCCGTCGGCGCGTCGCAATAGAGCGAATCCTTGCGGATATCGAAGAAGAACGCCGACAGATCCTCGTTGGCGAAATCGCTCAGAAGGCGGACATAGCCGTTGAAGTCGTAATCAGCGATCGCACGGCGCAGCTGCTGGTCCAGCGCATGGACCAGATGGAGCATGTACCGCTCCAGTTCCGGCCATTCCGCCACCGGCAGCTTCTCCGCCTCGTCAAACCCGTCGAGCGCGCCCAGGAGGTAGCGGAAGGTATTGCGCAGCTTGCGATACTGGTCAGCGACACCGGCCAGGATTTCCTTGCCGATGCGGTGATCCTCGGTGAAATCGACCGACAGCGCCCACAGCCGCAGGATGTCCGCGCCATAATCGCGCATCAGATCAAGCGGGTTGATCGTGTTGCCGAGGCTCTTGGACATCTTCATGCCCTTGGCATCCATCGTGAAGCCGTGCGTCAGCACCGCATCATAAGGCGCCCGCCCGCGCGTGCCGCAGCTTTCCAGCAGCGACGACTGGAACCAGCCGCGATGCTGGTCCGACCCCTCGAGGTAGAGATCCGCCGGCCATGACAATTCCGGCCAGCGCCCGCTTTCCAGCACGAAGGCATGGGTGCAGCCCGAATCGAACCACACGTCGAGAATGTCGGTAACCCGCTCGTAATCGGCCGGATCGCGTCCCTCGCCAAGGAAGCCCGCGGCGGCCTCGTCGGTCCAGGCATCGACGCCCTTCTCGCGGAAGGCGTCGACGATGCGCGCGTTCACTGCCGGATCGACCAGCAATTCGCCCGTCGCACGATGCACGAACAACGCGATCGGCACGCCCCAGGCGCGCTGCCGGCTGATCACCCAGTCGGGCCGCCCCTCGACCATCGCGCCGATGCGGTTGCGCCCCTTCTCCGGCACGAAGCGCGTGGCCGCGATCGCGGCGATGGCGCGGTTGCGGAGGGTGTCACCTGCATTCTGCGCCGGACCAGATAGACGTTTTGCTTGTTCAAGTCCGGGAGTCTCTGGACGCTCCACACCAGTGGCTGCGATCAGTTCTTCTTCATTGCCGCTAAGATACCCCACGGCAGCGGACGTGGTCAGAAGCGCCGTGATCGGGTCCCTGCCCGTATTCGGCTTAGGTTCGCCTGAGCTGGCCTTAATTGGCTTGTCGACGGCGATGAACCATTGCGGCGTGCAACGGAAGATCACCTTCGCCTTGGAACGCCAGGAATGCGGGTAGCTGTGCTTGAAATCGTCGCTCGCCGCGATCAGCGCGCCCGCTTCGCTGAGGTCGGTGCAGATCGGCCCGTCAGCGGCGACGAACTTCTTGTTGATGACGCTGCCCTGCCCGCCCAGCCACAGCCAGTCCGGGCGGTACATGCCGCCGGCATCCACCGCGAAGACCGGATCGATGCCATGCGCCTTGCACAGCTCAAAATCGTCCTCGCCATGGTCGGGCGCCATGTGGACGAGGCCAGTGCCCGCGTCGGTGGTGACGAAATCGCCCGGCAGGAACGGACGCGGTTTGGCGAAGAAGCCGCCCAGTTCATGCATCGGGTGACGCGCCACCGCGCCCGCCAGCTTCTCGCCGCTGAACGCCGCCAGCACGGTCACCGTGCCCGCCGCATCGCCGATCTTCACCACCACCGGGTGGCCGATCCGCGCGCCGAAGCTCTCCAGCAGATCGCGCGCCACCAGCAGGGTGCGCGGCCCTTCCACCATGTCGTCGAAGCGGGCGAGGACGTATTCGACCTCCGGCCCGTAGGCGAGCGCCTGGTTCACGGGGATCGTCCACGGCGTGGTGGTCCAGATCACCGCATGGGCGCCGACCAGCTCCGGCGCGTTCGGCGCCTCGGTGATCTCGAACGCAACGTCGATCTGCGTCGACACCACGTCCTCATATTCGACCTCGGCCTCGGCCAGTGCGGTCTTCTCGACCGGGCTCCACATCACCGGCTTTGCGCCGCGATACAGCTGCCCCGTCTCGGCGAACTTCATCAGCTCGGACACGATGGTCGCCTCGGCGGCGAAGTCCATCGTCAGATACGGCTTGTCCCAGTCGCCGTTGACGCCCAGCCGCTTCAGCTGCTCGCGCTGCGTATCGACCCATTTCTGGGCATAGGCGCGGCATTCGGCGCGGAATTCCGCCGGCGGCACCTCGTCCTTGTTCAGCTTCTTCTTGCGATATTCTTCCTCGACCTTCCACTCGATCGGCAGGCCGTGGCAATCCCAGCCGGGAACGTAGGGCGCGTTCTTCCCCAGCAACGTCTGGGTGCGCACCACCATGTCCTTCAGGATATGGTTCAGCGCATGGCCGATGTGCATATCGCCATTGGCATAGGGTGGGCCATCGTGAAGGATGAACTTCTCACGATCCGCACGCTGCTCACGCAGCCGCTGGTACAGGCCCAGCCGCTGCCACCGCTCCAGAATCGCAGGCTCCTTTTGCGGCAGGCCCGCCTTCATCGGGAAGTCGGTCTTCGGCAGGAAGACGGTGTCGCGCCAATCCTTCTGATCGGTCTCGCGTGCGGTGGTGTTTTCGTCGGCCATAGAAGCTCGCGCCCTTAGCGGAACCGCGGGCTTTCACAAAACCGTTCGTGCGCTTTGCCGCGCGCGACGATCACACGGTGCGCAGCAGCGCCCGGGCGCGGTCGCAATCCGCTGCCATTTGCGCCTTCAGCGCGTCGAGGCTGTCGAACTTCGCCTCCGGCCGCAGGAACTCGATCAGCGCCACCTCGATCGTCTGGCCGTAAAGATCGCCCGAGAAATCGAACAGGTACGGCTCCAGCAATTCCTTGGGCGGGTCGAAGCTTGGACGGATGCCAAGGTTCGCCGCGCCGTCATGCCAGCGCCCGTCGGGCAGCTTCACGCGCACGGCATAGATGCCATAGGCCGGCCGCAGGTAGTTGCCGAGATCGACGTTCGCCGTCGGATAGCCGATCTCGCGGCCCAGCTTGTCGCCGTGTCGCACCTCGCCCGCGATCGTGAACGGCCGCGTCAGCAGCCGCGCCGCGTCCGCCGGCCGTCCGTCGCGCAGCGCCGCGCGGATGCGGGTGGAGGAAACGATCTCGCCATCCAGCGTCACCGCGCCGACCGCATCCGCGCTGAACCCATGAACCGCGCCAAGCGCGGCCAGCGCCGCAACGTCGCCGCTGCGCCCCTTGCCGAAGGTGAAATCCTCCCCCGTCACCACCCCGCCGACGCCCAGCTGGCCGACGAGATGAGTCGTCACGAATTCCTCGGCGGAAAGCGCCGCAAGGCGCGCATCGAACTGGAACACCAGCACCGCATCGACGCCGGCATCACGCATCAATGCCGCGCGCTGCTCCAGCGTCGTCAGGCGGAACCAGGGCGCGTCGGGCGCGAAATAGCGCATCGGATGCGGGTCGAACGTCGCGACCAGCGCCGGCCGCCCCTCACGCCGCGCCCGCTCGATCGCGCGGCCGACGACTGCCTGGTGCCCGAGATGGAAGCCATCGTAATTGCCCAGCGCGACGATCCCGCCACGCAGCTCGGCGGGCAGCGTCGTGCCCGCATCCAGCCGTATCAACCCCTGCCGCTCCATCGCCGCCGGCGCATAGCGGGCTGTACGTCAGCGCACCAGTGTCACGAAGCTATAGCCCGGCCGGTCGCCATCCGCGGCATGATCCTCGCGGAAGACCTCGCGCCAGCCGGTGAAGGCGGGAACGATCGTGTCCCCATCGGGATCGGCATGAACTTCGGTCAGTTCGATCCGGTCGGCGCGATCGAGGAACAGCGCGAAGACGTCCGCCCCGCCGATCACGGCGGCATCCTCGCCGGCCAGCGCCAGCGCCGCGTCGGGCGAGTGCACCACCTCCGCCCCTTCCGCCTGCCAGGCCGCGTCACGCGTCAACACGATATGGCGGCGGCCGGGCAGCGGCGACGGAAAACTATCGAACGTCTTGCGCCCCATGATCATCGGGCGTCCGATGGTCTGCGCCTTGAACCGCTTCAGGTCAGCCGGCAGCCGCCAGGGGAGCCCTCCATCCCGACCGATCACGCCATTGCGCGCCCGCGCGAGATGGAACGTGATCGTCATCGAACGCTGCGCTCCGCGATCATGGGCGTGTTCCCCTGGCACGGCTGGGGCGCGCCCGATTGCAACAGCCAGGCTGCGAGCGTGGCGGTGGCGATGGTGATGACATAGTCCCGCATGGCATCGTCTCCCTAACGATTACGTTTGTAGTCGTCAAGGCTGAACGCCCGCTGAACTCTGCTGCACCTCCTCCGTCAGACGGCCACCGGCGCCTTGATATGCGCCTGCGCTTCATAGCCGTGAAGCACGAAATCCTCATATTCATACTGGTCGATCGCCGGCGGCTTTCGCAGGATCTCGAGCCGCGGCAGCGCGGTCGGCTCGCGGGTCAATTGAAGCCGCGCCTGCTCCAGATGGTTGGAATAAAGGTGGCAATCGCCGCCGGTCCAGATGAACTCTCCCGGCTCCAGCCCGCATTGCTGCGCCAGCATATGGGTCAGCAGGGCATAGCTGGCGATGTTGAACGGCACCCCAAGGAAGATGTCCGCGGAACGTTGGTAAAGCTGAAGCGACAGCCGTCCGTTCGCCACATGGGTCTGGAACAGGCAGTGGCACGGCGCCAGCGCCATGGCGTGGAGGTCCCCGGGGTTCCACGCGGTGACGATCTGCCGGCGCGAGGCAGGGTTGGTGCGGATGTCCTCGATCAAGCCCTTGATCTGGTCGATGTGGCGCCCGTCGGCAGTCACCCAGTCGCGCCACTGCTTGCCATAGACCGGTCCAAGGTCGCCCTTCTCGTCCGCCCACTCATCCCAGATGCTCACCTTGCGCTCCTGCAACCAACGGACATTGGTGTCGCCGCGCAGGAACCACAGAAGCTCGATGATGATCGATCGGAGGTGCAGCTTCTTGGTGGTCAACACCGGGAAGCCTTCCGCCAGGTCGAAGCGCATCTGATGGCCGAACACGCTGAGCGTTCCAGTCCCGGTGCGGTCCATCTGCCGGGCACCCGAATCGAGCACACGGGCCATGAGGTCGAGGTATTGGCGCATGAGGCGACGCTAAATCGATTGGTCCACCGCGCCAAGTGACGAGTCCGGATCGGCGGGGTTCTCTTGCCGCGGCAGGCATCGCCGCCCCACCCCCATCCCATGCACGGCATCGACCCGGTGATCCTCCCGCACCTCTTGGCGATCGCGGCCGGGAAAACCGAATCGGTCGCCTTCATCTTCCTGAACAAGGGAGGCGCGGCGCTCGGCCTGCATCACATGCCCTCCACAAGCGCCTCGCGCGTGGACGTGTCGCTGCGCACCGTCACCGCACTGGCGATGGCGCATGATTCGCAGGACGTGATGATGGCCCACAACCACCCGTCCGGCGATCCCGAGCCCTCGGCGGAGGATCTGCGCACCACGCGCCGACTGGCGGCGGCGCTCGACGCTTTAGGGATTCGGCTGGTCGACCATCTCGTGCTGGCCGCCGGTGCCAGCGTCAGCTTCCGCGCGCGCGGGCTGCTGTGACGGCTGCAGACGGCACGACTGGATTGCGCTCGGTTCCGGCCGCGCGCCGCGCGCGGTGAAGGTCGCGAAATAGCCGCCGGCTGACGGCATCGGCTGCATCGCGACGAGTTGATAGCCGACCGCGGCAAACTCGCATTTCAGCAATGCCGGCGGGGTGCCGTGATCGACGGTACTGCGGTTCGCGTCCACCACAACCACCAGCCCGCCCGGTCTCAGCGACGGGCGCATCCGCCACAGGAACTCATACGGCTGCGCAATCTCATGGTACATGTGGACCATGAAGATCCGGTCGAAGCTCGCCTCGGGCAGCTTGGGATCGGCCGGCTCGCCCAGCTTGACGCTGACATTGTCCAGCCGCTCGCGCGCGACACGTTCCGCCAGCGCGTCGCGCGTCGCGGGCATGATGTCCTGCGCCAGAACGCGGCCGTCCTCGCCCACCTTCTGCGCCAGACGGATCGTGTAATAGCCTTCGCCCGCGCCGATATCGGCGACCGTCATGCCCGGCCTGATCTTGGCGAGCACCATGACGGTGCCCGCCTCGTTCACCCGGTCACGCGCTTCCTCGTTCGACCAGCGCGACGAGACGATATGGGCGACCGGCCGGTCCGCCGCGGGGAACGGGCCGGGATCCTTCGGCTCTTTCTTGATCAGCGGCTCGCCGCCGTCACAGGCGGCAAGAAGCAGCGCGCTCGACGCGATCGCCGCGATCAGCCCCACGCGCAGGTACGGCGCACCGCGCCGGGGCATGGCTCCGCCCCGCATCCCCCCACAGCGAAGCGTCGTCCCCCGGCTCATCCTTATTCCACGTCCTCCACCTCGACAGCCTCGCCCGTCACGCGCTGCGCCAGCGCCGCGGCCATGAACTCGTCGAGATCCCCGTCAAGCACGTCGCTGGGCGAGGTGGAAGTGGCACCGGTGCGCAGGTCCTTCACCAACTGGTACGGCTGAAGCACGTACGAGCGGATCTGGTGGCCCCAGCCGATGTCGGTCTTGGTCGCGTTGACGGCGTTCGCCTCTTCCTCGCGCTTGCGCAACTCGTGCTCGTACAGGCGGGCGCGCAGCTGGTTATACGCCTCCGCCTTGTTCTTGTGCTGCGATCGCTGGTTCTGGCACGCCACGACGATGCCGGTCGGCAAGTGGGTGATGCGCACCGCCGAATCGGTCGTGTTGATGTGCTGACCGCCGGCGCCCGACGCACGATAGGTATCGATGCGCAGCTCGCTGTCGTTGATCTCGATGTCGATCGAATCGTCGATCACCGGATAGACCCAGACGCTGGAGAAGCTGGTGTGGCGGCGCGCGGAGCTGTCGTACGGGCTGATCCGCACCAGGCGGTGAACGCCGCTTTCCACCTTGGCATAGCCATAGGCGTTCTCGCCCTTGATCAGCAGCGTGGCCGATTTGATCCCCGCCTGCTCGCCGGCGTGATAGTCGATCAGCTCCACCTTCATGCCGCGCCGCTCGGCCCAGCGGGTGTACATCCGCTGCAGCATCTCGGCCCAGTCCTGGCTCTCGGTGCCGCCAGCGCCGGCGTTGATCTCGATATAGGTGTCGTTGCCGTCGGCCTCGCCGGCCAGCAGCGCCTTCACCTTGTCCTCGGTCGCCTTGCGCGCGAGCTGCGCCAGGGCCTGGGTGCCCTCCTGCGCCATCTCCTCGTCACCCTCGGCCTCTGCCATCTCGATCAGCTCGACCGTGTCGGACATTTCGCGCTGGATCGCGCGCGTCGCCGTAATCGCCTCGTCCAGCCGGCGGCGCTCGCGCATCACGTCCTGCGCCGCCTTGGGGTTCTCCCACAGCGTCGGATCCTCGACACGCGCATTCAGTTCGTCCAGCCGCCGCACGGCACGATCCCAGTCGAGGAACCGCCGCACCAAAGCCAACGCCTCGTTGATCGTGTCGACATGGGCCTGCGCTTCAGCGCGCATGGTTATTCTCCGCTTCTGGCGTCAGTCCAGCACAAGTCGGGAATCCCCTGCGGCACGAGCAACGCGTCAGTGGCGGGAGATCCCGGCCTGCGCTGGGATGACGATTTGGTTGGCGGACTTAGGGCCTCAACAACGACGACACAATGCCGCCCGTTATGGCTCTAGTAGATGCCGCCCTCGCGCTGCAGGAAGTCGCTGTCGCTTGCCTTCTTCTGCTCGCCGCTGCTCGCCTTTTCGGTCGCCGCCGGTGCCGGGCCGGTGCGGCGCGGCGCACGGCGCGCCTCGGCCTGCGGCTTGAACGCCTCCCAGATCACCGATGCCTTGGGATCGCTGTCGGTCGGGAAGGTGCCGTAGACAGGGCGCCCGCTCGCGCGGTCGATCCGCACCATGCGGATGCCGGCGGGCGCGCGGAACGGCAGCACTTCCATCCCCTCATACGCCTTCTGCGCCCATTGCTTGAAGATCGGCGCCGCGAGCGTGCCGCCCTGTGCGTAGCCCCCAAGGTTCACTGGCGAATCGTAACCGATGTAGACGCCGGCCACCATCTGCGGCGTGCCGCCGATGAACCACACGTCCTTCGGGCCCGAATTCGTGCCGGTCTTGCCGAAGATCGGGCGATCGAGGTCACGCAGCGTGGTCGCGGTCCCGCGCTGGATCACGCCCTCGGCGATGTGCACCATCTGGTAGGCGGACATGGCGTCCAGCACCTGGCGGCCACGCGTTACCGGCCGCGGCATCGGCTTGCCGTCCCATTCCGGCATGTTGCAGCGATCGCACGCGCGCCAGTTCTCCGGCCAGATCACCTGGCCGCGCCGGTTCTGCACGAAATCGATCAGCGACGGCGCATGCCAGCGGCCATGATTGGCCAACACGCCATAAGCGTTGACCATCTTCATCACGGTCGTCTCGCCGGCGCCCAGCGCATAGGAAAGGTACGGCTCGTAATCGCCGACCTCCAGCGCCTTCATCAGCTTGACGACGTTGCTCATGCCGGTGCTGGCGGCTGCCCGCACCGTCATCAGGTTGCGCGATTGCTCGACGCCCCAGCGCATCGTCCGCGGGCCCGCACCGCGCGAATTGCCGAAGTTGCGGAAGCACTTCTGCCCAAGCCGCGCGCCCTGATAGACGCAGAACGGACCGTCGACGATGATCGAGGCGGGCGTCATGCCGTGCTCCAGCGCCGCCGCATAGACGATCGGCTTGATCGTCGATCCGGGCTGGCGCATCGCCTGCGTCGCGCGATTGAACGATTGGAGCGATGCGTCGAACCCGCCCTGCATCGCCAGGATCCGCCCGCTTTGCGGCTCCTGCACCACGAACCCGCCTGAAATCTTCGGCACCGATCGCAGCGCGAAGCTGCTACCCCCGGCCGGCGCCACCGCGATGATGTCGCCTTCCTTCAGCGTGCCGAACGCCGGCGTGCCCTTGCCACGCAGCGGCATCTGCGCGGCGGAGCGCGGCAGGGTGCCTTCCGTCCCGTCCGCGAACCCGATCCGGGCCGCGCTCGCATCCCGCGAAATGACGATGGCGGCGCGCCAGTCGGCATAATCGAGTGCGATATTGGTATCGAGCAGCGCCCCCTGCCAGCGTCCGTCCGTAATCTCGACGTGCCGCAGCGGCCCCGAGAACCCACGCCCGCGGTCGTAGCGTAGCAGGCCATCACGAAGTGCCTGAGCCGCCGCTTCCTGCACGTTGCGATCGAGCGACGTGCGCACCCACAGGCCGCCGGAATAGACGCTGTACGGCCCGTCGCGCGCCGTCTCGCCGAACTTGTTGATCAGTTCGCGGCGCACTTCTTCCACGAAATAGCCGCCGACGCGCTCGAACTTGGGCGTGCGGCGCGTGATCGCGCCGATCGGTTCTGCCTGCGCCGCCAGCTTCTGCTGCGTGGTGATGAAGCCGTTCTTCTCCATTTCGCCCAACGCCCAGTTGCGCCGGTCGATCGCGCGCTGGGTGTTGCGGAACGGATCGTAGTTCGCCGGCCCCTTGGGAAGGATGGCAAGATACGCCATCTGCGCCAGATCCAGCTCGCTCAGTTCCTTGTCGAAATAGGCATGCGCCGCCGCCTCGACACCGTACGCGTTCCGGCCAAGGAAGATCTGGTTGAGGTACAGCTCCAGGATCTGCGGCTTGGTCAGCGTATCCTCGATGCGCCACGCCAGAATCGCCTCGCGCATCTTGCGGGTGGGCGAATATTCGTTTCCGATCAGCAGGTTCTTCGCCACCTGCTGGGTGATCGTCGAGCCGCCGCGCGCGCGCCGCCCGCTCCCCAGCTTCGACACATAATCGACCACTGCACCGGCAAGCCCGGGATAGTCCACGCCGTGATGCTCGAAGAAGGTCTTGTCCTCGGCCGCGAGGAAAGCGTTCACCAGCATCTTGGGATATTCGTTGAACGACAGTTCCACGCGCCGCTCGCGGGCGTAGGAATAGATCGGACCACCATCGATCGAGCGCACGTTGGTCGGCAGCGGCGGTTCGTAGGTCCGAAGCTGCTCCACCGATGGCAGATCGCGGGTCACGACGTACCAGAAGCCGCCAAAAACGACCATGCCGAGCACGGCAAGCGCCGTCAGCAGCTTCACCCAGCGCCGCCCCCAGATCGGCGCCAGCCGCTCGGCGATGCCGCCGCTCATGCGGCGCAGCCGCAGCTTGTTCGGTTCGGGAGGTGTCGACGCCATACGCGGCGCCGGTGTTTAGGGAGCAGGCGCAGGGCTGGCAACAACGCTCGGCCAAGCAGTTGCCCGCGGCGGACGCGCTGCCCCTGCCCTCATCGGGCTGCGGTCTGCGTCAACCGCCGCGCGAAGTAGACTTCCACCGCGCGCCTAACGCTCTGCGCCACACGCGTGCGCCCCTCGCGGCTGTCGAGGAAGGCGGCGTCCTGCGGATTGGAGATATAACCCGTCTCGAACAGGATCGATGGCATGTCCGGCGCCTTCAGCACCAGCAGCGATGCCATGCGGTGGAAGTTCTGCTTGGTCGGGATGAGCGGCTTCGCCTCGCGCCCCAGCAGCCGCGCGAACCCGGCGGAGGCGTTCATCGTCTCGCGCTGCGTCAGATCGATCAGGATCGAGGAGACGTCGTCGCTCTCGTCGAGGTCGACGCCGGCGATGATGTCCGACTTGTTCTCGCGCGAGGCGAGCCGGGCGGCTTCCTTGTCGGAAGCGATGTCTGACAGGGTGTAGGCCGTGGCGCCGGATGCGTCGCCCGAACCGACGCTGTCGCAATGGATCGAGATGAACAGGTCCGCCCGCAGCCGTCGCGCCACGCCAAAGCGCTCGCGGTGCAGGATGTACCGGTCATCCTCCCGCGTCAGCGCCACGCGCACGCGGCCCGACGCGAGCAGTTCGTCGCGGATCGCCTTCGCAATCTTCAGCGTCACGTCCTTTTCGCGCAGCCCCGTTTCCGGGTTGATCGCGCCCGGATCGTTGCCGCCATGCCCGGCGTCGATCACCACCAGCGGGCGGCTGTCATCGCCCTGCACCCGCGGCAGCACGCTTTTCTTCGCCGGCGGCACCGGGATCGACACCTTGTACTTCGGCCGCTTCTCGCCCCAGCCGAACGGGAGGAAGCTCAACGGCGAGGCATTGCTGGCCGCGGAGAAGTGCTGCGCATCCACCTGGCGCAGCGACAGTTCCAGCGTGCGCCCGTCGTCCTCGAACTTGCCCTTCGACACGACCATCGGCTGCGCCAGATCCAGCACCACCCGCGCGCCATCGCTGCCCCGCCAGCCCTGGCGTACCCGCGTCACATATCGCTCGCCCTGGTCGGATTGGCCCGGGCGCGCGCCGTCGATGTCCACCGCGATCCGCTGCGGCCCGTCCAGCACGAAGCTTGATGCACCGCGCACCGCTTCATCGAACCGGATCAATACTCGGCCGTCCTTGATCTCGACACGCTCGACGGTCGCGGCCCAGCTGGGCGCGGCAAGCATCATGCCGACGGCCGAGGCGAGAATGTACGACACGCGCCGATTATGCCGCGCCGGGGGGTGGCCGGTCCAGCCAAAAGCCATGAAACAAACCCTTTTACTCCGGGGCGTCCGGCTTATCTTCTGTGTGTCAAACCAGGGTTTCGGCATTCGGTTAATGCGGCATTCGGCATATTCTTGCCGCTTCGCCGGCAAGGACGTTCCGGTTGCCGAATGACGCTTGAGATGCTAGGCATCATCTTGATCGGATTGCGCGTTGCCTTGACGCGCCGCCGACCCACCGCCCGTCCGGCCGTTCGCGCCGGCGCGGCGCAACCAGGTTGACGTTCGCATGTCGCATTTCCCCGCACCGCAGATCCGACCGGCCCTCGCCGGCGGCGCGGATACGGGTTCGGTCCAGGGCGTGCTGCTCGGCCGTGCGCGGCGCACGAAGGCACAGTTCACCACCATTTGCTTTGCCGGCCACAGGGGGCCGGCAGCGCCTTTTTATCGCGTGGCCCCGCCGTTCGGCGGCGCGAGCCGCGCGCGGAGACCATATAATGACCATGCGCATGCTGATCGACGCACGCCACCGGGAAGAGACCCGCGTGGCAGTCGTCAAGGGAAACCGCATCGAGGAGTTTGATTTCGAGAGTGCCGAGCGCAAGCAGCTCAAGGGGAATATCTATCTCGCCAAGGTAACCCGGGTCGAACCGTCGCTGCAGGCGGCGTTCATCGACTACGGCGGCAACCGCCACGGCTTCCTCGCCTTCTCGGAAATTCACCCGGATTATTACCAGATCCCCAAGGAAGATCGCGAAGCCCTGCTGCGCGAAGAGGCGGAGCATGCCGCCGAGGAAGCCAAGCTGCGCGCCGAACAGGAAGCGCACGAGGACGATTCCGACGACGCCAACGAGGATGATCTCGAGCGGTTCGAGGATGACGGCGGGATGGATCCCGAAGTCGCCGAGGAGATGGAAGGCGAGGATCGCCCGACCCCTTCGGCCACCGGCATCAACGACGATCAGGTCGAGGCGCTTCGCCAGCGCCGTATGAACCTGCGCCGCCGCTACAAGATTCAGGACGTGATCCGCCGCCGCCAGGTGCTGCTGGTCCAGGTCGTGAAGGAAGAGCGTGGCAACAAGGGCGCGGCGCTGACGACCTATCTGTCGCTCGCCGGCCGCTATTGCGTGCTGATGCCCAACACGTCGCACGGCGGCGGGATCAGCCGGAAGATCAGCAATTCGTCCGATCGCAAGCGCCTGAAATCGATCATGGCCGAGCTGGAGCTGCCGCCCTCGATGGGCTGCATCGTGCGCACCGCCGGCCTCAGCCGCACCCGCACCGAGATCAAGCGCGACTTCGATTACCTCGCCCGCCTGTGGGACGGTATCCGTGAAAAGACGCTGACCAGTGCGGCCCCCGCGCTGATCTATGGCGACAGCGATCTCATCAAGCGCGCGATCCGCGACATCTACAACAAGGACATCGACGAGGTCATCGTCGAGGGCAACGACGGCTATCGCCAGGCCAAGGAATTCATGCGCCTGCTGATGCCGAGCCACGCGAAGCGGGTGAAGCATTACAGCGATCCCATTCCGCTGTTCCAGCGCTGCCATGTCGAGGATCAGCTCGCCGCCATGTACCATCCGGTGGTGCAGCTGAAGTCCGGCGGCTACCTCGTCATCAACCCGACCGAGGCGTTGGTCTCGATCGACATCAACTCCGGCCGGTCGACGCGCGAGCATAATATCGAGCAGACCGCGACCGCGACGAACCTTGAGGCGGCGCAGGAAATTGCCCGCCAATTGCGCCTGCGCGACATGGCCGGCCTCGTCGTCATCGACTTCATCGACATGGACAACAATTCCAATGTCCGGAAGGTCGAGAAGGCGATGAAGGAGGCGCTGAAGAACGATCGCGCCCGCATCCAGGTTGGCCGCATCTCCAGCTTCGGCCTGATGGAAATGAGCCGCCAGCGCCTGCGCACCGGCGTGCTCGAAGCCTCCACCCGCCCCTGCCCGCATTGCGAAGGCACCGGCCTCGTCCGCACCGCCTCGTCCGCGGGCCTCAGCGCGCTGCGCCTCATCGAGGACGAAGCCGCACGCGGCCGCGGTTCGATCCTGACGCTGCGCGCCAGCGTCGAGGCAGCGGTGTACGTGCTCAACCGTAAGCGCGCCGACATTGCCGAGATCGAGGACCGCTACGGCGTCACGGTCGAGATCCTGCCCGACGGCGAGCAGGAAGGCGCCCGCATGCTGGTCGAGGCATCGGGCCCGCCGCCCGCTTACCCGCCGAAGTTCGATCCGCCGGTCGAAGAGATCGAGGACGATATCGTCGACGAGATCGAGGAAGAAGAGGACGAAGTGGTCCTCGCCGGCGAGGAAGAGGATGAGGCGCGCAGCGACGAGCCCCGGTCTGAGGAGCATCGCGAGGGCGGCCGTCGCCGCCGCCGCCGGCGTGGCCGTCGCGGTCGCAGCGATGCGGACGCAACGCCCGCCTCGAACGCCGATCTCAGCGAGCCGGAGGACGCGGAGTCGATCGACAGCGAGTCCGATCAGGACGAAGCGGCCGAGGAAACCGTCGCCGCTGCCGAAGGTGAGAGCGAAGCCGAAGGCGGCCGTCGTCGCCGCAATCGTCGCGGACGGCGCAACCGTCGCCGTGATGGCAACGGCGATGAGGCCGGCCAGGCAGAAGTCGCGACCGACGCCGCTGACACCGCCGCGGCAGAGCCGGTCGTAGGGGTCGCTGCCGAGCCGGCCCCGGCCGAGACCGCCCTGGTCGAGGTTGCCGAGGCCGCACCGGCGGAAGCGCCCGCGCCCAAGACGCGTCGTCGCCCCCGCGCCAAGGTTGCGGCAGAGGCAGCACCGGCTGCCGACGCGCCCGTGACCGAACCGGTCGCCGCTCCTGCCGCGATCGAGACGCCCGGCATCGAGGCGATCGCACCGGCTGCGGAGGAAGCACCGGCCAAGCCGAAGCGCACCCGTCGCAAGAAGGCCGATACCGCGGAAGCCGCACCGGCTCCCGCCGAGCCAGCGGCAGAGGCGGAAGCACCGGCCAAGCCCAAGCGCACCCGCCGCAAGAAGGCGGACGCACCGGCAGCCGAGGCAGCCGCAGTGGTCGCGAATGACGCGGCCGAGCCGGCGGCTGCGCCTGAGCCCGAAGCCGAGCCCGCGGCTGAAACCACCGAAGCATCGTCGGGCGAAGCGCCCCGGCGCGGCTGGTGGCAGCGGACGTTCGGCTGATCGATGAACCTGCGCCGGGCTTCAGCGGCAGTTAAGCCCACTGCCTGCTTGGTCCGGCGCATGGTTTTCAACGACTTGATCCCGGCCAGCGCCGAATGACGCGTCGTCGCTCCTCGATCCGGATCGTCGCCGTCGCGGCGGTGGTCAGCCTCGCCTGGGCCCAGCCGGCGCAGGCGCAGTCGATCCTGCGCGACGCCGAAACCGAAGCGCTGCTCACCGACATGACGGCGCCGCTCGTCACCGCCGCCGGCCTCTCGCCGCGCGACGTGAAGGTGGTTCTGGTCAACGACGATTCGATCAACGCCTTCGTCGCCGGCGGCCAGATCGTGTACGTCAATTCCGGCACGCTGCAGGCCGCCAAGACGGCCAATGAAGTGCAGGGCGTCATCGCGCACGAGCTTGGCCATATCACCGGCGGCCACGTCTCGCTGTCCGGGCGCGGCTTCCAGGAAGCGACCGGCATCACCTTGCTCTCCGTCGTCCTCGGCATCGCCGCACTGGCGGCCGGCGCTGGCGAGGCCGGCGCCGGCCTCCTCGCCGCTGGCCAGCAGGCAGCGATGGGCAAGTATCTCGCCTTCTCGCGCCAGCAGGAAGCATCGACCGACGCCGCGGGCGTCAAATATCTCAATGGCGCCGGAATCACCGGCAAGGGGTATTTGAACTTCTTCAAGACGATGCAGCAGCTGGAGTATCGCTACGGCATCACCCGGAAGGTCGAGTATATGCTCAGCCACCCGGTGTCATCGGAGCGTATCGCCGCCATCTCGGAATCGCTGCAGTCGTCGCCCGCCTGGAACAAGCCGCTGAACCAGGACTGGGAAGAACGGTTCAAGCGCGTCCAGGCGAAGCTCGACGGCTATCTCCTCCCGCCCGCGCAGGCGCTGCAGAAATACCCCGAGAGCAACCAGACCATCTACGGCCACTACGCCCGGGCCTATGCCTACCACCGCGGCGGCTACCCGGACAAAGCCGATGCGGAAGCGGCAGCGCTGGTGCTGGCCAAACCGCACGACCCCTATTTCCTCGAGATCAAGGGCCAGATCCTGCTCGAGGCCGGCAAGCCGAAGGAAGCGCTCGCCCCGCTGCGCGAAGCGACCAATGGCTCGCGCAACAATCCGTTGATCGCCACCACCTTCGGCCATGCGCTGATCGCCACCGAAGATCGGGCGAATTACGACGAGGCGAAGAGCGTGCTGCGCACCGCGGTCGCGCGCGACGATCAGAATCCCTTCGCCTGGGTCCAGCTCGGGACGATCTACGAACTCACCGGTGACAGCGCGCGCGCCGCGCTCGCCACGGCCGAGCGCGCCAGCATGATGGGCGATTCGCGCACCGCGGCGCTCAGCGCACGCGCCGCCATGGCCGGCATCCCACAAAATACCTCGGACTGGATCCGGGCTCAGGATATCGCGATGACTGCACAGAACGATCTCGACAGCGGCAAGCGCAAGCGTCGATGAATCGCCTGCAATTGCTGCTTCTCGTGCTGCTCGGCGCAGCCTTCGGTGCCGGCGGCGTGTGGCTTGCCGAACGTGTCGCGCCGGCTGACGTCTCCACCACCAACAAGGCCCAGATCGAGCGGATCGTGCACGATTACGTGCTCGCCAATCCGCAGATCATCCCCGAGGCGATGCAAAAGCTGCAGGAACGGGAAAGCGCGCGCGCCATCGGCGCCGATCGTTCGCGGCTGGAGACGCCCTATCGCAGCGCGGTGATGGGCAACCCGCAGGGTGACGTCACGCTGGTCGAGTTCTTCGACTATAATTGCGGCTATTGCCGCGCGAGCCTTCCCGTCCTCGAGGAACTGGTGAAGGCCGATCCCAAGCTGCGCATCGTCTTCCGCGAGCTGCCGATCCTCAGCGACGAAAGCCGCGATGCCGCGCGCGCTTCGCTCGCCGCCGCGGCGCAGGGCAAGTTCAAGGCGTTCCATGACGCGCTCTACGCCGCAGGGCCGCTCAGCGCGGAGACCATCGCCGCCACCGCCCGCCGCACCGGTGTCGACCTGACCAAGGTGCCGGACGACGCCGATAGCGAAATCGCCAGCAACCTAACGCTCGCCGGCAAGCTCGGCCTCACGGGCACGCCCACCTGGGTGGTCGGTGACAAGGTCCTGTCCGGCGCGCAGCCGCTCGATCGGTTGCAGGACGCGATCGCCGCCGCCCGCGCCAAGTAATCGCAAGCTGATCGAAGGGGAAAGCGCGCTTCCCGATCAGCGGCAGAATTTTGCCTTGTCGTCCTCGAGGTGCAGGTGGTTGCGGTGCGCTGAATTGTAGTTCGGGCCCAACACCGTGCCGAACCGCTTGCAGGCAGAGCCGCTGATCGTCTGCAGGAACCGTCGCACCGCCGGGTCCGGCGAGTTCCAGTCCTGCAAGATCGTGATCCGCCGCCCGTCCTTCAGCTGGAACGCGCCGATGTCGATCGCATTGGCGATCGAATGGCCCGATCGGCGCGCCGTGCCCGCGACGTTGCGGCAGTTGTAGCTTCCCATGCTCTCGATCTTGGTCAGTTCGCTGCCCAGGATCTGGTACGCCGCCGGCCCCACCGCGTTGCGCGCCCATTGCGCATAGGTGCGCGCCTGGCCGCATCGCACCGCGCCGAGGTTCGTCGTCGGCACGCCGATGTCGAGCAGCTTCACCGTGCCGACGATGCCGCAACCCGGGCCGAACTGCCGATCCGGCAGCGGCTCGAACGCAACGCCCAGTTCGCGCAGATCGCGATGGCATTGCGCCGTCTCGCGCGGCGACGGGCCCTCCACCCGCGGCCCGGGGCTGCGCGAATCGCTTCGTTTGGGGGGCTCCGATCGGCCACACGCGGCGAGCATGGCGATGGCGGCCAGCAGGATGACGGTACGCACACTTCCCCCATTCGCGCCTGTCTGATCATTCTTCCGGCGCGTTGATCTTCTATTTCTGCCCTGATTGCAGAAGGAAAGCAGCCCGCCTTGGTGCTCCGCCGAACAGTGTGTGCAGGCGGACGAAACGAGTCCCGCGGCGCTGATCGTGGTTGCTACATCGGCGAACCGCCTCTAGGGCCGTCGGCGGGCCACGCGGTCCCAACGCCGCGCGTGCTCTCTGTAAGGAGAGTCAGACATGACTGATACGACGCTCGCCGACGCCACTCTTGCGCCTGCGAAACCTGCCGCAAAGCCGGCACGACCCTATTTTTCTTCGGGCCCCTGCGCCAAGCCTCCCGGCTGGGATGCCGCCAAGCTGGCCGACGCCACGCTCGGCCGGTCGCACCGCTCGAAGATCGGCAAGCAGCGCCTCCAATATTGCATCGATCTGATGCGCGAGCTGCTGAAGCTTCCGGATACGCACCGCATCGGCATCGTTCCGGGTTCGGACACCGGTGCGTTCGAGATGGCGATGTGGACGATGCTGGGCGCCCGCCCGGTCACCGCGCTTGCCTGGGAAAGCTTCGGCGAAGGCTGGGTGACGGATGCCGTCAAGCAGCTCAAGATCGACCCGAATGTGATCCGCGCCGATTATGGCCAGCTGCCCGATCTGAACGCGGTCGACTGGTCGAACGACGTGCTGTTCACCTGGAACGGCACCACCAGCGGCGTTCGCGTGCCGAACGGTGACTGGATCGCTGACGATCGCGAAGGCCTCTCTTTCGCTGACGCGACCAGCGGTGTGTTCGCGTACGACCTGCCGTGGGACAAGATCGATGTCGCCACCTTCTCCTGGCAGAAGGTGCTGGGCGGCGAAGGCGCGCATGGCGTGCTGATCCTCGGCCCCCGCGCGGTCGAGCGGCTCGAAACATACACGCCCGCCTGGCCGCTGCCCAAGGTGTTCCGCCTCGTTTCCAAAGGCAAGCTCACCGAGGGCGTGTTCAAGGGCGAGACGATCAACACCCCGTCGATGCTGGCCGTCGAAGACGCGATCTTCAGCCTCGAATGGGCCAAGTCGCTGGGCGAGAACGGCCTCATCACGCGCTCCGATGCGAACGCCAGGGCGCTCGACGAGATCGTCGCCGCCCGCGACTGGCTCGGGCATCTCGCGACGGATCCCGCCTCGCGCTCGACCACCAGCGTCTGCCTGACGGTCGATGCCGACGAAGCGGTGATCAAGAAGATGGTCTCGCTGCTCGAGGCAGAGGGCGCCGCCTATGATATTGGCGGCTATCGCGATGCCCCGCCGGGCCTGCGCATCTGGTGCGGCGCTACGGTCGACACCGCGGATATCGTCGCGCTGGGCCCGTGGCTCGACTGGGCCTACGCGACCGCCAAGGCGGCCTGAAGACCACCCCTCCCTTGCGTCACCCCGGACTTGATCCGGGGTCACGCTTCTTCTCACCGTTGCGCCGCAGATGGCGGGCCCGGATCAGTTCCGGGGCGACGGTGCAGGCAAAGGACTATCCCATGCCCAAGGTTCTCATCAGCGACAAAATGGATCCCAAGGCCGCGCAGATCTTTCGCGAGCGCGGCGTGGAAGTGGACGAAATCACTGGCAAGACGCCGGAAGAGCTGAAGGCGATCATCGGCCAATATGATGGCCTGGCGATCCGCAGCTCGACGAAGGTCACCAAGGAGATCCTCGAGGCGGCGACCAACCTCAAGGTCGTCGGCCGTGCCGGCATCGGCGTCGACAATGTCGACATCCCGGCGGCTAGCGCGAAGGGCGTGGTCGTGATGAACACCCCCTTCGGCAACTCGATCACCACCGCCGAACACGCCATCGCACTCATGTTCGCGCTCGCCCGCGACCTGCCGGAGGCCGACAAGTCGACCCAGGCGGGCAAGTGGGAAAAGAACCGCTTCATGGGCGTCGAGGTCACCGGCAAGACGCTGGGCCTGATCGGCGCGGGCAACATCGGCTCGATCGTCGCCGATCGCGCGCTGGGCCTGAAGATGAAGGTTGTCGCCTACGATCCGTTCCTCACCGAGGAGCGCGCGATCGAGCTTGGCGTGCAGAAGGTGACGCTGGACGAGCTTCTCGCCCGCGCCGACTTCATCACGCTGCACACGCCGCTGACCGACCAGACCCGCAACATCCTGTCGGCCGAGAACCTCGCCAAGACGAAGAAGGGCGTGCGGATCATCAACTGCGCACGCGGCGGCCTGATCGACGAGGCGGCGCTGAAGGAAGGGCTCGACAGCGGCCATATCGGCGGCGCCGCGCTCGACGTGTTCGTCACGGAGCCGGCCAAGGAAAGCCCGCTGTTCGGCACGCCGAACTTCATCTCCACGCCGCACCTCGGCGCGTCGACCACCGAGGCGCAAGTGAACGTCGCGATCCAGGTCGCCGAGCAGATGGCGGATTATCTGGTGTCGGGGGGCGTCACCAACGCGCTCAACATGCCCAGCCTCACGGCTGAGGAAGCGCCCAAGCTGAAGCCGTACATGGGCCTTGCCGAAAAGCTCGGCAGCCTCGTCGGCCAGCTGGCACATGGCGCGATCGATCGCATCTCGATCCACATGGAAGGCGCCGCGGCGGAGCTGAACCCCAAGCCGCTGACCAGCGCGGTGCTGAAGGGCTTCCTCGGCACGCAGACCGATACGGTGAACATGGTCAACGCGCCGCTCCTCGCCCGTGAGCGCGGCATGGAAGTGCGCGAGATCCGCACCGAGCGTGAGGGCGATTACCACACGCTGATCCGCGTTTCCGTCCGCACCGCCGACGGTGAGCGTTCGGTCGCCGGCACGTTGTTCGGCGATCAGGCCGCGCGCCTCGTCGAGCTGTTCGGCATCAAGGTCGAGGCCGATCTCACCGGCGCGATGCTTTACGTCGTCAACGAGGACGCGCCGGGCTTCATCGGTCGCCTCGGCACGACGCTGGGCGAGGCCGGCGTCAACATCGGCACCTTCCACCTCGGCCGTCGTCAGGCGGGCGGCGAAGCCGTGCTGCTGTTGTCGGTCGACGAGCCGGTGACGGCGGACCTCCTCGCCAAGGTGAAGGCGCTGCCGGGCGTAAAGACCGCGATGGGCCTGAAGTTCTGATCTGTCTCACGGGCTGTTCGACGGACTGGCAATTCCTGTTGCCATCCGTCGGATAGCCCGTCACCGTTCCGGGCGCGCCATGGGCAATGGCGCGACCATCAGGGGGCGGCAGGTGAGCGCGTTGATTTTTGCCGGTGCGATGCTCTTTACGCCGCCTGCGCTGCCCGGTCCGCCGCCGATACCCCCCCTTTCCACAACCATTCCGGCCCATCCCGCGCCATCGGTTGCCATCTTCGCACCAGGATCGGCCGCGATTGTACAGTCGCCGGCCGGCGGCGTCGCCCCCGCAGCGGCCCAAGCGCAGACGCCCAGTGACAGCGGCGCGCAATCGCCATCCCCCGATATCGTCATCACCGGCAAAGCCGAATGGGAGGCGCCCGATCCACTCGCCGGGATCAACCAGATGGCCTTCGACGCAACCATGGCCGTCGACAAGGCGGTGATCGGCCCGATCTCGCTCGCCTATAAGAACACCCTGCCCGAGCCGGTGCGCGACGGGATCCACAACTTCCTCTACAACATGCGCGAACCGGTCGTTTTCCTGAACTTCGTGCTTCAGCTGAAGTTCGGCCGCGCGCTGGAAACCGCGGCGCGCTTCGTGATCAACACCACGGTGGGCGTCGCCGGCCTGTTCGACATCGCGAAGCGCAAGCCCTTCCGGTGGAAGCGCCGCAGCAACGGCTTCACCAACACGCTCGGCTTCTACGGCGTGAAATCCGGCCCGTTCCTCTTCCTTCCGATCGTCGGGCCGACAACGCCGCGCGATCTGATCGGCGGCGCGATCGACAGGCTCATCTTCCCGTTCGTCTATGGCTCGCGGGTCACCAAGCCCGAGGTTGCAGTGCCTCTGGGCGTACTTGGCGTGCTCGACCACCGCGCCGAGTTCGACGAGACCCAGCACCAGCTTCATGACGGGCAGGCCGATCCTTATGCCCGCTCGCGCGATTTCTACCTGCAGCGCCGCCAGAACGAGATCGACGAGCTGAAGGGCAAGGCGCCGCGCAATTCCAGCCCGATGTCCGAGGCCCCGACCGCGCCGATCGAGGTGCGCAAGCGGTCCTCGGAGATTTCGGCGGAAGAGGCCCCGCCCGCCGCGGCACCGCGGATCACCCCACCGCCGGTCGTGCGCACCCTTCCCGAAGCAACTCAGCCCGCCGTGTCGGAACCGCCTGCGCCCGCCCCGGGTCCCGTGCTGCCGCAGGGCGCGTAGCTTCACGCCTGCGCTCGCTCCGGCTGGCGCTCCGCCCGGCGGCTGGGTATGCGCGCGGCCATGACCTATGCCAGCCTGCTTCCCGAGGGGTTTCGCGATCGCCTGCCCCCCCACGCCGATGCCGCCGCGACGGTGGAAGCTCGGGTGCTCGGCGTGGCGCATGGCTATGGCTATGAGCGGGTCGATCCGCCGCTTGCGGAGTTCGCCGACGGCCTGGGATCGCGTCTGAAGGACGGCGGCCTCTCCAATGCGGTCCGTTTCGTCGACCCGGTCAGCCAGCGCAACATGGCGATTCGCCCCGATATCACCGCGCAAGTTGCGCGCATCGCCGCCACCCGCATGGCGCATCACCCGCGCCCCGTGCGCCTCAGCTATGCCGGTTCGGTGCTGAAGCTGCGCGGCGCTGCGCTCCAGCCGGATCGCGAGGCACGCCAGATCGGCTGTGAGCTGATCGGCCTCGATTCGGTCGCCGCCGCCCGCGAGGTGGTGCTGGTCGCCGTGGAGGCCCTGTCGGCCGCCGGGGCGCGCGGCGTGTCGGTTGATTTCACCCTGCCCGATCTGGTCGACACGCTGGCCGCCGGCCCGCTGCCGGTCGATCGCGTGGACGAATTGCGCGAGCGCCTCGATGCCAAGGATGCCGGCGCCGTGGCGGTGATCGCGCCGGCTTACCTCCCGCTGATCGAGGCGGCCGGCCCCTTCGATGCCGCGATCGCACGCTTGCGGGCCTTCGACACCAGCGGTGTCCTGTCCTCCCGCCTCGACGGCCTTGCCGCCATCGCCGACGCGCTCGGAGACAAGGCGACGCTCACGCTCGATCCGACCGAACGTCACGGCTTCGAATATCAGACGTGGCTCGGCTTCTCGCTATTCGCGGAAGGTGCGACGCGCGAGGTCGGGCGCGGCGGCACCTACATGCTCGTCCACGAAAACGGCGCGGAAGAAGCCGCCACGGGCTTCTCGCTTTTTGCCGGGGCGATCGCCCGCGATGCCGCGGCCGAACGCCGCCGCCTGTTCCTGCCGCTCGGCACGAAGGATGCGGACGCAGCGGCGATGCGCGCGGCCGGCTGGGTGACGGTCGCGGCGCTTGAAGCAGGCGACACGCCTGAGAAGCAATTGTGCACGCATCTCTTCGTCGAAGGCGAGGCACGCCCGCTCGGCGATTGACAGCGCACTGCGCCCCCCGCTACCCGCCGCGGCGCATTTCTGGTCCCTCCTGGCTGCCGAGTCCTGTCGAAGGGCGGCCAGGGTCATCCCGGCAGGGGGAGTATCGTATCCATGGCGAATGTAGCGGTGATCGGCGCCCAATGGGGTGACGAGGGCAAAGGCAAGATCGTCGACTGGCTGGCCGAGCGCGCCAACATGGTCGTTCGCTTCCAGGGCGGCCACAATGCCGGCCACACGCTGGTCGTCGGCGAGAACGTCTACAAGCTGTCGCTCCTCCCCTCCGGCATCGTGCGCGGCACGCCGTCGGTGATCGGCAATGGCGTGGTGCTCGATCCTTGGGCGCTCAAGGCCGAGGTCGAGAAGCTGTCGGGTCAGGGCGTGAAGGTGTCCCCCGACACGCTGCGCATCGCCGATACCTGCCCGTTGATCCTCCCCTTCCACCGCGATCTCGACGGGCTGCGCGAGGACGCGAGCGGTGCGGGCAAGATCGGCACCACCCGCCGCGGCATCGGCCCCGCGTATGAGGACAAGGTCGGCCGTCGCGCACTGCGTGTGTGTGACCTGGCGCATCTCGACGATCTTGATCCGCAGCTTGATCGCCTCACCGCGCATCATGATGCGCTGCGCGCCGGCTTTGGCGAGCCCCCGATCGATCGGGCGCGGCTGCTGGCGGACCTGCGCGAGATTGCCGACTTCGTCCTGTCCTTTGCCAAGCCGGTGTGGCGGGACCTGAACGAGGCCCGCGCCGCGGGCCGGCGCATCCTGTTCGAAGGTGCGCAGGGCGTGCTGCTCGACATCGATCACGGCACCTATCCGTTCGTCACCTCGTCCAACACCATTGCCGGCACAGCCGCCGGTGGGTCGGGCCTCGGGCCGGGTGCGGTGGGCTTCGTTCTGGGTATCGCCAAGGCGTACACGACCCGCGTCGGCTCCGGCCCGTTTCCCACCGAGCTCGACGATGAGACGGGCGAGCGTCTCGGCACGCGTGGTCATGAGTTCGGCACGGTCACCGGGCGCAAGCGTCGCTGCGGCTGGTTCGACGCCGTTCTCGTCCGCCAGTCGGCGGCGGTCAGCGGCATCACCGGCATTGCGCTCACGAAGCTCGACGTGCTCGACGGTTTCGAAACCATCTCGATCTGCACCGGCTACCGCTTGCGCGGCGAGACGCTGGACTATTTCCCCTCGCACGCGGCCGATCAGGCGGCGGTCGAGCCGATCTACGAGACGATGGAAGGCTGGTCGCAGTCGACGGCCGGTGCGCGCAGCTGGGCCGATCTGCCGGCACAGGCGATCAAGTACATCCGCCGCATCGAGGAACTGATCAACTGCCCGGTCACGCTGGTCTCGACCAGTCCGGAACGCGAGGACACGATCCTCGTGCGCGATCCTTTCGCCGACTGAGCTGATCCCCCCTCCCTCTTTGGCGCTTCACGCCGAGAGGGAGGTTTGCCTCCCCGCCCCTTTCCATTACCGCTCCCGCAAAACATTGGGAGAGTATGATGGGCAAGGTGGTCCGGATCGGCGGCGCTGGCGGGTTCCTGGGGGATAGTTCGGTCGCCGCACCGCAACTGCTGGCGGGCGGCAAGCTCGATTACATGATCCTCGATTATCTCGCCGAAGCGACGATGGCGCCGCTTGGCCAGTTGAAGCAGGTTCGCCCGGATCAGGGCTATGCGCGCGATTTCACCGAATGGGTGTGGAAGGACAACCTGCGCGAGTTCAAGGAACAGGGCGTCCGGCTGGTGACCAACGCCGGCGGCGTCAATCCCGAAGCGTGCCGCGCCCGCATGGAAGCGATCGCGGCAGAGGTCGGCCTCTCCTTCCGCATCGCGATCGTCACCGGCGACGATCTGATCGCCCGCGTGCCTGATTTCGCCGCAAGCGGCACGACGGAGATGTTCTCCGGCGCCCCGTTCCCCGATCCCAGCAAGGTGTGGACCGCCAACGCCTATCTCGGCGGCGGCCCGATCGCGGCAGCACTCGCAGCGGGCGCCGACGTCGTCATCACCGGCCGCGTGGTGGACAGTGCGCTCACCCTCGGGCCGTTGATGCATGAATTCGGCTGGGGCCCGGACGATCACGATCGACTGTCGGCAGGCTCGCTCGCCGGCCATGTCATCGAATGCGGCGCACAGGCTACGGGCGGCCTGTTCACCGACTGGGAGAAGGTGCCGGACTGGGCACACATCGGCTACCCGATCATCGAATGCCACGCCGACGGCGATTTCATCGTCACCAAGCCGGATGGTACCGGCGGGCTCGTCTCGCCTGCTGCGGTGTCCGAGCAGATCCTCTACGAGGTCGGCGATCCCCAGGCCTATGCGCTGCCCGATGTGGTCTGCGATTTCTCGCAGCTGAAGGTCACGGCGGAAGGCGAGCATCGCGTGCGCGTCTCCAATGCCAAGGGCTATCCACCGACCGGCAAGCTCAAGACATGCGTCACCTATGAGAACGGCCATCGCTTCATCGGCATCATGCCGGTCGTGGGTCGCGACGCCGCAAGGAAGGCCCAGGCCCAGGCCGATGCGGTGCTCACCCGCGTCGGCGAGATGCTCCGCGGCCGCAACCTCCCGCCGCTGCGCGACACCCGCGTGGAGCTGCTCGGCACCGAGGCAAGCTACGGCGCACAGGCCAACCCGGCGCTTTCCTCGTCCCGTGAAGTCATCGCCCGCATTGGCGCCGAGCATGACGATGCCGAGGCGCTCGGCATCCTGATGCGCGAATTTGATTCCCCCACCACGTCGATGAGCGTCGGCTCCACCGGCTGGTTCGGCGCGCGCCCGACGATCAGCCCGGTGGCACAGGTGTTTTCCTTCCTGGTGGACGGCAACTCGGTCGAGCCGCGCGTCTCGCTCGGCGCGGAGACGCTCTCAGTGCAGAACCCGGCCCCGGCCACGCCCTTCACGCCGAACATGATCACGCGCCCCGTGGTAAAGGACGGCCCGGCCGACGAGGATGATCTGGTCGAGGTTCCGCTCATCGAGGTCGCCTGGGCACGCTCGGGAGACAAGGGCGACGCGTTCAACGTCGGCGTGATCGCCCGCCGACCCGAACTCCTCCCGTGGATTCGCGCCGCGCTGACCGAGGATGCCGTGAAAGCCTTCTTCGCGCATGAATTCGAAGGCGCCACGCATCCCGAGGTACGTCGTTACGAGCTGCCGGGGATGAACGCGGTCAACCTTCACTGCATCCAGTCGCTCGGCGGTGGGCAATTCGCCAGCCTGCGGCTCGATCCGCTCGCCAAGGGCAAGGGGCAGCAGTTGCTCGACATGAAGGTGAAGGTTCCGCGTCGCCTCCTCGACTGAGGCCACGCAGCACAGGTTCAGCCGCCGCCGAGCGCGCGTTGCCGGCGGCGCTGGACCGAACTGCCGATCCCCATCGCTTCACGGTATTTGGCCACGGTGCGCCGCGCGATATCGAAGCCCTTGGCGTTCAGCAGTTCGACGATCGTGTCGTCGCTCAGCACCTTGGCGCCTTCATTGGCGATCAGTGACCTAATCGCGCTCTTCACTGCCTCCGCGGAAACGGCATCGCCACCATCCGCCGACTGGATGGCAGACGTGAAGAAGTATTTCAGTTCGAACAGCCCGCGCGCGCAGCTCAGATACTTGTTCGACGTCACCCGGCTGACGGTCGATTCATGCATCTCGATGGCGTCCGCGACCTGGCGCAGGGTCAGCGGGCGCAAATGCGCGACGCCCTTCAGGAAAAAAGCTTCCTGCTGGCGCACGATCTCCGTCGCGACGCGGATGATCGTCTTCTGCCGCTGGTCCAGCGCCTTCACGAGCCAGTTGGCGCTCGCCAGCATGTCGCCCAGCCACGCCTTCGACGCCTTGTCCTGCGGCCCCGATGACAGTTCCGAATAATAACGGCGGTTGACCAGCACCCGCGGCAGCGTTGCACTGTCAAGTTCCACCACCCAGCCGCCCCGTGTGCGGCGCACGTGCAAATCCGGCGTCACCGCATGCACCGGCTCCCCGCCGTAACGGCAGCCGGGCTTGGGATCATAGCTGCGCAGCTCGCGGATCATGTCCGCCAGATCCTCGTCGTCCACCTGGCAGATGCGCTTCAGCCGAGCGAGGTCCCCGCGCGCGACGAGATCGAGGTTATCGATCAGCCGCGCCATCGCAGGGTCGTAGCGATCCGCTTCCTTCGCCTGCAGCGCAATGCATTCCGCCAGATCGCGCGCTCCGACGCCGGTCGGGTCGAACGCCTGGATCACCGCCAGCACCTGCTCGATCCGCGCCAGCGGCACGCCAAGTCGGTTCGCCACGCTGAGCAGGTTCTCGGTCAGATATCCCGCCTCATCGATCAGATCGATCAGATGCTGCGCCACGAACAGATCAGCGCCAGTCACCACCTCGCCGGCCTGCTGCAACAGATGATCGGCCAGCGACACATCGCTCGCGGCGAAACTGTCGAGATCCGGAGCCTCCTCTCCCGCCCCGCTGCTCGCGCCGGTCAGACCCAGCCCGTCACCGGAAACACGGTCACCCGGCCCATCGTCGAAGCGCTCCGCGGCGATATCGACATCCAGCGATTCGCCCGCGGCCTCGCCCGCCACCACCAGTTCATCCGTCGGCGCCGGCTCGTCACGCTTTACCTCGGGCTCGCGCTCGATCGCCGGCCCGTCGTCGCTTGGCGGCGCACTCTCCAAGAGCGGGTTCTTCTCGATCTCCTCCGCGATCACGCCCTCGATCTCGAGGTTGGACAGCGTCAGCAGCTTGATCGCCTGCTGCAGCTGCGGCGTCATCACGAGCGATTGTGACTGGCGCAGGTCGAGCCGCGGCGCGAGGCTCATGAGCGGCCCCCGTTACGCGCCGCCCCTGCCGTCGCCGGAATGACAAGGAGGAAGGACGCGCTACGCATGGCCTCAGAGCGAGAAGCTCTCGCCCAGATAGAGCCGGCGTACGTTGGGATCTGCCACGAGATCGGCAGGCGCGCCGCTGAACAGCACGCGGCCGTCATAGATGATGTAGCCGCGGTCGACGATATCAAGGGTCTCGCGCACATTGTGGTCGGTGATCAGCACCCCGATCCCACGCCGCTTCAGGTCCTTCACCAGATCGCGGATGTCGGCGATCGATAAGGGATCGATGCCGGCGAACGGCTCGTCGAGCAGGATGATCGAGGGATCCGCCGCCAGCGCACGCGCGATCTCCGCTCGCCGCCGCTCGCCACCCGACAGCGCCATCGCGGGCGCATCGCGCAGCCGCGTCAGGCCAAACTCCTCCAGCAACTGATCGAGCTTGCGCTTGCGCTCGGCCGGCTCCGGCTCGGCGAGCTCAAGCACGGTCAGGATATTCTTCTCGATCGTCAGGCCGCGGAAGATCGAGGTTTCCTGCGGCAGATACCCCAGCCCCAGGATCGCGCGGCGATACATCGGAAGGCCGGTAATATCCTCGCCGTCGAGCATGATCCGCCCCGCGTCGGGCTTCACCAGCCCCATCACGGAATAGAAGCACGTCGTCTTGCCGGCGCCGTTCGGTCCAAGCAGCCCGACCACTTCACCGCGCCCCACTGAAACCGAGACGTCGCTCAGCACGATTCGCTTGTCGTAGGACTTGGCGATCGAAACCACCTGCAGCCCGCTCGCGGTCGGCGCCTCGTGGATGGCTTCCACCTCGCTCAGGGTCGTCACGTCATCCATTCCTCGCCTCCCCCTCGCAGATCATGGTTATCGGGCCGTTCAGGCAGAACGATTGGCAGGATTCATGCATAAGGGCCACAACATAGGAAAGTCCGGGCGAAACGCTAATTGCGCTTCGGGACGGAGAAGGTGCCCGTCACGCGGCCAGACGGCGCCGTCGTTGCATTGCCGCCAGAACCGCTCGATCCACCACGTACCGAGGAACCGTCGATTACCGCCCGGCCCGTGTCGAGATTGATCGTCAGCCTTGCGCCCCGGACGGTGTTCCCGCCCTGCGTCAGCGTCACGCCGCCGACCATGGTGATCACGCGCTTGTTGAGGTCATAGACCGCGTACTGGCTGCGCGCGGTCTGGTCCGGTCGCTTCACGATCACGTTGCCGGACGCGTCGAGCCGGGAGACCTGCGGGTTACCGCCGATCACCTGGCCGGTGTAGATCACCGTCATCCGCGCCGCGTTCAACGTCATCTCGCCCTGCCGCACCGCGACGTTGCCCGACAGAACGGCGCGATTCGCCCGGTCCTGCAATTCGATGGTGTCGGCGCCGAAATCGATTGGGGCATTGGAATTGTGGCGCGTCTGGGCGCTCGCACCCGAGGCGATCAGAATGGAGAGGAGAACGGCGCGTTTCATGCGGCGCTATCTCGTACCTCGCGGGTTCACGCGCAAGCGCGCATTGCCACGAAGCGTCACCGTGCGCGCTTCAAGGTCCGCGTCCAGGCGATCGGCGGTAAACGTTCCCTGCGAAACGGTCCCGCTCACCGCGCCTTCTGATTGCAGCCGGCGGCTCTTGAGATCGACGACCGCATTGTTGGTGTCGAGCGTGTACCCATCCGGCCCACGGAAGGCGATCGGCCCGTTCACGTTCATCCGCTCGCTTTCCATGTCGTACCGGCCACTCGGCGCGGTCAGCTGCGCTGGCCCGTCGGTCAACCGGATCTGCGCCGCAAGATCATTCAGCTGCACGACCGGCTCGGCGGAGCTCTTCTGCACAGCGGATCCCGCGTTCAGCGTGAACGGCTGCCCCTTCGCATCGGCACCACGATATTGCGCCTTCTGGATCTTCAGCCGCTCCTTGGCGACCTCAACCTTGTTCTTGTCGAGGACGAACGAAACGTCGCCCCCCGTGGTCAGCGGGGCCATCACCAGGAACGCCGCAAGCACACCGATCAGCACCGGCAGCAGCCAGTGGGTGATCCCCACCAGCCGATCGTGCCGGCTGCCGGGCATCGCCCAGCGCTGCCGTGCGGTACGTTCACGGACGGCAATCTCAGACATGCGCGAAGATATCGGTCTCTGGCCATCCCGCGAGATCGAGCTCGGCCCGATGCGGCAGGAAGTCGAAGCATGCCTGCGCCAGCGCGGTGCGGCCCTCGCGCGCCAGGCGGCGATCGAGTTCTTCCCGCAGGCGATGGAGATAACGGACGTCGGACGCGGCATATTCGCGCTGCGGCTCGCTCAATTCCGGGCCGCCCCAGTCCGACGATTGCTGCTGCTTCGAAATATCCTGCCCCAGAAGTTCGCGTACCAGCTCCTTCAACCCGTGTCGGTCGGTATAGGTCCGCACCAGTCGCGACGCGATCTTTGTGCAATATACCGGCGCAGCGACGATCCCCATGTAATGGCGGATCGCGGCGATATCGAACCGGCCGAAATGATAGAGTTTCAGCCGCGCCGGATCAGCGAGCGCAGCCCGCAGGTTCGGCGCGACATAGTCGGATCCGGGATTGAACCGCACCAGATGCTCGTCGCCCTGCCCGTCCGAGATCTGCACCAGGCACAGCCGATCGCGCGGCGTGATGAGGCCCATCGTCTCGGTATCGACGGCAAGCGGGGCGCCGGGTGCGAACACGTCACCGGGCAAATCTTCTTCGTGGAAAAATACGGCCATGACGCGCCCTAGCGTGCTGTGACGCGCGGCTCAACAAGCGGCAAAAATCCTGCGCCAACTAAGTCGAACATGCGACGGATTGTGCTTTCAACGCGACAGTTCCGCAATGAATAGCGGCGAATACTTTGTTTGCGCGACGATTCTGTTCGCGGAGTGCCGCGCAATGCGCTATGACGAGTCTCGTGGCGCACTGGATTTCGCGCCTCGAAGCCTTGCGTGGCCGTCCATCGCGCAAGGCTTGACCGATCGGCGGGACGGAGCGGGAAGACGAACAGGGTTTATGGTTTACGACAAAGGTGGCCGCGGCAATCGTGGCGGGCGCGGACGCGACAAGCGCGATGATTTCGGTGGCGGCGACTTCGGCGGCGGCGATTTTGGTGGCGGCTTTGGCGGCGGTGGTTTTGGTGGCGGCGGCTTCGGCGGCGGTGATCGCGGCTTCGGTGGCGGCGGTGGATACCGCGGCGGTGGTGGCGGCGGCTTCGGCGGCGGCGGCGGTGGTTTCCGCGGCGGCGGCGGTGGTGGCGGCTTCGGCGGCGGCAATCGTATGCCCCCGCAGGTCGTTGGCGAAGGCACGGGCGTCGTTAAGTTCTTCAACGCGCAGAAGGGCTTCGGCTTCGTCGTTCGCGATGACGGCGGCGAGGACGTGTTCGTTCACATCTCGGCAGTCGAGCAGGCTGGCCTGAGCTCGCTCGCCGAAGGGCAGCCGCTCGGCTTCACGCTGGTCGATCGTGGCGGCCGTATCTCGGCAACCGACCTCAAGATCGAAGGCGAACCGCTTCCGGTCACCGAGCGCGCACCGCGTGACGGCGGCTTCGGCGCCCCGGGCGGCGATCGTGGCCCGCGTGCGGGTGGTGCGCCGCAGCGTCAGCTGACTGGCGAGAAGGCGACCGGCACGGTCAAGTTCTTCAATGCCATGAAGGGCTTCGGCTTCATCCAGCGCGACGATGGGCAGCCCGACGCCTTCGTGCACATTTCTGCGGTCGAGCGCGCCGGTATGGCGGGTCTCAACGAAGGCGATCGTCTGTCGTTCGAGATCGAGGTTGACCGTCGCGGCAAGTATGCCGCCGTCAACCTGTCTTCCGCCGGCTAAGCGTCAAGCTTCACAGCTAGGAGAGGGTGGGGCCGTCCGGGGAAACCGGGCGGCCCCCTTTCTTTTCACCCGCCCTCTTCGCTCCAGGCGCCGTCCGGGCCCTCCCGGTTGCGGCATATTTATCCGTCGCTCCGGCTCACAAAGTCCTTTATTGGCTGTCGAAATGACTGAAACACGAGTTCCAAGCCGCGTTTTTCCGCGCGCGCGCCAGGATGCCGAATCTGCCAAGACGGGCATCTCCACTCCGCAGACCGAAAATCCCGCCTATCGCCTCGCCTTCCAGGACATGGATTTCCTGCTGCGCGAGGATCTTCGGCCGGTCCGTTTCCAGCTTGAACTGCTGAAGCCCGAGCTGCTGCTTGAGGAAGCACATATCGGCTCGACCTTCGTCTTCTATGGTTCTGCACGTATCCCGGAGCCCTCGAAGGCGCAGGCGATGCTCGACATGGCCGATGAGGCGCATCGTCCGGTCGCGGAGCGGCTGGTCGCCAAGTCGAAATATTACGAAATGGCCCGCGAGCTCGCGCGGCAGGCTAGCAACTTCCCGCGTGACGAGCAGGGCAAGCGGCAGTTCGTCGTCTGCTCCGGCGGCGGCCCGTCGATCATGGAAGCGGCGAATCGCGGTGCGGCGGACGTTCACGCCGAATCGATCGGCCTCAACATCGTGCTCCCGCACGAACAGGCGCCCAATCCCTATGTGACGCCGTCGCTGTCGATGCAGTTCCACTATTTCGCGCTGCGCAAGATGCACTTCCTGCTGCGCGCGCGCGCGCTTGCCGCCTTCCCCGGTGGCTTCGGCACGTTCGACGAATTGTTCGAGCTGCTGACGCTGATCCAGACCGGGAAGGTCGCGCCGATTCCGGTGCTTCTGTTCGGCCGCGAGTTCTGGGAGCGAGTCGTCAACTTCGAGGCGCTGGTCGAGGAAGGCGTCATCTCGGAACGCGATCTCGGCATCTTCACCTATGTCGAAAGCGCTGCCGAAGGCTGGGCCGTGGTGCAGCGTTTCTACCAGGAGCGTACCGAACGCGAGGCGGCCTCCGCCTGACGCGCTCCGGGCCGTCAGAGCGCCCTTTGGGCCTCTGGAGGCCGACATCGACCCAGCATAACAAAAAAGCCGTCTGCGGCACTGCTCCCGGGCAGAAACCGCAGACGGCTTTTACTTCAGTTCGAACACGTCGCGGCCGCGCGCAGCGGCGCGTTTCGCGAACTTACTTGTTCTGCTTCTGCGCCGCCGGATCGACCGAGGGTGCGCCGCTCGCGGGCGTCGCGGTGTTCGCAAGCTCGCCGGTCTCGCCGCGGATATCCTTCTCCACCGCATCGACGGCATTCGCCGCCCCCGGTGCCGCGCCGCTGGCGCCCTCGACGACATTGCCGCCGTCGCCTTCCGGCGCTGCACCCGCCGCGGGCGCTGCCGGCAACGGCAGGTTCGAGCCCTGCTGGTTCATGTAGACGAGCAGGTTCGCGCGGTCCTGCGGGTTGGAGAGGCCAGCGAAGGTCATCTTCGTGCCCGGTGCGAACTTGCGCGGGCTGGTCAGCCACGCGTCCATCTTCTCGAAATCCCAGGTCCCGCCGACCTTCTTCAGCGCATCGGTGAAGGCAAAGCCGCCCTTACCCTGGCCGACGGCCTCGCCCATCGTGGCCCACAGGTTCGGGCCGATGCCGTTCGCGCCGCCCTGGTTGATCGTGTGGCACGCCGCGCACTTCTTGAACACGTCCGCGCCCTTCGCGGGGTCCGCCGTCGGCAGCAGCGTCGCGATCGGCACCGCTGCTGCGGCGCCGCCGCCAGCCTCTTCGGCGGCCTCGATCGGATAGCCAGGCTTCTCGGGTTCACTCGAGTGGAAGATCATGCCGCCGACGATCGACAAGCCGAGCGCAGCCCCGCACGCAGCCAGCACCCAGCCCGCAATCGTGTTGTTCCGATCGTCCATTTTGCGCAGTCGCCCCTGAAACGTTTGGCCGTCCCATAGAAAAGCGTTTCGGCCACGGCAAGCACGCTTGAGGGGGCGCGGCCCCTCGCCTAACGACCCGCGCTACATCATGGAAAACTTCGCCGCTCCCGCTCGCCCGATCGTCGCTCGCATGGCGGCCGCTGCCGCTCAGGCACCGCAGCGCGCCGTTTCCTTTCAGGGCGCGCCCGGTGCGAACAGCCATGTCGCGGTAACCGAAGCGTTTCCCGAAGGCCTGCCGCTGCCCTGCTTTTCGTTCGAGGATGCGATCGACGCGGTGAAGCAGGGGCTCGCCGACCATGCGATGATCCCGATCGAGAATTCACTCCATGGCCGCGTGGCGGACATTCACTTCCTGCTGCCCGAATCGGGACTGGTGATCACCGGCGAGCATTTCCTGCCGATCCGCCACGCCTTGATGAGCACTGGGACGCGGGACGAGGTGCGTGCGGCGATGAGCCATCCGCAGGCGCTCGGCCAATGCCGCCACTGGCTTCGGGCGCACGACATTCAGCCCATTGCTTACCCTGACACGGCCGGCGCTGCGGCCGTCGTCGCCGAAAAGGGCGATGCCACAGTTGCTGCGCTTGCCCCGCCGGCGGCCGCGGAGATCTACGGTCTCAATCTTCTGGCGACCGACATTGCGGACGCCGATCACAACATGACGCGCTTCGTCACGCTCGCGCGCGAGAACCGCCCAATCCCCGGCGACGGCCCATGGATGACGACCTTCATCTTCGAGGTGCGAAACGTCCCCGCCGCGCTCTACAAGGCGCTCGGCGGCTTCGCGACCAACGGCGTCAACATGACGAAGCTCGAAAGCTACCAGCGCGGCGGCACCTTTGCCGCGACCGACTTCTACGCCGATGTCGAGGGGAAGCCGGGCGACGACAACCTCGATCGCGCGATGGAGGAACTCGGCTTCCACACCAAGTGGGTCCGCGTCCTCGGCACGTACCGGCAGGCACGCAAGCGCGGCTGAGCCAAACGCAAAGGGCCACACTGCGCCCGCTTGCGTCCTGCCCCGCCTGTCGTATCACGAGCAACGAATTTGCTTGGGGGTTGATGATGCGGAAGATGTTGCTCGCCGGCGCGGCGTTCACCCTGGCGGCCAGCGCCGCGGCGCAGACGGCGACGCCGCCGCGCGCCGCAAAGAAGCCGCATCAGGTCACGTCGCCCAACGGTGCCCGCACCGACGAATATTACTGGCTGCGTGACGACACCCGGAAGAACCCGGAGATGCTCGCCTATCTCAAGGCGGAGAACGGCTACACCGATGCCGCCCTCGCCGCGCTGAAGCCGCTGCAGGACCGGTTGTACCAGGAGACGGTCAGCCACATCAAACAGGACGACACCAGCGTCCCCTATCGCAAGAACGGCTATTGGTATCAGACGCGGTTCGAGACCGGCGCCGACTATCCCATCGTCGAGCGCCGCAAGGGCGAGAAGACCGCGCCGGTCGAGATCATGTTCGATCAGCCGGCGATGGCGAAGGGCCACAGCTTCTTCGCGCTGAGCGACTGGCAGGTCAGCCCGGACAATCGCCTGGTCGCCTATGCCGAGGACACCGTCGGCCGACGCCAGTACACGCTGAAGGTGAAGGACCTCGCCACCGGGCAGTTGCTCAGCGACACGATCACCAACGTCGAACCGAACATCATCTGGGCCGACGACAATCGCACGATCCTCTATGTCGCCAAGGAGCCGACGACGCTGCGCGGCTACAAGGTCATGGCGCACGTCCTCGGCACGCCGGTGGCGCAGGACAAGCTGCTCTACGAGGAGAAGGACGACACGTTCCAGATGGGCATCGCCCGCACGATGGACGACCGCTTCATCTGCGTCTTCGTGCAGTCGACCGTCAGTGACGAGCAGCGCTGCGCCCCTGCCGCGACCGCGCCCACCGCGTTCCAGACGATCGCGCCGCGCAAGCGCGAGCTGCGTTATTCCGCCGATCACATGGACGGCCGCTGGATCATCCGCACGAACCTGCGCCACAAGAACTATACGCTGATGACCGCCGCCGATGACGCGGTCGGCAGCGGCACCGCCGCCTGGAGAGATCTGACGCCCGCCAGCGACACCGTCTTCATCGAAAACTTCAAGCCGTTCGCCGGCTTCATCGCGATCGACCAGCGCGAAGGCGGCAATCGCATGATCCGCCTGCTGGATGCCGCGGGCAAGTCGCTCCCCGTGAAGGCGGACGAGCCCGCCTATCGCATGGCGCTCGACGTCAACGAGGAGCCCGAGACGCCGTGGGTGCGCTACACTTACGGGTCGCTCGTCACGCCGACCACCACGTACGAGGTGAACGCGAAGACGGGCGAGCGCCGCGTGCTGAAGGTCGCGCCGGTGCCCGGCTACGATCCCGCCAATTACGTCACCGAACGCGTCTGGGCGACCGCGCGGGACGGCACGAAGATCCCGGTCAGCCTGGTCTACAAGAAGGGCGTGAAGCGTGACGGCACCGCGCCGCTCTTTCAATATGCCTATGGCAGCTACGGTATCTCGATGGATCCGGCGGTCGATCCGGGCCGCATCGGTCTGCTTGATCGCGGCGTCATCTACGCCATCGCGCACATCCGCGGCGGGCAGGAAATGGGGCGCCAATGGTATGATGACGGTCATCTGCTGAACAAGAAGAACAGCTTCACCGACTTCATCGACGTCACGCGCTATCTCGTCGCGCAGAAATACGCCGCCAAGGGCCGTGTTGCCGCGATGGGCGGCTCGGCAGGCGGCCTGCTGATGGGCGGCGTCGCGAACATGGCACCGGAAGATTACAAGGTGATCGTCGCGCAGGTGCCGTTCGTTGATGTGGTGACGACGATGCTCGACGCATCCATCCCCCTCACCACCTTCGAATATGATGAGTGGGGCAATCCGGCACAGAAGCAATATTACGAGTATATGCTCAGCTACTCGCCCTATGATCAGGTGGCGGCGAAGAACTATCCGGCAATGTACGTCGGCACCGGCCTGTGGGACAGCCAGGTGCAATATTACGAGCCCGCCAAGTGGGTCGCGCGCCTGCGTGAGAAGAAGACCGACAGCAATCCGCTGCTGTTCCGCGTGAACATGGAGGCCGGCCACGGCGGCAAGTCCGGCCGCTTCGAACGCTACCGCCAGAATGCCGAATGGGGCGCCTTCGTCCTCCAGCAGCTCGGCGCTGCGCAGTAACCGCAAGCGTCTGGCCATCACCCCGGATCGTGCCGGGGTGATGGCCTGAGCTTATTCCGCCGCCGCCCAGCGCGTCAGCAGGGTATGCGCGATGGCATAGCTCGGCGGCGCCACGAAGGGTCCGTCGCCGGCAAGCGCAGCGCGCACCTCGTCACGCGTGAACCAGCCGGCCTTTTCCAGCTCGTTCTCGTCCAGCGTGATGGCGTCATCATCGGCGATGCCCACGCAGGCGATCATCAGCTGCGAGGGGAACGGCCAGGGCTGGCTGGCGACATAGCGCACGCCGGAAACGCTGACGCCCGCCTCTTCCTGGATCTCGCGCGCCACCGCTTCCTCGATCGATTCGCCCGGTTCCAGGAAGCCCGCCAGCGCCGAGTAACGCCCCGCCGGCCAGCTCGGCTGGCGGCCCAACAATGCGCGGCCGTCATGCTCGGCGATCATGATCACCACCGGGTCGACGCGCGGGAAATGCTCGGTCCCGCAATTGCCGCACTTGCGGCCCCAGCCGGCGCGGAAGGCTTCGGTCAGCGTGCCGCAATTGGCGCAGAAGCGATGCCGCGCATTCCAGTCGAGCACCGACCGCGCCATGGCATAGGTCGCAGCCTCGCCTGCCTCCAGCTGGTCGAGCGCGCGGAACAGCGCCGGCGAGCGCAGCGGCGGCGCCGGCACCCCCTCGGGCGCCGCAGCGAACCGCGGACGTCCGTCGTCGAAGCCGAGCAGCACGATATGCGCGTCGTCCGGCGCCTCGGTCACCATCGTCCAGCCAAGCCGGCCGTCCTCGGTGATCTCGGGATCGTAACCGTCGAGCTTCAGCAGCCGCGCCCGCCAGTCGCCCATTGCCGCGGCAAAGGCCTCGGCGTCGTTGCGATGATCGGCGACGCGGGTCAGCGTGCCACCGGTGAAGCCCGGCATCGTCTCCATCCCGCTCACTTGCCGTGCAACCGCATCGCGTCGCGCGCGAGCGCCGCAGGCACGCTCTGCCGCAGGCCCCATTTCTCGGCCGGGAAATATTGCACCATGATCGTGCCGCGCATCTTCCGCGCGGGATCAACCCAGGCGATCGTCCCCGCCGCGCCGCCCCAGCCGTACGTGCCCTTCGACGGTCCACCGTTGGGGGCATCCTCCAGATAGACCGATCCGCCCGCGCCGAACCCCATCTTGGCTGACATCGCGCCGCCAGTGCCGCCGCCGATGCCACCAAAGGCAACGCCCGGCGGCAACAGGTTGGACATCGCCAGCGCCGCCGTCTCCGGCTTCATCACCTGCTTGCCGTCCAGCGTCCCGCCGTTGCTCAGCATGTGGAGGAACCGGTCGTAGTCGCGCGCGCTCGAGACGAGGCCTGCGCCACCATAAGGGAAGCTCGGCGGCTGGAGGTAGACGGAGGTCGCTCCCGGGTCGATCGGGGTGCGATTGTCGCCCACGAACACGTAATTGGTCGACAGCCGCCCGGCCTCGCTCGCCGGCACGCTCCAATAGGTCGATGTCATGCCCAGCGGATCGAGCAGCCGTGTCTGGACGAACCGGTCGAACGGCATGCCGCTCGCCTTCTCGATCACCGCGCCCATCACGTCGAGGCCGATCGAGTAGACCCATTTCGTGCCCGGCTCCGCGATCAGCGGCACGCTCGCGACACGGTTCGCGAACTCCGCCAGCGTGGCGGGGCGTGTCGTGCGAGCCTTGGCCTCCAGCTGCGTGTTCACCTGCGCCGGCAGGATGCCCAGCCGCTCATATTCCTTCAGCAGCGGCCCCTTGGCGGAGATGTTGTAGCTCAGCCCCGCCGTGTGGGTCAGCAGGTGGCGGATCAGGATCGGGTTCTTCGCCGGCGCGCTGTCCAGCGACGCGTCAGGATTGGTCAGCACCCGCATGTTGGCGAAGGCCGGGATGTACTTGCTCACCGGATCGTCGAGGCTGATCTTGCCGTCCTCCACCAGCAGCATCGCTGCCATGCCGGTGATCGGCTTCGTCATCGAATAGATGCGCCACAGGCTGTCAGGCCCCGCGGCGGGTGCATTGGCACCATCCGCGATCTTCCCGGCGGACACGAACTGGGTCGGGAAGTCTCCGATGCCGAAGGCGCCGACGATGCCGGGCATCTTGTCCGACTGGACCAGGCCGTCGAACAGCGCCTGCGTTTCTGTCAGCAGCGGATTGCCACGGGGAGCCGCGGCGTTGGGCGCGGGTTGCGGGCCCGGTTGCGGCTTGGGCTGGGCCTGCCGGGCAGAGCCGACCCCCGTCGCCAGCGCCACTGCCGCCACTGTTCCGACCAGCCACTTGCCCCTCATCATTCCCTCCCTATTGCAGCCGCCGCTTTGGCGAACACCGTCGGCAATCCGGCGTCGGCGAGTTCATCAGCCGGCCACCATTCGCCATCGGCCGTCGCTGAATGCGCGTCCATCCGCGCCACGGCAAGCGCGAGTTCCAACGTAAAGTGCGTGAATCCATGGGCGACAATTTGGTTCAGCATCACCCAATCGACCGCTGCCGGCGCGCCGCTGAGCCCCGGCTGGCTCTCCTCCCACGGCCCGGTCGGCAGCGCGCGCATCCCGCCGAGCAGGCCCTTCGCCGGCCGCCGCACCAGCAGCACGTCGCGCCTGCCGCCCACACCCTCGCGCTCCAGCCAGAAGATCGTCCCGAACCGCGCCGGCCGCGGTTTCTTTGCCGGCTTGACCGGGAATGCCTCTTCCTCCCCCGCCGCGTGTGCCGCGCAGTCCGCCTCCAGCGGGCAGAGCAGGCATTTCGGGCGCTTGGGCGTGCAGATCGCGGAGCCCAGGTCCATCATGGCTTGCGCGAAATCGCCCGCCCGCGCGTCCGGCGTCACCGTCTCCGCCGCGGCGCGCACGGCACGCTTCCCGGCTGCCCGGAACAACCGCGCCACCACGCGTTCGACATTGGCGTCGATCACCACTGCGCGTCGCCCGAAGGCGATCGCCGCCACGGCCGCCGCGGTGTAATCGCCAAGCCCCGGCAGGGCGCGCAGCGCCTCCTCGGTATCGGGCAGCGCGCCGCCATGGTCGGTCGCGATCGCGCGGGCGGCGCGCACCAGGTTGCGGGCCCGGGCGTAATAGCCAAGCCCCGCCCAGGCGGCCATCACCTCCGCCTCGTCCGCCGCGGCGAGGCTCGCCGCATCCGGCCAGCGCGCCACCCACGCCTCGAATCGCGGGCGCACCGTCGCCACGGTCGTCTGCTGCAGCATCACTTCGGAGAGCCACACGCGGTAGGGATCGGCGCGCTCGCCCGGCAGCGCGCGCCACGGCAGCGTCCGACGATGACGATCGTACCAATCGAGCAGGGTAAGGGCGATCGAGCGCTTGGCGTCCACGCCCCGGCTATGGCATGGAGCGCCGGATGAGCAAGCGCGCCGGCGCCCCCCCGAAACAGGAACCCGCGCGGTCGAACCGCTCGCGCCAGGTGTCCGAACTGCTGCCCAGCGTCGGCGGGGCGGCATTCCGGCGCTTCGGCTTCATTCAATCCTCGATCGTCACGCGCTGGCCGGAGATCGTCGGCGAGAAGCTGGCCGCCGCCAGTTCGCCCGAATCGATCAAATTCCCGATGGGGAAGAAGCAGGACGGCACCCTCACCCTCGTCGCGCGCAGCGCGCATGCGGTGATGATCCAGCACGTCGTGCCCGAGATCATGGAGCGGGTGAACCGCTTCTTCGGCTATCCCGCCGTCGCCAAGGTCGCGATCCGCCAGGGCGATGTCGCCCCCCGCCCCAAGCCCCGCGTCGTGCCGGAAGCGCGGCCCGTCCCGGCCGAGCTTGGCCACAGCCTGAAGACCATCGCCGATCCCGAACTCAAGGCCGTGCTGGAGGCGCTTGCCGCCGGCATCGGCGCCAGCAGCGGACTGCCAACAATCAGATGAAGAAGCTCCTCGCGCTCGCCGCGCCCATGCTCCTTGGTGCGCTCGCCGTCCCCTTCGCCGCGCCGCTGGTGGCCGCCCCGCAAAAGCCGTGGACTGCGGTCGCGACGCCGGCGCCGGAGGGCAGCTATGTCATCGGCAATCCCAAGGCGAAGGTGAAGCTGATCGAATACGTCAGCTACACCTGCCCCCATTGCGGCCATTTCGCGCGCGACTCGGCGGCGGTGCTGAAGGGCAAGATGATCGCGTCGGGCTCGACCAGCCTCGAAGTGCGCAACTCGATCCATGACCGCTACGATCTGATCGCCGCGACGCTCGCGCGCTGCTCGGGGCCCGCCGTGTTCCCCAAGATGCACGAATTGCTGTACGCCCGGCAGGACGAATGGCTGAACAAGGCGGTCGCATTCGATGCGGCGAGCGGCCAGTCGCCGGCGGGCAATACCCAGGGCGAAAAGATGCGCACGCTCGCGAACGGCGCCGGCCTCACCGACATCGCCAAGGCTGCCGGCATGACGGACGCTGCGATCAACGCCTGCTTCGCCACGGAGGCGAACCTCGCCAAGACGCTTCAGGTGGCGCAGGCGCTGCAGGGCAAGATCAACGCCACGCCCACCTTCGAACTGAACGGCAAGCTGATCGAGCGCACCGACTGGGCCGCGCTCGAACCCATGCTGCGCGCTGCCGGCGCGCGCTGATCTGGCCCCGGCCGACGACTGACGTGATCTGAACGGAGTAGAAGAATGAAGCTGCGTACCGCCGCCACCGCCCCGATCCTCGGGCTCGCGCTCGCGATGCTCGCCGCCTGCGGCGACAACAGCGGCAATTCGACCTCCGCGCCCGCCAATTCGATTGCCGCGACGCCGGCGCCCGCGGGTCAGGACTGGACCCAGGTGGTCAGCAAGACGGCCGACGGCGGCTTCGTCATGGGCAATCCCAACGCCCCGCTGAAGCTTGTCGAATACGGCTCGCGCACCTGCCCCACCTGCGGCAACTTCGGCCGCACCGGCACGCGCCCGCTCGAGGACAATTACATCAAGAGCGGCAAGGTCTCTTACGAGTTCCGCGATTTCCTCGTCCACGCGCCTGACCTTGGCGTCGCGCTGATCGGCCAGTGCGCCGGCGAAGGGCCGTTCTTCGGCATGCTCGAACAGATGTTCGTCGATCAGGACCAGTTCCTCTCGAAGCTCGAGACGGTCCCGGCCGATTTCCAGCAGCGCCTCCAGGGCATGAGCCCGGCACAACAGGCCACCGCCTGGGTCGAGTATCTCGGCGTGATCGATTGGGCGAAGCAGCGCGGCCTCACCGAGCAGCAGGCGCGCCAGTGCCTTGCGGACCCCGCCCGTATCGAGGCGGTCGCCAAGGTCTCCGAAACCGCGATGCGCGACAAGGACGTCACCGGCACGCCGACCTTCATCCTGAACGGCGAAAAGCTCAACGCCGCCAGCTGGCCGCAGGTTGAGGAAGCGCTGAAGAACGCCGGCGCCTGACCTGCCGTCAGCGGCCCGCCACAGCCGCTCGATCTGAGGCTGCCCGAGGGCCATGTCACTGCGCGTCCTGCCCGTGACATGGCCTTCGGCGCGCTCGAGGCGAACGGGCGCGCTTTCCGCCTCTTGCGCTCGTTCGACAACCGCGTCTTGATACCTCACCCGTGCAGATCAAGCGCCTCCGCCTCTCCGGCTTCAAGAGCTTCGTCGATCCTGCCGATCTGCGCATCGAGCCGGGGCTGACCGGCGTCGTCGGCCCCAACGGCTGCGGCAAGTCCAACCTGCTCGAAGCATTGCGCTGGACGATGGGCGAGAACAGCGCGAAATCGATGCGCGGCGCGGGCATGGAAGACGTGATCTTCGCCGGCACCGCCACGCGCCCGGCGCGCGACTTCGCCGAAGTGTCCCTGCTTGCCGAAGTGAACGGCGCCGAGACCGAGATCGTCCGCCGCATCGAGCGCGGCGCCGGCAGCGCCTACCGTATCGACGGCAAGGACGTGCGCGCGAAGGACGTGTCGCTGCTCTTCGCCGATGCCGCGACCGGCGCCCACTCGCCGGCGCTCGTCAGCCAGGGCCGCATCAGCGCGGTCATTGCGGCCAGGCCGACCGACCGCCGCGCCATGCTGGAGGAAGCGGCCGGGATCGCTGGCCTCCATGTCCGCCGCCGCGACGCCGAGCAGAAACTGCGCGCAACCGAGGCGAACCTCGAACGTCTCGACGAGGTCATCGCCGACCAGGAAGCGCGCGCTGCCGCGCTTCGCCGCCAAGCGCGCCAAGCGGAGAAATACCGAACCCTCTCTGCCCAGATCCGCGTTGCAGAGGCGCGGATGATCTTCGCGCGCTGGCGCGATGCCGCCGCCGCTGCGGACGCAGCAAAGGCCGAAGCGGCGGCGGCCGAAACTCGCGTCGCCGGGGCGGCGGAGGCCCAGCGCGCCGCCGCAGCCTATCAGGCGCAGGCAACGGACAAGCTGGCCACCGCGCGCGCTGCCGCGCTGAAAGCGCGCGACAGAAGCGGTGAACTCGCCCACCAACTCGCGGGCCTGCGCGCCGAGGAACAGGCCGCCCGTCGCCGCCTCGCCGAACTGGCGCAGGCCGCCGCGCGTATCGCCGACGATCGAACACGCGAGGGCGCGCTCGCCAACGACGCCGCCGAAGCGCTCGCCCGGCTCGATGCCGAGCGCAAGTCGCTCGAGGCCGCCATCGCCGGTGCCGCGACCGACCTGCCGGCTCGTGAGGCCGCACTCGCGGAAGCCGAACGCCTTGCCCGCGACGCCGAAGTCGCGCTCGCCCAGGCCCTCGCCCGTCAGGCCGCCGAAGCGGCCGACGCCCGCGTCGCGCACGCCGCCGCCACTGCCGCCCGAACCCGCCTCGACCGGGCAGAGCGGGAGGCGGCACAAGTCGCACAGCAGCTCGCCGCGCTCGGTGACGCCGCACCGCTCGAGCGCGACCGCGACACAGCCGCCGCCACGCTTGCCGCCGCCCTCGAGGAGGCCGACGCCGCACGCGCCGCCCAGGCCGAGGCAGAGGCCAATGAACGCACCGCCCTCGCCGCGAGAGACGCAGCGCAAGCCACGCGCGCCGCCGCTCGCGCCGATCTCGCCGCACTCGACAGCGAGGCCACGGCGCTGCGTCGCGCCACCGAACGCAAGGGCCGCGACCGCCTGCTCGATCATGTCCGCGCCGCCCCCGGCTATGAACGCGCCCTCGCCGCGGCATTGGGCGACGACCTCGAGATCGGTCTCGATCAGCAAGCCAACGCCTATTGGTCGGATGTCCACGCTACCGCAGATGCAGGTGTCGGCGCTCCGCCCGACCGCCTCATCCACCACGTTACCGCGCCGCCGCTCCTCGCCCCCCGCCTCGCCCACATCATCGTCCTCGACGCCGACGATCAGCGCCCGCTCGCCCCCGGCGAACGCCTCGTCACCCGGACCGGCCAGCTCCGCCGCTGGGACGGTTATGTCGCGAAACAAGGCGGCGCCGCGGCTGCCGAGCGGCTCGAACGCCTCAACCGCCTCGCCGCGATCGACGAAGCGCTCCCCGCTGCCCGCGAGAGCGTGGCAGTGGCCGAAGCCGATCTTGCCGGCGAGGAAGCGACGATCGCCTCTGCCCGCACGGCTGCGCGCACCGCGCGCGAGCAGCTCGCCCGCGCCGATGCGACGGCACGCGACGCGCGTACCCGGCAGGACCGCGCCGCCGCCCAGATCGAGCGGCTCGCCGGGCTGCGTGCCGACCTCGACGCCCGCGCTGCGCGGACCGCAGCCGAACGCGACGAAGCCGCGCGCGACCATGAAGCCGCCGCCACGGCTCTCACGGCGCTGCCCGATACCAGCGCCACCCCCGCCACCGTCACCACCCTCCAGCGCGAGGCGGAGCACCGCCGCGCCGCCGTTGCCGAGGCGCGCGCCGCCCGCACCGCCATCGAACGCGCCGCGGAGGACGCCCGCACCCGCCTCGCCGCCGCCCAGGCCGATGTGAAAAGCTGGCGCGCCCGCGCCGGAGATGCCGCCCGGCGAATCGCCGACATGGGCAAGCGCGAGGCGGAGATCGCCGCCGAGACCACCGCCATCTCTGCGCGCCCTGACGAACTCGCCGGAGCGATCGCCGAGGCCGCCGCCGCACATGACTCCGCGCGCAAAGCTGCCGACGATCTCGCCGCCGCCGAACGCGCCGCCGAGGCCGCGCTACGGCAGAGCGAGGAGACCGCCCGCCGCGCCGGCGAAACGCTCGCCGAGGCACGCGAGGTCCGCGCCGGTGCCGCCGCGCGGGCCGAAAGCCAGGAGCTTCGTCGCGTCGAGTTCGACCGAGTCTCGGGCGAGCGCTTCGAATGCCCCGCCCCCGTCCTCCCGGAAAAGGTCGGCTTCGACAGCGCCGACGTCCGCTCGCCGCAGGACGAAGCCGCCGCGCACGACAAGCTCGTCCGTGACCGCGAGCGAATCGGGCCGGTCAATCTCGTCGCCGAACAGGAACTGGCGGAGCTCGAGGCCGGCGCCAGCGGCAACGCCGCGGAGCGCGAGGAGCTTGGTCAGGCGGTAAATCGCCTGCGCGGGTCGATCGGTACGCTGAACCGCGAAGGGCGCCAGCGCCTCTTTGCCGCGTTCGAGGCGGTGAACGGTCACTTCCGGCGCCTCTTCACCACCCTTTTCAACGGCGGCCAGGCGCATCTCGAACTGGTCGATTCGGACGATCCGCTCGAGGCCGGGCTGGAGATCATGGCGCAGCCGCCCGGTAAGCGGCTCCAGTCGCTCACGCTTCTGTCCGGCGGCGAACAGGCGCTGACGGCGGTCGCGCTGATCTTCGGCCTGTTCCTCACCAATCCAGCGCCGATCTGCGTCCTCGACGAAGTCGATGCCCCGCTCGACGACGCCAATATCGAGCGCTTCTGCGACCTCCTCGATCGCATGACCCGCGAAACGGAGACCCGCTACCTCATCGTCACCCACAATGCCGTCACGATGAGCCGCATGCACCGCCTGTTCGGCGTCACCATGATCGAGCGCGGCGTCAGCCGTTTGGTCTCGGTCGACCTTCAGGCAGCGGAGACATTGCTGGCGGCGGAGTGAGTGCCTGCTCCACCAGCCAAGCTGGCGCCGGGCTGCGCACCGCATCCACGATGATCCACAGCATCGCCGCCGCCCGGAACGCCGCTGCCACCGCGATATGGCCCTGCGTCACCCCCATGCCGGCGGCGCCGGGCGAGGCGAAGAACCAGAACTCCGCCCAGTACGCCGCGAGATCGCCAAGCACGAACCACGCGACGGGCCATAGCCGGCGCGAGATCAGCAGCAGGAAGGGATAGAGCCACAAGTCGAATTGCGGCGAATAGACCTTGTTGGTCAGCAGGAACCAGGCGAGCACCGGGGTGAACAGCACCCAGGACGTGTCGCCATGCCGGCGCCATCCGAGCACGATGATCGCCGCCGCGCCGCCGGCGAAGACCAGGAATGAGCCAAGGTTGCGCGTCGCGACATCGGTCCACCGCCAGCCCTGCACACTCATGATCTCCCACACCGATGCCGCCGTGCCGCTGCGCGCCTGGCTGAAAGTGTAGAATTCAGCCCAGCGCTCGAAGGCGCGAAGCGCGATCGGCAAATTCAGCGCGCCCCAAAACAGGATCGCGATCGCCGCCAGCCCGGCCGCCGAAAGAATCCGAAGCCGCCAGTCCCAGCCACGTCGGAACAGCGCCCCCAGCCCCAGCAGCGGCAGCAGCAGCACCGGGAACAGCTTTGCCGCCGTCCCGATCGCCGCCAGCGCGGCGCTGCTCGCCGCTTCTCCGCGCCGTGCCGCAAGGAACGCTGCGACCGCCAGCGCCACGGCCAGCATGTCCCAATTGTGGCCCAGGTACAGCACGAGCGGCGGCGCGGCGGCCCACCACCATCGCCGCTTCAGCGGCACCCCGGCCCGCTCCATCATCCGCAGCACGGCGAAGGCAAGCGCCGCATTGACGATCGAGACGACCAGCAGGAAATCGAATGCGTCGCCGCGCGCGCCGCCGATGCTGCGCACCATCAGCCCTTCCAGCCAGATCAGCGCGCCGGTCAGCACCGGATATTCGATCCGCGCCTCGATGTACGGCAACTGCCCCGCCGCCACCCCGCGCAATCCCCAGAAGGGCACCGCATCGGAATAACAGCCAGTCAGATACTGCTCGTCACCCAGCCAGATCGCCCCGCAATGCGCCTTGAACCACCAGCCGGCGAGGCAGGTTAGCGCGAACAGCAGGTAAGGCCCGGGATGATCGACGCGCAGCAATCGCATGGCCGACGGCTTACGCGCGGAATGTGACACGGTCGACAAGCCATACAGAAGAACTTATAGAGAACAAATGGCGCAACTCGATGTCAGTCAGAAGCTGGAAATCCTTGCGGATGCAGCGAAATATGATGCGTCCTGCGCCTCATCCGGCACCACCAAGCGCAACTCGCGCGACGGCAAGGGCATCGGCTCGACCGAGGGCATGGGCATTTGCCACGCTTATGCGCCGGACGGCCGCTGCATCAGCCTGCTGAAGATCCTGCTCACCAACAGCTGCATCTTCGACTGCCATTATTGCATCAACCGCAAGAGTTCGAACGTCCGCCGCGCGCGCTTCACCGCGAAGGAGGTCGTGAACCTCACGCTCTCCTTCTACCGGCGCAATTATATCGAGGGGCTGTTCCTCTCCTCCGGCATCATCGGCTCGTCCAACTACACGATGGAGCAACTGGTCGAGGTCGCCCGCTCACTCCGGGAGGATCACCATTTCCGCGGTTATATTCACCTCAAGACCATTCCGGATGCCGATCCGGAGCTGATCCACCAGGCCGGCCTCTACGCCGATCGCATGTCGATCAACGTCGAACTTCCCACCGTCAGCGGCCTGAAGCGACTGGCGCCGGAAAAGGACAATGGCCGGATCGAGGGCGCGATGAGGGGCCTCAAATCCTCGATTCTCGACACGCGCGACGCGAAGAAGCGCTACAAGTCAGCCCCCACCTTCGCGCCGGCCGGGCAATCGACGCAGATGATCGTCGGCGCCGATGCGGCGACCGACGGGGATATCGTCACCAAGGCAGCGACGCTCTACGACCGCTTCGATCTTCGCCGCGTCTATTATTCCGCGTTCAGCCCGATTCCGGACGCCTCCGCCGTCCTCCCACTGCAGCGCCCGCCGCTCATGCGTGAGCATCGCCTCTACCAGTCGGACTGGCTGATGCGCTTTTATGGCTTTCAACCGAAGGAAGTCGTCGCCGCGGCGGATGATGCCACCGGCATGCTCCCGCTCGATATCGATCCCAAGCTCGCCTGGGCATTGAAGTTCCGTGACAGCTTCCCGGTCGACGTGAACCGTGCCCCGCGCGAACTGTTGCTGCGCGTGCCGGGGCTCGGCACCAAGGCGGTGGCGAACATCCTCACCAGCCGCCGCTGGCGCCGCCTGGGGCTTGATGACGTCGCCCGGCTCACCGTCTCGATCGCCAAGATCCGCCCGTTCATCGTCACCGCGGATTGGCGCCCGGTGACGCTCACCGACAAGGCGGATCTCAAGCAGCTCGTCTCGCCGCGCAAGCAGCAGCGCCAGCTGGAGCTCTTCGCCGCCTGATCCGCCTTGCCGTAGGCGCTCAGCCGCCGGCGCGCGACGTGACGTTAGCCGTATTCTCCGCCTGCCGCGCGCTCAGCAGCATGGCGCAATTGCGCTCCGCGGTCGCCCGCACGCGTTCCAGCTGCTCCGCGGCATATTGCGCATCCATCCCCGGCACGACCGAGTCGATCCGGATGTGCTCGGCACGGGTCATCCCCAGCCCCTGCCACAGATAGGCGTCGAAGATCTCGCGCAGCGATCCCACTTGTCCCTTCTCGTGCAGCCAGGCGAGCGACGTGCCCGAGGTGCTGAACGATAGCAGCGGCTTGCCCTTCACCGCGGGATGGCCGGACTGCTGCTGCACGTCGCGATAGCTGTAGTTCGAGCCAAGGACGCGATCGACATAGCCCTTGAGGATCGCCGGCGGCAGCGCGAACCAGATCGGATAGACCAGCACCACGATCTGCGCCGATTGCAGCAGCTCCAGCTCCGCCGCGACGTCTGGCGCAGGATGCGCCTCGCCGTCCGGGGACGGGCGCTCCTCGTCGCGCAGCACGGGATCGAACCCCATGGCATACAGGTCGCGCACGATCACTTCCTGGTGGAAGCTCTCGGCCGTCTCGACATAGCGGTCGACGATCTGGCCGTCGAAGCTGTCCCGGCGCGGATTGGCGAAGACCAGGTGATGGCGGATCGCCGGCAGGGCCGGTTTGGTCATGATCTCAACTCCGTGGTTCGTGTTCCCCGCCGGTCTAGCATGGTCGCGAGGCGGAAACGAACCTTGGTCGCGGCTTTCAGGACGCTGCCGGCGCTACGTCGGCCGCCTCGCGCCGCAGCCGCGCCGCCGATCGCGCGCCGCGCACCGTATCCCAGGCGAAGGCCGCGCACCCCGTCCAGATCAGCGCAAAAACGATGAGGTGCAGCGGCCGCAGCGGCTCCCCGAACACCGCCACTGCGACGATGAACTGCAGCGTCGGCGCGACATATTGGAGCAGCGCCAGCGTCGAATAAGGGAGCAGCCGCGCCGCGGCGGCGAACATCAGCAGCGGCAGGGCGGTGAAGGCACCCAGCAGGATCAGGAGCGCGTCGGTGCTCAGCGACGCACCGAAAGCCCCTGCCCCTTCTGCGCCGAGTATCAGCACATAGGCAAGCGACGGCGGCGCCAGCAGCACCGTCTCCACCAGCAGCCCGCCGAGCGAATCGATCGCCACCACCTTGCGCGCCAGTCCGTAGAGGCCGAACGTTGCCGCCAAGGACAGCGATATCCACAAGGTGTCGAGCGCGACGAACGCCATGGCAAGCACGCCCGCGGTGGCCAGCCCGATCGCCACCCCCTGCCATTTGCGCAGCCGCTCCTTCAGCACGATCACGCCGAGCGCCACGTTCAGCAGCGGATTGATGAAGTAACCAAGGCTGCCGGCCAGCGTGTGCCCGGCATTCACCGCCCAGATATAGATCAGCCAGTTCACGCCGATCAGCGCCGCGCTGATCACCAGGATGCCCAGCGTGCGCCGGTTGATCGCCGCGCGGATCGCCTCCCAGCGCCGCATCACGGTCACCACCACCATCAGCAGCACCAGCGACCAGATCACGCGATGCGCAAGCACCTCGATCGCCGGCACGCTTTTCAGCAGCCGGAAGTACAGCGGCAGGACACCCCAGAAGGTATAGGCGCCCAGCCCCAGCAGCAGGCCGCCGCGGGCGGAAGTCTCCGTCACGGGCGCCGACCGATCGTCAGCGTTCGCTCAGGTAGTAACGGTCGATCGCCGACAGATCATCCGCCAGCTCATAGACGATCGGCTGGCCGGTCGGGATCTCCAGGCTGGTAATCTCGTCGTCGGGAATATTCGACAGATGCTTCACCAGCGCGCGCAGCGAATTGCCGTGGGCGGAGATCAGCACGCGCTGCCCGTCCTTCAGCGCCGGCGCGATGCGCTCCTCCCAATAGGGCAGCACGCGTGCGATCGTGTCCTTCAGGCTCTCCGTCGCGGGCACGTCGATCCCGGCATAGCGGCGGTCGTTGGTCAGGTCGTACGGCCCGCCCGCTTCGGCCGCCGGCGGCGGGATGTCGAAGCTGCGGCGCCAGATATGCACCTGCTCCTCGCCATGCTTTGCCGCGGTCTCCGCCTTGTTGAGGCCGGTCAGTCCGCCGTAGTGGCGCTCGTTCAGCCGCCAGTGCTTTTCGGTCGGCAGCCACAGCCGGCCCATCGCCTCGAGCGCCAGGTTCAGCGTCTTGATCGCGCGGGTCTGCAGCGAGGTGAAGGTCAGGTCGAAATCGAGGCCCTTGGCCGCCATCAGTTCGCCCGCCGCCTTGGCTTCGGCCGCGCCCTTCTCGGTCACATCCACGTCCCACCAGCCGGTGAAACGGTTCTCGAGGTTCCAGGCGGACTGGCCGTGGCGGATCAGGACGAGAGTTGGCATGCCGGCTCCTTGCGGTGGTCGGATGCGGTCTGTAGCGGCTTGGCGCGCACGAGCAACACGGGAGAGCTACGATGGCAATCGTTCGACAGACGCTGGTGTATGACGGCCCCGGCGGCCCGTTCGAAGGCGTGATCGCCTGGGAAGACGAAGTGGAAACGCCGCGCCCCGGCGTGCTCGTCTGCCCCAACATCCTGGGCCAGAAGGAATCGGACAATCAGAAGGCGGAGGATCTCGCAAAGCTCGGCTACGTCGCACTCGCCTGCGACGTCTATGGCCAGGGCAAGCGCAAGACGCGCGAGAGCGAGAACGCCCCTGAATATATGAACCTGCTCGATGCCGATCGCGGCCTGCTGCGCGATCGGCTTGCCGCCTCGCTGGAGGCGCTGCGCAGCTTTTCGGCGGTCGATCCGACGAAGCTTGCCGCAGTGGGCTTCTGCTTCGGCGGCAAATGCGTGCTGGACATGGCGCGCGCCGGCCTGCCGATCCTGGGCGGCGTCAGCTTCCACGGCGTCTATGATCGACCGGATTACGCCAATGTCTCGCCGATCGAGGCGAAGCTACTCGTCTGCCACGGCTGGGAAGATCCGCTCTGCCCGCCCGATGCGATGGTCGGGCTTGGCCGTGAATTGACTGAGGGCAAGGCCGATTGGCAGATCCACGCCTACGGCAATGCCGGCCACGCCTTCACCGATGCCGCGCTGGTCAAGCCAGCCGCACCGGGCGTCGCCTATGACGAGCGCGCCGATCGCCGCAGCTGGAAGGCGATGAGCGACTTCCTTGCCGAACTCTTCGTCTGATCCGGCAGCCCTAAAGAAAAAAGCGGGAACCTGGTTTGAACCCGGGCTCCCGCTTTCTCTGTCACTTAGGGTGATCGGCCGGCGCTATTCCGCCGCCTCCGGCACACCCCCGGCCACGTCGGTGTCATCGTCGCGAACATCGCCCGGCAGCGCCCAGTGGAGATCGTGCTTTCCCAGCACACGGCCGTCATGGCTCAGCACCGCGACCTGCTGCACGGGGCGATAGTCGCGCGCGTCGACCAATACCGGGAAGGCCGGGCAGCCGGTCTCCCAGCGCTCACCCCATTGGCGCAGCGCCACCATCGTCGGCAGCAGCGCATACCCCTTGTCGGTCAGGCAATAGGCGATCTTCCGCCGATCTTCCGGCAGGGATCTGCGTTCCATGATGCCATGTTCGACGAACCGGGCCAGTCGATTGGCCAGGATGTTGCGGGCAATGCCGAGTTCGGACTGGAACTCCTCGAAATGCTGCAGTCCGTTGAAGGCGGCGCGCAGGATCAGGAAGGCCCAGCGCTCACCCATCGACTCGAGCGCCGCCGGCAGGCTGCATTCGTTCAGTGGCTCGCGCAGCTCACCCATGAAATTTCCTCTTCAATCTCAACGTACCGCATCACCTCTACTAACCGAATAGAAAATAAAGGTTGCTCAATGCAACTCGCAACTGCGAGTTTTCTCTTGCAACTCGCATCTGCAGCATCTAGGTAGCGATCAGCAACTTACTCTCCGGAGGCACATCATGATTCGCGTTATCGCCAAGTCCATTCTTGCGTCCGCTGCTCTGCTCGCTGCCGCCGGTGTTTCGGCTCAGCCGTCGTCCGGCGCCTATGTCGCCACCCCGGTCAACGCACCCGCCAAGTCGGTGCTGATGACCCGCGACACCGCCTGGAACGTCCGCGACGGCGCCTTCGTCACGGTCAATGCACCGATGCGCGAAATGGCGGCTTGCCAGCTCGTCGCCCGCAGCGCGGGCCAGCTCTCGGGCTTCGTCGCCAACGGCAAGGCGTTCGATACGGCGCAACTCGACGCATGCAACGCCAAGGCGAAGGGCATCAAGACCGTCGTCGCCAAGACGGACGCGACGGCCGTTCCCGCCAACTGATCGGCACTCCCGCCGGTAAACGAGAAGGGCCCGCGCTCTGGTCAGCGCGGGCTCTTTTTGTTGCCTGTGGCGCTCGGCCCACAGGCTTTTCTGTTGCATTGCAAGGGGCAGCGGCCCCAAATCTGATCCGTGCTGCGTCAATATGAACTTGTAGACCGGGTCCTTGAGTATGACCCTGATGCCGATGAGGCGCTGCTGAACCGCGCCTATGTGTTCTCGGTCAATGCCCATGGCACGCAGAAACGTGCGAGCGGCGATCCCTATTTCAGCCACCCGATCGAGGTGGCCGGCATCCTGACCGAGCTTCACCTCGATGACGAGACAATCGCCACCGCGATCCTCCACGACACCGTCGAGGATACGGTCGCCACGACCGAGCAGATCGAGCAATTGTTCGGCGGCAACGTCGCGCGGCTGGTCGATGGCGTTACCAAACTGTCGAAGATCGAGGCGCAGACGGAGAGCGAGCGCGCCGCGGAAAACCTTCGCAAGTTCCTGCTCGCCATGTCCGGTGACATCCGCGTGCTGCTGGTCAAGCTCGCGGACCGGCTGCACAACATGCGCACGCTCCACCACATCAAGAACCCGGACAAGCGCAAGCGCATCGCGCGCGAGACGATGGATATCTACGCCCCGCTCGCCGAGCGGATCGGCATGTACGAGTTCATGAAGGAGATGCAGACGCTCGCCTTCCAGCAACTCGAGCCGGAGGCATACGAATCGATCACGCGTCGGCTGGAGCAGCTTCAGGCCGGCGGCGGAGACCGGATCGAGAAGATCAAGCAGGGCTTGAAGGACCTGCTCGCCCGCAGCGGCATCGACGCGGAAGTCTCGGGCCGCGAGAAGCATCCCTACAGCATCTGGCGCAAGATGCAGGAACGGCACATCAGCTTCGAGCAGCTGTCCGACATCATGGCCTTCCGCGCCATCGTGAAGGACGAGGACCAATGCTATGCCGCGCTTGGGCACATTCACCGGCGATGGCCGATGGTCCCGGGGCGGTTCAAGGATTACATCTCGACGCCCAAGCGCAACGGCTATCGTTCGCTGCACACCACCGTCATCCACAACGAGAATCAGCGCGTCGAAATCCAGATCCGCAGCGAGGAAATGCATGCGGAGGCGGAATTCGGCCTCGCCGCGCATTGGGCGTACAAGCAGGGCGAGAAGGCGAGCCCGCAGGCACAGCAGAGCTGGATCGCTGACCTCGTCGAGATCCTCGACACTGCCGGCAGCCCCGAGGAGCTGCTCGAGCACACCCGCATGGCGATGTACCAGGATCGCATCTTCGCCTTCACGCCGAAGGGGGAATTGATCCAGTTGCCCAAAGGCGCGACGCCGATCGACTTTGCCTATGCCGTCCACACCGATCTTGGCGATCAGGCGGTCGGGGCGAAGGTGAACGGCCGCGTCGTGCCGCTGCGCACGGTGATCGAGAATGGTGACCAGGTGCAGGTTCTGCGCTCTCAGGCGCAGGTGCCGCAGCCCAATTGGCTGAACTTCGCCATTACCGGCAAGGCACGCGCCGCGATCCGCCGCCACCTTCGCCAGGTGGAGCGCGATCAGACCGTGGCGCTCGGCCGCAAGCTCTACGACGATATCGTCAGCCGCCTTCCCGCTCCGCTTGCGCAGGATGCGCTGAAGGAAGCGCTGAAGCGCCTGAAGATGCCGGACGAGAACGTGCTGATGCAGGCGATCGCCCGCCGCACGCTCACCGATGCGCAGGTGATGGAGGCGCTGATGCCGGGCTCGGCCGGCGCCGATGTCGCGCATGCGCCGCCGCAATCCTCGGCGATCTCGATCGAAGGCCTGGCGCCCGGCGTCGCCTACGAGCTTGGCGAATGCTGTCACCCGGTGCCCGGCGACCGCATTGTCGGCCTGCGCCGGCCGGACGCTTCGATCGAGGTCCATGCGATCACGTGTTCGACGCTTGCCGAACTTGCCGAACGCTCCGACGAGGAAACCGACTGGATCGACGTTCAGTGGGGCGACAAGACCGAAGGCGCCACGGCCCGCATCGCGGTCGAGATCAAGAACGAGCCGGGCGCGCTCGGCGTGCTCGCCACGATCATCGGCCAGCACAAGGCGAACATCATCAACCTGCGGCTCGATACCCGCGACACGCAGTTCCACACCAACATCATCGATGTGGAAGTGCACGACGCCCACCAGTTGATGCGCCTCCTCGCCGCGCTTCGCGCAGTGGACGCGATCAATGCCGCCGAACGCGTCTGATCCACGCGGCGGGCTGCTGTCCCACGCCTTGCCCGCCAGGCTATCTCGTTGATGCGCCGACGGCACGATCCGCACACGAAAAGAAGTCGATCGTTCCACTTGCGGCATTATTGCTGCCCTGCTTAGAACCGCGGCGTCACTTAACGAAAGGCTCAAGCCCTTGGATCGCCGTCGCTTCCTCGCCTCTGCCAGCGCCGCCTCTGCCTTCGCGCTCCTGCCCGAAGCGCTCCGGGCGCAGACCAATGCCACGCCGGCAAATCCCGCTGACGCCCGTTTAAATGCCATTTTCGACCAGATTTTCGCAAAGACGCTCCAGCGTTCACCGGAATTGGCCACCTCCTTGGGCATGGACAAGGGCCCGAACGCCCGCCTGAAGCACCTCCTGTCCGACGATTCGCCCGCCGCAAAGGCGCGCAATCATGCAGAGCTGAAGCAGTCGATCGCCACGATCCGCGCCTTCGATCCGGCTCCCCTCTCGCCCCGCTCGAAGCTTGATCGCGAGGTGATCCTCTATTCACTCGAGAGCCGCGCGCTCCCCCGCGACAAGTTTAACCTCGATGGCGTGCAGCGCCCCTTCACGATCACCCAGCAGGCGGGCGCCTATTTCTCTGGGCCTGACTTCCTGAACTCGGCGCACACGATCAACAATGCAGAGGATTGCGAAGCCTACATCAGCCGCCTGTCCGCCTTCGCGAACAGCCTCGATCAGGACAGCGCGCAGCAGAAGGAAGAGGCAGCGCGCGGCTATCTCGCGCCTGATTTCTCGCTCGATCTCGCGCTCGGCCAGATGGCGAAGCTGCGCTCGCCAGCGCCCGCCGAGAACGGCCTTGCACAGTCCGTCGCAAAGCGCGCCGCCGCGAAGAACATCCCGGGCGACTGGCAGGGCCGCGCCGCGAAGATTGTCGAGACGCAGGTCTACCCCGCGCTCGATCGCCAGATCGCGCTGGTGAAGGCCCTTCGCGCAAAGGCGCGCAGCTCGGCCGGCATTTGGGATATCCCGCGGGGCGACGAGATCTACGCCGCCGCACTCGAGCAGGCGACCACCACCAAGTACACGCCGGAAGAGGTCCACAAGATGGGCCTCGAGCAGGTTGCGGACATCAGCGCGCAACTCGATGCGATCCTGCGCAAGCAGGGCCTGACCAGCGGCAGCGTCGCCGAGCGCCTCAACATCCTCAACGTTCGTGCCGACCAGCTCTATCCCGATACCGCCGAGGGCCGCGCTGAGCTGATCAAGAGCCTGAACGACGGCAATGCCGCGCTGACGGCGAAGCTCAGCCAGGCCTTCCTCAATCCGCCCAGCGAACCGCTCGATATCCGCGCAGTGCCGGTGGAAATCCAGGACGGCGCATCGAATGGTTATTACAATCGCGCCGCACTCGATGGGTCGCGCCCGGCAATCTACTGGATCAACCTCAAGAGCGTCGCCGATTGGCCGAAGTACTCGCTGCCCAGCCTCACCTACCATGAAGGGGTGCCGGGCCATCACCTGCAGATCTCGATCGGACAGAAGGCGAAGCAGCCGTTGCTGCGCAACCTCTCCTTCTTCAGCGCCTATTCGGAAGGCTGGGCACTTTATGCCGAAAGCGTAGCGGACGAACTCGGCGGCTATGCCGACGAGCTGGAACGCGCCGGCTTCCTGCAGAGCTACCTCTTCCGCGCCGCGCGCCTCGTGATAGACACGGGTCTCCACACCAAGAAGTGGACCCGCGATCAGGCAACCGACTACATGGTCCAGACGGTCGGCTTCGCCCGCCCGCGCTCGCAGCGCGAGGTCGAGCGTTACTGCACGATGCCTGGCCAGGCCTGCAGCTACAAGGTCGGCCACGCTGCGTGGGTTCGCGCGCGCGAAACGGCGCAGAAGATCCGCGGAGACAAATTCGATCTGAAGCAGTTCCACGAAGTGCTTCAATATGGCGCCGTGCCGCTGACGATCATGGAGCGGCTGGTCGAGGAGCAGGCCCGCGCCTGAACGGAGCTACCTGCCCTGCATCCGGCGCGGGCACGCCCCGGCCGGACGCAGGAAGACTCCAAGTTCCACGTGATTTCATAAGTGGCGGGCTGTAGACCGCCCCTCATCATGCACCGTCCTGCACTTTCGATCGTCATCCCCTGCTACAATGAAGCGGCGACGCTTCCCCTGCTCCACCAGCGTGTGTCTGCCGCGGCACGCGCCGCGGTCGGCGACGACCATGAGATCGTCCTGATCAACGATGGATCGCGAGACGATAGCTGGGCCATCATGCAGTATCTCGCGGCCACAGATCCGCGGCTCGTGGCGATCAACCTGTCGCGCAATCATGGCCACCAACTGGCGCTCACCGCCGGACTTGATCTGTGTTCCGGCGAGCAGATCCTGATCATCGACGCGGATCTGCAGGACCCGCCAGAGCTCCTTTCCGACATGCGCGAGACGATGGCGCGTGAAGGGGCGGACGTGGTCTATGCGGTGCGCCGCAAGCGCGCTGGTGAAACCATGTTCAAGAAGGCCACCGCTGCCGCCTTCTATCGCTTGCTCGATCGACTCACCGACACGCCGATCCCCCTCGATACCGGCGATTTCCGCCTCATGTCGCGCCGCGCGCTTGATGCCCTGCTGTCGCTTCCCGAACAGGCCCGCTTCATTCGCGGCATGGTCGCGTGGATCGGCTTCCGTCAGGTCCCCTTCGCCTATGATCGCGCAGAGCGGCACGCAGGTGAAACCAATTACCCGATCAGCAAGATGATCCGGCTCGCGCTCGACGCAGTCACCGGCTTCTCCACGGCGCCATTGCGGTTCGCCAGCCATGCCTCGGTGGCGCTTGCCGGCGCATCCGTGCTGCTCCTGCTCTATATCGCCTGGGGTTATTTCGAAGGCGATCCGGTGCAGGGCTGGACGTCGACGATGCTGGTCGTGACGGTGCTGAGTGCCGTCCAGATGTTCGTACTCGGCATGATCGGCGAATATCTCGGGCGTCTGTACATCGAATCGAAGCGCCGCCCGCTGTATCTGGTGGCCGACATCGCCGGCACCGTGCAGCGCCGCGCAACGCTCGGCTTCCAGGCAGAGCGCACGATTGTCTCCCCGCGTGATCTGGCCCGCGAAACCGCGAAGTAAGCCTTCAGGCGGGCTCCGCCAGCGTGACGATCGACACACCGGGCGGCATTGGCAGCCGCCCGACCAGATGACGCTCCAGCCGGAAGATCGTCTCGAACAGCTTGTTGACCGGTGCGGGCGGGGGCGAATCATCGCTGTCGTCGCGCCCGGTCAGCCGCCCCGCAATCCGCGCGCCGGCGGCGAGCGGAAACAGAAGCGAGTTGAAATAGCCAAGCTTGCGCGGCCGTAGGCCCGCCGCCTCGATCGCTTTCACCAGCGTTGCCTTGGAGTAACGCCGGTGATGATGATTCACCACGTCGTGCGCGCTCCACATCCACTGATGCGCCGGCACGGTGATCAGGATCTTCCCGCCGGGCGCCAGTCGCTCGCGCATGGCCCGCAGTGCCGCGACATCATCCTCGATATGTTCGACCACATCGAGAACCGCGATCAGATCGTAATGGCCGGAGGGAACGCCGGGCAGGCCGGGCAGCGGCGCCGCACCCACGTCCCTGCCGAGACGCTTGCTGGCGATCTCCCGGGCTGCCGGATCGATCTCGATCGCCTCGACACTGCCGAACTGAGCCAGCATCGGCAGGTTGTGTCCGGTACCGCAGCCGATCTCCAGGATGCGTGCTTGCGCCGGCAGCCCACCCTCGCGGGTCAGATAATCCGCTAGGATGTCCCGCCGGGCGCGATACCACCAATGGGTGGAATCATGCTCGGCCATGCGATCGTAGACGCGGCGATCCATATCAGGCGAATACCCACAAGCGATTGAGTGCAAAGGTGACGGCCGGCGTCACGAAGACGATTGGGATCAGCGGCCACCACCACGGCCCTGCCAGCATGGCATCGTCCGTCAGCAGCCACACCCAGAAGGTGTTCGCCGCGAAGCTGACGAGCGAGACCGCGAAGAATTTTGGCGCAGAAGATTTCGCCGAGGCACTGTGCCCGCGAAAGCTCCACTTGCTGTGGAGCACGTATCCGGACAGCATCGCTACCAAATAGCCGCAGATATTCGCCACTTGCTCCGACGTGATCTTGAATGCAGCCAGTGGCGAATAAACCAGCGCATAGCACACGGTCGCCAGTCCGCCGGCGATGCCGAAACGGATGATCTGCCCGAGGGTTTCCCGCGCCTCCTCGGAAAGGAACTTGTTGCGAACCGCGTCCACGCCTTGCCCTTTATGCCCCCGAAGCTAGAGGCGAGCCGTACCCCGAAAAGCGCCGGCACGACCAGCGCGATCCGAAGAATGTGGCGGGCGTCTAGAGCGCTGGCGCCAGCGAGGAAAGCCCCGTGAAGCAGATGCGCCATCCGTTAGCCGCTGAACTCGATCGGCACTGGATCAAGCTGACGCTGCTCGCGTGGCTGGTGATCGCGATCTATTTCGTCATCCAACGCTGGAGCGCGATCCAGTGGCTCTCGCTTGGCGACACCGACGACAACATGCGCTTGATGCAGGTCCGGGCCTTGCTGGACGGCCAGGGCTGGTACGATCTGCGCAACTATCGGCTGAACCCGCCGGAAGGGTTCGACATCCACTGGTCGCGAATCGTCGACCTGCCGATCGCCGGCCTCATCATCCTGCTGCGTCCGTTTGTGGGCGTGGCCGAGGCCGAGAAACTCGCCTGTGGCATCGCGCCGCTCATCCCGCTCAGCATCACCTTCATCGGTATCGGCGCCACCGTCCGCCGCTTGGTCAACCCGCTCGCCTGGCCGCTCGCCATCGTCTTCCTTATGGGTTCGACGGTCGCGCTGCTGATGTTCATGCCCGACCGCATCGATCATCACGGCTGGCAGCTTGCGATGCTCAGCCTGACGGTTGCCGGCCTATGCGATCCCAATGGCCCGCGCGGTGGCACCACTGTGGGCCTCGCCAGCGCGGTGTCGCTTACCATCGGGCTCGAGATGCTGCCGTATTGCGCGATGGCGGGCGCGATCATCACGTTGCGCTGGGTATGGGACGGCGCTGAACGTCGGCGGTTGCTCACCTACGCCCTGTCGCTTGGCGGCGGATGCGCGGCCGGCTTCGCGATCTTCGCCTCTGAAGCCAATCGTGTGATGCGCTGTGACGCACTCACCCCGGTGTGGCTCAGCGTGTTCGTAGCAGCCGGCGCGCTGCTCGCGCTGATGGCGCTTCTCTCGCCGGCGAACCGCCCGGCGCGCCTCGGCCTTGCCGCTCTTGCTGGCGCGATCATCGTTGGGGGGTTCGTTGCCCTGTTCCCGCAATGCCTCGGCCGGCCTGAGCAGGTGTCCGACGAACTCTATGCCAACTGGCTCGGCAACGTGCGGGAAGCAAAACCCATCTACCGGCATCCGCTACGCGTCGGCCTGCCGCTCGCCGCATTGCCGGTGATGGGGCTGATCGGTGCCGCCATCGCCACCTGGCGGGCGCGCGGCACGCCTGCCATCCTCGGCTGGGCCTGCGTCGGCCTGTTCGCCATCTTCGCGATGCTGATGCTGCTGTGGCAGGTGCGCGCCGGGCCCGCGGCGCAGGTGATGGCAATTCCTGGTGTCACCGCCCTTGGCTGGATCGTGCTTCCGTGGCTGCTCGGCCACAAGTCGATCTTCGTGCGCGTCTTCGGCACAGTGACGGTGTTCGTCGTCATTTCGGGGCTGTTTGCGGGCCTTGCATTGAAGTGGTTCCCGATCGACCGCCCCAAGCCCTATGTGCAGCGCGTCAACCGGGCCACCGGCCGCTGCATGACGATGCCGGCGATGGACCCGCTCGATCGCCTGCCAAGCCAGACGATCTTCACCTTCGTCGATCTTGGTCCACGACTCATTGCGTTAACCCACCACAGCGCGATCGCGGGCCCCTATCACCGCAATGGCGGTGCGATTCTTGACGTGCAGCACGCCTTCAAAGGCTCGCCAGCGCAGGCACGCGAGATCATGCGGCAGCATGGCGCGACCATGATGCTGGTGTGCCCGAACATGGCCGAGTCAACCGTCTATCGGGACCGCGCACCCGAAGGCTTCTACAGCCGCCTGGCGCAGGCGGAGAAGTTCCCCTGGTTAACGCCCATCCCGCTTCCGAAGGGTTCGCCGCTGCGATTGTTCAAGATCGACTATAATGCGCCGCTGACGGGGCCACGCCCCACCAATACGCAAGCAGCGCCCGCTACGCGGCGGGCAACGTCAGAATGAACCGCGCGCCCTCATTGGGCGCGCTGTCCACCGTTAGATCGCCACCCATCGCACGCGCCAAACGGCGCGCGATATAGAGGCCAAGCCCGCTGCCGCCCGATTCCGACGGGTCAACCCGTTCGAACTTGCCGAAGATCCTGTCCTGATCTTCAGCAGCGATCCCCTTGCCTTGATCGGCAACTATGGCGATCGCCCGCGTGCCGTCGTGCTGCAATCGCAGCCACACGGTCGCGCCACGCGGGGAATAGCGCACGGCATTGCCGATCAGGTTGACCATGATCTGCAACGAACGCCGAAATTCACCATGCGCCGGGATCGATTGGTCCAGATCGCCGCGATCGATCGTGACGCCGGCATCGGCAGCCCGCACCGCCAAGAGCCCCGCTGCACGGCGTGTGACGTCCGCCAGATCGATCCCCTCGTCGTCCACGGTGAAGTCATCACGCTCGATCGCCTCGATGTCGGCTAGGTCGTCGATCAACCCCATCAGATGTCGTCCGGCGTTCGCGATGTCTGCGGCGTAATCGGCGTAGTGCGGGTCGATCGGGCCGTCGGCCGCGGCATTGATGCTGTCCGCGCTCGCCACGATGCGGCCAAGCGGCCCGCGCAGGATCGTGTCGAGCCTGCGATTGAATGCGTTGCCGAGCGCAACCGCATCGCGCAGCGGCGCCAGCGGCTGATGGAAGGTGGCCCCCGTGAAACCCGCGAATGCACCAGCAGCGTCACGGCGCACGTTTCCCGCCAGCATCACCTTTCCACCACTCTCTCGCAGTGTCGCCGGCTGTTTCTCGAAGTCCTCAAGCGCCGCGACCGCTTCTAGTAGCGGCATCACGCCATGTTCGTCGCTGTCCAGCGTGAACAGCTTTGTCAGCGGCTGCCCAAGTGCGGCGCGCGCGTCGAAGCCATGCCTCGTGCCGGCTTCCATCGGCAACCGCTGAATCCGGAGGCCGGCATCCGTCTCCCATGTCCAATCCGCGCCAATCGGCGCCGGAACGGCGCCAGTTGCGCGCGAAGGCCGCCATGCCGGGCGCTCGCGAACCGGAGAGACCGCGAAAGTCACGCCATCTTCGCTCGGAGTTGCACGCACCCAGCAATCGATATCCACCTCGCCATCCGCCAGGGTGACCGCCCGCGACACCAGGATACGCAGTCTTCGCGCCAGTCGAACGATGGTCGCCAGCTGCGGCGCCGCCAAGCGCTCACCCACTGCCCCGCCTGCGCGTGCGTTCATTGCCATGAAGCTCGAGTCGGCCTCGACCAGGCGGTCTTCGCGATCGACCCGTGCGGTGAAGATCGTGCCCTCGATCATTGTGCGTCCGCCCGCCGGAGATCGCTGAGTGCGGCACGAAAATCTCGATCCAGCATCAATGGCGCGAGAGCCTCCTTGGCTCGATCGCTCGGAACCGCTGCAATGGCGTCAATCTCGTCAGCGAAGGCCTCGATGTCGCGCCGGGGATCGGCGTCCCCAAGCGCCAGTCCGATGCGGGCGATCGTTGCGCGATCGACATCGAGTGCTCGCAGACCGACCCAGAGGCGATCGCCGTCCGGGTCCAGGACAATCAGGCGCGCCTCATCGAAATCGACGCTCAAAGACTTGGACAGGAGCGCGCCGAACAGCGCCAGTTCGCCATCCTCTACCGCGCCGACGAGATGGTTCTCAATTTCGTCCGGGAACCTGATGAGCGCGCCAGCCAACCTCATCGCGGCGTCGTCCAGTCGCGTCGTTTCATCGTGCGTCGCCAGCATCCGGCGGCTTGCAGATTGCAAGGCTTCGTCAATCACACCCTGCGGAACAGCCCCGCTGGTGGCGCCAGCTCTCGTAGCTGCTGCCAAATCCCAGACAAGTTGCCGATAAAGAGGTTCGGGCAACTCGCGCGCGGTCATAGCGTCGGGATCGGTCCGACTGACACTGGCGAACTGAAAGGCTGATGCCGTACTCGCGACCGTACCGTCCGCACTGGCAATGAGCCTAACCAGTAAGCCGGGTGCCGCGCCCGGCGGGCGGTTCGACCGCAACCCCTCCTCCAGCAGCTCCTGCTGCACCTGGTTCAGCAGTTCGGCGACCAGCTTCCGATCCCGCAGAAGCCCGCTAACAACCAGCCGCCGCGCCGTCGTGCCAGGCGCCCCAAACACATCTTTAGGTTCATGGCCATTGCTGAGGAGATACGGCGACGCGTGATCGCGGAGCTCTTGCTCGGTCGAACGCAGGATCGCGCCAAGTCTCACATTCAGTGCCGCTCGCGCGCGATCATCAAGCCGATCTTCGCTGCCCAGGAAGAAGTCCTCGACCGCCTTCCTCAGCCGCGCGTCTGCACGGCGATCCGCATTGGCCGCGCGCGCCAGCAAAGGAGCGGCGTCGTAGGCCAGAGGCCCCGTTTCGCCGTTTGAATCGACCGACATAAAGGCTGCCGTAGCGCGCGCCTCGTTAAAGGGCTGCTAAAGTCGTTCCCGCAACAGTTCGATCGCGGCCGCAACCGTCACCGCGGCGTAGACAGCTACCGCACCGAGCGCGATCGTCGGGAAGCCTAGGATCGTCACCGTGGCTAAGACCGTCAGATAAGCCGCTGGGTCGCCGCACCACTGCGGCCGATCAGACGGCGCCGCCCGCTCGCCCAGCGCACCCGCCACCACGGACGCGATCGCTAGCACGACGCCGGTCAGCTCTCCGGTTTCGCTGTCGACCGCGCGCCCCAGCAACAGAGCCGAGACGGCAGGAACGCCTGCAGTCAGCCACGTCATTGCCTGCGCAACCACTGCCTCGTCTCGCAGGCGAGCGAAGCTGCCGGCCAGTTTAGCGACGACGAGCGCCACAAGCGCCGAGATCAGTCCGACCGTGAGATGCCCGGTCCAGAGGCTCGCCCAGCCCGCCAGCCCAAGCGCACCAGCAGCACCGGCGAGCGCGGTGGTCGGCAATTGGCGGCGCATGAGCGCGGGCAGGCCAATCCGCGCGAATGGGCGGACGATCCATCGGTCGAACCATCCGGTACGCGTCGCCAGCGATGAAGACACGACGGCCCGGCTGCGGAGCTCAAGAGAATCGCCGCGACGCTCGATGCCGTGTCCGATTCGCTGTTCGCCCTCAGGAAGAACCAGCCGCATGGCGCCTGCCTGGGCGGCGACATGGAGCAGCGAGGATTGAATGTCGTAATCCCGCGGCATGGCCGCGACGTTGGCAAGCCGTAGTCCATCCAACCGCGCGATACCGGCCCAAGCGTCGCCGCCTCCGATCAGCTCATAGCCGGCGTCCGCCTCACTCTCGGGTACCACAAGCAGCGCATCACCTTCCTCGCGCGCGATCGAGGCGACCACCGCATCCGTCGTCACAAGCCCGTCGGCCAGCACCAGAAGGTGCGCAAGCGGATGTAGGCGCGCCGATGCCTCACCAGCACTACGCACGTTGTCGACGGTCACGCCGCGCCGCCCGATCCGCGCGATCGCACCCAGCAATTCTGGCGTCAGGCGGGAAACAACAATGACGATCTGCGAGGCGCCGGCAGCGATCAGCAGGCGAGCCTGGTATTCGATGACCGTCATTCCGGCGAACGGCAGCGTCGCCGCGAGCATGCCCGGGCGGTCATCAGCATCCTGGACGGCGAATATCAGCCCCGCGAGCATCGAGCGCTGTTACGAGTTGCGACCTGCCGGGGCAACGGGCGTGCGGCCTGCGCCCCGGAGTCGAAAAGAGGCGGCGCGCTACAGCCGCTCTACGGCGCGCTTGAGGCGGTTCACCATGGCGCTGTCCCCATGCTCGCTTTCGGCGGCTTCCGTCGCCAACGTCATCAGCCGCACTGCGCCGAAGCTCGCGGCGAGCCCCTTCAGTCGCCACGCAGCGGCGCGCCATTCCTCGTCGTCCCGCGCCTGTTCAACGGCGGCGAGCCCACGTTGGGCGCTCTCTAGGAACGCCCCTCGCAGTTCCGCGATCAACGCCGGATCGTCGCCCACAGCTGCCGCCAAAGCGGCGTCAATCGCTCCCGGATCAAAGGCCATCCGAGTAGCGCTAGCGCGGAACGCTTAATCGCAGGTTGCCGCTATTCGTTTTGAGACCGCCGATTTCCTGTTAGGTTCAGTCCATGACCGGGGGGCCAGTGACTATCGATATGCAAACGCGTGACACGGGTGAGACGCAGCACAATGACGTCGAGCCGCCAGCGCAGGTTTTCGAGACATTCCTCCCGGAAGACCCGTACATCATGAGCGAGGACAAACACCGCGCGACGGGATGGCAGGCAGCGGCACCATATGTGCTGGGTGGCATCTCGCTCATCTGGGTGGCGGGGCTGCTATGGATCGCAAGCGACACCATCGCTGCCATGCCCCCGTTCGCGATCGCGCAATTGGCGGCAGCTCTGGTTTCGCTGCCCGCCCTAGCGGGGATCGTCTGGCTCATTACGCTTCGCACCAGCCGCGCGGAGGCTCAGCGGTTCGGTGCCTCGGCCCGAGCGATGCGCGCTGAGGCAGCCGCCCTCGAACGCTCGGTCGCAGCACTGGCCGCAGCACTCGAGACAAACCGCGAGCGGCTTGCGGATCAAATACGCCAGCTAGGTTCGATCGGTGATGCTGCTACGGCGAAGCTCGCGTCCGTCGGTCGTGGCCTGTCCGAAGAGATCGATCAGGCGGACGTCCATGCCCGCTCGCTGGCGGAAGCTGCCGCAAACGCACAGGCTAACCTCACCAGCTTCCTCACCACCATGCCGCGCGTCCAGGCGGAGGTGGAAGGCATGGCGGAGCGTATCGACCTCGCCGCTCTCGCCGCGGGCGAGCACACCGCAGCGCTCGATGCGCAAGTCATCGCGCTTGCTGAGCGCGCGCGCGAGGCGGAGGCAGCTGCTGGCGGTTCGGCCCAGGCCCTAGCCGCTCACATTGATCGCATGGAAGCCACGAGCGTTGGCGCCGGCACCCGGCTGCAATCAACCACTAGCGACATGGCGGCAGCCGTTGACGCACTCATCGAGCGCCTCGCAGGCGCGGTGGACGCCGCACGCAAGGGGATCGCCGCGCAGAGCGAAGCCGCCGTTGCTCTCGTCGGCACGACGCAGGCGACGCTCGATGCGTCCGCACGCACCAGCGCCGATGCGCTGGCAGACCGGATCACGGCGATCGAACAGGTCATCGACCGCATTGCCGAACGCCTCGATTGTCAGCGCGCCGCTGGCGACGGGCTGATCCAGGGTCTTGAAGGCGGTCTGACACGCGTCGAGAGTCAGCTTGATGCCCTTCACCAGCGCGGCGTTGAGCGTTCGCAGCACCTCGCGGCTTCGATCAGTGCACTTGGCGGATCGGCCGACGCGATGACGCAGGCACTCGCTGCCGGTGATGCCATGGCCAACAAGGCGATCGCCACCACCGAATCGCTGCTGGTCGCGCTTGATGCCGCCGCCCGCGAAATTGACGAAACACTCCCCGCTGCCGTCGACCGGCTCGATTCGCGGGTGATCGCGGCAAAGGCTGTGGTGGTGGCCGCGAAGCCAGAGCTGTTGGCGCTCGTTACTGCGGCCGAAAGCACGCACGAGGCGATCGAGGCAATCGCTCAGGTAATTTCCGATCAACGGCAGAATGTCGACACGCTGACCGGCACGCTGATCGATGCTCTATCGAACGGGCGCAGCAAGGCGGACGCGATGGGCCAGATGGTCGATGAAGCGGCCGACCGCGCCAATCGCTTCGCCGAGGAAGCCGCACCTCGCCTGCTCGAAGCGCTGCTCCGGGTCCGCGATACCGCCACTCAGGCGGCGGAACACGCCCGCGAGGTCTTGGCGAAGGTCATCCCGGAAGCGGCAGAGGCGCTGGAGAGGTCCGGCACGGCGGCACTGCAGCGCGCGGTGGACGCCGGGCTCGATCGCCAGATCGCCCAGATCGAGACGACCGCCGAAGAGGCCGTCGCCGCGGCAAATCGCGCGGCGGAACGACTCAGCCAGCAGCTTCAGGGCCTTGATGCGGCGGCGGCGATGGTCGACACGCGGCTCGATGTGGCGCGCAAGGAAATCGAGGATCGCCAGCAGGAGAGCTTCGCGCGCCGGGCCTCGCTACTGATCGACGCGATGAACTCGGCCGCGATCGACATCACGCGCACTTTCTCGCCGGACGTTGCCGACAGCACCTGGGCTGCTTATCTGAAGGGCGACCGCGGCGTCTTCACCCGGCGCGCGGTGCGCTTGCTTGATAGCGTACAGCAGGCCGAGATTGGACGCTTCTATGATGAGGATGAAGCGTTCCGTGACCAGGTCAATCGCTACATCCACGATTTCGAGGCGATGCTGCGGACCATCCTGGCGCAGCCCGAGGGTTCGTTGCTGGCCGTGACGTTGCTCTCGTCTGACATGGGCAAGCTCTATGTCGCCCTCGCACAGGGCATCGAACGTCTGCGCTGATCAAGAAAGCGTCGGCGCTTCTTAAGGAAGCGCCGACGCCGGTTGATCAGTACTTCGTCAGATCGATCATCTCCGGCGTGATCCAGCCGTTGACGTAATTGGCATAGTAAAGCGTGAAAAGCACCGTCGCGACAATGGTCGTGCGGATCACCAGTCGGCCGAGCGCGAATTCATGCGGAGCGCTCTCCGCGTGCCCGGGCAGGCTTTCGGCCCCCGCCTCCTCGCTGGTGCGCACACCAAACGGCAGAACGAGGAACACCGAGAACGCCCAGAAGAGAATGTAGATTGCGACCGCAGAGGTCCACAACATGATCGATCAAACCTCCAGCACCAGAACGTCGACGACCGGCTTCTTACCCGTCCAGCGCGTCGCGCAGCGACGCACGGCAAGCCGCACGTCCTCGCGCATGCCATCCCGATCGCGCCGCGATGTCCGGACGGCTTCCTCCGCCGCGTCCTCGGCCTCGGCAACGAACGCGTCGCGCTCTTCCTCCACCGGCACGCCCTGGAAGCGTACCTGCGGACGACCCGCGAGCCGGCCGTCCTCGCGCACGGCAACCGCGACGGAAATCTGGCCGTTGACGCCCAGCCGGCGCCGTTCGTTGATCGTGCCACCATCGGCCGGCAGGATCACGTCACCGTCCAGCACCAGCCGCCCGACCGGCACGTGGCCGATCTTCTCGGGATCGCCGGGTGCGAGCCGCACAAGCTCCCCGTCCGTCTGGACGATCGTGCGCGGGATCCCCTGCGACAGGCCGTAGCGTGCCTGCTCCATCAGGTGCCGCATCTCGCCATGTACCGGCACCAGGACTCGCGGCCGCAGCCAGCCGTAAAGCTGCGCGAGCTCAGGCCGCCCCGGATGGCCGGAAACGTGAACATGCGCCTGCTTCTCGGTGACCATCTGCACGCCGCGACCCGCCAGAGTGTTCTGGATGCGGCCAATCGCCACTTCGTTGCCCGGGATCTGCTTGGAGGAGAAGATTACCGTGTCGCCGGCATCCAGCTTGATCGGATGCTGCCCGCCGGCGATCCGCGCCAGCGCAGCGCGATCCTCACCCTGCCCGCCGGTCGCGATCACCAGCACCTTGTCACGCGGCAGCCGCATTGCTTCGTCGGGAGAGATCGTATCCGGGAAGTCGCGCAGATACCCGCAGGACCGCGCGACCTTGATGATCCGGTCAAGCGAGCGGCCAGCGACGCACAGCGCGCGGCCAGTCTCCTTCGCCACCTGGCCGAGCGTCTGGACCCGGGCGGCATTCGACGCAAAGGTCGTCACCACCACACGGCCGCGCGCCTTGCGCACCGCCTCGCCAAGCCCGATGCGCACGTCGCTCTCCGAGCCCGACGCCTCGGCGTTGAAGACGTTGGTCGAATCGCACACCAGCACGTCGACGCCGCGATCGCCGATCGTCGTCAACTGCTCGGCCGTTGCGGGGTTGCCGATGATCGGGGCAGCATCCAGCTTCCAGTCACCGGTGTGAAACACGCGGCCGGCCGGCGTATCGATGATCAGCGCGTTCGCCTCAGGGATCGAATGGGCCATCGGCACAAACTCAAACCCGAACGGCCCGACCTTGAACGGGGCACCCGGCTGGATAACGCGCAGGTCGATCCGATCAGCTATCCGTTCCTCTTCCAGCTTGTGCCGCACGAGCCCAGCCGTGAAGGGCGTCGCGTACAGCGGCACGCCCAGATCGTACGCCAGATAGGGAAGCGCCCCGATGTGATCCTCGTGGCCGTGCGTGATGACAACGCCGTCCAGTTGTTCCAGCCGGTCCTCGATGAAGGAGAGGTCTGGCAGCACGAGATCAATGCCGGGGTAGCTGTGATCGGCGAAGGTCACACCGCAATCCACCATGACCCAGCGGCTGCGAGTACCATAGAGATTGACGTTCATGCCGATCTCGCCCGAGCCGCCAAGGGCACAGAAGAGAAGTTCTTCGTTCTTCGAAATTGTCATAATCCTTTTGCTCGCCCCATGCCTCACGGGACGAAGGCACACGGATGCGCCTCGTTTTGCTCAGCCTCGATCAAGGGGGAGGCCATTCCCCAATCTCGTGTACGCCGCGGGTCCCGTCCACTTTGATGCGGCCAGATCCCGGTCACTCCTGCTATCGTTCAGCGGAGAGAAGCGACCGATTCCGGCCACATGCCGTGAATGAACGCGCGACGCGAAAACTCACCGCTTGATATGGGCGCGCTCCCACATGATCGCCAGCCCCTGGATCGTCAGATCGGGTTCGATCGCGTCAAAGACATCGGTGTGCTGCTCGAACAAGGTGGCAAGGCCGCCAGTGGCGATCACTTTTGCCGGGCGCCCGATCTCTGCCTTCATCCGGCTGACCAAGCCCTCGATCATCGCGATGTAGCCCCAGTAGATGCCGATGTTCATCTGATCGACCGTGTTGCGGCCGATCACCCCGACATTCCCCTTTGGCGCCTCGATCGCGATGCGCGGCAGCTTGGCGGCGGCGTTCACCAAAGCATCGAGCGACAGATTGATCCCGGGCGCAATGATGCCGCCCTTATAGGCGCCGTTGAAGTCGGACACGTCCAGCGTCGTCGCGGTGCCGAAGTCGATGACGATCAGGTCACCCGCGTGCAACGCATGCGCCGCGATTGTATTCACCGCCCGATCAGCGCCAAGGTTCTGCGGCTCGTCTACGTCGAGCGCCACGCCCCACTCCACCGGTGGGCGGCCGGCAATCAACGCATCGTGATGGAAGTACTTGGTTGCCAGCACTTCCAGATTGTGGAGCGCACGCGGCACGACCGTGGAGATGATGACGCCATCAACCACGCTGCGGTCATACCCCTCAAGCGAGAGCAACTGGCTCAGCCACACCGCATATTCGTCCGCCGTGCGGCGCGGATCGGTCGCAATGCGCCAGCGCGCCTTGATCTCGCGCCCTTCCACCAGTGCGAATACGACGTTGGTATTACCCGCGTCGACGGCGAGCAGCATGTTCATCCTCTCCTAGACCAGGAACACGTCGGCGGCATGGATGACACGCGTGGCGCCGTCCGCCAAGCGAAGCCGAAGCGCGCCGTCACTTGCCAAGCCATCAAAAGCGCCCGGAACCGACGATCCGTCGGACAGATTGGCGATCAGCGCGGTGCCGCGCGGATGAGCCTGTTCCTCCCATCGCTCGATCACCGGTGCCAGCCCATCCCGCCGCCAGATAACGAGCCAGCGTGCGAATTCCGCCATGAGATGTTCGTGGAGTTCCGCTGCCGAATGAACCCACAACTGGCCAGCGAGGCTGGCGGTCTCTCGCCCCTCCACCGCAGGATGAGAGGCGAGATTCACTCCAAAACCCGCAACGATCGCGTCCCCCTGCCGCTCCAGCAGGATACCGGCGAGCTTTGCACCATCAAGCAGCAGATCATTCGGCCACTTGATCGTCACCGCCGGGCAGCCGAGCGCCGCGATCGTATCGGCCAAGGCAACCGCGCATACCAGCGCCAACGAAGCAGGGGACGGATCATCCGTCCGCACCCGCACCAGAGTGCTGGCGTAGAGATTGCCGGCGGGTGAGGTCCAAGGCCGGCCTTGGCGGCCCCGGCCGGCGGTCTGCCGATCGGCACGGAGCCAAAGCCCCTCCTCCACGCCCTCCGCCGCCAGCGCGAGCAGATCGGCGTTGGTCGAACCCGTTTCGGCGACCGTCAAAATGCGGGACAGATCGGTACCGATCAGAACAGCGCTTGCGCCGCCGCCATCGACCACGCGCCGAGCAGCGGGATCGCCAGGTAGCCGAGCGGCGAAACCGCAATGGCAGCCACCGCGATCAGCCCGCCCTCCAGGCGATCGCCTTCACCAAAGGGCACGCCCGGCTCGTCGAAGTACATCGTCTTGACGACACGCAGGTAATAATAGGCGCCGATCACGCTCGCCGCGATGCCGACCACTGCCAGCGGGAACAGGCCCGCGCGCACCGCCGCGTCGAAAACCGCGAACTTTGCCCAGAAGCCGAACAGCGGCGGTATGCCCGCGAGGCTGAACATGAAGATCGCCAGGGCCGCGGCCAGTGCCGGGCGCGTGCGTGACAGGCCTGCGAGCGACGCGATGCTCTCAACCGGATGACCCTGCGCATCGCGCATCTGCAGCACCACCAGGAACGAGCCCAGCGTCGTCGCGACGTAGATCGTCATGTAGGTCATCACCGAAGCGACACCTTCAGGCGTGCCAGCCGCAAGACCGATCAGCGCGAAACCGACGTTGTTGATCGACGAATAGGCGAGCAGCCGCTTGATGTTGCTCTGGCCGATCGCTGCTACAGCACCAAAGATGATCGACGCTAGCGCCGCGAAGATGACGATTTGGCGCCACTGGTCCTCAGCCGGCCCCATTGCCTCGATCGCCACGCGTACCGCGAGGCCCATCGCCGCAACCTTCGGCGCCGACGCGAAGAAGGCGCTCACCGGCGTCGGTGCGCCCTCGTAGACGTCCGGCGTCCACATGTGAAACGGCACCGCGCTGATCTTGAACGCAATACCGGCGAAAACGAACACGAGGCCAAACATGAGGCCGATCGACTTGGTGTCCCCGCCGACGTTCGCGGTGGCATAGGCGCCCGCAACTTCGTCGAACAGCGTCGAGCCGGAGAAGCCGTATACTAGGCTGATGCCGTAGAGCAGGATGCCGCTGGCAAGTGCGCCGAGCACGAAATACTTCAGACCCGCTTCTGCCGAGCGCTGGTCCTGCCGCATGAAGCTGGCCAGCACGTAGGCGGCGAGGCTCTGCAGTTCGAGGCCCACGTAGAGCGTCAGCAGATCGCCAGCGGAAACCATGATCCCCATGCCGATCGCCGACAGCAGGATCAGAACCGGATATTCCGGACGAAGATCATCGCCCGACGTGCGCTCAAAGAAGCGTGGTGCGAGCATGATCGCCACCGCAGCGGAGATGTAGATCACCACCTTTGCAAAGCCGGCGAAGGCGTCCGCCCGGTACATGCCGTCAAAGGCGCTGCCGCCAGTGGTCGCGGGGCCCATCAGCGCGATGCAGGCACCACCGAGGATAGCCACGGCCGTCCAGGACAGCGCGCGCGTCGCCGAAGCTGGAGCCCAGGCCGAGACCATCAACAGTGCCAACGCACCCAGCGCCAGCACGATCTCGGGAAGGGTCATCGCGACCTGCGATGCATAGTCCATCAGTGCGCCTCCACGGCGGCAGAATCATGTGCGGAAGGAGCCGCGTGCGCGGCGGGGACGACACCCGTACCCTCGGTGGGAAGCGAATCCCCCGGCGGCGTCGCGCGCTCGATACGAGCGAGCAGGCGCTGCGTGTCGGCGCGCATCGGCGCGATGAAGCTCTCCGGATAGACGCCCATCCATAGAACAACGGCAGCGATCGGTGCGAGGAGCCACATCTCGCGGCTCGACAGATCCGGCATGGCGCTAACCTCGTCCGACTTGATCTCGCCCCAGACGACGCGGCGGTACAGGTACAGCATGTACGCGGCGCCAAGGATGATGCCGGTCGTGCACAGCAGCGTGATCGTGGTTGACACCTGGTACGAGCCCATCAGCGCCAGGAGTTCACCCGGGAAGTTGCTGGTGCCGGGCAGGCCGATCGAGGCCATGGTGAACAACAGGAACAGAACGGCGTAGCGCGGCATGTTGATGGCAAGCCCACCATAGCGCGAGATTTCGCGGGTGTGCAGGCGGTCGTAGATCACGCCGACGCACAGGAAGAGTGCGCCCGAGACGAGACCGTGGCCCAGCATGACGAGCATCGCGCCCTCGATGCCCTGCGCGTTGAACGCGAACAGGCCGACCGTCACGATTGCCATGTGCGCAACCGACGAATAGGCGATCAGCTTCTTCATGTCGGACTGCACCAGCGCCACAAGGCTGGTGTAGATCACCGCGACGGCGCTGAGACCGAAGATCAGCCAAACGAGCGAAGCCGAGGCCTCCGGGAACATCGGCAGGCTGAAGCGCAGGAAGCCATAGCCGCCCAGCTTCAGCAGCACGCCCGCGAGGATGACCGACCCGGCGGTAGGCGCCTGCACGTGCGCGTCGGGAAGCCAGGTGTGCACCGGCCACATGGGCATCTTAACCGCAAAGGAGGCGAAGAAGGCGAGCCACAGCCATGTCTGAACATCGACCGGGAAGTCGTAGTTCATCAGCGCCGGGATCGACGTCGTGTCCGCGGTGATGCTCATGTAGAGCATCGCGATGAACATCAGCAGCGAACCGAGCAGCGTGTACAGGAAGAACTTGTACGAAGCGTAGATGCGGTTCGCCCCGCCCCAGATGCCGATGATAAGGTACATCGGGATCAGGCCGGCTTCGAAGAAGATGTAGAAGAGGAAGATATCCTGCGCCGCGAAGGTGCCGATCATCAGCACCTCGGTCAGCAGGAACATCGCCATATATTCCGGCACGCGCTTCTCGATCGCCTGCCACGACGCTCCGATGCAAATCGGCATCAGGAACACGCTGAGCATGATCAGCAGAAGCGCGAACCCGTCGATGCCTAGCGCCCACGCGAACCGGCCGAAAACCGGCGCATATTCGACGAACTGCCACTGCGCGCCGCCAATGTCGAAGCTCAGCCAAAGGATCACGCCAAGCGCGAGATCAGCCAGCGTTGCCGCCAGCGCGAGCCAGCGTGCGCTCTGCGCGGACAGGAAGAGGCAGGCGACCGCGGCGATTGCCGGGATTGCGAGCATCACGGAGAGGATCGGAAAGGATGTCACGACTTAACGTCCGTTCGCCCTGAGCTAGTCGAAGGGCGTGGCGCCCGCGAGATAAACATGGGCTTCGACATGCGCAGCCCGAACGGTGGGAATGAGGTGATCGTCATCCGGCGATCACCCAGGTCGCAGCGGCGGTAAGGCCGATCAGCATGACGAAGGCATAGGTGTAGACATACCCCGTCTGAACCCGCCCCGCGACACGACTGGACAGCTGGGTGACCCAAGCCACGCCGTTGGGGCCGAACCGGTCGATCGTACCCTCGTCACCCTTGTGCCAGAGGAAGCGCCCGATCGCGAAGGCGGGACGGACGAACAGCAGGTTGTACAGTTCGTCGAAGTACCATTTGTGCGCCACGAAATCGTAGACCACCTCGAACGTCGCGGTGAAGCGCGCCGGGATGTCGGTGCGCCAGATGTACGCCATCCAGGCAATCACGAGGCCGATGATCATCACGATCGTGGCAGCCAGCTTCACCAGCAGCGGCACGGCGTGCATCTCGTGCGCAAGGTGCTCGCTGAATGCGATGCTGCCGCGCCAGAAGCGTTCGCCCGACTCCGGCTCGATGAAGAAGCCGTGGAAGACGAAGCCGGCGAAGACGGCGCCGATCGAGAGCACGATCAGCGGAATCAGCATCGAAAGCGGGCTTTCGTGCGGGTGGTAGCCTGCCGTGCCGGTCGGAACTTCTCGAACATCACGCGTGTGAGCATCAGGCGAATGGCCGGCATCCTCGTGCGCCGCGTCGCCATGGCCATGCGCCTCGTCATGGCCGTGGTGGCCGTGAGCGTCGTGAACGGCGTGTTGGACATGCTCCGACCCGGCCCAGCGCGGCTTGCCCCAGAAGGTGAGGAACATGAGGCGCCACGAGTAGAAGCTCGTCAGCAGCGCCGCAAAGGTGCCGACCCAGAAGGCGCCCTGCCCGCGGCCCGAGGCCCAGGCCACTTCGAGGATCGCGTCCTTCGAGTGGAAGCCGGCGAAACCGCCGATGCCGTAGATGCCGACGCCGGTGATCGCGAGCGTGCCGAGCAGCATTGCCCAGAAGGTGAGGGGGATGTGCTTACGCAGGCCACCGTAGAAACGCATGTCCTGTTCGTGGTGCATCGCATGGATGACCGAGCCAGCACCCAGGAACAGCAGCGCCTTGAAGAAGGCGTGCGTGAACAGGTGGAACATCGCCGCGCCATAGGCACCCACGCCGGCGGCGAAGAACATGTAGCCGAGCTGCGAACAGGTCGAATAGGCGATCACGCGCTTGATATCGGTCTGCGTCGTGCCGACGGTGGCGGCGAACAGGCACGTCGCGGCGCCGATCGCGGTGACGAAGTGAAGCGCCGTCTGCGACGTTTCGAACATCGGCGACAGGCGGCAGACCATGAACACGCCCGCGGTGACCATCGTCGCCGCGTGGATCAGCGCCGACACCGGGGTCGGGCCTTCCATCGCATCCGGCAACCAGGTGTGGAGGCCGAGCTGCGCCGACTTGCCCATCGCGCCGACGAACAGCAGCAGGCAGAGCACGGTCATCGTATCGAAGCGATAGCCGAGGAAGCCGATCGTCGAGCCCGCCATCCCCGGCGCCATTTCGAGGATCGCCGGGATCGAGACGGTGCCGAACACCAGATAGGTGCCGAAGATGCCGAGCATGAAGCCAAGGTCACCGACGCGGTTGACTACGAACGCCTTGATCGCGGCAGCCTGCGCGCTGGGCTTCCGGAACCAGAAACCGATCAGCAGGTAGCTGGCGAGGCCGACGCCTTCCCAGCCGAAGAACATCTGGATGAGGTTATCCGCCGTCACCAGCATCAGCATGGCGAAGGTGAACAGCGACAGGTACGCGAAGAACCTGGGCTGATCAGGATCGTCGCTCATATAGCCCCAGCTATAGAGGTGGACGAGCGCGGAGACGCTGGTGATCACCACCAGCATCACGCTGGTCAGCGCGTCGACGCGCAGCGACCAATCAGCGCTGAAGGTGCCGGACGTCATGAAGTGGAGCACCGGCGTGACGGTGGCCGACAGGCTGCCCGTCATGAAGCCGATGAAGATCGGCCACGACAGCGCGCAGGAGACGAACAGCGCCGCCGTCGTCACGCCCTTGGCCGCGACATTGCCGATCGAGCGATTGCCGAAGCCGGCGATCGCCGCAGCGAGCAGCGGCAGGAAGACGATGAAGAGGATCGAGGTCACGGTCGGATCAGCCCTTCATCCGGCTGGGATCGTCAACCGAGATCGAGCCCCGGCCGCGGAAGAAGATAACGAGGATGGCCAGGCCGATCGCAGCCTCACCGGCAGCGACCGTCAGCACGAACATCGCAAACACTTGGCCGACGAGATCGCCCAGCGCCGCGCTGAACGCGACGAGATTGATGTTCACGGCGAGCAGGATGAGCTCGATCGCCATCAGGATGACGATGATGTTCTTGCGATTGAGGAAGATGCCCAGCACGCCCATCGTGAACAGCAGCGCCGCCACGACAAGATAGTGAATGAGGCCGACGCCCCCTGAAGCCATGGCGCTCACAGCTGCACCCCCTGTCCGATTTCCGGCCGCACGTTGCGCGTCGCGTCCTGCGGACGGCGCGCAATCTGCTGCGCGATATTCTGCGGGCGAACGCCCTGCCTCTGGCGATGAGTCAGCACGATCGCCCCGATCATGGCGACCAGCAGCACCAGACCCGCGCCTTCGAAGACGAAGAGATAGCGCGAGTAAAGCAGGTTACCGATCGCCTGGATGTTCGGCACCGATGCATCGATCGGCGCGGCGCGACGATCGAGATCGACGCCCCCCGCAGTCCACGCGAAGACCGCGATCACGATCTCCGCGACCAGCGCCACGGCAAGCACCAGGCCAATGCCGAAATAGCGAACGAAACCAGCGCGAAGTTCGGCGAAGTCGATGTCGAGCATCATGACCACGAACAGGAACAGCACCGCGACCGCGCCGACGTACACGATCACCAGCAGCATCGCGATGAATTCGGCACCGACGAGCACCATGAGGCCGGCCGCGTTAAAGAACGCGAGGATCAGCCACAGCACGCTGTGCACCGGATTGCGCGACGCGATCGTCATCGCGCCCGAAACGAGCACGACGACCGCAAACAGATAAAAAGCGATGGCCTGGATCATGCCGTCACCACGGGAATATGGTTCGTCATCGCGCGCCGCCTATCGGTATGCCGCGTCGGCGGCAAGGTTGGCCGCAATCGCCCGCTCCCAGCGATCCCCGTTATCGAGCAGCTTGGCCTTGTCGTAGATCAGCTCTTCGCGGGTCTCGGTCGAGAATTCGTAGTTCGGGCCTTCGACGATCGCATCCACCGGGCAGGCTTCCTGGCACAGGCCGCAATAGATGCACTTCGTCATATCGATGTCGTAGCGCGTAGTGCGGCGGCTGCCGTCCTCGCGCGGTTCGGCCTCGATCGTGATCGCGAGCGCAGGGCACACGGCCTCGCACAGCTTGCACGCGATGCAGCGTTCCTCGCCGTTGGGATAGCGGCGCAACGCGTGCTCACCGCGGAAGCGCGGCGAGACGGGGTTACGCTCGAACGGATAGTTGATCGTGGCCTTTGGCTTGAAGAAATACTTCAAGGTCAGGGCGTGCGCCTTCACGAACTCCCAGAGAGTGAAAGCCTTGATCGTCGATGCGATACCCATGCGTCAGATCCCAACCCGGTTCAGCATCAACACGCCGGACACGAGGAATACCCAGAACAGCGACAGCGGCAGGAACACCTTCCAACCGAGCCGCATCAGCTGATCGTAACGGTACCTGGGCACCGTCGCCTTTACCCAGCTGAAGCAGAAGAAGAAGAAGAGCGCCTTCAGGAACAGCCAGATGATGCCCGGCACGGCATAGAGCGGCGCCCAGTCCAGCGGCGGCAGATAGCCACCCCAGAACAGCGTCGCGTTCAGCACGCACATCAGGATCACGTTGGCATATTCGCCGAGCCAGTAGAGCGCGAAGCTCATCGACGAATATTCGGTCTGATAGCCGGCGACGAGTTCCGATTCCGCCTCGGTCAGGTCGAACGGCGCGCGCGCCGTTTCGGCCAGCGCCGAGATGAAGAACACGATCGACATCGGGAACAGCAGCGGATTGAAGAAGAAGCCGTTGATCGGCGTCCCCAGCACACCGCGCTGCGCCTCGACGATCCCGGTGAGGTTGAACGTGCCGGCCCACAGGACGATCGAGATCAGGACGAAGCCGATCGCGACTTCATAGCTCACCATCTGCGCCGCGGCGCGAATGGCGGAGAAGAACGGATATTTGGAGTTCGACGACCAGCCGGCGAGGATGATGCCGTACACGCCGAGCGACGAGGCCGCGAGCACGTACAGCAGGCCGACGTTGATGTCCGCCAGCACCACGCCGAGATCGAAGGGCACCACGGCCCAGACAATCAGCGCCACCGTGAAGGTGACGATCGGCGCCAGGATGAAGAGCCCGCGATTGGCCGCTGCCGGAACGATCGTTTCCTGCAGGAAGACCTTGAGACCGTCAGCGAAGGACTGGAGCAGACCGAACGGGCCGACGACGTTCGGGCCGCGGCGCAGCGCCATTGCCGCCCAGATTTTGCGATCGGCATAGATGATCATCGCCACCGCCAGCATCAGCGGCAGGGCAATGACGAGGATACCGATCAGCGTGGCAAGGAACCACGCCCAGTTATAGTCCAAACCCCAGGACGTGAATAAGGCGGTCATTCCGCGGCCTCCGCGAAGGTTTCGCCGTGCACCAGTTCAGCCGAGCAGCGCTGCATCGTGGGCGATGCGCGGCAGATCGCGTTGGTGAGGTAGAAGTCCTTGATCGGATAGCCTTCCATGACGCCGCTTGCCGTCGCGGGCAGCGCGGGCGCGGACCACGGGAAGGTGACCAGGCCTTCGTTGGCGAGATCCGGGCAATCGAGCGCCATGGCGGCGCGCAGTTCACCCATCGTATCGAACGGCAGCACCGAACCGATCACTTCGGACAGGGCGCGGAAGATCGTCCAGTCCTCGCGCGCATCGCCCGGCGGGAAGACGGCGCGGTTGCCGCGCTGAACCCGGCCCTCGAGATTGACGTAGGTGCCCGATTTTTCGGCGTAGCTTGCGCCCGGCAGCACCACGTCCGCCGCGGCCGCGCCCTTGTCGCCGTGATGGCCGACATAAACTTTGAAGCCGGTGAAGCGCGTGAAATCGCACTCGTCGGCGCCGAGGAAGAAGGCGAGCTTCGCGTCGTAAAGCGCGGAGATACCGGCCTTTTGCGCATAGCCGAGCATCAGGCCACCCATCCGGCTGGCCGCCATGTGGAGGACGTTGAAGCCGTTCCAGCCGTCCTTGATCAGGCCAAGCGTGTCCACCAGCGCGAGCGCGGCGCCATGCGCGCCCTTCAGCGCCCCGCCGCCGACGATCACCGCCGGACGCTCGGCCTTGCCGAACGCGTCGGTCAGTGCTTGCGGCAGGTTGCCGAGGACCGCCAGATCATTGCCGAGCCACTCGACCTTGTAGGTTAGTTCCGTCTCCGGGCCAACCGCCCACACCTTCGCGCCGCGCTTGATCGCCTTGCGGATACGGGTGTTGACGAGGCTGGCTTCCCAGCGAAGGTTCGTGCCGACCAGCAGGATTGCGTCGGCCTTCTCGATGCCCGCGATGGTAGTGTTGAAATTCACCGCCGCGAGGCTGGACGTGTCATAATCCATGCCCGTCTGCCGCCCTTCGAGCAGCGACGAGCCGAGGTTCTTCAGCAGGGCCTTGGCGGCAAACATCGTCTCGCAATCGACGAGATCGCCGGCCACGGCGGCGACGCTGTCACCGGCGCCCTTGGCGACATCGGCGATCACCGCGAACGCCTCGTCCCAGCTGACAGGGACGAGCTTGCCGTCGCGGCGCACGAACGGGCGATCGAGGCGACGGCGCACCAGGCCATCGACGGCGTGGCGCGTCTTGTCAGTCGCCCACTCCTCGTTCACGTCCTCGTTCACACGCGGCAAGGCGCGCAGCACCTGCCGGCCGCGGCTGTCGAGGCGAATGTTGGTGCCGACCGCGTCCATTACATCGATCGAGAGCGTCTTGGTGAGCTCCCAGGGACGCGCCTCGAAGGAATAGGGCTTGCTGGTGAGCGCGCCGACCGGACAGAGATCAACGACGTTGCCGCTGAGCTCGCTCGTCACCGCCTCTTCGAGATAGGAGGTGATCTGCATGTTCTCGCCGCGGTAGATCGCGCCGATCTCCTCCACGCCGGCGACTTCCTCGGCGAAGCGGATGCAGCGGGTGCACTGGATGCACCGGGTCATGACCGTCTTCACGATCGGGCCCATGTACTTCTCGGTTACGGCGCGCTTGTTCTCGTGGAAGCGGCTGTGGCCGCGGCCGTAGGCGATCGACTGATCCTGCAGATCGCACTCGCCGCCCTGGTCGCAGATCGGGCAATCGAGCGGGTGGTTGATCAGCAGGAATTCCATGACGCCCTCGCGGGCGTGCTTCACCATCGGCGTATTGGTAAAGACTTCCTGATTGTCCGCTGCCGGCAGCGCGCAGGAGGCCTGCGGCTTGGGCGGCCCGGGCTTCACCTCGACGAGGCACATGCGGCAGTTGCCGGCGATCGACAGCCGCTCATGATAACAGAAACGCGGGATTTCCTTGCCGGCGATCTCACACGCCTGCAGCACCGTGGCGCCCTGCGGCACCTCGACCTCGATCCCGTCTACCTTCAGCTTGGGCATTATTCTGCAGCTTCCTGCATGGGGGCGAGACTGCCACCCTGACGTTCGATGATGCGGCGTTCCAGCTCGGGGCGGAAGTGGCGGATGAGGCCCTGGATCGGCCAGGCAGCCGCATCGCCCAGCGCGCAGATGGTGTGGCCTTCGACCTGCTTGGTCACCTGCTGCAGCATGTCGATCTCGCCGATCTCGGCGTCACCGGTGCGCAGACGCTCCATGACGCGCCACATCCAGCCCGTGCCCTCGCGGCACGGCGTGCACTGGCCGCAGCTCTCGTGCTTGTAGAAATACGAGATCCGGCTGATCGCGCGGACGACGTCGGTCGACTTGTCCATGACGATCACCGCCGCGGTGCCGAGGCCCGAGCCGACTGCCTTCAGGCCGTCGAAATCCATCGGCGCGTCCATGATGTCCTTCGCTGGCACCAAAGGCACCGACGAACCACCCGGAATAACCGCGAGCAGATTGTCCCACCCGCCGCGGATGCCGCCGCAATGCTTCTCGATGAGCTCGCGGAACGAGATACTCATCGATTCCTCGACCACGCAGGGCTTTTCCACATGGCCGCTGATCTGGAAGAGCTTCGTGCCGCGATTGTTCTCCGCGCCGAAACTGGCGAACCATTCCGCGCCGCGCCGCAGGATCGTCGGCGCGACGGCGATGCTCTCGACGTTGTTCACCGTCGTCGGACAGCCGTACAGGCCCGCACCCGCGGGGAACGGCGGCTTGAGGCGCGGCTGGCCCTTCTTGCCTTCCAGGCTCTCGATCATCGCGGTCTCTTCGCCGCAGATGTACGCGCCGGCCCCGCGGTGGACGAAAACGTCGAAGTCGTAGCCCGAACCGCAGGCGTTCTTGCCGACGAGGCCGGCGTCATACGCCTCCCGGACGGCGGCGAAGAGCGTCTCAGCCTCGCGGATATATTCGCCGCGGATGTAGATGTACGCGGCGCGCGCGCGCATCGCGAAGCCGGCGACCAGCGCGCCCTCGATCAGCTTGTGCGGATCGTGGCGGATGATCTCACGGTCCTTGCACGAACCGGGCTCGGATTCGTCGGCGTTGATGACCAGGAAGCTCGGCCGCTCGGGGCTCGGCGTCTTGGGCATGAACGACCATTTGGTGCCGGTGGGGAAGCCCGCACCGCCGCGACCGCGCAGGCCCGAGGCCTTGATCACGTCGATGATCTTGTCCTGGCCAAGCTCCAGCAGCGCCTTGGTATTGTCCCAGTCACCGCGCTGGCGCGCCGCCTGCAGCGTCCACGGCTGATAGCCGTAGAGGTTGGTGAAGATGCGGTCCTTGTCCGTCAGGGACGTGATGACGCTCATGCGCTCGCTCCCGCGGCCGGCGCGTTCCACTCGGAACGATAATCGTGGTTCTCGTTCACCATCGCGGTCAGCGTCGTCGGACCGCCGAGCGGCTCCACCGTGTGGCGGCCCGGCTCCTGCGTGCCCGTCTTCGGCTGCTCGCCACGCGCCAGCGCATCGAGGATCGCGACGGTGCGATCGTAATCGAGATCCTCGTAATTGTCGTCGTTGATCTGCACCATCGGGGCCGAGGCGCAATTGCCCATGCACTCGACCTCGGTGAGCGTGAACAGTCCGTCCGGCGTCGTCTTGCCCTTGGTGAGGCCGCGGTTCTTGCACGCCGCGAGCACATCGTCCGACCCGCGCAGCATGCACGGCGTCGTGCCGCAGACCTGCACGTGATAACGGCCGACCGGCGCCAAGTTGAACATCGTGTAGAAGGTCGCGACCTCGTACACGCGCATGTACGGCACGCCGATCTCACGCGCGACATATTCGATCACCGGGATCGGCAGCCAGCCTTGCGTGTTCGTTTCCGCGCCCACCTGGCGCTGCGCCAGATCGAGCAGCGGGATCGAGGCGGATTGCTCCCGCCCCGCGGGGTAGCGGGCAAGGATCGCATCGCGCTTGGCACGATTTTCGTCGGTCCAGGCGAACGCGCCCCAGCGCGCGCGCACTTCTGCCTCGTCGGGGATCTGAGGGGCGTCAGCCATCAGCGGTCACATTCACCAAAAACGATATCCATCGCGCCAAGGATCGCGGTGGTGTCCGCGAGCATGTGCCCGCGGCTCATGAAGTCCATCGCCTGCAGGTGGCTGAAGGCGGTCGGGCGGATCTTGCAACGGTACGGCTTGTTGGTGCCGTCCGACACCAGGTAGACACCGAACTCACCCTTCGGGCTCTCCGTGGCGACATACACTTCGCCGGCCGGCACATGATAGCCTTCGGTGTAGAGCTTGAAGTGGTGGATCAGCGCTTCCATCGACTGCTTCATCTCGGCGCGCTTGGGCGGCACCACCTTGCGGTCGAGGCTGGCAATCGGCCCTTCCGGCATTTCGGCAAGGCACTGCTTCATGATCCGCGCGGACTGGCGGACCTCCTCGACGCGCACCATGAAGCGATCGTAGCAATCGCCCTTCGTGCCGACCGGGATCTCGAAATCCATCCGGTCGTAGACGTCATAGGGCTGCGACTTGCGCAGATCCCACGGGATGCCGGCGGCGCGGATCATTGGGCCCGAGAAGCCCCAGCGGATCGCATCGTCACGGCTGACCACTGCAATATCGACGTTGCGCTGCTTGAAGATGCGGTTGTCGGCGACGAGGCTGATCGCATCCTCGAACAGGCGCGGCAGGCGCGTGTCGAGCCATTCGGCAATGTCGGTCAGCAGCTTCAGCGGCACATCCTGATGGACGCCGCCGGGCCGAAAGTAATTGTGGTGCATGCGCGCGCCGGTCGCGCGCTCGAGGAAGCCGTAGCAATCCTCGCGGATCTCGAACAGCCACAGGTTCGGCGTCATCGCGCCCACGTCCATGACGTGCGACCCGAGGTTCAGCATGTGGTTCGAGATGCGCGTCAGTTCGGCGAAGAACACGCGCAAATACTGCGCGCGGATCGGCACCTCGAGATCGAGCAGCTTCTCGATCGCGAGCACGAAGGTGTGCTCCATACATGCCGGCGAGCAATAATCGAGCCGATCGAAATAGGGGATCGCCTGCGCATAGGTCTTGTACTCGATCAGCTTCTCGGTGCCGCGGTGAAGCAGGCCGACGTGCGGATCGATCCGCTCGACGATCTCGCCGTCCAGCTCCATGACAAGCCGGAGCACGCCGTGCGCCGCGGGGTGCTGCGGGCCGAAATTGATCGTGTAGTTCTGGATCGCCACTTCATCATCGACGTGACCGTCGTGGATGGCGTCGGCCAGCCGCTCGACCGCGGGGTCGATCGAATCATTGAGCACGGTGTCGGTCATTGGTTCTGCCCTCCCTTGCCGGGAACGACATCGGGGTCGGATGGCTGCGGGGTTGCCTGCGGATGCGGGTTGCCGGCACCGGTCTGCGCAGTGCTGGTCGCCGGCTCCTTGGCATAAGGCTGGCTGGGTGCCTGCGCCGGCTTCTTCTCGCTCTGCGCAGCATCGGCCTTGCCGATCGCATCGGCGCTGAGCGGGGTCGGCGCGCCCTTCGCTTCCGGCAGCGCCGCCTTCTCGTCACCCGGAAGAACGTAGGCCGCACCCTCCCACGGACTGGTGAAGTCGAAGGTGCGGAAATCCTGCGCGAGCTTCACGGGCTCGTACACCACGCGCTTCGCCTCTTCGGAATAGCGCATCTCGACGAATCCGCTGAGCGGGAAGTCCTTGCGCTGCGGGTGGCCGCGGAAGCCGTAATCGGTCAGGATCCGGCGCAGGTCCTGATTGCCCTCGAACAGCACGCCGTACATGTCGTAAACCTCGCGCTCGTACCAGCCGGCGACCGGCCAGAGCTCGGTCACGGTCGGCACCGGCGTATCTTCGCTGGCGGCAACATGAACGTGCAGGCGGTGATTGCGGGTCAGCGACAGCAGGCAATAGACGACCTCGAACCGCTCCGCGCGATCCGGATAGTCGACGCCGGCAATGTCCATCAGCTGCTGATATTCCAGCCCCGGCGTGTCACGCAGCGCCGTCAGCGCCGAGATCAGGTGATCGCGGTGGACGTGCAGCTGGATCTCGCCGACATGCGCGAACGCGTCGACCAGCCCGTTCGGAATGGCAGCGCGCGCCGCCTCCAGCGTCGCGTCGTTGAGCTCGGCGGCCCAGCGGGGTGCAGGCGCCCTCACCGTTCGATGCTCCCCGAACGGCGGATCTTCCGCTGCAGCTGCATGATCCCGTACAGCAGCGCCTCGGCGGTCGGCGGGCAGCCGGGCACGTAGATGTCGACCGGCACCACACGATCGCAACCGCGCACGACGCTGTAGCTATAGTGATAATAGCCGCCGCCATTGGCGCACGAGCCCATCGAGATGACGTATTTCGGCTCCGACATCTGGTCGTACACGCGGCGCAGCGCCGGGGCCATCTTGTTGCACAGCGTGCCGGCGACAATCATCACGTCCGACTGGCGCGGGGACGCGCGCGGCGCAGCGCCGAACCGCTCCAGATCGTAACGCGGCATGTTGACGTGGATCATCTCGACCGCGCAGCAGGCGAGGCCGAACGTCATCCACCACAACGATCCGGTGCGCGCCCACTGGAACAGCTCCTCCGTCGAGGTGACGAGGAATCCCTTCTCGGTCAGTTCACCGTTCAGGTCATTGAAAAAGGCGGGATCGGGCTGGACAAGCCCGGTTCCGCTCGAGATCGCGCTTGCGTCGCGCGGCAATTCCACAGGGCCGGAGTGCATGGTCATTCCCAATCCAACGCGCCCTTTTTCCAGGCGTAGACGAGCCCGAGCGCGAGTTCACCGATGAAGATCATCATGCTGATCCAGGCTGCCCAGCCGAGATCAAACACGCTGACCGCCCATGGAAATAGGAACGCCGCTTCGAGATCGAAGATGATGAAGAGGATCGCAACTAGATAAAAACGCACGTCAAATTGCGCGCGACTATCCTCGAAGGCCGGAAAGCCGCACTCATATTCGCTGAGCTTTTCAACGGTCGGCTTGTGAGCGCCGGTCAGGCGCGCGACGCCCATCGGCAGGAACACGAAGGCCGACGACAGAACAAGCGCGATCCCCAGGAACATCAGGATCGGCAGATATTGCGACAGGTCGACCATGGCGCTCTCGAAGCTTCTCTCGCAGGTGCGAACGGATGGCGGCCGCTTTAGGCCCGGCGGTCCGGCGGGGCAAGGCGCACAGCCCGTGAGAATCATTCGCAAGACCAACGGGGTGGTCGGTCCCGCCCGCTTCGGCTAGCAGTGCCAGATGCTGGCGCTGACGACGAGCGAACGACAGGCGATCGACCATGCGAGCGCCTCCCCCATGCTGGAACGTACCCGCGCCTGGGCGGCGATCAATAGCGGAACGGGCAACCTGGCGGGGCTGAGCGCGGTGGCGGGGCAGCTCGCCGACGCCTTTTCCGCGCTTCCCGGCGAGTTGCGGCTGATCGATCCGGCGCCGGCGGAGCGCGTGGCGGCGGACGGCCGGGTGGAGCCGATCGCCCATGGCCAGCATCTGCACCTCAGCGTGCGTCGGCAGGCGCAGGCCCGGCTATTGCTGACCGGGCATATGGATACGGTGTACCCGGTCGATCACCCCTTCCAGGCGATCACGGACCGGCCGGATGGGACGATCAACGGGCCCGGGGTTGCCGACATGAAGGGCGGCCTTGCCGTGATGCTGGCCGCACTGGAAGCGATCGAGGCGGCCGGCTGCCCGATCGGCTATGACGTCATCATCAATTCGGATGAGGAAACCGGCTCCTTCTCCTCGGCCGCCTTGATCGCGCAGGCGGCGCGCGGGAAGCTTGCCGCCCTCACCTATGAACCCGCGCTGCCGGACGGCACGCTGGCGGGCGCGCGTGGTGGCACGGGCAATTTCTCGATCGTCGTGCGCGGCCGATCGGCGCATGCCGGGCGCAATCCGGAGGATGGCCGCAACGCCATCGTCGCCGCCGCCGCACTGGCGCTTCGCCTCAACGACGTGAAGGGTCCGACCCTCGCGGTGAATCCGGCGCGGATTGATGGCGGCGGGCCCAACAACGTGGTCCCCGACCTTGCCGTGCTTCGGGTCAACTTCCGCCCCAGGGGGCAGGACGAGATCGCGCGCGCCCGCGCCGCGATCGATGCCGCCGCCGCGGACGTATCCGCCGCGCACGACGTGCGGGTCGAAGTGCATGGCAGCTTCAACCGGCCGCCCAAGCCGATCGACACCGGCGCCGCAAAGCTGTTCGCCAAGGTGCGCAACGCCGGCGCCGACTTGGGGCTTGCCATCGCCTGGCGCGACACCGGCGGGGTATGCGACGGCAACAATATCGCCGCGGCCGGTACGCCGGTGATCGACACGATGGGCGTGCGCGGCGGCGCGATCCATTCGGCGGACGAGTATCTGATCGTCGACAGCCTCGCCGAACGCGCGGGCCTGTCGGCACTCACCATCCTACGACTGGCGGAGCAGGGACTTTGACGAATCCGGGAACATTCGTGGTGCGGGCGGCGCGCGACGAGGATCTCGAGCACCTCTACGAGATGGCCAAGCTGACCGGGGGCGGCTTCACCAATCTGCCGCCGGATCGCAAGGCGCTTCGCGCCAAGCTCGATCGCAGCCATACCGCCTTCGCCCGCACCGGCGACGGTATCGAGGACGAATTGTTCGTGCTGATCCTAGAGAATCTCTCGACCGGAGAGATTCGCGGCACCTGCCAGATCTTCACCCAGGTGGGCCAGCGGCACCCCTTCTACAGCTATCGCATCAGCACGCTGACCCAGCACAGCCGCGAACTGGAGCGCACCTTCCGCGCCGAGATGCTGACGCTGACGACCGATCTGGAAGGATCGAGCGAGGTGGGCGGCCTGTTCCTTCACCCCGGCGAGCGGGCCGGCGGGCTGGGGCTGCTGCTTGCGCGTAGTCGCTATCTCTTCATCAAGGCGCACCGTGCGCGCTTCGGCGACCGGATCCTCGCCGAGTTGCGCGGCGTGATCGACGAGGCGGGGGGCTCGCCCTTCTGGGACGGGCTTGCCGGGCGCTTCTTCGGCATGAACTTCCAGGATGCGGATGCTTTCAATGCGATCAACGGCCACCAGTTCATCGCCGATCTGATGCCAAAGCATCCAATCTATACCGCCATGCTGTCTGAAACCGCGCGGGCAGCGATCGGGCTTCCGCATCCCTCTGGCCGGGCGGCGATGCGGATGCTGGAGAATGAGGGCTTTGCGTTCGAGAAGTATATCGACATCTTCGACGGCGGCCCCACGATGACGGCACGGATCGATGCGGTGCGGACGATCCGCGAGGCGCGCGAGGCGCGGGTCGTCGCGCTCGACCGGGACGGAGGCACGCAATCGCTGGTGGCGCATGGCCGGCTGTCGGACTTCCGCTGCTCGTTCGGCGTGCTGCGCGAGGTGGGAGATACCGTGGTGATCGACCCAAGCTGCGCCGCGGCCATCGGGGCGAAGGAGGATTCGTCCATCCTCCACGCGCCCCGGATCTGAGCACATCATGATCCGGGAAATCAATTTCGACGGGATCGTCGGCCCGAGCCACAATTATGCGGGCCTCAGCCCGGGAAACCTGGCGGCCACGCGTAACGCGGGTGCCGTGGCGCACCCCCGCGCGGCCGCGTTGCAGGGCATTGCCAAGATGCGGGCCAATCTCGCGCTCGGCCTGCCGCAGGGCGTCTTTCTGCCCCACCCTCGGCCCGACCGTGCCTGGCTTTCCGCACTCCACACCAGCTACGATCGCGCGGCCCCGCACCTTCGGGCCGGGGCGCTCTCCGCCTCGTCAATGTGGGCCGCGAACGCCGCCACCGTGTCCCCGGCGCCGGACACGGCGGACGGCCGCTGTCACCTGACCGTCGCGAACCTCGTCACCATGCCGCACCGCAGCCACGAATGGCCCGCGACGCTGGCGCAACTGCGGCTTGCCTTCGCCGATCCTGCCTTTGCGGTTCACCCGCCGATCCCAGCGCCCTTCGGCGACGAGGGTGCGGCGAACCATATGCGGCTTGCGACGGCGCAAGGCGAAGCGGGTGTCGAGATCTTCGTCTATGGCGAGGCTGGCGGCCCCTTCCCTGCACGCCAGCACCGCGAGGCGAGCGAGGCGGTAGCCCGCGCGCATCGCCTGGACGCGGCGCGCACCCTATTCGTCCAGCAATCGCCCGAAGCGATCGCCGCCGGCGCCTTCCATAATGACGTCGTCGCGGTCGCAAACGAGCGGACGCTGTTTGCGCACGAACAGGCCTTTGCCGCCCGCGACGCCTTCTACGAACGGCTGCGCACGATGATGCCGGGGGTGGAGATCGTCGAGGTGCCCGCCGCCCGCGTTAGCCTCGAGGACGCGATCCGGTCCTATCTGTTCAACGCGCAGCTCGTCACGACGCCGGCGGGGACGCAGACGCTGATCGTGCCAGCGGAGGCGCGTGACACGGCCTCCGTATGGCAGTGGCTGCAGGATCATCTGGCGGGTAACGGCCCGATCCGCGCAGTGGAGGTTGTCGACGTCCGCGAATCAATGGCCAACGGCGGCGGGCCGGCGTGCCTTCGGCTGCGCGTGGCCTGCGATCCGGCGCTAATCGATCCGCGCTTCCTGGTCGACGCGGCGGCGCTTGATCGGATCGCCGCCGTGATCGAGGCGCACTGGCCAGAGGCGATCGCCGGCGAGGATCTCGCCGACCCCGCGCTCATCGCGCGGATCGAGAACGCACGCCGCGCGCTGCTGGAAGAGCTGCTACTTGTCGAGTTAATTGACAGTTAACCATTTAGCCTGACGCAAAAACAACGGAAGTCCGCCATTGGCGCGGGGCTTGCTTATGCGTCGGCATGTTCTCGCGCATTGCCAGGCTGTTCACGATCAAGACCAAGTTCGAGGCGTTCATGGTCATCTATGGCCTCAGCCTCGGGGCGACAGAGCGCGGCGTCCATTATGTCGAGCAATATCCCGGCCTCGGCGGCTGGGTGCTGTTCGGCGTCTGCCCCCTGGCGGTGTTCATGGCCGGTGCCCGCATCCTCGAATCGGTGGAGCGCAACAGCGAGTGATGCTCAGCGACGCAGCAGCGGCAGGATAGAGGCGTAGTCATCGCTCCAGCCGCCATACCCGGCGCGTGCCGCCAGTGGGCGCCAGCCCTCCCCCATCCCCTGCAGCTTGGCGAGCACCTTAGGATCGCGTGACAGCGCAACCCATAACGACAGCGAACCGGCCTCGTCATCCGCGGGCGGGTTGTCCGCAAGCTCGATCGCCCGCCACCCGCCGGCAGCGGCGGCTGCGGCGACGACCGGACGAAGATCGAGGAAGCGGTTCGAGATGTGCACCAGCAGCAGGCCCTTTGGCTGCAAGGCGCGCGCGTAATCGGCGAATGCCTCATGCGTCAGGAGGTGGATCGGTACCGAATCGGACGAGAAGGCATCAAGCGCCAGCAAGTCGAACGACCGGGACGGAGCCGCCTCGATCGAGAGCCTTGCATCCCCCAGCACAACCTTGGCGTCGGGCGCGCAGGTCCTGAGGAAAGAGAAGCGCTTGCGCGCGAGATCCGACATCACCGGATCGATCTCGAAGAACGTCCATTTCTGCGTCGGCCAGGCGTAGCAGGCGAGCGTACCCGTCCCGAGGCCAACGACGCCAATCCGGCTCTCAAGCCCGTAGAGCGCCGGTGCAATCGTCATCGCCCGCCCCACGCCGGACGACGGCACGTAATAGCTCGTCGGCTGCTGCTCTCGCTCCGCAGAGCCGAGCAACTGGATGCCGTGCATCGTCGTGCCGTGAGCAAGCGTGCGCTGCCGCGGCGTTTCCGAGATGCTGTAGACGCCGAAATAGCTGCGCGTGCGCACATTCGCCGCGATCATATCGCGAAGCGCGCTCATCCCCCCGAACAGCAGCAGCGATACGCCAAGCACCGTCACGTACGCCGGCCGCACACCGATCGACGCAAGCCCGACGAGCGCAATTGCTACGAAGACGAAACCGGTATGTTCCTCGCCGAAATAGGCGTCCGGCCCCCATTGGCGAAGCGCCAGTAGCGCGGCCAGCACCAGTCCGACGACCACGGTTGCCGGGATGCCACGTCCGCGTGCCCACCAGTCGCGCACAAAAGGCGCGAGGAACACCTGCGGCGTCAGCGCGCCGGCAGCGAGGATCAGCAGCGGGTATTCCCACGTCCAGTCGAACAGCGCCGGTGCCACGAGCCCGGCGAACACACCGCCAAGCGCGCCGCCCACCGACATGGCGAGATAGAAGCCGGTCAGTCGCTCGGGTGCGGGCCGCGCCCGATAAAGCGCGGTGTGAAGCGCGACCGAGACCATGAAGAGAAGGATCAGCGCCAGCGCCAGCCCGAACAGGGGCGCGACATGGAAGCCGCCGATCATCACGCCGCCGAACAGCAGGATCGTCACCGGCGCCACGCAAACCAGGAAATCCGCCGGACCGCGATCATCGGCAAAAGCGATGGTGAAGCTGAGCAGATACAGGCCGAGCGGCATCACCCACAGCAGCGGCATCGCGACGATATCGGTGGTGATGTATGTCGAGGTGGCCAGCATCAGCCCTGAGGGCACCAGCGACAGGGCGATCCACCGCGCGATCTGGCCAACGCGCGCGGGCGGCGCATCGAAGCTCACGGCCGCCTGCGCCGCTGCCCGCGGCAGCCGGGTCGCGATCAGGATCACCAGCGCCACCAGCACGACATAACCCGCGGTCCACAGCCAGCGCTGGCTGTTCACCGGCATCAGCGGTTCGACCACCAGAGGGTAGGCGATCAGGCCAGCGAAGCTGCCGAGATTGGACGCAGCGTAAAGCCGATAGGGGTCTTCCCCCGGGCGCGCGGCGGCGAACCAGCGCTGCACCAGTGGTGCCTGCGCCGAAACAGCAATGAACAGCGGGCCGATCGAGGCGGCGAACAGCCACGGTACCCACAACTCGGGCGCGGTTCCGATGGGAAGCGGCCAGCCCAGCACCCCGATCGGCAGCCAGAGGCAGGCGATCGCCAGCACGGCGAGATGGATTCCGGCCTGCCGGCGCACCGGCAACTGGCCGATCGCATGGGCATAGCCATAGCCGGCGAGCAGCAGCGCCTGGTACACCAGCATCGCCGAATTCCACACCGCCGGCGCCCCGCCGAGCCGCGGCAACGCGATCCGGGCGACCATCGGCTGGACGAGGAACAGCAAGAACGATCCGCTGAGGATCGTCACGATGAACAGCGCGCGCGGTGCGCGGCTGCCCTCACCCATGAAGGGGCCGTTCGATCGTGTAATGGACGTGGCGACGCAGCGGATCGCCTTCGGCCAGCGCCGGATGGTCAAAGTCGCCGTCTTCGACATGTGTCATGCCGAGCCGAATCATCAACCCCCAGCTGCGCTCGTTCGCCGGTACCGTGATCGCATGCACCCGCGGCGTTTCGCGCTGCCATGCGCGCGCCAGGCAAGCCGCAGCAGCCTCCCGCGCCAGCCCATTGCCCCAGGCATGCCGTGCCAGCCGCCAGCCGATCTCGGGCGCGCCGTCGATCGGCGTGCCGGCCGCGCCAGGCTTGATCCCGCAAAAGCCGATGAAGGCGCCGTCGGCGCGGCGCTCCACAGCCCAGAAGCAATCGCCAGTCGCCTCGGCAAGCTCGTTCATCCGCACCACCGTCGCTTCGCAATCCGCCATGCTCATCGGCGGGCCGAGATAGCGCATGACGTCGGGATCCTGCCCCATGGCGTGAAAGGGCATGACATCCTCCTGCCGCCATTGCCGCAGGATCAGGCGCGGCGTCTCGATCATGTCCGCTCGATCCGGTAGGTGACGCTGTCACGTCGCGGATCATCCGTGGTGAACAGGGGATGCTCGAAATCGAGGGCCGGCACGTGCGCCATGCCAAGGCGCGTCATCAGCGCCCGGCTCTTGGCATTCTGTCGTGCAGTGATGGCGACGATCGCGGGCTCGCCCCGGTTGGCCCAGCCCCAAGCGATGCTGGCCGCCGCCGCTTCATGGGCGTAGCCGGCACCCCAATAGGGCACCGCCAGCATCCAGCCGATCTCCAGCATGCCCATGATCGGCGTATCCGGCGCGCCGGGCTTCAGCCCGCAGAAGCCGATGGTCGCTCCGCTGTCCTTGTGGATCACCGCGCGGAAACCGAGCGGCGCGTAGGATGCGTGGCGCGCCAAGGCGGCGTCGCTCGCCACTTCGTCCTTCACCGGGCCGAGATCGGCCATCACCCGCTCGTCCGCCCACATGGCGTGGAGCGGCGCGCGGTCACCCGGTTCGGGCGCGCGCAGGATCAGCCGCTCGGTCTCGATCGGTGCACCCGTCATGCGTTCAGCAGCCGCGCCGCAAGGGCCGCGTGATAGGTGAGGACGCCGGAGCAGCCCGCGCGCTTGAAGGCGGTTAGCGTCTCGATGACCATCGCGTCGCGATCAGCCGCGCCAGCCGCGACCGCCGCCTCAATCATCGCATACTCGCCGGACACCTGGTATGCGAACACCGGTACTTCGAACCGATCCTTCACGCGGCGGATGACGTCGAGATAGGGCAGGCCCGGCTTCACCATCACGCTGTCCGCCCCTTCCGCGAGATCCAGCGCCACCTCGCGCAGCGCTTCTTCGGCATTGCCGTAATCCATCTGGTACGTCTTCTTGTCGCCCTTCAGCAGTCCGCGGCTGCCCACCGCGTCGCGGAACGGGCCGTAGAAGGCGCTGGCGTACTTGGCGGCATAGGCCATGATCTGGACGTTGCTGTGCCCGGACGCCTCCAGCGCGCCGCGGATCGTGCCGATACGGCCGTCCATCATGTCGGACGGCGCGATGATGTCAGCACCGGCAGCGGCCTGATTGAGCGACTGGCCGACCAGCACCTCCACCGTCGCGTCGTTCAGGACATAACCGGCTGCGTCGACCAGCCCGTCGTGGCCGTGCGCGGTATAGGGATCGAGCGCCACGTCCGTCAGGATGCCGATGTCGGGCACCGCATCCTTCACCGCGCGGATCGCGCGGCACATCAGATTGTCGGGGTTCAGCGCCTCGCGCCCGTCCTCGGTGCGCAACCGCGCAGGCGTATTGGGGAAGAAGGCGAGGCAGGCGATACCGAGCGCCTCCGCCTCCCGCGCACGCGCCACGATGCCATCGACCGACCAGCGCGAGACGCCCGGCAGGCTGGCGATCGGCTCCTCCACCCCTTCCCCGTCCGCGATGAACAGCGGCCAGATGAGGTCGGCGGGCGTCAGCACCGTCTCGCGATGCAGGCGGCGGCTCCAGTCGGCGGAGCGGGTACGGCGAAGGCGAAGCGCGGGGAAAGAGGCGGTCATGACGGTCGTTTGCGCCCGCCCCGGCCGCGCTGCAAGCGTTACGGAAGCGAAACCGGCACTCGCGCGTTGGGCGGGGATGAGCGAAATCCAGTCGGCTGCGCTGATCGTCAATGCCAAGTCGCGCAAGGGCAAGAAGCTGTTCAAAAAGGCGTGCAAGCGGCTGGAGAAGGTGCCCTTCCCGGTCGATGCACATGCCGTTGAGGATCCGGATGATCTCGAGCGCACCGTCGAGCGGGCGCTCGCTAAGAAGCCCGACCTTGTCATCTTCGGCGGCGGTGACGGCACGGTCAGCGGCCTGGTCGACCTGCTGATCGGGAAGGACGTGATCCTCGGCGTGCTGCCGCTCGGCACCGCGAACAGCTTCGCGCGAACGCTTGGCCTGCCGCTCGACATCGATGGCGCGATCGACGTGCTGGTGAACGGCGTGCCCAAGCGGATCGACCTTGGCGTGATCAATGGCGACTATTTCGCCAATTGCGCCGCCATGGGCCTGTCGCCGCAGATCGCGGAAAGCGTGCCGCACAATCTGAAGAAGGTGCTCGGGCGGGTCGGGTATCTCGGCTGGGCGGGGCTGCAATATCTCAGGTTCCGCCCCTTCATCCTCACCGTCGATGATGGGGTGGAGGAGAAGCGCCTCCGCGTCGTCGAGGTGCGGATATCCAACGGGCCCTATCATGGCGGCACCTGGCTGGTGGACGAGGCGGAGATCGATTCGGGCCAGATCGTCGTTCAGGCCGTTACAGGGCGGTACAAGCGCACGCTGCTGAAGAACTGGTTCGCCAGCTTCTTCGGTCTCTCCGCGCGCCATCAGGATACGATCACCTTTTCGGGCAAGCGGCTGAAGATCGACACACGGCCGAGCCTGCCGATCTCGATCGACGGCGAGGTGCTGGCGCGCACCCCGGTTGAGGCGCGGATCGCGGCCGGCGCGATCCGGGTGATGACCCCGCGCGATGCGCCCGACCAGCATGAGGAACACGCCGACTAGCCGACGGGCTTCAGGCTCCCCGCCGGCTCGATGTCCGCGTGGCTGCGTTCCTCGCCATGTTCGTCCGGCACCAGCAGCTGGTTCTCACGCCAGCGGCCGTAGCGATAATAGAGCCCGGCGAGCACGAGGTTAGTGCCCGACCCGATCGGGAAGCTCCACCACAAGGCGTCAGGCCCCAGCAGCGGCTGCAGCGCGAAGGCGACGCCGAGCCGCACCGGGAACATCGCGATCGTCATGATGGCGAGCGGCCCCCACACCGCACCATTGGCGCGGATCACGCCGAACAGCACCATCGTGCCGCCGAAGAGGATGAAGCCCCAGGTGGCGACGAGGTTGATGTGCTGCGCGATCGGCAGCGCCGGGCTGCCGCCCGGGATGAACAGACCGATGATCACGCGGTCGAACCACAGCACCGCCACGACGGTCGCCGCGGTGATGGTGAAATTGTAGAACAGGCCGGCGCGCGTGATCCGCGCCACGCGATCCCAGCGGCCGGCGCCGATGTTCTGCGCCGCCATCGCCGAAACCGCCGCGCCGATCGCCATCGCCGGCATCTGAACATAGCCCCAGAGCTGCTGGACGATGCCATAGGCGGCGACCGTATCGATCCCCGCGCGGTTGACGAGGCCGACCATGGCCAGCGCCGATACCGACAGCACCAGCATCTGCGCCCCGATCGGCAGGCCCTTGCCCACGATCGTGCGCACCAATGCGCGTTCGGGAAGGATGTAGCGGATCTCCGCGCCGCGCAGCCGGAGCGGCAGATCGCGCCAGGCGATCCAGCCGACGAGCGCGGCGAGGGCGACGATGTTGGCAATTAGCGTCGCGGTGGCGGAACCGGCGATCCCCATGCGTGGGAAAGGCCCCAAGCCGGCGATCAGCAACGGGTTCATCGCCGCGTCGATCAGCACGCACAGGCCCATGAACCACAAAGGCGTGACCGAATCGCCCGTGCCGCGCAGACCCATGAACATGAGGACGAGCAGCATCGACGGCGGCAGCGCGAGGAAGATGACGCGCAGGTAATCCAGCGCCGGCTCGAAGGCGTCGGGCGGGGTCGCCAGCGTGACGAGGATCTCGGGCGCGAAGATCCATCCGAGCGCGCCGACGATCACCGATCCCGCCAGCACGAGGCCGATGGCGGAGCCGAACGCGCGGCGCGCGGCATCCACGTCGCGTCGCCCCCAGCTCTGGCCGACGATGATCGTCGCCGCCATGCCGAAGCCGAAAACCGCGCCGAACATCAGGAACATGATGATGTTCGCGTTCGAGGTGGCCGCAAGCGCGCCTTCGCCGAGGAAGCGGCCGACCCAGATCGCGTTGATCGATCCGTTCAGCGATTGAAGGACGTTGGAGGCGAGCGTCGGCAGGGCGAACATCAGCAACGCAGAGCCGATCGGCCCGGACGTGAGATCGCGCTGCCCGGGACGGAGGTGCGTTACCGGTTCTTCCATGCCGCCCCTCTACCCCTTCCAGCCGGTATCGTTCCGGTCTCGGGATCTCCTTGAGGCAGTCTTTGGCGGCCGACAAGCGCGCGAATGTTGAGGAAGTTGAGGCTCTGGCGTGTTTTTCTCCAACATTCGCGTCCCTCCCATCGTGTCTGCGACACTGCCATGGGAGGGCGATTGTAGGACAGCGCCGTCGCTAGGCTGCCGGCTTTGGCCCCCGGCGTTACTGTTCCTCAGGCAGCCGCGAGGCGGCGGCGGCGCAGCAACCACAGGCCGACAGCGCCCAGCGCGAACAGACCGGCGGCCTCGCCCGGGATCGGCGTCGGCGAGCCGCCACCGTTGACCGGCGGCCCGGCCGGCGGATTGTAGGTGCCGACGTAGGTGCCGAGGTGGAACTCGCCGTTCTGCACGAGGCTGCCGAACACCGCGGAGCCCTCGATGTAATTGCCCGTCGTTGCCGCGGCGCCGGGCGCCAGCACCGATCCACCCCATGCCGTGGTGGCATCTACCTTTTGCGCGTCGACCAGGTTCCAGATCACGTGCTTACCGAGACCGCTGGTGCCGCCGAGGAAATTGTCGTTGAGCGTCACGTTCGTGCCGGTGACGTTGACGATCGCGGTATCGGCGCCGTTGAGGTTGAACTTGATCTCACCGATGCGATCGAGATCGGCGCTGGTGATGTTGAACACCGCCACGCCCTGCGCATCCGGCTTCGCATCGAACGTGCCGCGATTGCCGCTGATCGTCAGATCGCTGTTCGCGGACATGCCGCCGAAGGTGCGTGACAGTTCGCCCATGCTGCTGGCGATCAGGCTGCCCTGCTGCTTCAGGTTGACGAGGAAGGACGGATCGCTCGCCGCGAGACCCGACGTCACCGTGTTCTGATTGACGTTGGTGTTGGCGATCGTCCCGCCGACCTTCACCGTCTGCGGCGCGCCGTTCAGGTTGAAGCCGCTGTTGACGTTGCCGCCAACGACCGCGCCCGAGCCGCCGTTCAGGTTCTTGTGCGATCCGTTGACGTCGCCGACCACCGTCAGGCCTGTCACATTATAGGGCGACGGCTCCGGCGTGCGGATCTGATAGTTGGACGAACTGCCGTTGAGGTTGCCGCCAACAAAGGTGCGGCCCTCGACCTCGGACGAGGAGGTGAGATCACCCAGCACCACGAGGTTCCAGGTGCGCAGGACATCAAGGCCGACGATCGACTGGGCACTCGCCGGCGTGGCCGCAGCGAGCGCGGCGACCATGGCGATAACCGAAACCTTTACGCGCGTCATTTCAACTCCAGCGAGACCGGGGGTCCGTTACGACCGCGACACTAATGCCGCCAGTTTTCGTCGGCGGCACCTGTCCCATTCAGGGAAATGCCACCGACGGACGGGATCAGCCGAGCCGCGCCAGGGCGGCCGCAAGCCGCTCCGCCTCCGCGGACTTTTCGGCGTGGTCGGCGCGGGCCTTCTCGACCGCCTCCGGCTTCGCCCGTTCAACGAAACTCGGGTTGTTGAGGCGCCCGGCGAGGCCATCGCGCTCCTTCTGGGCCGCGGCGATCGCCTTGGCGAGGCGGGTGCGTTCGGCGGCGAGATCGATCACGTCACCCAACGCGAGGCGGAAGGTCGCCTCGTCCACGACGACCTGCGCAGTGCCGCCAGAGACTTCGCCCGGATCGATCCGTGCGAGGCGGGCGATCGTCGCGGCGTTGCGGGCAAGGCGCGCCTGGGTGTCGGCGTTCGCATCCGCCACCGCATAGGGCAGCCGTGCACCCGGCGGCACGTTCAGCTCGGTGCGGCTGGAGCGGACTTCGCTGACGAGGCGGATCAGCCAGTCGATCTCCTGCGCCGCCGCAGGATCGATCGCGCGCGCGTCGGCCATCGGCCAGTGCGCCACGATCAGGTCATGATCGCGGGGTGCGAGCGCATGCCACAGTTCCTCGGTGATGAACGGCATGAAGGGGTGGAGCACGACCAGGATCTGATCGAGCACCCAGCCGGCGACCGCCTTCGTCTCCTCGTCGATCGAGCCCTTGATGAGCTCCAGATACCAGTCGCAGAACTGGCTCCACACGAACTGGTAGATCGCGTTCGCCGCGGCATCGAAGCGATATTCGCCGAGGGCGAGGTCGACCGACTGGATCGCCTTGATCGCCTCACCGATGATCCACTTGTTGACCGGGTGAGTCGCCGCCGGCGGCTCCAGCGTGGTCGATCCGCCGATGCCGTTCGACTGGCAGAAGCGGCTGGCGTTCCACAGCTTGGTCGCGAAGTTGCGATAGCCCTCGACGCGCTTCTCATCCATCTTGATGTCACGGCCCTGGCTTTCCATCGCCGCCATGAAGAAGCGAAGCGCGTCCGCGCCGTATTTGTCGATCAGGCCGAGCGGATCGACGGTATTGCCCTTGGACTTGGACATCTTCGCGCCGTCCGCCGCGCGGACCAGGCCGTGCAGGTAGAGCGTGCGGAAGGGCACGTCCTTCAGGAAGTGCATGCCCTGCATCATCATGCGGGCATCCCAGAAGAACAGGATGTCGAAGCCCGAGATGAGGACGTCGTTCGGATAGCGGCCGCCCAGCGTCGGATCGGTGTTCTCCGGCCAGCCCATGGTGGCGAATGGCCAAAGCGCGGAGGAGAACCAGGTGTCGAGCACGTCGGGGTCGCGCGTCAGGGCAACGCCCTCGCCCGCCTGCGCCTGTGCCTCAGCCTCGGTTTCGGCGACATAGGCCTTGCCCTCCGCATCGAACCACGCCGGGATTTGGTGCCCCCACCACAGCTGGCGGCTGACGCACCAAGGCTGGATGTTCTCCATCCAGTTGAAGTAGGTCTTCTCCCACGTCTTGGGCACCAGCCGGATCGCGCCGGACTTCACCGCTTCGATCGCCGGCTGCGCCAGCGTCTTGGCGTCGACATACCATTGGTCGGTCAGCCACGGCTCGATGACGACGCCCGAGCGATCGCCGAACGGCGTCTGGATCGTGCGCGGCTCGGCATCATGCTCCACGCCTTCCTTGTCGACATAGGGCACGAGGACGCCATCGGCCTTCAGCCGGGCGACCACCGCCTTGCGCGCGTCCGCCGTCGACAGCCCCAGGAATTCGGCCGGGATCAGGCCGTCGGCGGTCTGCGTGACATTGGCCTTTGCGTCGAGCATGTTGAGCATCTCGCCCGCCTTCATGCCGGCGCGCTTGCCCACCTCGAAATCGTTGAAGTCATGCCCCGGCGTGATCTTCACCGCGCCCGTGCCTAGCGACGGATCGGCATGTTCGTCGGCGATCACCGGGATCAGGCGGCCGGTGATCGGGAGCCTGATCTGCTTGCCGATCATGTCCTTGTAGCGCGCGTCCTCCGGATGCACCGCGACCGCCATGTCGGCCAGCATCGTCTCCGGGCGGGTCGTCGCGACGGTGATCGTGCCCGAGCCGTCGGCGAGCGGATAGCGGATCTGCCAGAAGCTGCCCTTCACCTCGCGCGTCTCGACCTCGAGATCGCTGATCGCGGTGCCGAGGCCCGGATCCCAGTTCACGAGCCGCTTGTCGCGATAGAGCAGGCCCTGGCGGTGTAGCTCGACGAAGACCTTGAGCACGGCCTTCGAGAAGCCCTCGTCCATCGTGAACCGCTCGTTGGCCCAGTCCATCGAACAGCCGAGGCGGCGCAGCTGGCCGGTGATCTGGCCGCCGCTCTCCGCCTTCCATTCCCACACCTTGGCGACGAATTCGTCGCGCGTGAAATCGGTGCGCTTCTGTTGGCTAAGCGCCATCTGCCGCTCGACCACCATCTGGGTGGCGATGCCGGCGTGATCGGTGCCAACCACCCAGAGCGCGTCCTTGCCCTTCAGCCGGGCATGGCGGGTCAGGATGTCCTGCAGCGTATTGTCGAGCGCATGGCCGATGTGGAGCGAGCCGGTGACGTTGGGTGGCGGATTGACGATCGTCCACGGCTCGGCGCCGGGGCGCTCGGGGCGGAACAGGCCGTTCTCCTCCCAATGGCTGTACCAGCGGGATTCGATCGCGGCGGGGTCAAAGGTTTTCGGCAGCTCGCTCATGGAGCGGCCATAGCGAGGCGGTGGGGGGAACCCAAGTCCCCCCCTCCTCACACCATCACCCCGGCTCCAGGCCGGGATGACGAGGTGTTATTGGTCAGCGGGCGCCTTGCCGGTCCACTTGTCCATCCAGCCGATCACCTCGCGGTACCATTGGCGCGAGTTCTTCGGCTTCAGCACCCAGTGGTTCTCGTTCGGGAAGACGAGCAGGCGCGAGGGGATGCCGCGACGCTGGAGCGCGGTGAAGGCGGCAAGGCCCTGGGTGTAGGGGATGCGGAAATCCTTCTCGCCGGTGATGACGAGCTGCGGCGTCTTCCACTTGGCGACGTGGTGGACGGGGTTCCACTTCTCGAAGGCCTCTGGGTCCTCGTAATAGGTCTTGCCGCCGTGCTCCCACTCGTCGAACCAGAGCTCCTCAGTCTCGTACGCCATGGCGCGCGCGTCGAAGACGCCGTCGTGCTGGACGATGCACTTGAAACGATCAGGCCACTGCCCCTCGATCCAGTTCATCATATAGCCGCCGTAGGACGCACCGAGCGCGCAGGCGTTATCCGCGTCGAGCCAGGTGAACTTGGTGGTCGCGGCGGAGAGGCCCTTCTTGAGGTCCTCCAGCGGCCACCCACCCCAATTGTTGCGGATGCTGTCGGTGAAGGCCTGGCCGTAGCCGGTGGAGCCGTGGAAATCGACCGCGACGAGGCCGTAGCCCGCGCCGGCGAACACCGCCGGATTCCAGCGGTAGGACCAGCTGTTGTTGCTCGATCCCTGCGGGCCGCCATGGACCATGTACGCGATCGGCACCTTGCCGGTGCTATTGGCGGGCTTCACCGCATAGCCCCAGACGGTGTCGTTGTTTGCGCCGGTGAAGCTGAACCGTTCAACGGTCGGCATGTCGATGCCGGCAAGCTTGGCGGCGTTGACGTTGGTCAGCCGCTGCGGCGTGCCGCTCCCGGCGACGCGGTAGAAATCGGCAGGGGCGGTGAGCGAATCGAGCGCGATGATCGGCCCCGTCGTCGTCACGGCGACCGCGCCGACATGGCCCTGCTGTGTCAGCCGGGTGACCTGGCCCGTACGCGCATCGACGCGGAACAGCGGCGTTTCCTGCGTGTCATCGGCCGTCACGTAGAGCGATCGCGAGTCGGGTGCCCAGGCGATCGAGCCGACCGAGCGATCCCACTTTTCGGTGAGCGACGTCATGCGACCGGTGGCGAGATCGCGCAGCATCAGCACTTGGCGGTCCGCCTCATAGCCGGGGCGGCGCATGGCGAACCAGGCGAGCGTGCGGCCATCGGGCGAGACGACCGGCTGATTGTCTGTCGCCTTGTTGTCGGCCGTGAGGTTCACCGGTGCGCGACTCCCGTCCGCGGGCACCTCGAAGATGTCGAGATTGGTCGAGGTCGACTCGATCCGCCCGGCCTCGCGAAGCGCGAAGTATAGCGTCTTGCCGTCAGGGCTCCACGACACTTCCTCCGCGCCGCCGAACGGCTTGGAGGGCGTGTCGCCGACGAGGATCCCGACCACCGCCTTGCCGTTGCCGCGCGCGCCGGCAGCGGTCAGCGGCAGGACGAAGAGCTGCGACCTCTTGCCGTCGCTCCACGTATCCCAATGGCGCACGAACAGCTGGTCATAGGTGCGGCCCGACCCGGCGTCCGCGCGCTTGCGGATCATCGGCTCCTCAAGGCTGGGTGCGCCCGGCAGGCGGTCCGCCCACACGACGATCTTGTCGCCGGTGGGCGCGACCTTGAAGCCGTTGAAGCCGCCCTTGAAGTCGGTCAACCGGCGCGGCGTGCCGCCGGTGACGGGGACGGACCAGATCGCATCGTCCATCGCGAAATAGACGGTGTTGCCGACGATCTGCGGATCATTCTCGTCCTTCTGCGGATCGGCGAGCAATTTCTCCGGTGCGGCGCCGGGCTTCGTCAGATCGAGCCGCCACAGATCGAAGCGGCCGCGATCGGCGTCGAGATCGGTCTCGCGCTGCGCCCAGACCATCCAGCGGCCATCCTTGGAGACGGTCGGCGTGCCGATGCGGCTTAGCATCGTCAGGTCTTCGATGGTCATCGGGCGGGCTGCAGCAGGAAGGGCAGCGGCGGCGGCGAGCGTGATGAGGCTCGCGGAAAGGAACATCCTCATGGCCGCGAACTAAAGCAGATCGTTACCGTTGCGACAACTCGGCTGTTGCCCGCTGCCCACGCTAGTTGCGGCCGATCGCGTCCACCGGCGGCTGCCCGGCAGAGGCCGCGGCGATGGCCTCCGCCCGCTCCATCACGCGCAGCACATTGCCCTGCGCCAGTGCGGCGAGATCAGCATCGCTCCACCCGCGGCGGGCGAGTTCGGCGAACAGCTGCGGGTAGCCGTCAACGCCCGTCATATCCTCGGGCGCGGTGCCGTTGATCCCGTCGAAATCGCCGCCGAGGCCGACCGCACCCTTCCCCGCGACGCGGGCGATGTGATCGACGTGATCGGCGATCGTCGCTGCCGTCACGCGCGGCATCGGGTGCGCCGCATCCCAGGCGACAAGCGGTGCAGGCGCCTTCAGCCCATAGACATCCGCCGGCACGCCCTGCGCCTTGGCAAAGGCGGTTCGCTCCGCATCCCAAGCGCGCCATGGCGCGGAAGCGAAGGCGGGATAGAAGTTCACCATCACCACGCCGCCTGCCTCGCCGATCCGGCGCAGCAGCGCGTCCGGAATGTTGCGCGGCGCATCGGCGATGGCGCGCGCCGAGGAGTGGGAGGCGATCACCGGCGCCTTCGACACGTCAAGCACCGCAGCCATGGTCGCATCCGATACATGGCTGACGTCGACGATCAAGCCGATGCGGTTCATCTCGGCGACCACCTGCCGCCCGAAATCGGAAAGGCCGTTGGCGCGCGGCGCATCGGTGGAAGAATCCGCCCAGTCCAGGCTCTTGCCGTGCGTCAGCGTCATGTAGCTGACGCCCAGCGCCTTCATCTGGCGCAGGACGGAAAGCCGCGCGTCGATCTGATGGCCACCCTCGATCCCGATCAGCGAGGCGATCCGCCCGGCTTTCTGCGCGCGGCGGACGTCGGCGGCGGTGGTCGCCAGCACGAAGACATCGGGGTGCGCGGCGACGAAGCGGCGCACGATGTCGATCTGCTCCAGCGTCATCTCGACCGCGCGGGGGCCCTGCGCGTCGGCCGGGATCCAGACCGACCAGAACTGGCCGCCCACCCCGCCGCGGCGCAGGCGGGGAATGTCGGTCTGCAGCGGCCGCGGCAGCGCGGCGGTGTCGCGCGACAGATCCAAAGCCTCGACCTTCGCATCGTAGCGGTCGCGGATTTCCCAGGCGAGATCGTTATGCCCGTCGATCACCGGCGTCCGCTCCAGCAGCCGCGTGATCCGCGGCGGCACCGGGGGCGGCGCCGGCGCGGCGACGGACGCGGCCTGGGCGGCAAGCAGGATGGCGATCAGCGACATGGAACCCCCCTCGATCGGCCGACGGAACCATCGACCCCAAGCTGCAGTTGATACACCGCGCGGCCGAAAGGACGAGCGAATTGGATGTGGATCGCGCTTTACGCGCCGGCTGCATCATGATGGCCCCGCCGCGCCCGCGACGGGGCTTGTTTTTTGGGTGAGTATTCGACGAATGACCGTGACTTTGCGCCAGATTGCGCCAGTTTCCGATGTTACTATCTTGCCCTTTGAAGAATATGCCCCCACTTGCGCGGAAACAGACGCGCAGGACTATTCGGTGGAAGATAAAGAGTATTTCTACAAGCGCGCGGAGAGCGAGCTTGAGATGGCGCAGCGCACGATCGTTCCGGAAGCGGTAAAGGCGCACTATACTTTGGCCGGCTATTATCTGGACAAGGTCTATAACGACGATCAGGCGCCGGCGGCGAACGACGCGGGACCGGCGCTGGGCAACGCATCCGGCAGCTGACCGGCGCGTGATGCGCGCGGCCAATCAATGAGTCGCGCGCTTCTCGAACCCTTCGAAGGTTTCCGGCGGTGCATCGTCATGCACCGCCACGGCATCGACGCGTGACGCGGGCGAGCCCTGGCGCGCCTTGGCGAGCGCAGCCTCGACCATCTCGCTTGGCCCCTCGATCACTGCCTCGACGGAATTGTCGGCGCGGTTGCGAACCCAGCCGCGGATGCCAAGGCCCCGCATCTCCTCCACGAACGAGGCGCGGTAGAAGACGTTCTGGACACGGCCAGTGATGACGAGGCGGCGGCGGATCATGCGTCAAGAACGCGATGCCCGCCCAGCCGGTTCATCCGTCCTTGCGCCCCTCCAGCAGCCAGGGCCGCGGCCGCCCGGTGGGCTTCGGCTTGCCGTCCAGCCGCACCGCGCGTTTCACATAGACAGGCTTCATCAGCAGCGTGCCGTTCATGCCCCCGCCGGTCGGCTGGGCAAGGATCCGCTTCACCACATCCTGGCCGGCGACAACGCGGCCGAAGGCAGCATAGCCAGGATTGTCCTTCTTCCAGTCCATCCACGGCATCGGGCCGACCGCGATGAACCAGTTTCCGTTGGCAGAGCCCGGCGGCCCGCGCCGCGCCATGGAGATCGTCATGTCGAGATGCTTTATCCCCGTCTTGGCGGTGGATTCATGCGGGATCATGTCGAGGAAGCGGCGTGCATCGGTGCGGATGCCGGACTGGACGAAGCCCATTTGCGGCGCCTGCTTGCTGCGCGCGACGCGATAGAAACTGATCCCGTCGAACCGCCCGTCGTCAACGTAGCGCATGAAATTGGCGGTCGTCTCCGGCGCGCGCTTCGCATTCAGCGCGAGGACAATGTTGCCGAGCACCGTCTCCAGGCGGACGCGCACGAAGCCCGGCGTCGGCCGGTCCGCGCGCTGCGCTGCCGCGGGCGTGATGGTGGCGGCGAGGAGGGCGAGGATCAGAACAAGCGTACGCATCGACCCGCTAGGTAGCGCCGCATCAGCGGCGGCGCCACCGGATCGCTACGGCTTATCCGCCTCGTGCCGGCGAAAGCCGGCGCGAGGTGAATGCGGGGGAGCTTACTTCGAAAGGTCGGTGAAGACCGAGCGGTAGTAGCGCACGGCCAGCGGCACGTTGTCGATTGGCGCACGCTCATTCAGGCCGTGGCTGAAATCATCCGATTCCTTTACGAAGATCGGGCTGATGCCGTAGCTGGGGATGTTGACCGAGCGGAACCACATGGAATCGCTCGCGCCCGCGGACATGGAGGGGAAGATCGGCACGCCGGGGCGGATCGCGCCCATCGCCTTCTTCACCGCGCCCACCACATCGGGCCGCAACGGCGAGGCATCGGTGGGGTTCGAGCCTTCGGTGACGTCGGTGAACTTCACCGCCGGGTCAGCCGCGACACGGCTGAGCTCGGCCATCACGTCAGCCGGCTTCACACCCGGGAAGATGCGGCAATTGATGTTGGCGGTGGCGCGCTGCGGCAGCGCGTTCAGCGCGTGACCGCCCGAGATCATCGTCGCGACGCAGGTGGTGCCGATCTGCCCGACATAGGCGGGACTCGCCGTCAGCGTCTCGATCGCCTTCTGGTTGGTCGGATCGGCGGCGAACGCCTTCATCGCGGCGCCGAGTTCGGGCGTCTGGCGCGGTGCCACGCCTTCGAAATAGCCCTTGGTGATCGGGCTGATCTGCGGCTTGAAGCGGTACGCGCCGATCTTCGCCAGCGCATTCGACAGCTGGACGATCGCATTGTCGTGCCGCGGGGCGGAGGAATGGCCGCCGGGGTTCGTCACCTCCAGCTGGAAATCGGCATAGGTCTTCTCGGCCGCGCCGATGGTGAAATATTGCGGGCGACCGTCCTCGCCATAAAAGCCGCCGCCGCCATCGACGTTGAGCGCCATCTCCGCGCCCTTCAGCCGGTCGGCGAGAATCGAGGAGGTCTTCATCGTCGTCTCCTCGTCTCCCGAGAAGGCGAGCACGATGTCGCGCCGCGGCTTCACGCCGGCGCGCTTCATGTCGATCAGCGTGGCGACGACGAGCGCCATGTCGAGCTTCATGTCGGTGGCGCCGCGGCCATAGAGATACCCGTTCTCGACCACCGGGGTGAAGGGATCGCGCTGCCAGTCGGCGGGCTTCGCCTCCACCACGTCGATATGGCCGGAAATCACGATCGCCGGCGCCTTGGGATCGCTGCCGCGCCAGCGGGCGATCAGCATCGCGGTATCATCCACCGGCTCGACAATGATGTCGGCCGCTGGGAAGCCGCCAGCGACGAGCTGCTGCTTCAGATAGTCGGCGGCCGCGCGCGTCTGGTTGCCCTCCCCGCGCACGGTGCGGAAGGCGATCAGCTTCTGCGCGATTTCCAGGGCCTGCGCGTCGGCAGGGGAAGTGGCCGGTGTTGCCGCGTGAACGGGTAGCGCCGCCGCCATCATGGCCAGCGCCGCCAGCGTCGTGATCGTCTTCATGTGCGTACCCCCCGAATATGCTGCGACGCACGCTAACCGTTGCCGGGGGTGGGCGCCAGATGCGAGGCGCCGGATATGATGGGTGCCAGATATGAGAAGAGGTTGCCGAGCAGCCGCACCTGACTGCCCGACAACCCCTAAACATGGTCAGCGGCCGGAGAGCTCCAGCCCGGGAGACCATGCGAGCCTCTTCACCTCATTCAACCCGGCGTTGACTGGGGGAGAATACCCCCCGCCAGGCTGCGGTGGTGGTTAGAAGCGCGTCCCCCGAACGAACTGAACCGACCCCATTGCTGAACCATGAGACATCGGATCACCTCCTTTCGCTGGTTGATAACGATCGTGGCCAGCGTGGCCACGGACGCAATCTGAGTCGTTTGGCGATGCGAAACAAGTCTTGTTTTCACACCGGCTTTGCACGATCCTCTTTCGCCTTGCCGGAAGACCGCGCCGACGCGCGGTGCCTCAGCGGCAATCCTCGATCACCCGCCCGACTTCCGGATAGGCCGGCACCACCAGCGTCGGCGCGCCGGCCTGCTCGATCACGAAGCGGCCGCGGCTGAACGCCATGGCATCGAGCAGTTCGTCTCGGGCTGCGAGATCGGCCGCGACGTAAGGAGGCGTGCCCCCGGTCGGCCGCACCGGAACCGCGCGCGTCGTGCTGCTGGTGCGCACCGTGAACGCCCCCGTCGCCTGGCCCGGGCGCGACAGATAGAGGCGCCGTGCAGCCAGATCGCAGCGCAGCACCAGCCGCGCATCCTGCCCCGCCTGGCCGAACAAAGCGCGGCCGCCGCGCGCGTCCTTTTCATAGCGCCACGTGCCCGGCGTGATCGGCCAGTCGCGCCAGTCCCCGGCCAGTGGAGCCGGGGCCGGCCTCGGCGCGGGCGGCGGAGGCGCGGGTGACGGCGGCGGCGGGGGCGGCGCATCGGTCGGCGGGGCGACGCAGCCGGCGACGGCGAGAAGCAGGGCAGCGGACAGAAGCGGAAGATGACGCATGAGGCGCACCCTAACGCCCCCGACGCACGGCTCAACCGGAACCGGCGCAGGGGCAGAGCGGTTCAGCGCGGCAGGGAGATGTTTATGGCCGCTGCCGACACGCAAACTCTGCTTCTGATCGAAGCATCGCTCGCCTCGACCATGCGGGTGGAAAGCCGCGACGGCGACAAGATCGGCCATGTCTCCGCCTTCATGGTCAACAAGCGCAGCGGGCGCACGACCCATGCGGTGCTCAGCCTCGGCGGCTTCCTGGGCGTTGGCAAAAGCTATTACCCGCTGCCCTTCTCGCTGCTGCAGTTCGATCCGGTGCGCGACCAATATGTCGTGACGATCGACCGCCGCCTGCTGGAAGGCGGCCCGAGCTGGGCGAACAACGCGCCACACTTCGACCAGGCCTATGCCGATCGCGTCGCCAGTTACTATGGCGTCACCGGCGAGGATCTGTCGCTGGGCTGACCCCTGAAGACAGTGGCGGCGCGGCGAGCGGCTAGCGCCGCTTCGCCATCCTGATCGCCTGCTGCTTGCCGAAGCGCGTCTTGCGCGTGCCCGGCTTGCCTTCGTTGCTGCGGCCCATCAGCGGCGCCTTGTGCTCCTGCACCGGCAGGCCAAGCTCCTCCTGCTCCAACGCACGGATCTCGTCGCGCAGGCGGCCGGCTTCCTCGAACTCGAGGTCTGACGCGGCCTTGCGCATCTTCTTCTCGAGTTCCTCGATATAGGCGCGCAGATTGTGGCCCACCATGTGCGGCCGTTCCTCGTCGCCCGTATCGATCAGCACGCTGTCCTGGTTCGATACGTGCGCGATGATGTCGCCGATGTTGCGCTTGATCGTGGTCGGCGTGATGCCGTGCTCTCGGTTGTACGCCTCCTGCTTCTCGCGGCGGCGCGCGGTTTCGTTCATCGCCCGCTCCATCGAGCCGGTGATACGATCGGCGTAGAGGATCACGCGCCCGTCGACGTTGCGCGCCGCGCGGCCGATCGTCTGGATCAGCGAGGTCTCGGAGCGCAGGAAGCCTTCCTTGTCGGCATCCATGATGCACACGAGGCCGCATTCGGGGATGTCGAGGCCCTCGCGCAGCAGGTTGATGCCGATCAGCACGTCGTACACGCCGAGCCGCAGGTCCCGGATCAGCTCGATACGCTCCAGCGTCTCGACGTCGGAGTGCATGTAGCGGACCTTCACGCCCGCCTCGTGCATATATTCGGTCAGGTCCTCCGCCATCCGCTTGGTCAGCGTGGTGACGAGCGTGCGATAGCCGAGCTCCGCGGTCTTGCGGCACTCGACGATGCAATCCTGCACCTGTTCCTCGACCGGGCGAATCTCGACCGGCGGATCGATGAGGCCGGTCGGGCGGATGACCTGTTCGGCAAAGGCGCCGCCGGTCTGCTCCATCTCCCAGCCGCCCGGCGTCGCCGAGACACTGACGGTCTGCGGGCGCATGGCGTCCCATTCGTTGAAGCGCAGCGGGCGGTTGTCGATACAGCTCGGCAGGCGGAAGCCGTATTCGGCCAGCGTGATCTTCCGACGATGGTCGCCGCGCGCCATTGCGCCGATCTGCGGGATCGTCTGGTGGCTCTCGTCGACGAACAAGAGCGCGTTCTCGGGCAGATATTCGAACAGCGTGGGCGGTGGCTCGCCCGGCAGGCGGCCGGTGAGGAAGCGGCTGTAATTCTCGATGCCGTTGCAGCTGCCGGTGGCGGCGATCATCTCCAGATCGAAATTGGTGCGCTGCTCCAGCCGCTGATGCTCGAGCAGCTTGCCCTCCGCCTCCAGCTCCTTCAGCCGCTCCGCCAACTCGTGGCGGATCGCCTCGGTCGCCTGCTTCATCGTCGGCCCGGGGGTGACATAGTGCGAGTTCGCATAGACCCGCACCGAGTTCATGCTCGCCGCCTTCTTGCCCGTCAGCGGGTCGAACTCGACGATCTCCTCGATCTCGTCACCGAAGAAGCTGATCCGCCACGCTGCATCCTCGAGGTGCGACGGGAAGATCTCCAGATTGTCGCCCTTCACGCGGAAATTGCCGCGCTGGAAGGCCGCATCGTTGCGTTTGTACTGGAGCGCGACGAGCTTCCTCACGATCTCGCGCTGATCGACCGTCTGGCCCTTCTTCAGGTCGAAGATCATCGCCGAGTACGTCTCGACCGACCCGATGCCGTAGAGGCACGAGACAGAGGCGACGATCAGCACATCGTCGCGCTCCAGCAGCGAGCGGGTGGCCGAGTGGCGCATCCGGTCGATCGCCTCGTTCACCGAGCTTTCCTTCTCGATGTACGTGTCCGACCGGGGAACGTACGCCTCGGGCTGATAATAATCGTAGTAGCTGACGAAATACTCGACGGCATTCTCGGGGAAGAAGCTCTTGAACTCCCCATAGAGCTGCGCCGCCAGGATCTTGTTCGGCGCGAGGATCAGCGCGGGGCGCTGCAATTCCTCGATCACCTTGGCCATGGTGAAGGTCTTGCCCGATCCGGTGACGCCAAGCAGCACCTGGTCCTTCTCGCCCTGCCGCGCCGTATCCACCAGTTCGCGGATCGCGGTCGGCTGGTCGCCGGCGGGCTGGTAATCCGAGACAAGCTTGAACCGGCGGCCGCCCTCGACCTTTGCTGGGCGGTTGGGGCGGTGTGGCACGAACGCCGCGTCTGTCTGAGGTTCGTCGAGGGTCGTGCGGATCTGGATCGCCATGTGGAGAATATGGGGTGGAACAGGTGCGAACGGAAGGTGGCACTGCGAAGCCGCTTCACCACGCCGCGCGGCTGGCTATGGTGCGCGCAAACAACGGGGGATTCGCATGCGCCGCACCTTTATCGCCGCTCTTCTGGCCGCAGCTGCCACGCCGGTCGCCGCAGCGCCCGATTACCAGGCGCAGGTGAAGGCGGATTACGATCGCGATCTCGGCAAGCTGTGGGATCAGTTCCACCGCAATCCGGAGCTCTCCTTCCGCGAGACGAAGACGGCGGCGATCATGGCGGCGGAACTGCGCAAGGTGCCGGGCATGCAGGTGACCGAGAAGGTCGGGCAGACGGGCGTCGTCGGCGTGCTGAAGAACGGCGCGGGGCCAGTCGTGCTGGTGCGGGCGGACATGGACGGGCTGCCGGTTGAGGAAAAATCCGGTCTGCCCAATGCCTCGAAAGTGCGCCAGGTGGGCGTGGATGGCATCGAAACGCCGGTAATGCACGCCTGTGGGCATGACACGCACATCGTTGCACTGATTGCGACGGCGCGCCGCCTCGCAGCGATGAAGGACCGGTGGAACGGCACCGTCGTCTTCATCGCCCAGCCGGCCGAGGAGCGCGTCGGCGGCGCCAAGGCGATGATCGCGGATGGCCTGTTCACGCGCTTCCCCAAGCCCGAGTACGCGCTCGCCTTCCACGTCGCCGCAGCGATGGAGACGGGCAAGGTCGCGGCCGGCGAGACGATCCAATATTCATCGTCGGATTCGGTCGACATCACGATCCCCGGCGTCGGCGCGCATGGCGCGAGCCCGCACATGGGCAAGGACCCGGTCTACATGGCCTCCCAGCTCGTCATCGCGCTGCAGGGCCTCGTCAGCCGCGAGCGCGGGCCGCTGGCGCCGGGCGTCATCACCGTCGGCTCGTTCCATTCCGGGCTGAAGCACAACATCATTTCCGACGAGGCGAAACTGCAAGTGACGGTGCGCGCCAATGACGAAGCGACGCGCGCGCAGCTTCTCGCCGGGATCAAGCGGGTCGCCGCAGGGATCGGAGCGCTGAACGGCATGCCGGCGGACAAGATGCCCGTGGTGACGGTGAGCGAAGGCACGCCGACGACGATCAACGACACACCGCTCGCCAAGCGGCTGAACGCAGTGATGGTCGAGACGATGGGCGCCGACAATGTCGTGCCGTTCGAGCAGATGGGCATGGGGGCGGAGGACTTCGCCTATTACGTGCAGCCCGACACCGGCGTGAAAGGCTATTTCTTCGCGGTAGGCGGCACGCCCCGCGCGGCATTCGAGGCGGAGAAGAACGGCGGCCCCGCCGTCCCGTCGCACCATTCGCCGCTGTTCAAGATCACGCCGGAACCCGTTGTCGTCACCGGCGCGACAGCGATGACCGCCGCGGTGCTCGACCTGCTGAAGCCGGGCGCGACGCCCACGCCGGCGGCGGCGCAGTGATGCGCGCGCTGCTCATCCTGCCGGTGCTGCTGGCGGCCGGCTGCGACGTCACGCCGGATGCGGGGGACGTCGAGCGCGTCCGCCGCGGGACCGAGGCGGTGAAGGCTGAGCTGAAGCAGCCCGAAACCGCGCAATTCAAGAGCGTCGAGGCCTATGGCGATGCTGTCTGCGGCGAGGTCAATGCGAGTCTCGGGATGGGCCGCACCGGCTACGAACGGTTCATCGTGAAGGACGGCAAGGTGACGCTGGCGTCGCAGCTGCCGACCGACGCCGCGATGGACGATCGCTGGGCTGCCGACTGCCGTCGCTGAAGCGGCGCGCGGCGCTACTGCAGCGCCTGGACCGCGGGGGTGGATAGCGCCGGGGCGATCCGAGCCTCGTCCAGCCGCGCCGGCGCCGCATAGGGCGGCACCTCAACCGGTGTGCCAAACCCGGCGGGGGCGAAGCGGCCAGCCTCCACGCCGGTCGCGCGGAGCAGCGCGGCGAGCATGCGCGGCGGGGTGTCGCGTGCCTCGTAGCTGAGGCGGAACGTGCCCCAATGGATCGGGATTGCGTGCGACGCGCCCAGCCGGTTGAACACGCGCACCGCATCCGCCGGGCCGATGTGACTACCCGACCCCATCTGGCCGGGCGCGAAGCGGAACGCCCCGATCGGGATCAGCGCCAGCCGGACGGGCCCGAGCGCTGCGGCCTCTGCCGGCCAGCGCCCGTCGCCAAGCCCGGTATCGCCGGCGAAGAAGAGATTGCCGCCCGGCAGCCGAACGGTGAAGGCGGACCACAAGGCGCGGTTGCGATCGGTGAACCAGCGGCTGCCCCAATGGTGGTTGCGCACCACCGCCACCTCGACATTCGGGCGGATGCGGACCCGCTGCCCCCAATCGAGCGCCGTCGCCTTCACCCCCGCCTGGCCGATCACGCTGTCGTTGCCGAGGCTGGTGACAATCGCCGGCCGATCACGCTCCCACAGGCGCCTGAGCGTTCCCTTGTCGAGATGGTCGTAATGATTGTGGCTGACGAGGACGAGATCGATCGGCGGCAGATCCTCGAAGCGGATGCCGGGCGCCGCCACGCGGCGCGGGCCGAAGCCGAACGGGCCGGCGGTGTCCGACCAGACAGGATCGGTCAGGATGTTCAGCCCCTGCGTCTGCACCAGCACGCTGGCGTGGCCGACCCAGGTGGCGACCATGCGATCGCCGGCAACGCGTGTCGCCGGCCGCGTTGGCGTGACCGGCACCGATGCCGGCCAGGCGGGGCGACCGTCGCTCCCCGTCAGGAAGCGCAGCAGGAAGCCTTCGCGGCTGCCGCCGGTCGGCGGACGGGCAGTATCGGCGTCATTGTCAGGATTGAAGAAGCGGGCGCCGTTGAAATGGTCGGTGACCGGGCCTTCGTAATAGATGCGATCGAGGAAGCGCGGCACGATCGCGATGGCGAGCCCCAGGCCCACGCACAGGAACAACAGCGCCGTTCCCGCCACCTTCAGGATCGCACCCAAACCGATTCCCCTCCTCATCCCTGATCCACCCGCGTCACGACCGTCCTTTACCGCGGGCCGAAGCGCTGCCAACGCGCGGGCGGGCCGATCGGCGCATCGGGCGGATCATTAACCCCGATTTGGCAATACCGCGGTAACCACGCAGGTCTATGGCAGGCACGATGACGACGATGCTGGACTGCGACGATGTCGAGCGCCTGTGGCACCCGGTCCATGCCTCGATCGTCAGCGGCTTGCCTCCGGCGATCGACGAGGTTGCCGAATCCGCCCCTCCCAGCCACGCCTTCCTGCGCCGCGCCTGGTATGCCGCCGCGCTCGCGGCCTATGGCGGCGAGGCGCGCACGCTGACGGTTCAACGCGACGACCGGGCGGTACTGGCGCTGCCGATCGTGCCGGTCGGCCCGCGGGCGCTGCGCGGCGCGGCGGTGCCCGGCTGCTACTGGCCGTTTCGCGGCTTCCCGCAGGCCGAGGATGCGGGGCCGGACGTGGCAACCGCAGCGATCGCCGCGCTCGGCCGGCGAGTGCGCGCGCTGCGCATCGGCCCGGTCTATGATGGCGATGTCGCAGTGACGCCGCTCATCGACGCGGCGCGCGCCAGCGGCTGGACGGTGCTTGCCCGGCCGATCGCCACCAGCTTCCTGCTCGACATGGCGGCGGCGCAGGCGGAGGGCACCTGGCCGCGCAATTCGACGCTGCGCAAGAATCGCTTCCACGAGAAGCACCTCGCCGAACATGGCGCCTTGGGCTGGCATTTCCTGTCAGGCAGCGACTGGCCGGGCGCGTTCGACGATCTTGCCGCCGTCGAGTGGAGCAGCTGGATCGCTGCGCGCACCGACGGTCGCGACGCGAAGTTCACCCGCACCGGGCATGGCGCCTTCTGGCGCGCGGCGGCGGCGGACCCGGTGCTCGCCACGATGTTCCGCGCCGCGCTGCTCACCGTCGACGACCGCCCCGCTGCCTTCTCGTTCGATATCGATTGCGGCTCGCTGAAATATGCGATCGCCAACAGCTACGATCCGGCCTTCGCCAAGCATTCGCCCGGCAAGCTGCTGTATTACCGCAACCTCGTCGAGGCGCTGGGACGCGGCATCACGACCGTTGACTGGGGCGCGGGTGACAGCGGGTACAAGCGCACCATCGGTGCGGCGGAGGGGCCTGCGATCCGCGACTGGCTGCTGCTGCGCCCCGGGCTTCCCGCGGCGTTTGCCCCGGCGATCAGGCAGGTCTGGCGGGGCCGGTAAGGATCGCCTCGACCGCGTCGATCATCCCCTCGGTCGCGACCGGTTCGCCCCAATAAGGGTGATCGGGCCCTGCCCCGGCATCGCGCGCCGCCTCGCGCGCCGCCAGCAGCGTGCGCAGCGACAGGCCGGCGAACAACAGCCGCTGGTTCACCAGCGCATGCGGCAAGTGCGACAGCAGGCGATGGAAGTGCGAGACGCAGCGCACATAGCCTTCGGAATGCTCGCCGCCCGCCCATTGATCGAACATCTGGCGCCGCTCGGTCTGCATGCTGGTCATGAAGCGGAAATAGGTTTCACCCTCGCCCGTCTCGCCGGACAGTTCGGCATTGGCAACGACCAGGGCGCGCACCACGTCCCGCAGCGACAGCTCGCCCTTTGCTTCCGCGTCGTCCAGCATCCGCATGCGGATCTGGTCGATGATGTCAGCGCCTTCGACCACCAGTTCGCGCAGCAGATCGTCCTTGCTGCCGAAATAATAATGGACCGCGGCGGCGTTGCGCTGGCCGGCGGCCTCCACGATCTCGCGCATGCCCACCGCAGCGATGCCGCGCTCGGCGAACAGGCGGCGCGCGGCGCGCTTCAGTTCGTTGCGGGTGGTGCCACCGCGGCCGGCGGATTGGGGACGGGCAAGGTTCATGCGGCGGCAGCATCGGGCAAGCGGGCGTCCGGTTCAAGTCACATGGCTTAGATTGACGCTTGCCCCCTCGCCCTTATGGTAATTCGCACGACTTAAAAGAGCGGGGAGCGGACCATGGCAGCACTGGCGCACGACCGGGAGGCATGGCGCGAGCTGATCGATCTGGGCACGCTCGCGCGCTGGATGGACGGCCAGGGCCTCGGCACCGGGGCGCCGATCGAGAATGCCGATACGCTTGGCGGCGGCACGCAGAACATCCTGCTGCGCTTTGATCGTGCCGGCCGCACCTATGTCATGCGTCGCCCGCCGCGCCGCCCGCGCCCGGAAAGCGACGAGGTGATGCGCCGCGAGATGAAGGTCCTGTCCGCGATCGCCGGATCGGACGTGCCGCACCCCGGCTTCATCGCCGGCGAGGGCGATCCCGCGGTGCTCGGAACCGCCTTTTACCTGATGGAGCCGATCGACGGGTTCAACGCGACGGTCGGCCTGCCGCCGCTTCATGCCGGCAGCGCGGACGTGCGCCGGCAGATGGGCGAGGCGATCGTCGACGGCGCGATCGCCCTGTCGCGGATCGATCCGCATGAGGCGGGGCTCGACGACCTCGGCAAGCTCGACGGGTGGCTCGAACGCCAGGTGCCGCGCTGGCGCGCGCAGCTCGACGGCTATGCCAAGTTCGAGGGCTGGACCGGGCTGGAGGCGCTGCCGGACGTGGAGGCGATCTGCACCTGGCTGGAGGCGAACCGTCCGACGACGATGCAGCCCGGCCTGATTCACGGCGACTATCACCTGTCGAACGTCATGTACCGGCCGGATTCGCCCGCGCTGGCGGCGATCGTCGACTGGGAACTGGCGAGCCGCGGCGATCCGATGCTCGATCTCGGCTGGCTCACCGCCACCTGGCGCGATCCGGACGAGGAGAACCAGCGGGTGTCGGTGACGCCGTGGGATGGGTTCCCGAGCCTGGGCGAGATCGTCGACCGCTATCTTGCCGCCACCGGGCGGAGCGCGGCGGATGCGCGGTGGTACAGCGTCCTCGCCCCGTTCAAGCTGGGCGCGATCCTGGAGGGAAGCCATGCGCGCGCCTGCGCCGGCCTGACGCCCAAGCCGATCGGCGACGCGCTCCACGCTCACACCATCTCGCTGTTCGAACGCGCGCTGCGCCGGATCGACAAGCCGCTGCTGTGACCGCCGGAGGATCGGCGGGTTACTTGCCGGCCGCCAGCCGTTCCTCGGTCAGCGACAATGCCGATCGCGTGCCGGCTTCCTTCGGCACGTCGGTGGCGAAATAGACGACGCCGGTGCCGCCGGCGCGATCGACCCACAGGCCGGATTGCAGGCCGTAGGCCTCGCCGGCGTGGCCGATGCGCATGCGGCCGTCGCCGACCGGATCGTCGCGGCACATCGGCAGCGGCGTCGCGGTGAAACTTACCGCCAGGCCATAGCGGCAGTTGAAGCCACCGGGCTGAACGCCGCTTTCCGCCTCCTCGTTCTGCACGCCGTTGCGGCCGTCGAACGTCCATTCCGGCGTCGCCAGCACCGCCATCGAGGCAGGTGTCAGCAGCCGCACGCCATCCACGGCGCCGTCGTTCAGCAGCAGCCGGCCGATCGTGGCCAGCCCGCGCATCGAGATGCGCAGGCCGCCTTGCGGCGAGAACATCGCGCCGTTCACGCCCGGCCGCCACGTCGCCAGATCGCACGATCCATCGCGCGCCGGGGTGACGGGGCAGCCGGCGATGAACGCCGGCTCGTCGCGCACCGCCTTGCCCTGGTCGTACAGCACCACCGCCCGAGCCTTCGCCGCCGGGCTGCATCCTGCCCAGTTGAAGCACGCATCGAGCTTCAGCGGCGCCAGCACCAGCCGCTGCATCAGCCGGTCGAACCGCTCACCAGTCGCGCGCTCCATCACCGCGGCGACCACCGGGAAGTTGAAATTGGTGTAGCGGAAGAAGGTGCCAGGCGCGTGGGCGGCATCCCAGGCCCGCGGATCGCGCACCTTCTGCTCCAGCACATCGTCGAGCGGCAGCACGTAATCCGCTGCATCCGTCAGGCTGGAGCGGTGCGACAGCAGCAGGCGCAATGTGATCGGCACATCGGGAAAGGCGGGGTTGCGCAGCCGCCAGCCGAGCCGGTCCGACACGTCGGCATCGAGATCGAGCAGGCCCTGCTCCACCAGCCGCATCACGCCAATCGCCGTCACCAGCTTGGAGATCGACGCAACGCGTACCGGATCGTCCGCGGTTACCGCGCGGCCGGTCTCGCGGTTCGCGAGGCCAGTGACGGCAACCGCCGTCTCGCCGCGCCGGTCGAACGCCACGCGCACCGTCGCGATCGGAGCCGCAGCCTGGGTCGCGGCCGCAGCGGCAAGGGCGAGGAGGATCAGAACTTCGTCTCCACGCTGATCGTGAACGACCGGCCGCGCGGGTCGGCAACGCGCGGCTCCCACGAACTGCCGGCGCCGGTGTTGCCATCATAAGTGATGGCGAACGGTGGATCCTTATCGAACAGGTTCTTCACGCCCAGCGTCAGCCGGTATCCGGGGATCCCGGTCCAGGCGACGGCGGCATTGTAGATGACGTAATCGTCGACGCGCGGGTTGAAGCCCGGCCGCGTGATCGCGCCCGATGCGATGCCGGGCAGCGCCTGGTTCTTGTAGCCGTGGCGGAAGATCTGCGTCAGCGAGACGAGGAAATCGTCGTTCTGGAAGCTGACGAAGGCATTGTGCTTCCAGCGCAGGCTCAGGTCGCCAGCGAAGGTGAAGACGCCGATCTGGCTCGGGCCATAGTCCGCGGTGGGCGTCAGCTTCTCGCGCCGTTTCAGCAGATACGTGCCGTCGAGCCCGGCGAGGAACCGGCCGCCCGCTGCCTCGACGCCGCCGCGCAGCGCCACCTCAAGGCCCTGCGTGCGGCGCGATCCGGCGTTCAGCCAGCGATTGTCGATGATCTCGATCTCGCCAGTCGCATCGCGAATGAACGCGTCCGGGAACAGCGCGGCATTCTCCACCAGCTGGCGCAGCGTCAGTACCTGGATCGTGTTGTCGACGTTGATCACCCACCAGTCGACCGAGGCGCTGAACATCGGCGCCGGCTGGATCACCACGCCAAGGTTGAACTGCTCCGCCGTCTCCGGGCCGAGATCGCGCCGGCCGCCGGTGTAGATCGCCGGGCGGATGATCGCGCAGGCGGGGTTGGTGGTGTTGGGGACGCCGCCGGGGCAGCGCACCGGATCGGCCAAGTCACTGCCCGAATAAGGCGAATCGGTGATGCCGTTGAAGATCTGGTTGAACGACGGCACGCGGAAGCTGGTGTTGTACGATCCGCGGAACATGATCGCGTCGATCGGCTGGAAACGGAACGAGACCTTCGGGTTCGTCGTGGTGCCAAAGCCAGTGTAATCGTCGACGCGCACCGCGCCGGTGATGTCGATCATGTCACCCAGCGGCACCAGCAGCTCGGCATAAGCCGCCTTCACGTCGCGGTTCACGCGATCGAGCGCGTTGATATTGTCGAACGCGGCGTTGAAGATCACCGGCGCGGTGGCGATCGCGGCGGGCGAGCCGTTGAACGAATAGGTTTCGCGGCGATAATCCGCGCCTACCGCCAGCTGAACGTCCCGGCCCCAGATGCTGAACAGGTCACCCGCGACGGAGGCGTCGAACTGCCGGATCTCGTACTTGCCGCCGTAGAGCGTCACGCCCCGCGCCGAGACGGCGTCGAGCGCGGCAAGCCCGGCGGCGCTCTGGTTCAGCGTGAAGGGATTGATGAGGCCGCTGTTCAGCACGCCGACGAGGCCCGGCGCACTTGCCCCCGGCGCGGTCGGCGCATTGGGATCGATCGCGCCGTTCCCCAGCGTGCCACGATAATGATAGCCGGTGCCGAGCACGGACGACGCCTCGCTCTTCGCGTAGGACGCGCCGGCGTGATAATCCCAGCTGCCGAACAAGGGCCCTTCTGCCGCGGCATAGACGCGCAGCGTATCGACGTCGGTTTCGTACTCGCGCACGTCGCAGGCGATGCAGCGCCAGCGATAGCCGATCGGCTTGCCGTAATTGGCGGCAATCGCCGGGAATTGCGCAGCGATCGCGTTGAACACCTGATTGTAGGTGTCGCGGGTCAGATCGTTGAGCGGGAAAGCGACGGGCAGCGCGGCGGTCGCACTGGTCGTGTTCCCGCTGATCTGGTTGTTCGAGAAGCTCTTGGCGGATTTGGCGCTCGACCCTGACACTTCGAGTGAGAGTTCATGCTCGCCGCCCAGCCGCGCGGCGGCGCGGGCGTAATAGGTCAGCGTCTCGATCGGCTGCTGGATCACCGCGGCGCGACCGGTATCCCAGGAACAAGCGTAGCGCGCCGAGGGCACGTTCCACAGCTGCTCGTCATAGGCCATGCCGCCGTCGACCGAGCCGCATCCGGCCCCGCCCGGCAGATCGAGCGGATTGATGCCGCCGTTGGCCAGCTGCGTCGTGCCGGGGAACACCAGCCCCGGCAGCACGGTCGCGCCCGTCGTCCCGCCGAGCAACGTGCCGCCCGGGAAGAACGCGCCACTCGGGTTCAGCGGGAAGGCGGTGGCGATCGGCGTGCCGCGCGTGTCGACCGAAAGCCCGCGCTCCGGCTGGTTGCCGTTGACGAAGGCCCGGTCACGCCCGCGCAGAATCTGGTTCCACGAATAGGACACAGAGCCCATCACGTTGAAGCCCTGGTCGTCTAGGTCGCCCCAACCGGCGATGCCTGACAGGCGATAGATGTTGCCGTTGCCCTGCTCGGTCACATCGGTGAAGCCCTGCAGGCCGAGGCCCTTATATTCCTTGTAGGTGATGAAGTTGATCACGCCGCCGACCGCATCGGTGCCGTAGATCGCGGAGGCGCCGTCCTTCAGTACCTCGACGCGCTCGATCGCCGCAAAAGGCACCTGGTTCACGTCAACCGCGCCGCCCGTCAGGCCGTGCGCGGCGAGGCGCCGCCCGTTCAGCAGCACCAGCGTTCCCGCCGACCCCTGCCCGCGCAGGTTCGCCGCTGACAGCCCGTTGGTGCCGCGTTGCGCGCCCGAGGTAACGTCGCCGTTCGAGGCGAGATTGTCCGCGCCGGTGCCGTTGGTCGACAGGAAGTTGATCAGCTGTTCGGGATTGCTGATCGAATTGCGGCCAAGCTCCTGCGTGGTGATGATCTGCAGCGGGAGCGCGCTTCGGTTCGGATCCTGGCGGATGCGCGATCCGGTGACGAGGATGTCGCCGCCGCCCTCGGCCTGGCCGCTTGAGGAGGCATCCGTCGCCGGCGTGGCCGCGCCGGTGGGGGTGGCGGCTTCCGGCGTACCCCCGGTCGTCACCTGCGCGATCGCGGCCCCCGGCAGCATCGCCGCCAGCGCCACGCCGGACGCAAGGATCGCCTGAAGTGCGGAACGCTTGACCATTATTCCCCCCGTCGGCCGCTCCCCCAGCGGCGCTGGGCGCATAGCAACGAAATTGTCATCCATCGGCAAGGAGAATTTGCGCAGCCGCAGCATTTTCGCGCGTCCGGCGCCAGCAGCACACCCGGAGCATTGACGACGCCCGCATCGCCGCCAACAACCAACGCGCCCATGCACGCTGCCGCGCCCGTCATCATCCAGCCCCCGGGCCGCACAGCGGCGATCGCGCTGTTCGGCCTGCTCGGCTTTTCCGCGGGCCTGCCCTTCTACATGTTCTCCACCGTGCTGGCGCTTCGCCTTCAGGCGCATGGCGTCGGGCTGGTGGTGATCGGCTTCTTTGCCTGGATCACGCTACTGCCGACGATGAAGTTCCTGTGGGCGCCGGTGCTCGATCGCCTGGCCGTGCCGGGCTTTGCGCGCTTCTGGGGGCAGCGGCGAAGCTGGCTGATGCTCTCGCAGCTCGGCATCACCGCCTCGCTCATCGGCATGGCGCTGACGAGCGACGACGCCAGCCTGCCGCTGACCGCGCTGCTCGCCACCCTGCTCGCCTTCTGGACGACGACGCTGGAGGTCGCGTCCGACGCGTGGCGCATCATCCTTTATCCCAGCAAGGAGGATCAGGGCCCGGTCGTTGCCGCGACCGTCTGGGGCTATCGCACCGCGATGGTGGCAGCGGGCAGCGGCGCGCTGATCGTAGCGGACGGCCAGGGCTGGACGGCGGCGTATTTGCTGATCGCCATTGCGGCCTTCGCCCCCTTTCCGCTGCTCTCCGCCATGCCGCCCGAGCCGGGCTGCGGCGGCGGGCGCGTGGTTGCGCTGGCGACCGGCGTCGCGGCGAGCATGGCGATCCTGCTCGCCGTCGCGGCGGCGACGGCCACGATCGGCTGGATCCTGCTGTCCGGCGCCGAGGCGCTGGGCATCAATGCGGGCAGCAACGTGACGCCCGTCGTGCTGGGCCTGTGCCTCCTGCCCTTCGTCGTGCTGGCGCTCGCATTGCCCTACATCCGCCGCGCGCCGGCCGACGCCCCGGTCCGTCGCTCACCGGCGATCGGGCCCTATGTCGACATCTTCTGGCGTTACGGAACCGGTGTCCTCGCGCTGCTCGCGCTCGTCTCGCTCTATCGCATGGGGGACGTGTTGGCGCTCACCCTGTCGAAGCCGCTGGTCGCCTCGCTCGGCTATTCGCTGACCGCGATCGGCATGGCCGATGGCGGCGTGGCGCTGGCGGCGAGCATGGCGGGCGTGGGCGTCGGCGGGTGGATGGCAGCGCGCTGGCCGATGGGGCGGACGCTGGCGATCGGCGCAATCCTCGCCGGGCTGGGCAACTGGAGCTTCGTGTGGCTGGCGCATCGCCCGCCCGACAGCACGGCGCTGTATCTCGCCACCTTCGCCGACCAGTTCGGCAACGGGTTCGCGGGCGCGGTGTTCGTCGTCTATCTCTCGCTGATGGTGAACCCGCGATATCCGGGCGCGCAATATGCGTTTCTCTCGGGCTTCGCCTTCCTGTTGCCGCGGCTGCTGGCCGGTGCATCGGGATCGATGGTGGCGCGCTTCGGCTATGATGCCTTCTTCCTGCTGTCCGGCGCCTTGAGCTTGGCCGCCTTGCCGCTCCTCCCCTTCGTGATGCGGCTCCGCCCGCGCGCGGCGGACGCGTGATCGAGGGCATCGCCGCCCGCGCCTTCGCGCCCGCCGCCGCCGCGGTGGCGGACGGCCGGCTGCCCGGCGCTGCCCTGGGGATCGTGACACGCGACGGCGCGCGCGCCGTCGTCTTCGCTGGCCATGCCGCGCTGGTCCCGGACCCGGAGGTGCTGACGCGCGACCATTGGTTCGATCTCGCCTCGCTGACGAAGGTGATCGCGACGACACCGATGATCCTGTCGCTCGCGCGGCGCGGCGTGATCGACATCAATGCGCCGCTCACCACCGCGATTCCCGACCTCAGGCAATATGACGTGGACGGCGCGCTCGAACGCCGCCTCACCTTCCGCGATTGCCTCGCCCACCGCACGCATCTGCCCGCTGTGGAGCCGATCTACACTTATGGCGACGACTCCGCCCGGCTGCGCGCCTTCGTCCTGCAGCGCGAGTGGCGCGCCGGCCCGCCGGTCTATTCCGATATCAACTTCATCCTATTGGGGATTGCGATCGAGCGGCTGACCGGCGCCCCGCTCGACGCCTGGCCGCTTGGCCCCGGCCTTGGCTATCGCCCGCTCGGCCCCGCCGTCGCGACCGAGGCGTGCACCTGGCGCGGCCGCATGCTGAAGGGCGAGGTGCATGACGAGAATGCCTTCGCGCTCGGCGGTGCGGCGGGCCACGCGGGCCTGTTCGGCACGATCGATGGCGTGCTCGATTTCGCTGCCGCGACGCTCACCGATCCGCCCCGCGAGATCCTGGACGAAGCGGCGAACCACCGCAGTTGCGGCTGGGAGCTACGCCATCCGGGATGGTCCGGCGGCATGGCATGCGCACCGGGCACGATCGGCCACACCGGCTTCACCGGGACGGGCTTGTGGATCGACGTCTCTCGCGGCCTCGCCTGGACGTTGTTGACGAACCGCGTCCACCCAACGCGCCACCGCGACAGCGGTATCTTCGAGATCCGCCCGGCAACCGGCGAGGCAGTTATTGCCGCGTTCGACGCCCCCGCCCGTTCGTCCTGAACCTGTCGAAGGGCGTGCCGCCAGGCGCGCCGCTCAGTTCGCCGCCGCCACCTCAACCAGCGCCGCGTCGATCACCGCGGTCGCGCTCGCGTCCGCCGGCATGTCATTGGCATAGGCCGCGAACACCAGAGTCGCGCCGCTTTTGGCGGTCATATAGCCGGCCAGTGCATTGGCCGCGTTGAGCGTCCCGGTCTTGGCCCACAAACGGCCCTCCAGCGGCGTGCCGCGGAAGCGCCCGCGCAACGTGCCGTCCACGCCCGCCACCGGCAGCGTCGCGCGGAACTGCGCGCCCCACGGCCGCCCCGCCGCCCAGCGCAGCAGCGTGACCATCGCGCGCGGGCTGACACGATTGTAGCTCGACATGCCGGAGCCGTCGGCAAGATCCCAGCCGGTCCGCGGCACGCCGGCCTTGACCGCCACCGCCTCCACGCCGGCCAGCCCCGATGCGACCGATGCGACCGATGCGCCGCCACGCGCCGCGCCGATGCGGCGCAGCAACAGCTCGGCATGCAGGTTCTGGCTCATCTTGTTGGTGAGCGTGACGTCCGGCAGCAGCGGCGGGGGCACTAGCCGCGCGAGCGGCGCGGGCGGCGGCCCCCGCATCACCACCGCACCTGCCCGGTCGCTCGCGCCGGGCAGGCGATGCCGCGTGCCAATCGTGCCACTCACGCGCACGCCGCGGTCGCGCAGCAGCGCGGCAAAGCGCCACGCCGCGCGATGCGCCGGATCATCGATCCCGCCGCGCGCCTGTGCCGGCGGGGCATCCGCAGCGATCGAGCCGGTCAGCCGCAGCGCACGGCTGTTCGGTGCGCGTTCCAGTGACAGCGACGTCCTACTGCCGGCCACCGTCACCGCGCGATTGTCGATCGTGTAATAGCCATCGTCCGCCACGCGCGGCGCGGTCCCTACCCGCGTCGGCGTCACCACCAACACCGCCTCGTTATCGTCCAGCGTCAGCGCCGACGCGGCGGTACCCGATCGGCTGGGGATGTTGTTCCAGCTCATCCCCTCGCTCCACCGTTCGTCGGCAAAAGCGCTGTCGTCGCCGATCACGTCGCGAACGTGGCGCGTCTTGGCCGCCACCGCATCGGCCAGCGTCTTCAGGCAATTCGCGGCGCAATCTGGCGCACTCGACAGGCGCGCGTCGCCATGGCCGCTGAGCACCACGTCCTGCCCCTCGAGCCGGACCGACGCTCCGCCGGCCGCGTCCGGCGCGCTCAGGTCCAGCGTCTCGAAGGCGGCAATGGTGGTGAAGAGCTTGGTGTTCGACGCCGGCACGAAGCGCTCGTCGGCGCGAATGGCGACGACCTCCCGCCCGTTGAGCGTCGCCACCACCAGCCCGATCCGGGTTCCCGGCGGTGCCTCGATCAGTGGCTCAGCGGCGCTCACGGCCAGTAGCGCGATCGAGGCGGCCAGCCGCCTCATGCCAGCGGGCTTGCGCGATAGACGTTCTGGTCCAGCTCACCCTCCAGCCGCGCCACCGTGGTGGCAACGGCGAGGTTCGCGCTTGCGCTCGGCACCGTGCGCGTCATGTCGAGCAGCCGGTCGAACGGCAGCACAAAGCCCACCACGAGCGCAGTCTGCTCCGGGGCGACGCCGACCGCGGACAGCACGGCGGCGAGCATGAACAGCGAAGCGGAAGGCACCGGCGCCGTGCCGAACGCCGCCAGCGACCCGGTCAGCAGCATGATCGCCAGCACCGCAGGCGTGATCGGCACGCCCAGCGCCTGGAGCGCGAAGACGCTGAGCAGACCGACGTACATCGCCGTCCCGTCCTTGCCGATCGTCGCGCCGAGCGGCAGCACGGTGGAATAGATGCTCCGCCCGATGCCAAGGTTCGCGCCCGCCACCCGCATCGCGACGGGCAAAGTCGCGGAGCTCGAGGCGGTGGAGAAAGCGACGGCAAGCGCATCGACGATGCCGCGGAAGAACGGCAGCACCGGCACCCGCGCAATCAGCCGCAGCAGCAGCGAGTGAACGATCGCGAGCTGGATCAGCGAGCCCGCGACCACCGCGAGCGCCAGCCACCCGACCTGCACGAACACGGCCGCGCCGTGCTGCGCCACCGCATTGGCGATCAGCGCGAAGACGCCGAACGGCGCCGCCTCCATCACCAGGCTGACAATGCGCAGCAGCACGGCCGACAGCGACTGGAGCAGCCCGGCGAACGGCCGCCCCGCTTCCCCCGAAAGCACGGTGCCGACGCCAACCAGGATCGCGACGAAGATCAGCGCCAGCATGTCGCCCTTGGCCAGCGCCTCGACGATATTGACGGGAATGATCCCGATCAGTTGCTCGTACGGCGTCACCGGCGGCCCGAGCGCATGCGGCGCGGCATTGCCGAGCGGCGCGCCGACGCCCGGACGGATCACCAGCGCGACCGCCATGCCGACCGAGACCGCGATCGCGGTCGTCGCCGCGAACAGCCCGATCGTCCGCCCGCCGAGCGCTCCCAGCCGCCGCGGATCGGCGAGCGTCGTGATCCCCGCGGCGATCGTCACCAGCACGATCGGCGCAACGAGCATGCGGATCGCCCGCACGAACAGATCACCGAGGAACGCGACATAGGGCGCTGCGCCGGGCGCCACGATGGCCAGCAGCACGCCGAGCGCCAGCCCGCCCAGCACACGCTGCCACAAGGGGATGCCGAACCAGCCGCGCATCAGGGGCAACTGCCCGGCGACGGCACATGGCGGATCGCCTGGCCCGCTGCGATGCCCGTCGCGCGGCCATGGTCGACCGCAACACGACCATTCACCACCACAGTGCGCACGCCGGCGGCGAGCTTCGTCGGCGAAGCATAGGTGGCGCGGTCGGCATAGCGGCGCGGATCGAAGACGACGATGTCGGCGCGCTTGCCGCTCGCGAGCCGCCCGCGATCCGCAAGGTCAAGCGTGTCCGCCGGCAGCGCCGTGCTGCGATCGATGAACGCGCGCAGGTCGATCACCCCCTGCCGGCGCACGTAAGCGGCGTATTTGCGTGCGAAGCTGCCGAAGACGCGCGGGTGGCCCGGCGACGCGTCGGACCCCGTCATCACCCACGGCTGGCGCATGAAAGCGGCGATGTCGCCTTCGTCCATGTTGAAGGAGACGGTCGCCGGATCGCGCTTGCGGATGACGATAATCGCTGCCGCGACAGGGTCGCCGCGTCCGGCGATTTGCGCCAGCGTCCTCCCTGCTTCATCGCCTTCGGTCACCAGCAGCTTAGCCGCGCCCCCTCGCCGGACGAGATTGGCTCTCATCTCGCGCCGCAGGCGATCGGCCACGGTCGGATCGTTGAAGCGCCGCAGCAGCGCCGCGCGCCCGCCATCCTGCGCCCAGCCCGGTACGAGCGCCGCGACGAGGCTCGTGCCCGACGCTTCATACGGATACTGATCGGCCGACACCCGCACGCCGGCGCGTTGCGCCGCCGTAATTTGCGCGATCACCGCCGGCGCCTTGCCCCAGGTATCGCGCCCCAGCGCCTTGATATGGCTGATGTTCACCGGCAGCCGCGCATCGCGCCCGATCGCCAGCGCTTCCGCCACCGCCGCCTCCAGGCCGATCGAATAGGAGGATTCGTCGCGCAGATGCGTGTCGTAGATGCCGCCGCGCTTGCCTGCCTCAACCGCAAGCGCCGTCACCTCGTCGGTCCTGGCAAAGCGCTGCGGGGCGTAGAACAGCCCGGTCGAGAGCCCCAGCGCGCCCTGGCACATGGCCGCGGCAACGAGCCCGCGCATCGTTGCGAGTTCACCCGCTGTCGGCGCCCGAGCCGCCCCACCGATCACCTGCCGGCGGACCGCGCCGAAGCCGACATGCGCCGCGACGTTGACGCCGATGTTTTGCATCGCGCCCAGCGTCTGCGCGACGGCCGGGCTGCCGGCGCCATCGTTGCCGATGACGATCGTGGTCACCCCCTGCATCAGGAACGGCAGGGCGAGCCGGGTCCGTGCGTCGGGCGAAGACAGCAGCGTGTCGCCATGGGTGTGCGGATCGATGAAGCCGGGCGCGACGATCATGCCGCGGGCATCGATGGTGCGTGCGGCACGCAGCGGCAGCCACTGGCCGACCGCGACGATCCGGTCGCCGCGCACCGCCACATCCCCGACGTACGGATCGGCGCCGCCGCGATAGACCGTGCCGCCGCGGATCAGCAGGTCCACGCTGGGCGGCTGTGCCGCGCCCGGCAACAGGCAGGCGATCGCCGCAAGCGTCAGCCGGCCCAGCCGTGTCGATCGTTCCCCCATCCCGGCCTTGGTACAGCAATGCTGCACGCTGCAAAGAGGCAGGCGATGCGCGTCGATGAGGAAGCGGCTCCCGGACAAGGGAGCGGGCGCCCGTCAGATCGGGCGCCGGATCAGGCGTTGGCCGCCTGCGGCTGGGCAAGCCGGCGCGCGCGCGCCTTCGCCGTCAGCACGATATGCCCGCGCTTCTCCTGCACCCAGCCCTGCCGCGTCAGCGCATCCAGCGTGTACTGGCAATCGCCACGCGAAATCATGAGATGGGGCCCGGCGCAACGTGCCGACCCCAATATGCGTTCGAGCAGCTCAGCGGTAAGCCAAGCGCCATCGTCTTGCTGACCCAATGCGACCCCCCACGGGTTCTACGGCATCGTTGGTGGATGGCCGTAGAGGGCGCTGATTCTTGCTTTGCGTCAAGCGATTCGATGGCCTTGAGTGACCATCCGGGCGGAATCCTCGGCGAAGCGTTTCGCCATGTCGCCGGAAGTCCCCATTAGGCCGCCAGCTGCACCGCCGGCGCACTGCCCGATTGCAGCCAAGTCGCACATTCCGGGCCCAATTCTGCCCTTGCACGCGACTCGTAATGCAAGCTTTCGTTAACTGTCAGCACGTCGCGCCAGCGGCCGTTGGTACCCTTGTTGAGGAAGGATCTGGGCCCGTCCTTCCAGATCGCACCGTGCAGCGGCACCATCGTCTCGCCGTGCTGCCGCATCCAGTCAAAGGTGCAATGTTCGACCTGGGCCGGGAAGCGGTTTTCGTCGATCGGAATGTCGAGGAAGTCCGCCACGCGCCGCATCTCGCCGGCGAGGTCGCGCTTCAGATCGTCGAAGTGCAGCATCAGCACATTGGGCAGGTGCCGGATCGCCCACCAGCTGCGCACGTTCTCCCATAAGGACCAGAATGGCGCGCCATCTGCGGCGAACCAATGCCGCCAGAAAACGTGCACGTCGTCACCCGCGGGCGGCAGCGGCGGGCCGACCCGGCCGGGCGCGTCGTTGATCATCGCAAGCGCTTCGGGCGTGAAGGAGCGATGATGATTGAACAGGCTCCACACCACATCGCGCCCGTCGCGCCCGACGTAGATGTATTTGGCGCGCGGCGAGAAGACGAGCGCGTCGACCGGCAGATGGGTCTTGATGAACCGCCGATTGGTCTGCGCCTCCAGCATCGGCAGCAGCACGTCACGCCCCGGCACGCGCAGGTCCAGCCACGGCGACAGGTCCGCCACCGGAAAACTGGGATCCCCGCCCGACAGCAACTGGCCGACGATTTGCTGCGTCCAGGTGGTGCCTGATTTGGCGTAGGTCGCGATGACGATGTCGTCATCTCGAAAGACGAAGTCGTTCCAGATCGTCGAATCGAAATGATGATTGTGCAACTCCCGGGTTTTCACCGGGATCGGGCAAGCATTGGTCATCGTGGAACATCCCGTTCTTGGATGCCTTCCGACTAACGCTTCCCGATCCCGCGCGTCAAAACCTGCCGCGTTGCACGTGAAATCCTTCTTTCAACAACTTGCGGCACTGGTCGCAGCTTCGTCGCACATTACTGCGCCCGGTTTGCGACCAGATCGTCCACCACCGACGGATCGGCCAGCGTCGACGTATCGCCGAGGCTCGTCACGTCGCCTTCGGCGATCTTGCGCAGGATGCGGCGCATGATCTTGCCCGAACGCGTCTTGGGCAGGCCCGGCGCGAACTGGATCGCATCGGGGCTGGCGATCGGTCCGATCTCCTTGCGCACCCACTGGCGAAGATCGGCCGACAGCGCCTCGGACGCAGCCTCGCCGGCATTCAGCGTGACATAGGCGTAGATGCCCTGCCCCTTCACGTCGTGCGGCATGCCGACCACCGCGGCCTCGGCCACCTTGGGGTGGAGCACCAGGGCGCTTTCCACCTCGGCCGTGCCCATGCGGTGCCCGCTAACGTTGATCACATCGTCCACCCGGCCGGTGATCCAGTAATAGCCATGCTCGTCACGGCGGCAGCCGTCACCGGTGAAATACTTGCCGGGATAGGTCGTGAAATAGGTCTGGAAGAAGCGCGCATGATCGCCCCAGACGGTGCGCATCTGTCCCGGCCAGCTGGCGGTGAGGCACAGGTTGCCGCTCACCGCGCCGTCGAGTACCTGGCCCGTATCGTCCACCAGTTGCGGGTGCACGCCCGGCAGCGGCTTGGTCGCGGAACCGGGCTTGAGGTCCGTCGCGCCCGGCAGCGGCGCGATCAGCGCGCCGCCCGTCTCGGTCTGCCACCATGTATCGACGATCGGCGAGCGGCCCTCGCCCACCACCTCGTGATACCAGCGCCACGCCTCGGGATTGATCGGCTCGCCCACCGTGCCGAGCAGGCGCAGGCTCTTGCGGCTGGTCGCCTTCACCGGCGCATCGCCTTCCTTCATCAATGCCCGAAGTGCGGTCGGCGCGGTGAAGATGGTGTGCACCTGGTGCCGGTCCACCACCTGCCAGATGCGGCTTGCATCGGGCCACGTGGGCAGCCCCTCGTACATCAAAGTCGTCGCGCCGTTCGCGAGCGGGCCGTAGACGATGTACGTATGGCCGGTGACCCAGCCGACGTCCGCGGCGCACCAGAAGATGTTGCCGGGGCGATAATCGAACACCAGCTCGTGGGTGAAGCTCGCCCACAGCAGATAGCCGCCGGTGGTATGGAGCACGCCCTTGGGCTTGCCCGTTGATCCCGAGGTATAAAGGATGAACAGCGGGTCCTCCGCGTTCATCGGCTCGGGCGGGCAGTCGGTCGACACCTCGGCGGCCGCCTCGTGATACCAGACGTCGCGCTGGTGCATCGGCACCTCGTCGCCGGTCGCCTTGATGACGATCACCGTCTCCAGGCTCGGCGCGCGCCCGGCCGCGGCATCGACATTGGCCTTCAGCGCGATGCGCTTGCCGCCGCGCCGCCCGCAATCGGCGGTCACCACCACCTTGGAGTCGCAATCCTGGATCCGCCCGGCGAGCGCATCGGGCGAGAAGCCGCCAAACACCACCGAATGGATCGCGCCTATCCGCGCACAGGCGAGCAAGGCGAAGGCCGCCTCCGGGATCATCGGCAGGTAGATCGTCACCCGGTCGCCCTTGCGCACGCCTTGCGCCTTCAGCACGTTGGCGAAGCGGCACACCTCTTCGTGAAGCTGCGCATAGGTAAAGCGCCTCGGCTCCTCGCTCGGCTCGTCCGGCTCCCAGATGATCGCGATCTGGTCACCGCGTTCGGCCAGATGCCGGTCGAGGCAGTTCACCGAGGCGTTGAGGACGCCATCCTTGAACCACTCGATGCGGAAATCCGCCTCGTCGAACGACCAGTTGCCGGCGACGGTGGGCGGCTTGATCCAGTCCAGCCGCTTCGCCTGGTCGAGCCAGAAGGCGTCGGGATCCGCCGCCGCGGCGCTGTACATCGCCTCGTAGCCGGCACGATCCACCTTCGCTTCCGCAGCCCAGGCGTCCGGCACCGGGTAGTGTTGCTGGTCAGCCATGCATCGTCTCCTTTTTGCGCCTGATGGCCGCAGCGGAGCCGCATTGGCAACCCGTCTATGCGAGCTGTTCCTTGATCCCGTCGATCACGAACTGCACCGCCAGCGCCGCCAGCAGCACGCCGAGCAGCCGGGTGATTACCACCTCGATCTTGTGCCCCAGCATCCGCATCAGCGGCCCGGCCGCCATCAGCGCCACCAGCGTCAGCGCAAGCACCAGGCCGAGCGCGCCGAGCACCACCAGGGATTGCTGCAACCCATCGTTGCGCGCCATCAGCAGCATGACGCTGGCGATCGAGCCCGGCCCGGCGATCATCGGCATCGCCATCGGGAAGATCGAGACGTCCTCCGCCTCCTCCGCCGTCACGCTCGCTGCCCGGTCCTCACGGCGCTGGGTGCGCTTCTCGAACACCATTTCGAGCGCGATCAGGAACAGCATGATGCCGCCCGCGATCCGGAACGAGGCAAGATCGATGCCCAGCCCCTTCAGCAGCTTCTCGCCGAACAGCGCGAAGACGAGCAGGATCGCCGACGCAACGCCAACCGCGCGGATCGCCATGGCCCGCCGCTGCACCGCATTCGCCGTGGCGGTCAGCCCGGCGTAGATTGGGGCGCAGCCGGGCGGATCGATCACCACGAAGAAGGTGATGAAGGAGGAGATGAAGAGCTCGATCATGGTTTCGCCGCCCCCACACGGTCATTCAGTACATCGTCCCAGCCCGTGCCATTCCACAGCCACGCCCGAAGCGATCGCCCATTGGCGTCGCTGCGCCAGGCATAGAAAAGCGTTTGATCCGGCGAACGGCCAGACCCACCCGTACCATCCGCAACGGAAGAAGCCAGGGCACCGCCCGGTGGCGATGCAGGCGTGCCGCTGCACGCCGCCCGGCGAACCGCCGGTTCAGGCACGCGCGGGCGGGGCGTTTCAAGATTGTCCCCGTGATCCAAGGCCCAGCGCCATGTGCCGCCCGCCTGCTTCCACACGGTCGAGAAGTAGCTCGCATGCCCGTCCGGCCACGCCGCGCCGCCGGTATTCACCGCCATCTTGCCGTCGCACGAGACGAAGCTTGCCGTCGGCCACCAGTGGACGGCCTTCGGCGGGTCCTTCAGCGGCTTCAGGAATGCCTGCGCGTTCGTCGGCTGCGGCACGAAGATGACGGCATCATCCGCCGCCCATTTGCGGAACGCGCTCCACTGCCCGATCGCCTTGGCATCGGCGGCGAAGGCGCGTTCGGCGCCGGCTGCCGTCACCGGCCCCGCGCCGGCAAGCAGCAGCGCGGCGAGCATCAGATATCAGTCGCCAGCGTCACGCCCTCGCGCCGCGCGGCGGAGACCAGCGTATTGCGTAGCAGCACCGCGATCGTCATCGGGCCGACGCCGCCCGGCACCGGCGTCATCGCGCCCGCCACGTCGGCGCAGGCGGGGTCGATGTCACCCACCAGCCCCTCGTCCGTGCGGTTGATGCCGACGTCGATCAGCGTCGCGCCCGGCTTGATCCAGTCCGGCTTCACCATCTTCGCCCGGCCCACCGCCGCGACGACGATATCGGCGCGCTTCACCACCTCGGGCAGATCGCGGGTGCGCGAATGGGCGACCGTCACGGTGCAGCTGTCGCCGATCAGCAGCTGCGCCATCGGCTTGCCGACGATGTTCGATCGGCCGATCACCACCGCGTCCTTGCCACTGAGATCGCCCAGCCCGTCACGCAGCAGCATCAGGCAGCCGAGCGGCGTGCATGGCACAAATCCGGGAAGGCCAGTCGCGAGCCGCCCAGCGTTGACCGGGTGGAAGCCGTCGACGTCCTTGTCGGGGTCGATCCGCGTGATGATCGCGCTTTCGTCGAGATGCTCGGGCAACGGCAGCTGGACGAGGATGCCGTCCACCGCGGGATCGGCGTTGAGCCGGTCGACCAGCGCCTCGAGCTCCGCCTGGCCCGTATCGGCCGGCAGGCGATGCTCGAAGCTCTCCATGCCAGCGGCGACGGTCGCCTTGCCCTTCGACCGGACATAGACGGCCGACGCCGGATCCTCGCCAACCAGCACCACGGCCAGCCCGGGCTTGCGGCCGCTTTGCGCGATTACCTCAGCGGCAGCTTCCGCCACCCGTGCGCGCAGCCCTGCGGCGAACGCCTTTCCGTCAATGATCCGTGCCGTCATGTCTCATGGCCATAAAGAGTAGCGGCGACCCGCGCCAGCGCGGCGGGGTCACCGGAAATGAACAGGCGTTTGATCCGGCTCGTCTCGCCGCCGGTCAGGCGAACCGACCCGCGCGACACGCCGAAGCTCTTGGCGACCAGCGCCACCACGGCAGCGTTCGCCGCGCCGTCCACCGGCGGGGCGGACACGCGGGCGGCGAAATGACCGTCGGTGCCGGCGGCCAGCGCGTCCCGCCCGCCCCGCGGCGTCACGCGCACCGCGATGGCGAGGCCGTCGTCGGCGGTCCGCCAGGCGGTCAGATGCTGCCCACCATCACGCTGGCGGCGATGTTGTTGAGGATGATCGTCAGGATCGCGATGCCGATCAGCACCACCGCCGGCGCCAGATCGATGCCCTGCAGTTGCGGCAGCACGCGGCGCAGCGGGCGATAGAGCGGCTCCGTCAGCCGATCGAGCCCCATGTACAGCGAGCGCACGAAGTTCGACTGCATGTTGACGACGTTGAACGCCACCAGCAGCGACAGCACGAACTGGATGACGATTACCCACCAGACGACGTTCAGCAGAACCTGCAGGATCTGGATGATGGTGAGCATCAGCAAGGGCGGCCTCCGTAGGGGTGTATCATTTCAATAGCACAGTTGGGCATGATGTCCCAGCCGATCAAGGCGATCAGGCCCGGCGGATCAGCGTTCCCGCGCCGCGGCGCGTGAAGATCTCGAGCAGCATGCCGTGGGGCACGCGGCCATCCAGCACCACCGCCGCATCGACGCCGGATTCGACCGCGGCGACGCACGTCTCGAGCTTCGGGATCATGCCCCCGGTGATCGTGCCGTCGGCGCGCAGGCCGGCAATGTCGGCAGGCGTCAGATCCGTCATCAGCTCGCCCGACTTGTCGAGCACGCCGGCAACGTCGGTCAAAAGGAAGAAGCGCTTGGCGCCCAGCGCCGCGGCGATCGCGCCGGCCATGGTATCGGCGTTGATGTTATAGGTGTGGCCATCGGCGCCGATGCCGATCGGGGCGATCACCGGGATGATGCCGTCACGGCTCAGCGTGTCGACGATCCGCCGATCGACCGCCACCGGCTCGCCGACGAAGCCAAGGTCGACCTTGCGCTCGATGCCCTGCAGCTGATCGGGCTCCTGACGCCCGACCTTCTCGGCCTGCACCAGCCCCGCATCCTTGCCGGAGATGCCTACCGCACGCCCGCCGGCAGCAGCGATCCAGGAGACGATCTGCTTGTTGATCGATCCCGCAAGAACCATCTCGGCGATGTGCGCGGTTTCCGCATCGGTGACGCGCAGCCCGTCGACGAAGCGCGATTCGACGCCCAGCCGCTTCAGCATCGATCCGATCTGTGGCCCGCCGCCGTGGACCACCACGGGGTTGATGCCGACCGCCTTCATCAGCACCACGTCCTCGGCGAAATCGCGCTGCGCCTCGGGATCGCCCATGGCATGGCCGCCGTATTTCACGACGAAGGTCGCACCGGCATAACGCTGGAGATAGGGCAGTGCCTCGACGAGCGTTTCGGCCTTGGCGAGCAGCCCCGGGGACGGAGAATGGTCGGTCATGCGGCGGCCGTTACGCGGGGCGCGGCGTCGCGTCCAGTTTCCGGCCGAGCGCGACGAAGCCGTAGATCAGCGGCGGCACCAGCACGATCGATAGCACGACTTTGGCGATCATCTGCCCCACCATCAGCTCCCCGATCGGGAACACGCCGTAGAAGGCGATGGTAACGAACAGCAACGTGTCGACCACCTGCGACAGGACGCTGGCGATTGCCGCGCGCAGCCACAACAGCCGGCTATCCTCCTTGCCCTTCAAGGCGGCGAAGATCGTCACGTTCAGTGTCTGCGACGTGCCATAAGCGACGAGGCCGCCCAGCCAGATGCGCGGTGTGCCGGTCATCATCAGCTCGAACGCACCGAGTCGCTCAGGCTCCATCGATGGCGCGGCCGGCACCACCAGCACCACCAGGGTCAGCACCAGCGAGACGAGCAGCGGCACGAAGCCGATCTGCACCAGCCTGTTGGCCATCTGGCGCCCGTGCAGCTCCGCGATCGCGCTCGATGTCGCCACCAGGAACAGGAAGGCGAAAATGCCCGCCTCCACCGACAGCGGGCCAACCGCCACCTGCTTGTTGCCGAGCACGCCGGCGATACAGACCATCCCGCCGTAAAAGATCGAGAAGGCGAAGAGCGAGCGCGAGATGAGCGCAGGGGCGCGTGATTCCATGCGCTTGCCGGTAGCATCGCGAACCGCGGTTGCGAAAGCAGCGATATTACGCAAGCCGCCCGCTTCTCGCGCGCGCGAACGCCAAACCGCGCGGTTGGATGCTTGTCGAACGGGCGGTGCTTTCCCTATGATGGCGCACGGAAAAAGAATCCGGCGGCCAGGTTCCGCCCGAACGGGGACTTGTCGCACTTGAGCCGCTTTCTCATCGGCATTGCCGGTATTGCCGTCATTCTTGCGCTCGCCGTCGCGCTGTCGACCGATCGCCGCGCGATCCGCCCGCGCGTGGTGATCAGCGCCTTTGCGCTTCAGGTCGGGATCGCGGTGATGGTGCTCTACGTCGACTGGGGCAAGCGCGTGCTCGCCACCATGTCTGCGGGTGTCTCCAACCTGCTCGGCTATGCCAAGGCCGGCGTCGACTTTCTCTTCGGCCCGCTCGCCTCGCCGGAGATCGGCGGCAACAGCTTCGCGATCGCCGCGCTGCCGGTGATCATCTTCTTCGCCAGCCTTGTTTCGATCCTTTATTACCTCGGCATCATGCAGCTCGTCGTCCGCTGGCTGGGCGGCGCGCTGGAAAAGGTGATCGGCGTTTCCAAGGTGGAAAGCCTGTGCGCGGCGGCCAACGTCTTCGTCGGCCAGTCCGAATCGCCGCTCGTCATCCGCCCCTATCTCGCCGGCCTCACCCCGCCGCAGCTGTTCACCGTGATGACCAGCGGCATGGCCGGCGTCGCGGGCACGATCCTCGCGGCCTATGCCTCGATGGGCATCCGTATCGACTATCTCCTCGCCGCCAGCTTCATGGCCGCTCCCGCCGGCATCCTGATGGCAAAGATCATCATGCCGGACCGCACCGTGCCGCCGGAGGGCGAATTGCCGCTCGGCGACCTGCCCGATGCTGACCGCGAGATCCTGGTCTCCGAGTCACGGCTCGCCGGCGCGAGCATCGCCGCGCTGCCGAACGAGCTCGCGCCTGGCGAACCGATGCCGCAAGCGACCCATGACGAGGAGGCACCCGCCAACATCATCATGGCCGCCGCGCAGGGCGCGCAGACCGGCGTCCGCCTCGCGGTCGCGGTCGGCGCGATGGTGCTGGCGTTCGTCGCCCTAGTCGCGCTCGCCAACGGCATCCTCGGCGGCATCGGCGGCCTGTTCGGCTATCCCGATCTCAGCTTCCAGCAGATCCTCGGCTATGCCTTTGCGCCGGTGATGTTCCTCATCAACGTGCCGTGGGACGAGGCACTGCGCGCCGGCGGCATGTTCGGCCAGAAGATCGTGCTGAACGAATTCGTCGCCTATATAGATCTCGGCCGGCAGGCGGGCGAGCTGTCCGAGCGCACCGTCGCGATTGTCACCTTCGCCTTGTGCGGCTTTGCAAACTTCTCCTCCATCGCGATCCAGATGGCGGTGACCGGCAATCTCGCCCCCAACCAGCGGCCGATGATCGCCAAGCTCGGCATCCGCGCGCTTCTTGCTGGCAGCCTCGCGAACCTCCTCTCCGCCGCGCTCGCCGGCCTGCTGATCGGCTGACCGGCGGGGCACCCTGTTCGTCGCGATGTCCCACTGTTAGGCTCGCTTCATGGCAACGCAGCACCGCACGATTGAACATCTGATCGCGCAGGCTGCTGGTGCCGGGGAAGTGACCGCCAAGCCGATGTTCGGTGAGTACGGCGTGTACCTCGACGGCAAGATGATCGGCACGGTCTGCGACGATCAGCTGTACCTGAAGCCAACCGCCTCCGGCCGCAGCCATGCCGAGCCTGTGTCGGAAGCGCCGCCCTACCCGGGCGCGAAGCCAAATTTACTGATCGAAGCCGATCGGTGGGACGATGCCACATGGCTCGGCGAACTGCTGCGCATTACCGCGGCTGAGCTGCCGACACCCAAGCCGCGCAAGCCGAAGAAGGCGACCTGAGCGTCAGCCGCCCAACGGCCCCGTTCCCCGCGGACCTCATCGGTCCTGAGGCCGACAGCAGATAGAGGAACGGGCCGAAATCCCACGGGGAAGTGCCCCCGTCAGCCGACGGAAATCCCCGTGTCATGCCCACTCAGAAAGTCGGGCGCTCTCCTTCAATGGTGAGATCGCGTGCTGACCTGAGGCTAAGATGAGTCTGGTAATAATATTTACCCGTGGGGCGCCCTTTAGCCAAAAAGTCGATTCTCGTTTTCTTGGCGACCCCTGACAGCGATCACCTTTCCCAGGACTGCATTTTCAACCGGGCGACCAAGCCGCTCAGCCAGGGCACGTTCCTCTGACGGAGTGACAACGATCGACAGGTTTCGGGGATCGCGATAGTCAGTTTCAGAATTGAGATACAGAAACGATCCTTGCCTGCCCGTTGCTCGCACGACCATTTCGAACACGCCGCCAACGCCGCTCGGCATCTCGGCGGCGTTCATGACAGCTTGGGCGGGCGACAAGCGCAACGGCAACATTCGGGGTGCCTGAGCCGCAATGATCGTCGATGGAAATACTGTGAGCGCGATGGTCATCATCGCATATGCCGATCTCATGTAGCGCCCTTCTGAAGCAGAAACTCTTGCGTGCCACGCTCGGTGGACAGCAACAAGCCCCAGAATACATTGCAGACTCTTAATGCGGCAGTTCACAAGGACGATATTTGCTTGCGACTCAAAGCCAGCCGGTCACAGCCCCCGCCCGCCCCGCATCCGCTTGCGCAGCGATCCGGGCATCCAGCGCGAGGCGAAGGCGAGGCGGCGTGCCGTCTTGCCGACCAGCGTGTGCATGCGCTCGCCATGCACCGCCGCCCAGGCGGCCTCGGCCACCGTCTCAACGGGGGTGAACTCGAGCCCCGCCTCCACCACCGTCTCGCGCACGCTGCGGTTCGATCCGCCGACGCCGGCCTGCAACAGCGGCGTGTCGATGAAGCCCGGCATCAGGCTGCGTACGCGGATGCCGTCCGCTGCCCATTCGGCGTCGAGCGCCTCGGTCAGCCCGCGAACGCCGAACTTGGTGGCCGAATAGACCGCCGCCCCGGCGGTGCCATAGATGCCGGCGGCTGACGCCGTGTTGAGCAGGCACGCCCCCGGCGTCGCGGCAAGAAACGGATAGGCCAGCCGCGCGCCATAGACGACGCCCTTCAGGTTCACGTCCAGCGCGCGGTCGAGATCCTCGAGCGAGGTCGCGCCGAAAGGCCCGCCGACGGCGACTCCGGCGTTGTTGAATAACACGTCCAGCCGCCCCCCGCTGGCACCGACGAACTCGGCCAGCACTTCTTCCCAGTCCTCCGGCGATCGCACGTCCATCACATGGCTCGTCGTCCGGTCGGTCGGCAGCGTCGCTGCCGTGTCGACCAGCCCCGCCGGGTCCCGGTCCGCCAGTCCAACGCGCCAGCCGCGCGTCGCAAACAGCTGCGCCACTGCCCGGCCGATGCCGGAGCCGCCACCGGTGATGAGGATCGCCTTCATGTCCCAAGCTCTCTTATTTGACCTGCCCTGCCGCATCCCGCATCCTCCGGGGCGATGCCAGCGGAATCGCCCGGCCCCACGGTCGCCTTCCACGGCGTATCGAAGCGTTACGCCGCCGGCGCTGCGGCGGTCGACGACGTATCACTCACGATCGCCGGGGGAAGCTTCGTTGCGCTGGTCGGAACGTCTGGATCGGGCAAGTCGACGTTGCTCAAGACGATCAACCGCCTTGTTGTCCCCAGCGCAGGCCACGTCGCGATCGATGGCGAGGACGTCGCGGCGCAGCCCCTGCCCGCACTGCGCCGCGCCATCGGCTATGTCTTCCAGAATGTCGGGCTGTTCCCGCACCTGACGGTTGCGGAGAACATTGCGCTGCCAATGCGCATTGCGCGCCAGCCGGCAGCGGATCGCGTCGGCGCGATGCTCGATCTCGTCGACCTGCCGCGCAATCTCGCTGCGCGCCTCCCGGCCGAGCTTTCCGGCGGCCAGCGCCAGCGCGTCGGAGTCGCCCGCGCGCTCGTCGCCGGCCCGCGCCTGATGCTGATGGACGAGCCGTTCGGCGCGCTCGATCCCGTCACCCGCGCCGCGCTTGGTGACGCGGTCCACGCGCTCCACTCCCGCCTCGGCCTCACCACCATCATGGTGACGCACGATATGGCGGAGGCGCTTCTCCTCGCCGATCGCATCCTCGTCATGCAGCACGGCCGGATCGTCGCCGATGAGACACCCGCCACGCTTCTCGCCGGCGGCGGTGGCGAGGCGGCGCAGGCGCTGGTCGCCGTGCCGCGCACCCAGGCCGAACGTATCGCAGGGCTCGCGCGGTGAGCGAGGCGTGGACGCGCGTTCCCGAACTCGCGGCGCAGCATTTGCTGCTCGCCATCACGGCGCTGGTGCTGGGTATCGCGATTGCCGTGCCGCTCGGCTTCTGGTCGGCACACCGGCCCGCCGCCGCCCGCGTCGCGCTCGGCTTTGCCAGCCTCGTCCAGACGGTCCCCAGCCTCGCGCTGCTCGCGCTTTTCTATCCCGTGCTGCTGTGGATCGGCGGCGTCCCCGCGCTCGGCTTCCTGCCGTCGCTGCTCGCGCTCACGCTCTACGCGCTGTTGCCGATCCTGCGGAACGTCGTCACCGGGCTGCAGGGGCTGGATCCCGCCGTGGTCGAGGCGGCCGACGGCATCGGCATGACGCGCTGGCAGAAGCGCCGGCTGGTGGAGGCGCCGCTCGTCCTTCCGCTTGCGATGGCCGGCATCCGCACCGCCGCGGTGTGGACGATCGGTGCCGCCACCCTCTCCACCACCGTCGGCCAGCCGAGCCTCGGCGACCTCATCTTCGCCGGGCTGCAGACGCAATCGTGGCCGCTCGTCCTCGCTGGCTGCATTGCCGCCGCGGGTCTCGCGCTTGGCGTCGATGCGCTGCTCGGCCTCGCGCAATATGGCGTCGCTACTCGCCGTCGCTGGATCGCAGCCGCATCGCTTGCGCTGCTCGGTCTCGCGACGCTCGCCGCAACGACGCCGCTGTGGCGCAGCGGCGCGCATCGGACGGTGGTGATCGGCGCCAAGAACTTCTCGGAGCAATATATCCTCGCCCGGCTGATCGGGGATCGCCTGCGCGCAGCCGGCTATGAGGTCGCATATCGTGATGGCCTTGGATCGGCCGTCGCCTTCGGCGCAGTCGCCGGCAACACGATCGACGTCTATGTCGATTATGCCGGCACGATCTGGACCGGGCAGATGAAGCGCAGCGACGTGCCGCCGCGCGCCGATCAGGTTCGCGCCATCACGGATTGGGCGCGCGACACCCACGATGTGACGCTGCTCGGCCCGCTCGGCTTCGAGAACGCTTATGCCTTTGCGATGCGCAGCTCCGACGCGCGGCGCCTGAACATCGCCTCGCTCGATGATCTCGTCACCCATGCCCCGGCGCTCGCGCTCGGCGCTGATCTGGAGTTCCTAGACCGTCCCGAATGGGCCGCCGTCCGTCGCGCCTACCCGCTGCGCTTTGCCAGCATGACGCCCTACAGCCCGACCTTCATGTACCGCGCGGTCGCCAGCGGGCGGGCGGACGTGATCAGCGCCTTCTCCTCGGACGGGCGTATCGCGGCCGATCGCCTGACCGTGCTCAGCGATCCGAAGCGCGCGATCCCGGGCTATGACGCGATCCTGCTGGTCGCGCCGCGGCGCCGCGACGATGCCGCCCTCCTCGACGCGCTTCGCCCGCTCGTCGGCCGCATCCCGGTCGAGGCGATGCGGGAGGCGAACTACATGGTCGATCGCGATGCCGATAAGACAAGCCCGGAAGCCGCCGCCGCATGGCTCGACCGCAAGATCACCGGCGCCGCGCGCTAAACGAACCACCCCTCGCGGCTCTGCTCCAACTGCTCGATCAGCGTCGAGAGGGGTGCGTCCCGCCGCGCCTCCAGCCATAGGGCACGAACCCGGAATTGCGCCGCATCCCCCGTGACTGGGCGCACCGCCAGCTGCGCCATCGCCGCGTCGACCTGGCTTTCGCACAGCAGCGCCAGGCCCTCCCCGGCCGCGACCCGCGCCAGCAGTTGGGACCGCCGCGCATCCGCCACGATCCGCGTGGCTGGCGCCGCAACCTTCGGGAACAGCCGGTCGATCAGGAAGCGGTGCAATTGCTCGCGCGCACGATCGCGCGACACCAGCAGGACTGCATCCGCGAGTTGGTCGATCGTGATGTCGGGCGCTGCTGCCAGCGGATGATCCGGCGCCATCGCCACCACCGCCCTGTCAGGCCATAATTCTACGCTCGCAAAACCTTCGACACCAGCGCCGGGGCGCAGCGCCAGCGCCAGCCGGCCGGACGCCACGCCCCCCGGCAACTCGGCAAAACCCATCTCGTGGACGCCGACGTTTAGGTCGGGCCACGCCATGCTGAACGCGACAAGCGGCCCCGCCAGCCGATCGCGGCAAATCCCGCCAAAGCAACCGATAGAAAAGTCCAAAATGGAAGAATCGAAGCCGGGCGGCGAAAAGTGGCGTTGCATCAGGGAGCTGTTTCCCCTGCCCGCCGACACCTGCCGCGTAACTTGCGACGAGTGCGACGAAAGCTCGACGAAGGTGCCTGCCCCGTCGGCGGCGCCGGCCAGCGTGCGACGCGCGCCCTATGCGCGACTCGGCCACGTGATGCTAAGCTGCGCCTCCGGGGGGGGACAGATGGATACGAGCGGAGGAATGCGCGCGCAGAACGCCACCGCAGCGTCACCACCTGCGCTCGATTCTGTCGAGGCGGTAAAGCTGTGGCTGTCGGAACAGTTTGCCGCTGAACGCCCGCCGGCAGCGATCCTCGCGATCGTGTGCGAAACCATCGCCCGGTACCTGGGCGTCAGCCGCGTCGGCTATGGCGAGGTGGAGGGGGACGAGTTCGTCGTCCTTCATGACCGGACCGACGGGCTCGCCACGATGGTGGGCCGCCGTCCGCTGCACCGCGATTCCGGGCTGGTGCGCGAATATGTCCGCGGCCGCACGATCGCCGCCACCGACGTTGATGGCCTTGATCTGACGGAGGCGGAGCGCGCCAGCCTGCGCGCCACCCACTGCCGCGCCACCTTGTCGGTGCCGCTGATCCACGATGGTCGCTTCGTCGCGCTCTTCTCCGCCAATCATCATGAACCGCGCGTCTGGGCGGAGGATGAGATCGCGCTCGTCGCGCAGACCGGCGCGCGCACCTGGGCGGCGCTCGAGCAGGCGCGCACGCTCGCCAGGCTGCGCGAAAGCGAGGAGCAGTTCCGCCTCCTGGCCGACAACATGCCCGGGATCTGCTGGCTCGCCGATCCCGATGGCTTTGGCTATTGGATGAACCGTGCCGGCCGCGCTTATTATGGCGATGCGGTGCGCGATCCCAGCCGCACCATCCATCCCGAGGACCGCCGGGAGGCGATGCGGCTCTACTCCCGGTCCACGCGCGAGGGCTTGCCGCTCGAAACGACGGTGCGGATGCACGGGCTCGACGGCATCTATCGCCCGCTCCTCACCCGCACCGTGCCGATCCGCGACGCGAACGGCGCGATCACGCGCTGGTGCGGCATCCAGTTCGATCTGAGTGGCCAGGCCGCGCGCACCGAACACGAGATTTTCCTGCGCGGCCTGTCCGACGCGATCCGCGACGAAACCGAACCGGCGATCATCCTGGCGACGGTCGCGGACATGCTGAAGGCGCATCTCGGCGCCACCCGCGTCCTTTACAGCGAAGCGGAGCCCTCTTCCGAGGGGCCGATGATCAGCATCCGGCGTGGCCTCGCCGATCTGCTGCCACAGGCGGACAATACGCGCCGTTTCCCCGCCGCCTTCGACGCGTTGTTCGCCGCTTTTGCCCGCGGCGAGACCATCATTACCGAAGATTTCTCGACTTTGGGCGGCCCGATCACCGTTGGCACGCGGGATTATATGGCGGCGATCGGCGTGCGTTCCGGCATCTCGGTGCCGCTCGTGAAGGCGGGCCGGCTCGACGGCATATTGATCGTCCAGCACCACCTCCCCCGCCACTGGTCGCCGGCGGAGATCGCACTGGTGGAGGCGGTAGCCGAGCGCACCTGGGCAACGCTCACCCGCGCCCGCGCCGAGGAGGCGCTGAAGGCACGCGAGCGCGAACAGGCCTTCCTCATCCGCTGGAATGATCGCGTCCGCGCCGCGCTCGATCCGGCCGCGATCACCCAGATCACGCTCACCATGCTCGGCGGCCACCTCGGCGCGACCAGCACCACCTGCTCGACGATCGAACTCGATCCGGTCGGTCCCGCCGGCGACGGGCGTTACACCGTCATCGCGGAATGGGCGCCGGGCCGCCCCTCGGTGCTCGGCTATTCCTGGCCCGCGGCGAACCTCAGCCCGATGGTGCGCAGCGCCTATCTCGCCGGCGAGATGATGGTCAGCGAGGATCTGTCGAAGGATCATCGCTTCTCCGCCGAGGCGCGGCGCCGCTTTGCCGAGACCGGCATCGTCGCGCGGATCGGCGTCCCGCTGGCACGCGGCGGCGTGGTGCAGGCGATCCTCGCGATCGACCAGAACAGCCCGCGCCGCTGGCATCCGGCAGAGGCCGCGCTGGTCGGCGAGGTAGCGGACCGGATGTGGGGCATGCTCGAACGGGCACGCGCCGAGCAATCGCTGAAGGCGCGTGAGCGCGACCAGGCATTCCTGGTCGACTGGACCGATGCGCTGCGCGGCCTTTCCGAACCCGACGACATCATGCTGGATACGATGGAGCGGCTCGGCCGCCATCTCGGCACGACGCGCGTCACCTATTCGGAATTCGATCATGACGACCGCGTCTTCACCACCCGCTGGGACTGGTGCGATGGCTGCCCCAGCCTGATCGGTACCCGTGTCTCGCTGGAGGCGATCGGCACGCGGGCGCAGCGCGAATGGATCGCGGGCGAGATCGTCCGTTACGATGATGTCGCCAGCGATCCGCGCACCGACCCCAAGGACCTGCCGATCTACGCCGAGCGCGACATCGCCGCCTTCGTCAGCATCCCGCTGATCCGCGACGGCGGCGTTGCCGCGATCCTCTCGGTCCAGTCACGCGCGCCGCGGGCGTGGAAGGCCCGCGAGATCGCGCTGATCCGCGACATGGGGGAGCGGACATGGAACGCACTGGAGCGCGCCCGCACCCAGGCTGAACTTGCCCGGCGAGAACGGGATCAGGCGTTCGTCATCGCCTGGAGCGACCGGCTGCGCGCCGAGACGGATCCTGACGCGATCCTCGCCACGACGCTTGCCGCTCTCGCCGGCCACCTCGGCACCGCGCGGGCCAATTTCGCCGAGCCGGAGGCGAACGGTGGTTTTACTGTCCTGCACGAATGGCGCGACACGGTCGGCGCCACCCGCGCGTCGCCGCGGCCTGCCGTGAGCGATGCGGTGGAGTCATCGTATCTCGCCGGCGAGACCGTGATGTCGCGGGACGTGGATTCGGATCCCCGCTTCGACGAGGCGGCCCGCGCCCGCTACCACGCCGTCGACGCCGCCACTTTCGCGGCAGTGCCGATGGTGCGCAGCGGCACGACCTGCGCCTTGCTCTCGGTGCAGGATCGCAGCGCCCGCGACTGGTCGGAGCGCGAACTGCAGCTCCTGCGCGAGGTTGCCGATCGCCTCTGGACGATGCTGGAACGCGCGCGCGCCGAGGCATCGCTGCTCGAACGCGAACGCAATCAGGCGTTCCTCGTCGAATGGAGCGATCAGCTGCGGCAGCTCAGCACCGCCGATCAGGTGATGGCGGCAACGCTCGAGCGGCTCACCCGCCACCTCGGCATCACGCGCACCACCTATTCGATCAACACCGGGCCCGACGGCGAGTTCGTCGTGGTGGCCAACTGGTGCGACGGCGTCAGCAGCGTCGTCGGGCGGCGCTTCTCGGTCGCGCAGGTATCCCAGACGATTGCCGACCAATGGCGTGCGGGTCACGTGATCCGCTACGATGACATCGTCGGCGATCCGCGCGTGCTGCCGGGGCGCGAGGCTTATTATGCCGAAATCGAGGTCCGTGCCTTCGTCACGGTGCCGCTGATCGTCGAAGGCGAGATGCGCGCCTCGCTTTCCGCCCAGTCGCGTCATCCGCGTGGCTGGCGCCAATCCGAGATCCAGCTGATCCGCGACGTATCGGAACGGCTGTGGATCGCGCTCGATCGCGCCCGCGCGCTCGCCGAACTGCGCCAGCGCGAACGCGATCAGGCCTTCCTGATCGGCTGGAGCGATCTCGTCCGCGACGAAAGCCGCGCGCACGCAATCCTCGACATCACGCTGGAATGGGTCGGGCGGTATCTCGGCGTATCGCGCGCCAATTATTCCGAGAGTGACGAGGAAGGGCACGCGCTTCACGTGGTGCGTGAATGGACCCGGGACGGCACGCCGGCGCTGCTCGGGCAGCGCTTCCCCTTCGCGCAGCTTGGTGATCGCCTGCTCGACAGCCACTTCACCGGCACACCCGTCGTGATCGACGACATCGCCACCGATGATCGCTTCGATGAACGAAATCGCCCGCTGTTCGAAAGCATCGGCATCGGCGCGCTGAGCAGCGTCACGCTGACGCGCGCGGGGCGGATCGTCGCCATCCTGTCGATGCAGCAGGCCGAGCCGCGCGCCTGGCGCCCCAACGAGGTGCGCCTGCTGCGCGAGATCGCGGACCGGACCTGGGCCACCCTGGAGCGCGCCCATGCCGAGGAAGCGCTCGAGCGCAGCCGTGAGGCGCTGTATCAGACGGAGAAGCTCTCGGCGCTCGGCTCGCTTCTCGCCGGGGTCAGCCACGAGCTAAACAACCCCCTGTCGATCGTCGTCGCCCAGGCGGTGATGATGGAGCGCCAAGCGAAGGGAGGTGACCTCGCGGACCGCGCGTTCAAGATCCGCAAGGCGGCCGATCGCTGCGCGCGCATCGTCCAGACCTTCCTCGCCATGGCCCGGGCCAAGCAGCCGGAACGCCAGCCGGTCGATCTGAACCAGGTCGCGATCGCTGCGCTGGACCTCGCCGAATTCGGCCTCCGGACGGAGGGGATCCGCATCGAACGCGCTTTTGACCCCGCCTTGCCGCAGATCGCCGCCGATGCCGATCAGCTCCACCAGATCATCATCAACCTGTTGATCAACGCCCAGCATGCGCTCGTCGGCCATGGCGGGATCGGCGAGCGTGTGGTGCGGATCACCACCGCCCGGGGGCCGGAGCCGATGACGGTGGTGCTCGACGTGGCGGACAATGGCCCCGGCGTCCCGGCCGACGCGCGCCGGCGGATCTTCGAACCCTTCTTCACCACCAAGACGCAAGGCGAAGGCACCGGTGTCGGCCTCTCGTTCTCGCAAGGCCTGGCGGAGGCGCACGGCGGGCGGCTGACGCTGCTGCCCACCCGCACCGGCGCCACCTTCCGCCTGACGCTGCCGGTCGATCCGCAGCAGATGCTGGGCCGTGCCGAGCCGAGCGCGGCCGAGCCGCCGCCCCCGCCGCAGCGGCGCGCACTGGTGATCGATGACGAGGCCGAAATTGCCGAATCGCTCGCCGACTTCCTTTCGCTCGAGGGCTTCACCTGCGACATTGCGGTTGGCGGGCTGGCGGCCAAGTCGCGGCTCGCCGGCGGCGACTATGACCTCATCGTCAGTGATCTGCGCATGCCCGACATGGACGGGCCCGCGCTCTATGACTTCGTGCGCGCAGAGCGGCCGGATCTCGCCTCACGCGTCGCCTTCGCCACCGGCGACACGCTTGGTGCTGCTGCCGCGCGCTTCATTGCCGAGATGCAGCGCCCGGTGCTGGAAAAACCCTTCGTACCCGAGGCGGTGCGCCGCTTCCTTGACCAGATGGAGCAAAGATGAGCGACGCCATTCCCCACATCGTCCTGGTCGATGACGAAGAGGATCTGCGGGAGCCGACCGCCGCCTATCTCGCGGACCAGGGCCTCGATGTGTCGGAGGCGGATGGCGGCCGCGCGCTCGACGCCATCCTGGCGGAGCGTCCGGCCGATCTCGTCGTGCTCGACGTCACCATGCCCGAAGAGGACGGCTTCTCGATCGCGCGCCGGCTGCGCGCCACCGGCAAGCCGATCGGCATCATCATGCTGACGGCACGGCAGGACGTGATCGACCGCGTGGTGGGGCTGGAGCTTGGCGCGGACGATTACATGATGAAGCCGTTCGAGCCGCGCGAACTGCTCGCGCGCGTGCGCTCCGTGCTTCGGCGCGTCGCCACGACGAGTACGCCGGCCTCGGAACCGCAGACCGCGCCCGCGGAGATGCCGGGCGGCGGCTATCAGACCGAATTCTGGATCCCCACCGGCCGCGGCCAGGTGCGCGTCGCGGTCGACGCGATCGAGTGGATCGAGGCGGCCAAGGATTATGCGCTGCTCCACACGGCGGAGCGCAGCTACATGATCCGCGTCACGATGGGGGCGCTGGAAGGCGCGCTCGATCCGGCGCAGCTGATGCGCGTCCACCGCTCCGCCTTCGTGCGGCCGGACGCGGTGCAGGCGATCAACCAGATCGGCCGCCACACCACATTGGTGCTGAAATCAGGAGCGAGCGTCCGTGTCGGCCCGCAGCATGTCGGCGACGTTCGCCATCGGCTGAAGCGGTAGCGGCGCCGATCCCGCCGCTTCGTCGCGGCCACCGGCACCTTGGTCGCAGCCCCGCCCCGCCGATCGCACGGCGGCTGACGCCCACACCGGGCGATGGCACCTGCCTCCTCACGAAAGGAGACGCGCCATGCACCGTCCAAGCTTCTTCCCGGCGCTGCTCGCCGGCTTCCTGCTGACCGTTATGGTGATCGCGCCGTCCGTCGGCGCCGCCTGAGGGATTTGCCGCGGCCGTCCCTCCGCCCAGCAGGTCGCGGCAAACGGGCGCCGGCCCCTATCGGGCCGGCGCCCTCATATCGTCAGTTCAGGACGACGGTCACCGCGCGGCGGTTCTGCGCCCAGCTCTCCTCGTCGGAGCCAAGTGCCAGCGGCCGCTCCTTGCCGTAGCTGATGGTCGTGATGCGCGACGGCGAGATGCCACGCGCGACGAGATAGTTCTTCGCCGAATTCGCGCGGCGATCGCCCAGCGCCAGGTTGTACTCGCGCGTGCCGCGCTCGTCGGCATGGCCTTCGATCGTCACCCGCACGTTCGGATAGCGCTGCAGCCAAACCACCTGGCTGTCGAGGATGCCGCGCGCCGTGCCGTCGATGTCGTACATGTCGAGGCCGAAGTTGATCGTGTCGCTGGTAACCGAGCGCTTGAAGTCCTCGGACGAGCCCGGGATGACCGCGCCATCGCTCGGGCCGGTCGGGCCGGTCGGGCCCTGCGGCGCCTCGCCCGGCGCCGGCGGCAGCACTTCGGGCCGCTTCTTCGAGCAGGCCGCGGTCGTGACAAGCGCCGTCGCGAGCAGGATGGTGGTCGTCAGTCTCGCCATTCTTCTTTCTCCCATTTCTGCACCCCGTATCTCACCCCCATAACAGCTTTACGGCCGCAGCGGACCCCATGAGGGGTCGGAGCCGTCGAGCGGCGTCGGCACGCGGCGTTCGTTGACGCCGGTCAGGTCCACCGACCACAGATCCGCCTTGCCGCTGCGCCCCTGTGCGGAGCGATAGAACATCAGCACGCGGCCGTTCGGCGCCCAGCTCGGGCCCTCGTCATGCCAGCCGTTGGTGAGGATCTTCTCGCCTCCGCCGCTGGTGTTCATGATGCCGATGCGGAAGCCGCCCGACATGCGCGTGAACGCGATCAGGTCACCGCGCGGGCTCCAGGCCGGCGTGCCGTAGCGGCCGCCGCCGAAGCTGATGCGCTGCTGGTTCGAACCATCGGCGTTCATCACGTACAATTGCTGTCCACCCGAACGATCGCTCTCGAACACGATCTTGCTGCCGTCGGGGGAATAGCTGCCGCCGGTATCGATGCCCGGCGAATTGGTCAGCCGCTGCGGCGTGCCGCCGGCAGCGGGCACGCGATAGAGGTCCGTGTTGCCGCCGGTCGCCATCGAGAACAGGATCCAGCGGCCGTCCGGCGAGAAGCGCGGTGCGAAGGTCGTGGCGACATTCTGCACCACCAGCCGCTGCCGTCCGCTGCCGATCTCGTAGACATAGATCGCCGGCACCCGGCCGACATAGCTCATGTACACGATCGACTGCTGGTTCGGCGAGAAGCGCGGCGTCAGCACGATCGACTGGCCGTTGGTCAGGAAGCGGTGGTTGGCGCCGTCCTGATCCATGATCGACAGCCGCTTGATGCGCTTGCCCTTCGGCCCCGTCTCGGAGACGTAGACGACGCGGCTGTCGAAATACGGTCCTTCGCCGGTCAGGCGGGTGTAGACCATGTCGGCGCATTTGTGCGCCGCACGTCGCCAGTCGGACGGTGGCACCACGAAGCCCTGGCGCATCAGTTCGGTTTGCGCCGACACGTCGAACAGATAGCAGCCGACCGTCAGCGTGCCGTCGCCATTGGCGCGGATATAGCCCTGCACCAGCGCCTGCGCGCCCGTGCCGCCCCAATAGCTGAACGCCGGTGCCTGCACTTCGGGGAACATCACGGTGCGCAGCTGCGCCGGCGACAGCGGCGTGAAGAGGCCCGAGTTGCGCAGGTCGTTGGTCACGATCTCCGCCAGCTGCCGGCCGAGCGCGTCGGTCGATCCCGCCGGCGTCTGCGCGACGGCGGCAGGCGGCATATAGGGGATGGCGATCGGCATCGGCGCCGAGATGCCGCCCGTCACGTCCACTTCCAGCGGGCCGCCGGCGGTCTGCGCGGGAGCCGCCGCCGGCGCCTGGACGGTCGGCACGTTGAGCGGCGTCGGTGGCACGTCCTGCGCGACGCCCGGCGCGGCGAGCAGCGCGAGGAACAGCGCCGCCACGCCCGCCCGGGCCGGTCGGCCGGATCCACGGGCTGCAAGGCCGGCGTCTCCGCGCGCATCGACACGCTCAGGGCGAACGGTTGTTGGTTCGATCATCACCGCAGCTTCCACTTGAAGTTGATGTTGTTCCACCCGCCACTGGGCGTGTCGTAATATTCCGCCGGCAGCTTGAGCGGCGAACAGCCCTTGAACGCCGCGATGCCGAGGTCCTTCACGCGCTGGGCGTAACGCTCGTTCTCGGGCGTGATGCCGGTCTGGCGGACGACCGTTGGCGTTGAGGCGAGCGTGCCGTTCTCGTTCAGGCGCAGGTTCAGCGTCGTCACGATCTGGTTCGCGCCGGGGCCCGGATCGACCTGGCGATCGGCGCATGGCTGAATCTGTCGCGCGATCGCCTGCACGATCGATGCAAGGGCGGTCGCATCGATCTTCGCCGCACGTGGCGTCTGACTGCGGCTCGTCGACGGCTCGGTCGTCAGGCCCTTCAGGAAGTCATCGCCGAGCCGGCCACCGCGCGGCTTTGCCGATTTGGACTGGCTGTCCGATCCCGATCCACGCGCCTTGGCGGCTGCGGCAGCTTTTGCCTTGGCATCCGCTGCAGCCTTCGCGCGCGCATCGGCCGCGGCCTTCGCCTTCGCCTCTGCGGCAGCTTTCGCCTTGGCAGCGGCAGCTTCCTTCGCGGCATTCTCGGCCGCTGCGGCCTTCTTCGCCGCCTCGCGCTCCGCCGCCGGGTTCGGCCTGGGCGTGGGCTTGGGCTGCGGCTTTTCAGCCGGCTTGGGCGCAGGCTGCGGCTTGGGCGGCGCGGGCTTGGGCTTGGGTTCCTGCTTGGGCGCAGCCTTGGGTGCAGGCTTGGGCGGCTCGGGCTTCGGCGCGGGCTGCGGCGGCGCGGGTTCGGGCTCGGGTGCCGGTTCAGGCTCGGCCGGCGCCGGCGGCGCCGCATCGTCCGGCTCGCCCGTTTCCGGGGCAACCGACTGCGCCGGCTCCTCCACCGCTTGCGGCGCCGTCGCCTCCAGCCCCACGTCCTTTACGAGGCTGACGTCGATCGGCTGCTGCTTCAGCTTTTCGGGATTGGGCGTCGAGAGGAAGCCGACGGACAAGAGCCCAAACAGGACCAGATGTCCTGCCCCTGCAACCCCAAGCCCGACCTTCTCCGTCTGATCCATCGCTTACTCGTCGCCGATCGTCACCAGCGCGACGCGGTTCAGCCCGGCGCGGTTCAACTCGCCCATCACCCGCATCACGCGGCCGTAATCGAGCGCACGGTCGGCGCGCAGATACACCTGCGGCGGATCACCCGCGCCCGATTGCGCCGCGATCGCATCCAGCCGCGCCGGCAGCGCGTCCGGCGCGATCTCCTCCTTGGCGATGAAGATCTGGCCATCGGCGTCGAGCGAAATCTCGGTCGGCTGCTGGTCCTGGTCCAGCGGCTTGGCGCGGCTGTCAGGCAGGTTCACCGGCACGCCCGCGGTCAGCAGCGGCGCCGTCACCATGAAGATGATCAGCAGCACCAGCATCACGTCGACGAGCGGCGTGACGTTGATCTCCGCCATCGGCGCGCGGCGCCCGCCGGATCGTTGCGAGGGAAGTTGCAGGGCCATCGGCTACCCCCTCACTTCTCGCGGTCGAGCTGGCGCGAAAGCGTCGCGTGGAAGCCGTCGGCGAAGCGGTTCAGCCGCGCTTCGATGCGGTTGATGGCATGGCTGAAGCGGTTGTAGGCGATGACCGCGGGGATCGCCGCGAACAGGCCGATCGCGGTCGCGAACAGCGCCTCCGCAATGCCCGGCGCGACGACCGCAAGGCTGGTGTTCTGCTGGCTGGCGATGCTGGTGAAGCTGCGCATGATGCCCCACACGGTGCCGAACAGGCCAACGAACGGCGCCACCGAGCCGACCGTCGCCAGAATGTTCAGCCGGTCGGACAGGTTGTCGATCTCGCTCGCCACGGCCGCGCCCATCGTCGTCGCCAGCCGCTCGCGCGTGCCGCCGCGATCGATCACCGCGCCCTGGGTCGAGCGCCGCCACTCCGCGACGCCCGCGGCAAACACCCGCGCGCTTGGCAGGTCCGCATCGGCGCGTGTCTTGTAGAACGCGTCGATATCCTCCGCCTTCCAGAAATCGCGCTCGAACGTCTCAGTCGCCTTCCGCGTCCGCCCCAGCTTGCGCCAGAACATGAAGATGATCGCCCAAGTCCAGATGCTCGCGGCAAGCAGCCCGAACATCACCAGCTTCACCACCCAATCGGCCTGCAGGAACAAGGCGATCGGGGAGAGGGTGGCAGCGTCGGTATTGAAGAACGGGTTCAAGGCCTGTTTTCCCCTTTGTCGACAAGTGCGGAGAAACGGTCGATCCAATCACGCGGTTGCCGGCGCGGCCGCCCCGAAGGGGCGACCAGCGCGGCGACCACATCCGCCTCCGCCAGCACAAGCGCGTCACGCATGACTCTTTGATGAATGGAGACGCTGGCCGCGCGCACGGCCGTCACCCGCGTCGTCACCACCAGCGCGTCATCGAGCCGCGCGGGCGCGGCGTAGCGGATCGACAGGCTGGCGACGGCATAGGCGCCGTCGCCCGCTTCCTGCACCGCACGCTGATTGACGCCCACCAGGCGAAGCATGTCCGATCGCCCGCGTTCCATGAAACGCAGGTAATTGGCGTGATAGACCACGCCCGACAGGTCGGTGTCCTCGAAATAGACGCGCACCGGCAAACGGTGCTCGAACCCGTCGAAGCGCCCCTCGGCGGGCTGATCGGCGCGGCCGGTCTCCATGTCGCGCTGTTAACCCAACGCCTTGCCCGGCGTAACCCCTTCGCTGAGCGTCCGGGCGGGCGCGATCAACGGCGCGGCGCGACCGGCTCCTCGTCCTGCAGCGCCGCCATGTCGAGCTCCAGCCGCGGCGCGCGGGTACCGACCGCAGCGGCAGGGGCGGCAGGGGCAGGAGCGGCCACGGCCGCCGTGCGGACGCCGGCAGCCGGCACCACGGCGCGCGATGCCACCGCGGGCAGCGGCTTGCTCACCGGCGCCGGGGCCAGTGTCGGTGCGCGGGTACCCACCGCCGGCTCCGGCGCAGCGGCAACGCGCGTCGCGACGGCGCGCGCCGGCAAAGGCGCCGCAGTTGCCGGTGTCGACACCGGTAACGCCTGCGGTCGCGCCACCTGCGGCGTGATCGACGCATGGACCGGCACAGATGCGGGGGCCGCTGCGGCGATCACCGGTCGCGGCGCGAGCATTTCCGCGAATGGCGCGTCCAGCGTCGGCAGCACAGCTGCGGCGAAGCTCTGCAGCTCGCCCGGGCGCAGCCGTTCGGTCTCCGTCAGCGTCGCCGCCGCGGCCGTGCAGAACGCATCGCGTGCCTGCGCCTGCGAGAAGAAATTGTAGAGGCGGGTCATCGCATCGTCATAGCGATCCTGCCAGTCCCCGCCGCTCGCCTTGAACTCCGCCGACAGCGTCGCTTGCGCCGTCGCCAGCGTCGCCTTGTGCGTCGCCAGCATGGCATTGTAGCGCTGGATGATGCCGGCTTCCTCGGTCCCGCGGCAGGCGAGGGCCGCGACGTTCAGCGCCACCCGGACGTGCCAGACGGTCGCCGCATCGCTCAGGCCGCGGTTGATCGGAGACAAGGGCGGCGTGATGTACACCGGAACGGCCGGCGTCGGCGGCGGTGGCGGCGCCTCCGCGATCACCTTGGGCTTCGTCGAGCAGGCCGCCATGGCGACCAACACGAGGGCGGCAGAGGCTAGCGATACGCGTGACATGGCGGCTCCGTTTTCTCCCCGGCTCCCGAATCGAAACGTGCGCCCGATAAAGTTACCGCGCAGTAAACCTTGCGATAAACGGATCCGGTTCGGATCGGCTCCAGTGGTAACGATGTGTCCGCATCCCCTTGCACCAAGGAGAGTTCTGCTTCCCGGCTGCAACGGCCACATCCTGAGGAACACGATCTTGAGTCACCAGAAGCTTCCGAACCGCAGCTACGCCGCCCTGTTGTTCGACATGGATGGCACCATCCTCAACAGCATCGCCGTGGCCAATCGCGTGTGGACGACATGGGCGGAGCGGCACGGCATCGATCCCGCGGAAGTCCGCGCAGTGATGCATGGCGTGCAGGCGGCCGAGACGGTGCGGCGCTTCGCGAAGCCGGGCATGGATCCGGATCACGAGGCCGCGCTCATCACCGCCGCGGAGATCGAGGACGTGGAAGGCGTAGTGGAGATCGCCGGCGCCCGGCACCTTCTCGATCAACTCGCCGATGCACGCTGGGCGGTGGTCACGTCCGCCCCAAGTGCGCTCGCCTTGCGCCGCATGGAGGCCGCTGGGCTGCCGCTTCCGCCGGTCATGATCAGTGCCGAGGATATCGCGAACGGCAAGCCGGCACCCGATTGCTTCCTCGCAGCCGCCAGCGCGCTCGGCGTCGCGATCGAAGACTGCCTGATATGGGAGGATGCGCCGGCCGGGATTGCCGCTGCCGAAGCCGCCGAGGCGACAGCGATCATCGTCCTCCGCGCGGCGCACGACGATCCACCTTCCACGTCGCATCCCGTGGTCCGCGATTATCGCGGGCTTGCAGTGGCGGTTCAGGCGGACGGCAGCATCCGCCTGACCGGCGTCACTCCTTAGCGGCCTGCGCCGCGGCCTTACGCTGATCGGCGCGCCGCGACATCAGGTTCAGCGCCTCGACCAGGACCGAGAAGCCCATCGCGGCATAGATATAGCCCTTGGGCACATGCACGCCGAAGCCGTCCGCGATCAGCACCGCGCCGATCATCAACAGGAAGCCCAGCGCCAGCATCACGACGGACGGGTTGCGCGCGATGAAGTTCGCCAGCGGATCCGCCGCCAGCACCATCGTGCCGACCGCGACCAGCACCGCGATCACCATCACCGCCAGATTGTCGGTCATGCCCACCGCCGTCAGGATCGAATCGATCGAGAACACCATGTCGAGCAGGATGATCTGCACAATCGCCCCGCCGAAGGTGATCGCCGCCACCTGCTTCTTGTCGAGCAGGTCGTCGCTCACCCGCGGATCGACGTTATGGTGGATCTCCTTGGTCGCCTTCCAGATCAGGAACAGGCCGCCCGCGATCAGGATCAGGTCCCGCCAGGAGAACGCCGTCTCGAACGCCGGCTGGCCATAATCGTTGAGCGGCCCCTTGATGCCGAGGTCGAACACCACCGCCGTCAGGCCGACGAGCCAGGCGATCATCGACAGCAGGATAAGGCGCATGACCAGCGCCAGCCCGATGCCGAGCTTGCGGGCCTTGCCGCGCTGCTCCTCGGGCAGCTTGTTCGACAGGATCGAGATGAAGATCAGGTTGTCGATGCCAAGCACGACTTCCATGATCACCAGCGCGATCAGCGCCGCCCAGGCGGTCGGATCGGAGAATAACGCAACAAGGCTTTCCATGCCGCGATGCTATGCGGCCGATCGCCCACCGGCAACGAGGATATTTGTGCCGCCCGCGGAACCTATGCCGCGCGCTGCTCCAGCGCCTGCGCGGCTTCCGCCATCAGCGACGCGATGATGTCGGCCAACGGCTCTTCCTTGGTGACCATGCCCACCGACTGGCCAGCCATCACGCTGCCATGCTCGACATCGCCGTCGATCACCGCGCGGCGCAGCGCGCCGGCCCAATAATGTTCGATCTGCAGCTGCGCCTCGGCCATCGCGACCGACCCTTCGTCCAGCGCCTGCGCCACTTCGCGCTGCTTCGCCGTGAACAATTCGCCCCCGGCATTCTTCAACGCGCGCACCGGGATCACCGGCAGGCGCGGGTCGATCTGAACGCTGGCCACCGCGTCGCGGGCCGAGGCACGGATGAACGCCTGCTTGAACTTGGGATGCGCGATCGATTCGGTCGCGCAGACGAAGCGCGTACCGAGCTGGACGCCTGCCGCGCCCATGTCGAGATAGCCCGCAATCGCCTCGCCGCGGCCGATGCCGCCAGCGATGAACACCGGCACGTCACTGGCGATCGCCGGCAGGATCTCCTGCGCCAGCACGCTGGTCGAAACGGGGCCAATATGCCCCCCTGCCTCGGACCCTTCGATCACCAGCGCGTCGACGCCCGAGCGGATCAGCTTCTTCGCCAGCGCCAGCGTCGGCGCAAAGCAGATGACCTTGGCGCCTGATGCCTTGATCGCTTCCAGCGAGCCCTTGGGCGGCAGCCCGCCCGCCAGCACGACATGGCCAACCTGATGCTTCGCGCACACCTCGATCAGCGCCATCAGATCGGGGTGCATGGTGATCAGGTTCACGCCGAACGGCTTGTCGGTCAGCGCCTTGGTCGCGGCGATTTCCTTGTCGAGCAACTCGACCGTCATCGCCCCGCACGCAATCACGCCAAACCCGCCGGCGTTGGACATGGCGGCGACCAAATTGCGTTCGCTAACCCAGCTCATCGCGCCGGCCATGATGGCCACTTCGCTGCCGAGGAATGCGGCGCCGCGCTCCATGCGGCGGGCGAGACGGGCGGAACCCGAACGGTCGATCGTGGTATCGTTCATCACCGCGCCGCTACACCGGTCGCGCGGCGGAGACAAACATGCGGCAATACGCCACCGAATTGATTGTTACCTCGCCCGGACAGGGCCTTCACGAATTCACCCGCGATGTCACCGGCTGGGTCGCCTCGACCGGCATCGAACAGGGCCTCCTCACCCTCTTCATCCGCCACACCTCCGCCTCGCTGCTGATCCAGGAAAATGCCGCCCCCGCCGCGCGACGCGACATAGAACGCTATCTCGCCCGCATCGCCCCCGAATCGCGTGATTACGAGCATGACGATGAAGGGCCGGACGACATGCCCGCGCACCTGCGCTCGGCGCTCACCGCCACCAGCCTCTCGATCCCAGTCGCGAATGGCCGCCCTGTGCTCGGCACATGGCAGGGCATCTACCTCTTCGAGCATCGCCGTGCGTCGCACCGTCGGCAGGTCGCGCTTCACCTGATCGGCGAGTGACGGCGATGCTGGGAACGCTGAAAGTCGCCGCCCGCGATCGCGCCCGGCTGGGCGAAGTCGCCGCCGTCATGTCGCGCTTCGGCCTCGACGTGCTGCTCGCCCGCCTCGGCCTCGGCAGCGCGCAGGACGAGCCCGAGCCGTTCGACCTTCCCGATCGCACCCGCCGCGCGCTGGAGGCGCTCGGCCCCACCTGGGTGAAGCTCGGCCAGATCATGGCGACGCGCGCGGATATCCTGCCGCCCGAATGGATCGCCGCGTTCGAACAGCTGCAAAGCTCGGCCCCGCGCCTGCCCTTCGAGGACCTGCGCCCGGCGGTGGAGGCCGCGCTCGGCGAGCCGCCCGAGACCGTCTTCGCCCAGTTCGATGCCGAACCGCTCGCCGCCGCCTCGATGGCGCAGGTCCACCGCGCAACGCTGCCCGATGGCACGGCCGTGGTGGTCAAGATCCGCCGCCCCGGCATCCGCCCGCGGATGGAGGCGGACTTGCGCCTGCTCGGCGAAGTCGCGCGCGTCATGGAACGCTCCAATGCGGAGGCCCGCCGCTTCGGCGCGACCAAGCTCATCCGCCAGCTCGGCAGCGCGATCCTGGGCGAACTCGATTTCGCCAACGAGGGCCGCAACGCCGATCTGCTGCGCGACGATTTCGCGCGCGACTCCCGCGTGCTGATCCCGCGCATCCACTGGGATTATACGTCCGAAGCGCTGATCGTGATGGACCACATCCCCGGCGTGCCGCCGCGCAACGCCCAGGTGCTGCGAGATGCCGGGATCGACCCCGCCGTGATCGCCGCCTCGGGCGCGGACATCGTGCTTCAGATGGCGCTCATCAACGGCCGCTTCCACGGCGATCCGCACCCCGGCAACCTCCTGTGCTTGCCCGGCAACCGCATCGGCATGATCGATTTCGGCCTCATCGGCCACGTCAGCCCGCGCCGGCGTGAGGAATTCATCGCCTTCGTCCAGGCACTGGTCACCGACGATCCCGCGCTCCTCGCCGAAACGCTCGCCCGCTGGGCCGAACTGGAACATCAGGTCCCGCGCTTCATGCCGATCGCGGAGGGGCTGGTGGTCCGCCACGGCCGCCGTCTGGTGCTGGCCGATCTCGTCGCCGACCTGTTCGGCACGCTGCGCGAGGAGAAGCTCGCCTTCCCGCCCGATCTGCTGCTTTTGTTCAAGGCGCTGATCACATTGGACGGCGTGCTCGGCGCGATCGAGCCCGACTTCGATCTCGCCGCCGCGATGCGCCGGGCAAGCGGCCGGCTGGTGATGGAGCGGCTATCGCCGGAGCGCTGGTCACGCCGCGCCGCCGCCGTCGCACTGGAGGTCGATCGGCTGGGAGACGATCTCCCGCGTCTGATCCGCGCGCTCGTCCGCCGCGCGGAGGCCCCGCCAACGCCTGCCCCGGCGCAGCCGTTCGACAGCCGCATCCTCGCGGCCGCCCTAATCGTCGCCGCGCTGATCATCGCGGCGGCGATCATGCTGACCTAGCGGCTCAGGCCGCCTCGTCGGCGTCGAGGCCGTAGGCGGTGTGCAGCACGCGCACCGCCAGCTCGGTCTCGTCCTCGTTGATCAGCACGCTGACCTTGATCTCGCTGGTCGAGATCGCAAGGATGTTGATCCCGCGCGCGCCCAGCGTCGAGAACATCGTGCTCGCCACGCCCGCATGGCTGCGCATGCCGACGCCCACGACGCTGATCTTCGCCACGCGCGTGTCGTGCACCAGCTCCTCGAAGCCGATCGCCACACGCGCCTGGTTCAGCGTCTCGATCGATCGTGCCAGATCCGCCGCCGGCACGGTGAAGGTCACGTCCGTCGAGCCCGAGCCCCGCGCTCCGTGATCGTGCGCGATATTCTGGATGATCATGTCGACGTTGATGTTCGCCGCGGCCAGCGGCTCGAAGATCGCCGACACCGAACCCGGCTTGTCGGGCACTGCGGTCAGCGTGATCTTCGCTTCGTTCTTGTCGTGCGCGATGCCGGTGATCAGCTGGCGTTCCACGTCTTCAACCTCCTCTTCGCCCACGATCATCGTACCGGGCAGTGTATCCGCCATCGGCGCATCGTCGCCGGTGAACGACGAGAGCACCTGGACGCGGACGTTTTCCTTCATCGCCAGGCCCACCGACCGCGTCTGCAGCACCTTGGCGCCCACGCTGGCGAGCTCCAGCATCTCCTCATACGTCACCTTGGCGAGCTTGCGCGCGCGCGGCACGATGCGCGGATCGGTGGTATAGACGCCATCAACGTCGGTGTAGATGTCGCAGCGATCGGCCTTGATCGCTGCCGCCACCGCCACCGCCGACGTGTCGGAGCCGCCACGGCCCAGCGTCGTCACGCGCCCGTCATGCACGCCCTGGAAGCCGGGGATCACCGCCACTTCGCCCGCACCCATGCTGGCGAGCAGTGCCTCGGCATCGATCGTTTCGATCCGCGCCTTTGCGAACGCGCCGGACGTGTTGACCGGCAACTGCCAGCCCAGCCAGGAACGCGCCGGCACGCCGATCGCCTGCAGCGCGATCGCCAGCAGCCCGCTGGTGATCTGCTCGCCGGCGGAAACGACGACGTCATATTCCTTGGGATCGTACAGCGCGCTCGCCTCGCGGCAGAAATTGACCAGCCGGTCGGTCTCGCCCGCCATGGCGGAAACGACCACGGCCACTTCGTTGCCGGCCGCCGCCTCGCGTTTCACCCGCGCGGCGACCGAGCGAATCCGCTCGATCCCCGCCATCGAGGTGCCGCCGAATTTCATGACGATGCGGGCCACGCGAATACTCTCGGAGCTTGGGGAAAACAGGCGCGCCTGATAGGAGCGGCCCATGGTGGACGCAACCGTAACAACCGATACCGCTCCGGCCAGCTCCGGCGTAGCCAGCCCCGATCACGCGAGCATCGTCGCGACCGAGGCGGCGCACTTCGGCGCGATGGCGAAGGACTGGTGGGATCCGCGCGGTTCCTCGGCGATGCTCCACCGCCTGAACCCGGTGCGGCTGCGCTACATCCGCGAACAGGCGGACGGGCATTTCGATCTCGATCCGGCAAGCTTCACCCCGCTCGCCGGCAAGACCGCGCTCGATGTCGGCTGCGGCGCCGGGCTCCTCGCGGAGCCGCTGAAGCGCCTCGGCGCCGCCGTCACCGCGATTGACGCCGCGCCCGAGAATATCGCGGTGGCGCGCGATCACGCCCACACCAGCGGCCTCGTCATCGATTATCGCGCCGGCGGCGTGGAGGCAGTGGCGGGCGAGACGTTCGACCTTGTCACCTGCCTCGAGGTGATCGAGCATGTCGCCGATCCTGCTTCCTTCGTCGCTGGCCTCGCCGGCGCGCTGGCGGAGGGCGGCCTGCTGATCCTCTCCACCCCCAATCGCACCCCGCTGTCGCGCGTCGCGATGATCACGCTTGCCGAAGGGACCGGCCGGATCCCGAAGGGCACGCATGATTGGGACAAGTTCCTGACGCCAGAGGAACTGACCGAGCTGCTCGACAAGGCCGGCCTCACCGTGCGCGACACGCGCGGGCTCAGCTTCTCGCCAACCGCCGGCTTCACCCTCTCGGACTCGCTCGCGCTCAATTACCTGATTACCGCCACCCGCGCCTGAGCGCCGCAATCCACCGCTTGCGCGCCACGCCCGATCGCGCTTCAACGCCGCATCCTCACCGGAGACGTTGATGCGCATCCTTCCCTTGCTTCTCGCCTGCACCGCCATCGCCGCCGCGCCCGCCGCGGCCCAGCAGCAGACCAATGCTGCCCCGGTCGATGGCCCGACCCGCACCTTCACCGGCGCTGATCTCTTCGGCCTCTCGATCGCGGCCGATCCGCAGATCAGCCCCGATGGGCGCACCATCGTCTACGTCCGCCGCACCGGCGACATCATGAGCGATCGGATGCAGTCCTCGCTGTGGCTGATCGACGTCGCCAGCGGCAAGCAATCGCCCTTCGCTACCAGCGGCTCAAGCCCGCGCTGGTCGCCGGACGGCACGCGCATCGCCTATGTCGCCGCGGACGGCGATCGTGCGCAGCTGTTCGTGCGCTGGGTCGCGACCGGCGCCAGCACCCGCGTCACCAGCCTGCCGGGTGACCCGAACAGCCTCGCCTGGTCGCCTGACGGCAAGCGCATCGCCTATATCGCCACCGTTGCCGGCCAGCCGACCACGCTCGGCAAGGCGCCCGCGAAGCCGGAGGGTGCGAAATGGGCCGAGCCGCTCGAGGTGATCGACCGCATCACCTATCGCAACGACGGACCCGGCTATCGCAAGCCCGGCTATGACCATCTCTTTGTCGTCGCGGCAGAAGGCGGCGCGGCGCAGCAGCTCACCTTCGGCAAGTTCGACGATGGCGGCCCGCTTTCGTGGAGTGCCGATGGCCGCACCATCCTGTTCTCCGCCATCCGCGGCCCCGATGCCGAGCGCCAGGTGATGAATTCCGAGGTGATCGCGGTCGATGCGAACAGCGGCACGCTGCGCACGCTCACCAGCCGCGACGGCCCGGATGCCGCACCGCGCTATTCTGATGACGGCAGCCGGATCGCCTGGATCGGCTTCGACGACAAGCGCCGCGCCTATACCAATGCGGAGCTTTACGTCGGCGATGCGAACGCTGCGGCGCCACGCTCGCTGACCGCGTCGCTCGATCGCTCGATCGAGGACGCGCAATGGGCCGGCGACGGCCGCTCGCTCTACGCCAGCTATGACGACAAGGGGCAGCGCAAGCTCGCCCGCATCGGGCTCGACGGGCGTTCGACGGTGCTTGCGGATAATCTCGCCGGCGGCGGGCTCGACCGCCCCTATACGGGCGGCGACTTCTCCGTCTCGCGCGGCGGCACCGTGGCGTACACCGGCGGTGACGCCTCGGCACCCGCGGACGTATGGGTGTGGAGCGGCGGCAAGGCGCGCCGCCTGACGAACCTCAACGCCGTGCTCACCGCCTCCAAGACGCTGGCACCGGTGCGCAAGGTCCCGGTGACGGCGCCGGACGGCCGCCCGATCGACGCCTGGCTCGCCACCCCGCCGGGCTGGCAGCCGGGTACCCGCGTGCCGCTGATCCTGGAGATCCACGGTGGGCCGCATTCCGCCTATGGCCCCAGCTTCGCGACCGACGTCCAGCTCTATGCCTCGGGCGGCTACGCGGTGCTGTGGACCAACCCGCGCGGCTCCACCTCCTACGGCGCCGAATTCGCGAACCTGATCGACAAGAACTACCCCAGCCAGGACTATGACGATCTCATGGCCGCGGTGGATGCGACGATCGCCGAAGGCGTGGCCGATCCCAACAACCTGTTCGTCACCGGCGGCTCGGGCGGCGGCGTGCTCACCTCCTGGATCGTCGGGAAGACCAACCGGTTCAAGGCGGCGGCCACGCAGAAGCCGGTGATCAACTGGATCAGCGAGGCGCTGACGATGGACAACACGCTGTTCACGTCGCGCTACTGGTTCACCAAGCTGCCGTGGGAAGATCCCATGAGCTACTGGAACCGCTCGCCCTTGAGCCTCGTCGGGAACGTCAAGACGCCGACCCTCGTCGTCGTCGGTAGCGAGGATTACCGCACGCCCGTCAGCGAGAGCGAGCAATATTATGCCGCGCTCCAGATCGCCGGCGTGCCGACTGCACTGGTGAAGGTGCCCGGCGCCAGCCACGGCGGCTTCACCAGCCGCCCGTCGCAATCGGCCGCCAAGGCGAGCGCGATCCTCGCCTGGTTCGATCGCTATCGCGGCGCCGGTGCGCCTGCCGGCATGCAGCCGGCGCAGCCGCAGGCGCCGTCTGCCACGCCGACCAACTGACCGGTGCCGGGCCGGTCCGGGTGCACCCCGTTCCGGCCCGCCCGCGCGGCGAAATGCCGCCGCTCGTTTACGCATTATTCGTCTTGCGCCCTTAATCCCGAGCCATGTCGGGGTGGGTAAAACGATGTGTGGTCTGGCTGATGGCGTGCGTCATCGGCCCATGGGTGCTGGCGTCGCCCGCCGCGGCCGCCATTGGCGCCGTCGGCAGCCCGTTTTCCGTCTGCATCGCGCCGGTCCGGGCGGGTGACACGCCGGCAGCGATGCTGCGCGCGAACGAGCGATTCGATTGCACCGTCACCCAGTCTGATTACGGCCCGGGCGATTTCTGGGCTCGCTCCGCCCCGCTTGCCGCAGCCGGCCCGGTGTCGGTGCGCCACGCCAGCCTGTGGCAGCGCCATGCGACCCTCTGGACGATCTATGCCGACGGCGTCGTCAGGAAGCAGAGCTTCGACGGCGCAGGGCTGGCGCATCACATCCAGCTCGGCGCGATCGTCGAGATCCCGCTCGCGCGCCGCGACGTGCCCGTTACCCGCCTGCTCTGGCGAATCGACGGCGCGGCCAACATGCGCGGCGTCCTCCTCGGCACGCGGCTCGCCTCGCCCGAAGAAAGCGTGACGTCGAACATCACCTTGGCGGCGCTCTACGGCAGCTTCGCCGGCCTGTGCCTTGCGCTGTTCGTCTACAATCTCGCGCTTTGGGCAGCGCAGCGCCACCGCTTCCAGATCGTTTATTGCGCGATGCTGCTGTCGCTCGGCACCTACGCCTTCTCCTCCTCCGGCGCGCTCGCCTGGGTATGGCCGGATCTGCCCAACAACGTGCGGTTGCGCGTCAATTACTTTGCGCTCGCCGCCTCTGCCGCCTGGGCGATCGCGTTCGCGCGCACCTTCTTCGAATCGCGCGTGTTCCGCGGATGGCTCACCCACCTGACGAACCTCGTCGCGGCCCTTGTCCTTGGCAGCGCGATCGTGCTCGCCATCGCCGCGGATTGGGACATGGTGCTGCTCGACCGCATCTACGCGGCCAGCTTCCTCCTCCTCACGCTCGTCAGCATCCCGGTGCTCTGGCAGGCATGGCGTCGGCGGAGCAATTACCTGTGGCTGTTCGCCTGCGCCTGGGCGCTGCCGATCCTGCTCGCCGCCGTGCGCACCGCCGGCAACTTCCACCTCGTGCCGTGGAGCTTCCTGCTCGACAATTCGACGCTCGCCGCAATGGCCAGCGAGGCGCTGCTGTCCAGCCTCGCCATCGCCTACCGCACCCGCATGCTTGCCCGTGAGCGGGACGAGGCACGGGTGCGGGAAAGCGAGGCGCGCGAGCTGGCCGATCGCGATCCGCTAACCGGCCTTCTCAACCGCCGCGCGTTCCTGCGCGATGCGATTGGGCGCAGCGGCGAACAGCAGTTGATCATCGTCGACATCGATCACTTCAAGGCAGTCAACGACACGCTGGGCCATGATGGCGGGGACGAGGTGCTCCGCCTCGTCGCGCGCGTGCTGCGCCGCACCGCCGCCCCGCGCGACGCGCTCGTCGCGCGTCTCGGCGGCGAGGAATTCGCGCTGCTCGCCCCCGCCTGCGCACCCGTTGCGGTGGAAGAGGTGCTGGAGGCGATCCGTGCCGAACGCATGCCGTTCGACATTCGCGTCACCGCGTCGCTCGGTGTTGCATCCGGCTGGCTGACCGAGGAAACCGACTGGAAGCAGCTCTATCGCGCCGCCGATCAGGCGCTCTATGCGGCCAAGGACGCGGGCCGCGACCGGGCGCGCACCACCGGCGCCGTCGCGCTGGCCGCCTGATTGCCGCGCCGCCCGTGATCGGTTACAGTCCGGGCATGACCAAGCGTCGCCAGATCGCCCTCGCCGTCGGCGTCCTTTCGCTGGCCGCGGTCGCATCGCATCCGCCCAGCGCCAACGTCGCGATCCTCACGCATCGCTCGGGCGATGCCTCGCCGGCACGCTTCCAGGCCGCGGTCGATCTCGGCCTCGCCAGCGCCTCGATCCTCGTCACCTGGACGGGCAGCCAGCTCACCCGCTGAGGCGGCGCCGCGCCCGCGCCGCGCCATAACCTTGATTATTCCCCGGCCGCTGGCCATAGCGCGGGGATGGACACGCCCGTCGAGAACCTGACGTTCGAAGCCGCGCTGAAGGAGCTCGAGGCGATCGTCGGCCGCCTGGAATCGGGCGAAACCCCGCTACAGGACGCGATCGACCTCTACGAACGCGGCAACGCCCTTCGTGCCCGCTGCGCCGAGCGGCTTGATGCTGCCCAGGCCCGGATCGAGGCGATCCGCCTCGACGCGGAAGGCCGCGCCACCACCACGCCCTTCACCGCCGGATGAGCCCCTCCCCCGCGCTTGAAGCGGCGCTGGCCGAAACCGCGCGTGAGATCGACGCGCGCTTCGACGCGTTGCTCGCCGTGCCGGACGATCCCCGCGCGGATCTCTATCGCGCGATGCGCCACGCCGCGATCGACGGTGGCAAGCGGCTCCGCCCGCTGCTGGTCTTCGCCACGGCACAGCTCTTCAACTGCGATCGTCAGTGCGCCGCCCGCGTCGCCGTGGCGCTGGAGGCGATCCATGTCTATTCGCTGATCCACGACGATCTGCCGGCGATGGACAATGACGATATGCGCCGCGGTCGGCCGACGGTGCACAAGGCGTATAACGAGGCGACCGCGATCCTCGCCGGCGATTGCCTTCACGCCCTCGCCTTCGAGGTGCTGGCCGATCCCGCGACTCACCCCGATCCATTCGTCCGCGCCGAACTGGTGCTCGATCTCGCCCGCGCGGCCGGCCCCGCCGGCATGGCAGGCGGCCAGATGATGGATCTGGAGGCGGAAGGCGCGAACTTCGATCTCGCCACCGTCACCCGGCTGCAGGCGATGAAGACCGGCGCGCTGATCGCCGCGGCGGTGGAGGCCGGCGCGATCCTCGGCCGCCTTCCCCCTGAGGGCCGCGTCCACCTGCGCGGCTATGCGCGCGACATCGGCCTTGCCTTCCAGATCGTCGACGATCTCCTCGACGTCGAGGGCGACGAGGCGGTCGCCGGCAAGAAACTGCGCAAGGACGAGGGCGCCGGCAAGGAAACGTTCGTGTCGCTGCTCGGCGTCGAGCCCGCGCGGGCCCGGTGCCGCATGCTCGTCGACCAGGCGATCACGCACCTGCGCCACTATGGCCCGGAGGCCGATCTCCTCCGCGACATTGCCCGTTTTGTCCTATCCAGGGATCATTGACGACATGACCACCCGCATCGGCGTTTACCCCGGCACCTTCGATCCGATCACCCGCGGGCATATGGACATCATCCGGCGCGGGGCGAAGCTGGTCGACCGTCTGGTCATCGGGGTGACGACGAACCCCTCGAAAAGCCCGATGTTCAGCCTCGAGGAACGCATGGCGCAGGTGGAGCGCGAATGCGCGGCGCTCGACGCCGATATCCGCGTCGTCAGCTTCGATCTGCTCCTGATGGATTTCGCCGAGCGCGAGAAGGCCAGCATCATCGTGCGCGGCCTGCGCGCCGTCGCGGATTTCGAATACGAATATCAGATGGCCGGCATGAACCAGCAGCTCAATGACCGGATCGAGACGGTCTTCCTGATGGCCGACGTGGCGCTTCAGCCGATCGCCAGCCGGCTGGTGAAGGAAATCGCGCTGTTCGGCGGCGATATCTCCAAGTTCGTGACGCCGGCGGTGCGTGACGAAGTCGTCGCGCGGGTCGCGGCAACCGGTCGACGCGGCGGCTGATTCCCGCTTCGACCCGCCCTCACCTTTCGCCGGCGTAGTTCAGATTGGCGCAAGCTGCGATCTGGTCTACGGCGCGGCGACACGATCTGGTTGGGATGACGATGCGTTTTGTGGGAATGATCGCGATGCTCGGCGCGGCACTGCTCGCCGGCCCGGCTATGGCCAAAGACAAGGACAAGGCGCAGGATCCGGCGACGACGGCCAAGCAGCGGTACACGCCGCCGCCGACCAACGATCTGGAGAACACCTGGCTGCTCGACCTGTCGAGTGGTGGCCGCGTCTCGATCTGGCTGCGGCCGGACGTGGCACCGGAAACCGTGCGCCGCATCAAGAACCTGACGCGCCGACACTTCTATGACGGGCTGACGTTCCACCGCGTCATCGATGGCTTCATGGCGCAGGGCGGCGATCCTAAGGGCGACGGCAGCGGCGGCTCCGAGCTTCCCGACGTGAAGGCGGAGTTCAACTATCTGCCGCACGTGCGCGGCGCGGTCGCCATGGCACGCGCGGAGGATGAGAACAGCGGCAACAGCCAGTTCTACATCGTGCTGATGCCGCGCCTCAGCCTCGACGGGAAATACACCGTCTTCGGTCGCGTGCTGCAGGGCATGCAATATGTCGACGCGATCGAGAAGGGCGAGCCGCCGGCGAACCCGACGCGGATTCTCCACGCCTATATCGCGGCCGATAATCCGCCGCCCTACCAGGCAGCGCCCGCCGCACCCGCGCCGACGCTCGAGCCCGTCACCCTGCCGGGCACCAAGCCGAAGCCCGTTCCCGCCAAATAAGCTTCCGTCATCGCCGGTGCGGCGCGATCCGATCGCGCTGCCCGGTCAATGACGCGGCGTCTAACTGGCCCCTAGCCGCGCGCACTCCACAGGCCGATTGCGGCGGCGAGCGCCGCGCCGGCCGCTGCATAAGCGATGATCATCAGCAGCCCGTCGCGCACCAGCAGTGCCATGCCGAACGCCGCGATTGCCGCCATCGGCGCGGTCGTCGCCATCGGCAGCAGTTCCAGCGGTGGCACCGCCAGCGTCATCACGATGATCGCCGCCGCCGCCATCCGCACCGCCGGCCCCTTGGTCAGCGCCGGCAGGCGGCCGTGAAACCATTTGTCCATCCGCTCGCCGATCGGGCGGACCTTCTTCACCGCCTTCTTCACCTTGTCTGATTTCAGCGATCGGTTGGCGAGGAAGCCGGGCAGCCACATGTGCTTGCGCCCGAACAGCAGTTGCGCAGCCGTCAGCATGATCACCAGCGCCAGCAGCGTCGGCAGGCCGGGGATCGATCCGATCGGCGAAATCTCCATCAGCGGCAGGATCACTAGGAACGGGGCGTAGCTGCGGTTGCCGAACGCCTCGATCGTCTGCCCCAGCGACACCTCGTCCTTTTCGTCCGCCAGGTCGTTCAGTCGGTCCAGGATATCGCCGACGCTATGGGGTTCATCTGCCATCGCCCGCTTGAACGGCGCGGCGCGGGTCACGGTTCCGCTGGCGTAACGGTCGCCGCAGCCGCAAAAACAAAGGGCCGCGGCACCCGTGGATGCCGCGGCCCCTGTCGCCGCCTAGGCTGCGATCACTTGTACTTCAGGTCGAAGCGATCGGCTTCCATCACCTTGGTCCATGCCGCCACGAAGTCCTTCACGAACTTCTCCTTGGCGTCGTCGCAGGCATAGACTTCGGCCAGCGCGCGCAGCTGCGAATTGGCGCCGAACACCAGGTCGGTGCGCGATGCCCGCCACCGCGGCTCGTCTGTGGCGCGGTCGGTGCCGACGTAGAGCTCGTCGCTCTCCTCATCCACCTGCTTCCACGCCGTGCTCATGTCGAGCAGGTTGACGAAATAGTCGTTCGTCAGTTGCCCCGGCTTGTCGGTCAGCACGCCATGGTCGGTATCGCCATGATTGGCGCCGATCACGCGCATGCCGCCCACCAGCACGGTCATCTCCGGCCCGCTCAGCCCCAGCAGCTGCGCCCGGTCGACCAGCAGCTCCTCGGTCGGCACGTTGAACCGCACCTGCAGGTAATTGCGGAAGCCGTCGGCCTTGGGTTCCAGCACCTCGAAGCTCGCCGCATCGGTCTGCTCTTCCGTGGCATCGGTGCGCCCGGGTGTGAACGGCACCTCGATGTCGTGGCCGGCCGCCTTCGCCGCCTGCTCCACGCCCAGGCTGCCGCCCAGCACGATCAGGTCGGCGATCGACACCTTCTTGCCGCCGCTCGCGCTGCCATCGAAGTCCGCCTTGATGCGCTCATAGACGTCGAGCACACGGGCCAGCTTCTCCGGCTCGTTCACGTCCCAGCTGCGCTGCGGCTCCAGCCGGATGCGCGCGCCATTGGCGCCGCCGCGATGGTCCGACTGGCGATAGGTCGAGGCAGAGGCCCAGGCCGTCTTCACCAGTTCGCTCGTCGACAGGCCCGAAGCAGCGATCTTCTGCTTGAGCGCGTTCACGTCCGCCGCATCGATCATCGCGTAATCGGCCTTGGGGATCGGATCCTGCCAGATCAGATCCTCTGCCGGCACGTCCGGGCCGAGGTAGCGGATCTTGGGCCCCATGTCGCGGTGGCACAGCTTGAACCACGCACGGGCGAAGGCGTCGGCGAACTGATCCGGGTTGTTGCGGAACCGCTCGGAGATCTCGCGATACTTCGGGTCGACCTTCATCGCCATGTCGGCGGTGGTCATCATCGTCGGCACCTTGACGCCGGGCGTATGCGCCTTGGGCGCCAGCGTCTCCGGCGGGTTGCCGATCGGCTGCCACTGCCACGCACCGGCCGGGCTCTTCACCAGCTCATATTCGTGGTCGAGCAGCATCTCGAAATAGGTCATGTCCCATTTCGTCGGCGTCGGCGTCCACGCGCCCTCGATGCCGCTGGTGATCGTGTGATCGCCCATGCCGCTTTCGTGGGTGGAGGCCCAGCCAAGCCCCATCTGGGCGATGTCAGCGCCTTCCGGCTCCGCCCCGACGAGCGATGCGTCGCCCGCGCCATGCGCCTTGCCGAAAGTGTGGCCGCCGGCGGTGAGGGCAACGACTTCCTCGTCGTTCATGCCCATGCGGTGGAACGTCTCGCGGATGTCGCGCGCCGACCCCTTGGGATCAGGCTCGCCGCCCGGCCCTTCCGGATTGACGTAGATAAGGCCCATCTGGATCGCCGCGAGCGGGTTCTCCAGCGCCAGCCCCGATTTCTCGTCGATGCGCGTCTGGCCGAGCCATTCCTCCTCGGTGCCCCAGTAGATGTCCTTTTCCGGCTCGAACACGTCCTCGCGCCCGCCGCCGAAGCCGAACACCGGGCCGCCCATCGATTCGATCGCGACATTGCCGGTCAGGATGAAAAGGTCCGCCCAGCTCAGCTTGCGGCCGTACTTCTGCTTGATCGGCCACAACAGGCGCCGCGCCTTGTCGAGGTTGCCGTTATCCGGCCAGCTGTTGAGCGGGGCGAACCGCTGCGCGCCCGACGACGAACCGCCGCGCCCGTCGCCGGTGCGATAGGTGCCGGCCGAGTGCCACGCCATGCGGATGAAGAACGGGCCATAGTGACCGTAATCGGCCGGCCACCACGGCTGGCTGTCGGTCATCAGCGCGCGAAGATCCGCCTTCACCGCTTCCAGGTCGAGCGTCTTGAACTCCGCGGCGTAATCGAAGTCGTCGCCCATCGGATTTCCCGACAGGCCGTCCTGTTGAAGAATTTCCAGCGACAGCTGGTTCGGCCACCAATCCCGGTTCGTACGGCCGAGCAACTTGCGAAGCGCCGCCGGTTCCTTGGAATGATCGCTGAGGGGGCTTCCGGTAACCGGGCAGCCACTAGTGGGTGCGTCCATCTTGATATCCTCTCGTCGCGATGTTCTTGCCCGAGACTAGGCAGATCGCGCCGCGATGGAAGCAACATAAATTCGTCAGTAAGAGCGGCTAAATCGATCAAACGCGCCGGAACAAGCGACTCAGCCGATCGAAGCCACATCAGGCGGCAGCCGCGATCCCCGCCTTCGTCAGCGCCTGCTCCACCGCCGGCAGCAGGTGCGCGACCACCGCCGCGATCGCGCGCGCATTCGGGTGGACGCGGTCGAACAACACCATGTCCGCCCGCCCCAGCACGCCCGCCGGGAAGAAGCCGCTCACCGCCGCGCCATGCCGCGCCGCCACCTCGCCATGCACCCCCAGATACGGCCCGGTCCGCGCATGCAGGATCGCCGGGGGCTCCAGCGTCGCCAGCAGCACCGGGATGCCGCACCTCGCGAATTCGGTCAGCATCGCATCGAGGTTCGCGCGCGTCTGCGCCGGCGGAAGGCTGCGCAGCACGTCGTTCGCGCCGATCTGCACGATGGCAAGATCCGGCCGTGCGGCGAGCCCGCTCAAGAGCCGCGGCAGCCGGCGCAGCGCATCCGCGGTCGTGTTGCCGGAGACGCCGGCGTTGATCACCCGCGCCGCCGGATGCCGTGGCCGAAGCGCCGCCTCCAGCTGCGCCGGGAAACTTTCGCTCGCGGCAAGGCCATAGCCCGCGATCAGGCTGTCGCCGAACGCGAGGATGAGCGGGGTATCCTGGGTCATGAACCGGCAGAGATAGGAAGCGCGCGCGCTTTTGCATCGCCTGCCTTCGGGGGGCTTGGCCGCACCGCCGCCGTCATGCTCTAACCCCGCGGATGCTCCGCCCCGCTCTCGCGCTGCTCCTCGCCAGCGCCTCGCTCGCTGCCCCCGGCCTCGCGCAATCCACCTATGACAGCGTCGATCCGTTCATCGGGACGGGCGGCGAGGGTCACACCTTTCCCGGCGCCGTCGCTCCCTTCGGCATGGTGCAGGTGAGCCCCGACACCGACACCACCTGCCAGATCCGCGAATGCTACGGCCACGCCGCCGGCTATCGCTACGATGATCCGACGATCCAGGGCTTCTCGCTTACCCATTTCTCCGGCGCCGGCCATTCCGATCTCGGCGATTTCCTGCTGATGCCCGTGGCCGGCGCCAACGTGCCGCTCGAGCCGGGCGATCCGGGCAAGCCCGGCTCGGGCTATCGCTCCCGCTTCAGCCACGACGCCGAAGTCGCGCGGCCGGGCTATTACGCCGTCACCCTCGCCGAAAGCGGCGTGCGCGCCGAGCTTACCGCCGGCACCCGCGTCGGCGTCCACCGCTATACCTTTCCCGCGGGCAAGGACGCGCATGTCGTCCTCGACCTGCGCTCCTCGCTGTACAATTATCCGGGCAAGATCCTCTGGTCGTCGGTCCGCCTGCGCCCCAATGGCACGATCACCGGCATGCGCGAGACGCGCGGCTGGGCCCCGGCGCGCAAGCTCTATTTCGCGATCCGCCCGAACGCGCCGCTGGCCGGCCACGCCTTCCACAATCGCGAGGGGAAGATCGCCTACACGGGCTTCCAGGCCCCCGGTCGCGGCCGCGCCGACCTTGCGCAGCTACAGGGCCAGGCGCTCGTCGCCGCGCTCGATTTCGGCCGCCTCACCCGCCCGCTGGAATTGAAGGTCGCCATTTCCAGCGTCGACGAGGATGGCGCGATCGCCAATCTCGACAGCGAGCCCGGCAGCTTCGACGCCGTCGCCGCCGCTGCCCGCACCGCCTGGGCCCAGGCGCTCGCCACCCTGGAGGTCGACGCCCCCGCGCCGATGAAGCGCATGGTCTCCACCGCGCTCTATCACGCGATGATCGCCCCCAGCGTCTTCTCCGATGCGGACGGGCGCTATCGCGGCCCCGACGATCAGGTGCACCGGACGGACGGCTTCACCTTCCATTCCACCTTCTCGCTCTGGGATACGTTCCGCGCCGAGCACCCGTTGCTGCTCCTCGTCCAGCCGGAACAGCGCAACCGCGATTTCGTGAAGTCGCTCCTTGCCAGCCAGCAAGCGAGCCCGTTCGGCATCCTCCCCGTCTGGCAATTCCACGGCCGCGAGACGTGGACGATGATCGGCTATCACGCCGTTCCCGTCATCGCCGACGCGTATCTGAAGGGCCTGCGCGGCTTCGATGCCGATGCCGCGCTCGATGCAATGGTGAAGAGCGCCAGCTACGGCCCCTATGGCGGGCTCGATCACTATATGCGGCTTGGCTTCGTGCCGATCGACAAGGAGCCGGAGGCCGCCTCCAAGACGGTCGAATACGCCTATGACGACTGGACCATCGCCCGCATGGCCCGCGCGCTCGGCAAGGCCGATGTCGCGGCGGCGTTCGAGAAGCGCGCCGGCAACTGGCGCAACAGCTTTGACGCCAGGACCGGCTTCCTGCGCGCCCGCAAAACGGACGGCAGCTTCCGCACCCCGTTCGATCCCACCGCGATCAACTATGGCAGTGACTATACCGAGGGGAATGCCTGGCAATATTCCTGGTTCGTGCCGCAGGATCAGGCCGCGATGTTCCGCCTTCTGGGCGGAGACGCCGCCGCGGTGGCGAAGCTCGACGCCATGTTCGATCACGACAATTCGAAGCTCGATTACAGCCATGCCGAGGACATCGCCGGCCTCATCGGCCAATATATCCACGGCAACGAGCCAAGCCACCACGTCGCCTATCTCTATGCTTTTGCCGGCCAGCCATGGCGCACGCAGGAACGGCTGAAGCAGATCGTCGACGCCCAGTACAAGGCAGCGTCCGATGGGCTGTCGGGGAATGACGATCTCGGCCAGATGTCCGCCTGGCTCGTCTTCACCGCGCTCGGCTTCTATCCCGTCGCGCCGGGATCGAACGAATATGTCATCGGCCGACCCTTCGTAAATCGCGCCGCGCTGACGCTGCCGAACGGCAAGCGCTTCACCATCGTTGCCAACGGTCTCTCCGACGCAAACCGCTATGTCGGCCGCGTCACGCTGAACGGTCGCCCGCTGGAACGCAGCTATCTTCGCCACGACGAACTCACCGCCGGCGGCGAGCTTCGCTTCGCCATGCAGGCAACGCCCAACAAGGCTTGGGGCACGGCGCCCGGCGCGCGTCCCTATTCGATGAGCACGACGGCAGGCTCGCGCCCCCGGTAACGGGGCGCGGCCTAGACCATGTCCGGCAGCGGCGCGGTGCCCGCCGATCGCGCGATGAATACGCGTTCGGGGCAATGCTCGGTCAGCCAGGCAAGCCCTGCGGCTTCCGCATCGTCATAGCTCGGATAGGGCTCGCCGCCGACGAGCGAGACCGAATCGGCGGCATCGCCATCGCCGCAGCTCAGCAGCACCGATCCGCTCAGTTCGAACTTGTCGTCGGCCAGTTGCTGGATTCGGATGCAATCACCGTCGCTTGGCGCCGGCTGTCCGGGCGGCAGTTTCAGGATTTCCATGTCGCCTCCTATTCGCCCCGCTCTAGAACGCTCGGGCGTGCGATCGGCTGCGTCATCCTAATCCGCGATCATCGCCTGCAGGGCCGGGCTCAGAAGCTCCCGCACGCCGCCGTCCGTCCGGATCAGCGCTCGCGCAGCAAGGCCGTGCGCCTCGGACAGCGGCAGGAAATCCTCCGGCCCGACCACGCTGAGCGCTGTCGCCCAGGCATCGGCCAGCATCGCGGAACGGTGGATCACGCTCACGGCCAGCGCGTGATGGACCGGCCGGCCAGTGTGCGGATCGATCGTATGCTTGCCGCGCACGTAATCGCCCGATGTCGCGACCGCCAGTTGATGCAGCGCGACGCGGATCGGCCTCACCTCGCCGGCCGGCGTCTCCAGCTCCACCCACCAGGGATCGCCATCCGGCCGCATCCCGCGTCCGACGAACTCGCCCCCGATCTCAACCAGGCTGTGCCGCACGCCACGCTCCATCAACAGCGCCGACACGCGGTCCACCCCATGCCCCTTGGCGATGCCTGACAGGTCGAGGCGGAGCCCGCCCGGCTGCAACAATCGCCGCGCCGCGGGGTCGAAGTGCAGCCGCTGCCAGCCCCCCTGCTCAAGCGCCGCGCGCACCGAAGCATCGTCGGGGCGCCCCGCGGCGGGGACCGGACCGAAGCCCCACAGATCCACCAGCGCGCCGATCGCCGGATCGAACGCGCCGAAGGTTTGCGCGGCGAGGTCGAGCGCAGCGGCGATCACGGTCGCAAAGTCGGGCGGCAGCGCGGTCCAGCTGCCCGGCGCCGCGCGGTTGAAGCGGCCGAGCGCCGAATCGGGCTCCCAATGGCTCATCTCCGCCACCAGCTGATCGAGCAGCGCCACGATCGCTCCGCGCAGCTGGCCGCGATCCACGGCGGGCGGCGCGGCGAACATCGCCCGCCACCCGGTTCCCATGGTCGCGCCGCCAAGCTCGACGATCGGCAGCGTCGGATCCCAGCCCGCCATCGCGGCGGGATCGATCGCGCCCACCGCGATGCGCGGCGATATGCCGCCACCCGCGCCCGCGCCCTCGCCGCTCATCGCTGGCGCATCCCTGTTGCCGGCAAGTGGCGCCGCGTCAGGGCGCGGGCACTTCCAGCGTCGTGGTATAGGTCATCCGCCGCTCGGTCGCGCGCGGCGCGCTCGGCTTGGCGTCGGTCAGGGTCGCGCTCATCCAGTACATGCCGGGAACCGGCCATTTCACACGCAGCACGCCGTCCGCGCCGGTGGTCAGCTCCTGTGCTTCCTCGCTGTCGCGGAACTTCTTCGAACCCGGCACCACCGTCACCTTCACGCCCGCCGCCGGCTTGCCGTCGACGAGGAAGCGGAACTGGCCGTCCTCATCCGCCACCAGCGCGCTCGGGTGCGTGATGGGCTGCATCTCCAGCCCCTTGCCGGTCGGCTTGAACGCGCCCTCGGTGGCGGGGCCCGCGGTCACGAACACCGCGTTGGTGCCGATCACCTCGGTCAGCTTGATGTCGGTGGCGCCGGCCGGGATCTCCGCCGGGCTCGCGACGAACTTCGGCATCGGCCGTGCCGGCGCGCCGGCAGCACCAGCGCCGCCCGCCCCTGCGCCTGCGCCGCCCATCGGCGGCCGGCGGCCGCCGACGCGCCAGTCTTCGCCGTTCAGCTTGAAGCTGCCGTTCACGGCATTCATCTCGGTGCCGATCTTCCACGTGCCCGGCTTGTCGATCTTCACGTCGAAGGTCGTACGATATTTGCCCGTCGACGCATTCTCGATCGTCGCGGGCGTGCCGTCCGGCGCCCACACCTTGATCTGCTCGGGGCGCATCGGCACGTGATCGGCGTAGAACAGGTCGTTCGAAACCGCCGCATCCACCGTCACATATTGGTTGGTGTCGGCCAGCGTCGTCGTCGACGGCAGCAGCCACTGGCGATGCGCCAGCGCGGGCGTCGCGGCGGTGATGGCAGCAGCGGCCGCCAGCACGATGGTGCGGATGCGCATAGAGGGTCCCTTTCTTAGCGGACGGTAATGGTGCCGAGTTCGGATTTGCCGGTGGCGGTGCCGCCCTTGCCCGGCACGGTGATCGGCACCTGCACCAGCTCGCGCCCGCCGGTCTCGCGTGCGGCCTCGATGTTCAGCACATATTGCCCGGGCTTGAGGTCCGCCGGCAGCGGCACCTGATAGGTGCCCGGCGCGCGCGTCGCGCCGCTCACGCCATTGGCCGGCAGGGAAAGGTTGCGGCCGCCCTTGCGCCACCAGCTGCGGAGGTCCGCCAGCCACTTGGTGCCCGGCTCCGCCCCGCCCTTCTTGATGTCGTACCAGACGAAGACGGTGCGCGCCGCGCCGCCCCCCGCCGGCTCCAGCCAGCCCGCCACATAGGGACGGTGATATTCCGCCACCTTCAGCCGCGGGATGGTGATCGTAACGGTCGCCGCGGTCGCTGGCGTGCTGATGACGCCGGCTAGCAGCAGATAGGCAGGGCGCATGGAACCTCCCGGAACAAACAGGCTCAGTGGATCAGGAACATGGCGAGCAGCAGCGGCACGAGCAGGCTCGTCGCCACCAGTGGCCAGGTGGACGGGCGATGCCGGGCATGAAGCTGCAGCAGCAGCAGCCCGGTCAGCGTGAAGATGATGCAGGCAACGGCAAAGGCATCGATGAACCAGAACCAGGCGTCACCGGTGTTGCGGCCCTTGTGCAGGTCGTTGAGGTAGGAGATCCAGCCGCGCCACGTCGTCTCGGCCGAGATCTTGCCGCTCTCGCGATCGATGCTCACCCAGGCGTCGCGCCCCGGGCCCGGCATGGCGACATAGACTTCCGTGTCGGACCACTCGCCGGCGCGCCCGGCGGGGTCCAGCCCCACCTTGTCGCGCACCACCGTGGCAACGTCGGCTGGCAATTGCGCGTCCGCGGCATGGTCACCGCGCAGCTTGGCCAGCGCCTGGGGCGTCAGCACCGCCTCCACCTGCGTCACCTTCGGCTCAGCACCGATCGAGGCAGCGTGATTGAGCGTGATGCCGGTGATCGCGAACAGCAGCATGCCGGCCAGCGACACCGCCGCGCTCACCCAATGCCACATGTGGAGCTGCTTCAGCCACGCCGCGCGCACCTTGCGCTTGGCGCGCTGCGCACCGGCCGGCGAATCCGGACGGTTGGCGGCACCGCGGGTCGCCCGCTGTTCACCCGTCACCGTCGCGTCGCTCGCCTGCATGAAAAACCCTCTTCGCCCGCAGCAGCAGGCTGATGGCCTCCGCTAGCGTCTATGCGAATTATTCGCAATAGCGAAGCGGGGTCAGCGCAGGCGGTCCAGCGGAACGATCAGGCCATCGACGTATCGCGCCGCGATGCCATAGACGTCGGCGAGCAGCGCGGGCGTAAGCACCGCCCCGGGGGCGCCATCGGCCTTGAGCTCGCCGTCCGCCATCACCAGCACCCGATCGCAGAAGCGCGCCGCCAGCGTCAGGTCGTGCAGCACAGCGATCACCAGCGCGCCGGCATCCGCCTCGGCGCGCAGCAGCTCCATCCCCTCGATCTGGTGCGCAGGGTCGAGGCTCGCCAGCGGCTCGTCCGCGATCAGCGCCGGCGCCTCCACCGCCAGCGCCCGCGCCAGCAACACCCGCGCCCGCTCGCCCCCGGACAGTTCCGTCGCCACCCGCGCGCGTAGATGCGCCACGTCCGTCCGCGCCAGCGCCCGCTCGATCGCCGCGCGGTCTTCGTCCCCCAGCCGCGACAGGGGCGCCAAGTGCGGCAGCCGTCCCAGCGCCACCAGCCGCTCCACCGTCACCGGCCAATGCAGCACCTGCCCCTGCGGCAGATAGGCGATCCGCCGCGCCACTTCATGGCCGGGCAGAGACGCGCGATCCGCGTCGTCGATGCTCACGGTGCCCTCATGCGGCAGCAAACCCAGCAAGGCGCGTACAAAGGTGGACTTCCCCGCACCGTTCGGGCCGAGAATGCCGATCAACTGGCCGCCATCCATGTTCACGGAGATACCGCGAACGACCGTTCGGCGGCCAAGATTGACCGTCAATGCACTGGTTGCGACGCTCACCACAGGCGCCGCTCCCGCATCAGGTGGATCAGGAATACCGGCACGCCGAGGAACGCGGTCACCACGCCGAGCTTCAACTCGTTGCTCGCCGGGATCACCCGAACCGCCACATCGGCGAGCGTCAGCAGCGCCGCCCCCGCCACCGCGCTCGGCCACAATACCGCCGACGGGCTGCGGTCGGTCAGCGGGCGCACCAGGTGCGGCACGATCAGCCCGACGAAGCCGATTGCGCCCGACACGGCCACGGCGCCGCCCACCCCGATCGCCACCCCCAGCAGCAGCCGCAGCCGCACCGCACGAAGGTTCACGCCCAGCGCCGCCGCGCCGTCCTCCCCGAGCGTCAGCGCATCCAGCGCCCGCCCCTGTCCCGCGAGCAGCAGCATCCCCGCCATGACGCACGGTAGGGCGATGGCGACATGCTGGAACGATCGATCCTCCAGGCTGCCGAGCAGCCAGGTGGTGATCTCCATCGCCGCGAAGGGGTTGGGCGACAGGTTCAGCGCCAGGCTGATCCCGGCCCCCGCCAGCGTCGATACCGCGATGCCCGCCAGGATCAGTGTCAGCGCGCTTTCCGATCGCCCCGCCAGCACGAACAGCAACGACAGCGCAAGCAGTGCGCCCGTGATCGCCAGCACTGGCAGCACCACCGGGTTCGCGATCGCCAGCCCGAAATACAGCGCCACCACCGCGCCCAGCGCAGCGCCATTCGATGCGCCCAGCACCGATGGCTCTGCCAGCGGATTGCGCAGATATCCCTGCAGCGCCGCCCCGCCCAGGCCCAGGATCGCGCCGACGGCGAGTCCAAGGATCACACGCGGCAACCGCAGCTCGACCACGATGGCCCGCTCGATCGGATCGCCCCAGCCGCCCAATGCCGCCAGCAGCCGCGCCGGCGGGATGGTCGTGCTGCCGATCGCCACGCCCAGCATCGCGGCGAGGACGACCATCACGATCAACAAGGGCCAGAGCCAGGGGCGAGTCACCACCATCGTCTAGCGCGCCGCCGCCAAGCGGGGCAAAGCGCTGCCATGCGCCGCCTGCTCGCCATCCTGCTGATGCCCACCCTGATCGCCGCAGCGCCAGCACCGACGCCTAAGCGCATCGTGTCGCTCAACCTGTGCGCCGACCAATATCTGATGGCGCTCGCCGATCGGGGCCAGATCGTCGCCTTGTCGCGCAACGCCCGCGATCCCTCGATGTCGGCGGACGCGGCGCAGGCGCGGCGTTATCCGATCACGCGCGGCGGCGCGGAGGATGTGCTGGCGCTTCGGCCGGACCTCATCGTCGCAGCGCCTGGCCGCGTCGATGCTGCCACTACCGCGCTGCGCGGCCGCGCCCGCACGCTCGATGTGCCGCCAGCGAACAGCTACGCCGAAATCATCGACCAAGTGCGTACGATTGCTGCCGCCGTCGGTCATCCGGCGCGCGGCGAAGCACTGATTGCACACATGAATGCACAGCTTGGTACGGTGTCGACGGGTGCCGGGCGCGGCCGGACGGCGGCTTATTACCAGCGGCGTGGCTATCTCACCGGCGCCGGCACGCTCGTCGACGAACTGCTGCGCCACGTCGGGCTGCGCAATCTCGCCGTCTCGCTCGGCAAGCCCGCCTTGTCGCGGATCGGCCTCGAGGAACTGGCTCGCGCGCAGCCCGACTATCTGGTGGTGGAAACGGAGACCGACCGGATCAGCGATCAGGGAACGGAGATGCTGCACCACCCGGTGCTCGCATCCATTCCCCGCATCCGCCTGCCGCAATCCTGGACGGTCTGTGGCGGCCCCGCCTACGTCCGCGCCGCCCGGTCGATCGCGGCGCAGCTGCGCTGAACCCGCGCGATTGCGGACGCGCATCGCGCCGGCCCAGCCCATCATCAGAAGCGTGCCCGCACGCCGCCATAGGCAGCCCGTCCGGCCGCGGCGAAGCTGAAGATCTCCTGATAATCCTCGTCGGTCAGGTTCTCAATCCGGCCGAACAGCGACAGGCGATCCGACAGACGATATTCGGCGTTGAGGTTCACCAGCACGAACTCCTGCAGCTCCACCAAAGGTGATGTCGCATAGGTCGGGTCGGTAAACGTCACGTCCGTCTGGCGGCCGTTGTACCGCACGGTCAGCGTGCCGGAGAAGCGCTGGTCGGTGCTGAAGATCGTCGTGTTGAGGCTGGCCACATGCCGCGGGCGCCGAACCTCGTCGACGCCATTCTCGCGCGCCTTCAGATAGGTATAGGCCAGGTCGAACTTGATCTGCGGGATCGGCCGCGCGGAGGCGAAGAGCTCGACGCCATGCTGCTTCGACAAGGTGGTGCGATTCAGCGGCGTCGCGTCGAACGCAGGGGCCGGATAGGCGATGTAGATCTCGTTTTTCAGCCGGTTATCGAAATAGGTGACGCCGATCGTCCCCTTGCCGCCGGCCAGTTCCTGATCGACGCCGGCCTCCCATCCTTCCGACTTCTCCGGCTTCAGATCCGGATTGCCGATGTAGCGGCCGTCGGAATAGCCGAAGAGCTCGTAATAGCCCGGGTTCTTGACGCCCGTGCCATAGGCGCCGCGCAGCCGCAGGCCGATTGGCAGGCGGTAGCCGGCCTGCGCGCGCCAGGTGGTCACGTCCTCGAACCGGTCGTTCTCGTCCTGCCGCACGCTGGCTCCGGCGGACAGCGCATCGTCGACCGTCACTTCATACTGGCCGACAAACCCCCAGTTGGTCGTCGAGCGCCGCCCGTTGAACGCGAAGCCGCCGGGCGTGGTGTTCTGAAACTCCTCCCGCTCGTAATCAACCGCGCCAGTCAGCCGGTGCGCGACGCGATCATCGCCAAAGCGATAGCTCGTCTCGAACGTGACCTTGTACCGCCGGCCCTTGTCGCCGAAATCGAGCCCCGCAGCCGTGAAATTCTCGCGCGTCGTATCGGAAAACTGGCCCGTGAGGGCGTTGGTCCAGCGTCCATCTGCGAGCGACAATTCCGCCCGCGCCAGGCCATAGAAGGCCTCGCTGCGCGAATGGACGCCCGGGCTGTCGATCGTCTGGCCAAATAGCGGGCTTGCCGGATCATTGTCGCTGTCGTTGGTCAGCGCATCGGTATAGCCGTAGCGCCCGACGCCGATCAGCTTGAACGTGTCGGACGGCGTCCAGCTCAGCTTCGCGCTCGCACCGATGCTGGTTGCCCCGACATTGCGGCTGCCGCCGATCGCGCTGGGCGTGCCATCGGTGCGGTAGATCGAGCTCGACAACGCATAGTCCGCGGTATCGCTGAACCCCGCAACCCGTGCGCCGCCCGCAAAGGTGCCGAACGATCCGCCTTCCGCGCGGAGCAATATCCCCGGCGCCTCGCGCCCGGTCAGCGTGATGTACTGGATCACGCCCCCGATCGCGTCCGAGCCGTAAAGCGAGGATTGCTGGCCCCGCAGCACCTCGATCTTCGCCGCTTCGTCGGCGATCAGCGTGCCGAAATCGAACTCGCCCTGATAGGGGTCCGACGCTTCGATCCCGTCGACCAGCACCAGCACGTGGTTGCTCTCCCCGCCGCGCAGCCGCACCTGGGTGACGCCACCGACACCGCCAGTGCGGCTCACCGCCACGCCCGGCACGTCGCGCAGCACGTCGGAAACGATACGCGTCTGCCGCTCTTCCAGGTCCGCCGCGGTCAGCAGCGTCACCGATGCCGGCAGGTTACGCACCTCGACGCTGTCGCCGGAGCGCGATCCCGTGACGACAATATCGTTCCCGCTCGCGTCGGTGGTCGGCAGGGTGGGATTGCTCTGGGCGAGTGCCGGTGTGGCTGCAACGAGTGCGAACAGGGACACGAGCGGCTTCATCATGATCTTCTTCCCCGCGTCAGTTCCCGAACGCGCGGTCGGGGCCGCCCGCGCTTTGGCGGACGCCGGGGCACGACGGTGGGCAACGCGGGTGCCCGGGCGACGTGCGCCGATCGCAGCCCCGTGGCCGCGCAGCACTAGGACCGAGGCGAACAGATGCTCGCCCGCGGCCTTTCGTCGCTCGAACGGAAGAGATCCGTGCCTCCGCCATCCCCTGAGCGCGAGACATGAGCGACAGCGCTGGCAGGTCTCCTGGCTCGCGGGTCGTCGCTCGAAACACGCCTTCCCGGGATCATCCCAGTGGCTGGCCGGACGAGACCGCCGGCGCCTGTGCTTCTCACTCACCGCTTACAGTTGCAGGGACAGCCGCGGAATTGAGGGGCACGCCCCTCGCACCGCATTCCCGTTTTCAGCCCCGTCAAAGGGCACCGGCGCGATCTTCGGGCCCGGGCACGCCCGGATCCGGCGGCGCCTGTAATCGAAACGCGCGATGGCGTACAATGCAAATCGCGCTCGGCAGCGGGAGCCGTTCCGCCGTCCGCCCGTTACCTTGCGCATCGGGGCGCACTTGGGAGGATATCGGATGAAGGCAGCGGACGTATTCACCAAGCTTCCCCTCGAGCTGAAGCCCGATCCGTCCCGCACCGTCATCCGCCCGTTCAGCTTCGCCTATCCCGAAGCGTTCGCGCGTGGCCGGCCGCCGCGCATGCAGGAGGTGGTGCAGCGGCTCCTCGCACTCAGCCCGGCGATGCGACGGCGGATGCGCACCCTGCTTGCCATCCCGATGCACGAACGACACGACAATGCGGACGAGACGTTCCTGCGCCGCTTCAATTCGGTCTGCGAGGAGATCGGCCTTGATCCGTCGCTGTCGGAAACTGATCGACTGCTGATCGGCGCCTATTTCAGCCAGGAATATGCCTTTGAATCCGCGGCGCTTTTCAATCCCAGCATCGTGCGCCTGCCAGACGCCGACGTGACGGACGACAAGATGCCGTTCCTCCTCTCACTACGCGGGATCGGTGAGGGCCATATTTCATCCGTCACCTTCCGCACCGGAACCTGGGACGGCGGGACCGACGTGGTGATCGATCCCGCGAGCCAGCACGGCACACCGCCGCGGCTCGATGGCGTCATCGACGGGTGGTCGCATCTGATGTGCGATGAAAGCGACGACGTGTCCGAAACCGTCATCTTCCCGGTTCTCCCAAGCCAACGACAGGGCGTTGAGGACCTGCGCATGGTGAACTTCACCGACGATGATGGCTCCAAGAGCGTGATTGGCACCTACACTGCGTTCGACGGCGTCAAGGCCACGCAGGAGCTGCTGCGCGGGGTTGACCTTCGCACCTTCCAGATGCGCGCGCTGACGGGGGCGATGACGGCCTACAAGGGCATGGCGCTGTTTCCGCGGCGCATCGACGGCAAGTTCGTCATGCTCGGCCGACAGGATAACGAGAACATCTGGCTGCTGCGGTCGGACGATATCAGCCACTGGGACGAAGGGGAACGGATCATGGCTCCGAAATATCCCTGGGAGTTCGTTCAGCTCGGCAATTGCGGCTCCCCGATCGAAATCGACGAAGGCTGGCTGGTGTTCACCTATGGCGTGGGGATGATCCGCGGTTATTGCGTCGGCGCCTGCCTGCTCGACAAGTCTGATCCGTCGAAGGTGCTGGCACGCACGCCCTCGCCCCTATTGTTCCCCAGCGCCGAGCAGCGCGGCGGCTATGTCCCGAACGTCACCTACAGCTGCGGCGCGCTTCGCCATAAGCGTAACATCCTGCTGCCCTATGCGATTGGCGACGAGTATAGCGCCTTTGCGGTCGGCAAGGTCGATGACATCCTGTCGGTGATGGAGCCGGCCTGAGCGTGGCGAACGGCAACCGCAGCAGCGCCTGATCCGTTCGCCTGATCATGGCCGTTACCGACATCGCAACCCGCACCTACGATCACGCCTTCCGGCTCGATCCGATCGTCCGAAGCCTGCTCGATACGGATTTCTACAAGCTGCTGATGCTGCAGATGATCTGGCGGCTGCACCGCGACGTGAACGTCACGTTCGAACTGATCAACAGGTCCGGCGCCGTTCGGCTCGCCGACATCATCGACGAGGGCGAGCTTCGCGCGCAGCTCGATCACGCCCGCACGATCCGCTTCACGAAGAAGGAACTGATCTGGCTCGCCGGCAACAGCTTCTACGGCGAGCGCCGCATGTTCGCGCCCGATTTCCTCGCCTGGCTCGCCGATTTCCAGCTGCCGGGATATGAACTGTCGCGTGCGGACGGCCAGTTCCAGCTGCGCTTTGCCGGCCCGTGGACAGACACCACCATGTGGGAAATCCCGGCGCTCGCCATCGTTAACGAATTGCGCGCGCGGGCGACGCTCCACGGCAAGGGCCGGTTCGCGCTCGACGTCACCTATGCGCGCGCCAAGGCGAAGCTCTGGGCCAAGGTCGAGCGGCTGCGCGCACTCCCCGATCTCGCCATCTCGGATTTCGGCACCCGGCGCCGGCACGGCTTCCTGTGGCAGCGCTGGTGCGTCGAGGCGCTGAAGGAAGGTCTTGGCGATCGGTTCATCGGCACGTCGAACGTGTTGCTCGCGATGGACAATGATCTCGAGGCGATCGGCACCAATGCGCACGAACTACCCATGGTGGCGGCCGCGCTCGCGCCCGACGATGCGGCCCTCGCCCAGTCACCCTATCAGGTGCTGGAGGAATGGCGCGGCCAATATGCCGGCAACCTGCTGATCGTCCTTCCCGACACCTATGGCACCAGCCGCTTCCTCACCGACGCGCCCGACTGGGTCGCGGACTGGACCGGCTTTCGCCCGGACAGTGCGCCCCCGGTCGAGGCGGGCGAGGAGATCATCGCCTGGTGGCAGGAGAAGGGCCGCGATCCACGCGAGAAGCTTCTGATTTTCTCGGACGGCATGGACGTCGAGTCGATCGAGCGCGTCCGTCACCACTTCGCGGGGCGCGTGCGGACCAGCTTCGGCTGGGGTACCAACCTCACCAACGATTTTCGCGGTTGTGATCCGGACGGGCATCCGGGGCTGGAGCCCATCTCGCTCGTCTGCAAGGTCACCAGCGCCAACGGCCGGCCGGCGGTCAAACTATCCGACAACCCCGCCAAGGCATCCGGCGACCCGGCGGAGATCGCGCGTTATCTGCGCGTGTTCGGCGCCTCAGGCTACGCCGCGCACACGCCCGAGGTCTGAGCGCGTCAGCCCTCGTGCAGCTGACTCAGCGTCCGCCGGACCGCATCGTGCCAGCCAGCGACGAGCGGCGCCCGCGTCTCGGGGCTCATCGACGGCGCAAAGCTGCGCTCCCGGGACCACAGGCCAGCCAGTTCGTCGAGGCCTGACCAAACACCAGTCGCCAGTCCCGCATGGAAGGCCGCGCCACGCGCGGTCGTCTCCAGATCGGTCGGCCGCTCCACCGTCATGTCGGTGAGATCCGCGAGAAAACCGCAGAGCCAGTCGTTCGCGGCCATGCCACCATCGACACGCAGCAGCTTTGGCCGGCCGCCGCCATCGGCCGCCATGGCTTCGGCAAGGTCGAGCGTCTGGTAGGCCACCGCCTCCAGCGCCGCCCGCGCCAGGTGCGCCGCCGTCGTATCCAGCGTCAGCCCGTGGATCGAGCCCCGCGCCTCCGGGTCCCAATGCGGGGCGCCAAGCCCGACGAAGGCCGGCACCATATAGACGCCGTGGCTGTCCGCGACGCGCGTCGCCATGTCGTTGGTCTGGCTGGCGTGCGTGATGATGCCGATGCCGTCGCGCAGCCACTTGATCGCCGCGCCGGCGACGAAGATCGAGCCTTCCAGCGCATAGATGGTCTTGCCGCCCAGCCGATAGGCGGGTGTCGTCAGAAGCCGGTGCTTCGATTCCACTGCCTCCGCGCCGGTATTGAGCAACATGAAACAACCGGTGCCATAGGTCGATTTGGCGGTCCCGCGATCGAAGCAGGCCTGACCGAACAAGGCGGATTGCTGGTCCCCTGCCATCCCGGCAATTGGGATCGGCGCGCCAAACAGGTCGGCATCCGTGGTGCCGTAGAGGTGCGCATTGTCGTGCACCTCCGGCAGCAGTGACATCGGCACGCCGATCGCGCGGCACAATTCCTCGTCCCAGCTGCTGCGATGGATATCGAACAGCATCGTGCGGCTGGCGTTGGTGACGTCGGTCGCATGCACCTTCCCGCCGGTCAGCCGCCACAAGAGGAAACTGTCGATCGTGCCGAACGCGAGCTCGCCGCGCTCGGCGCGTGCCCGCGCGTCCGGCACATTGTCCAGCATCCACGCTATCTTGGTGGCTGAGAAATAGGGATCGATCAGCAGGCCCGTGCGGGCGCGGATCAGATCCTCAACGCCGTCCGTGCGCAGCTGCGTGCACAAGGCCGCGCCGCGCCGGTCCTGCCAGACAATGGCATTGTGGATCGGCACGCCAGTGGCGCGGTCCCAGATCACCGCCGTTTCGCGCTGGTTGGTGATGCCGATCGCGGCAATTGCCTGGAGTGACACCCCACTCTTCTCGATCGCCTCACGCGCGGTCGCCAGCGTGTCGCGCCAGATGTCTTCGGGATCATGCTCCACCCAGCCATGCGCCGGATAATGCTGCGCAAACTCGGTTTGCGCGATCGCGACGCGGCGCGCGGCATCATCGAACAGCACGCTACGCGTAGAGGTCGTCCCCTGATCGATCACCAGAATGTGGGACGCCATTTACACCTCCATCGACTTTCGAAACGAACCTCGCGCGCTTTCGTACGAACGTCAACGCTTTCATTTGCTGACCGCTTCCCTATGTTGCCTACACCAGTTCGGAGCAAAGATGATGGCGGCAAGCGCCGTAGGAAGTGCCGACGGCGGCACGGTCGACCTGCTGATCGTGGGCGGCGGAATCAACGGCGCGGGCATCGCTCGCGATGCGGCGGGCCGCGGCCTGTCGGTGCTGCTGGTCGAGCAGGACGATCTGGCAAGCCACACCTCGTCCGCCTCCACGAAGCTGATCCATGGCGGCCTGCGCTATCTCGAATATGGCGAGTTCCGCTTGGTGCGCGAGGCGCTGATCGAGCGGGAGCGGCTGCTCGGCATGGCGCCCCACATCATCTGGCCACTCGAATTCGTCCTGCCGCAAACGCAGTCGCCGCGTCCGGCCTGGATGGTTCGCCTCGGCCTCTTCCTCTACGATCATCTCGGCGGGCGAGAGAAGCTGCCCGGCACCCGCACCGTGCGGCTCGAACGCTCGCCGCTTGGCGACGGGCTCGCGACGCCTTCGGGCAAGGCGTTCGTCTATTCTGACTGCTGGGTGGAAGACAGCCGTCTGGTCGTGCTGAACGCCATGGATGCTGCTGCCCGCGGCGCCCGGATCGAAACGCGCACGCGGATGGTGTCCGCCCGTCGCACGGACAGCGGCTGGATCGCTACCATTGCCGATGCACGCGACGAGCGCGAGGTACGCGCCCGCGTCCTCGTCAACGCAGCCGGCCCTTGGGTTGCGGACGTGCTCGGCCGCGTACCCGACGCGCGCACCGACCGCGGCGTCCGGCTGGTCAAGGGCAGCCACATCATCGTGCCGCGACTGTATCACGGCGATCACGCGTTCATGCTGCAGAACCCGGACCGCCGGATCGTGTTCGCTATTCCGTACGAGCAGGATTACACGCTCGTCGGCACGACCGACGAGGTGTGGAACGAGCCCCCGGCCAAGGCGTCGATCAGCGCTGACGAAACCACGTATCTGCTCGAAACGGTGCGGCGCTACTTCGCCCGGCCAGTTAGCGAGAGTGATATCCGCTGGACCTACGCCGGTATCCGGCCGCTCTATGACGACAAGTCGTCGAACGCCTCGGCCGTCACCCGTGATTACGTGCTCGACCTCGACGCCGGCGAAGGGCGGGCCCCTATGCTGAGCATCTTCGGCGGCAAGATAACGACCTATCGCAAGCTCGCCGAACACGCGCTCGAAGAGCTCGCTCCCTTCTTCCCGGATGCCGGCAATTCATGGACAGCGGGCGCCACGCTTCCCGGTGGGGACATGCCGGATGCTGACTTCGACCGCTTCGTCGCATCGCTGCAGGCCGCGCGTCCCGGCCTGGACGCCCCGCTTCTGCGCCGCCTCGCCCGCGCCTACGGCACCCGCGTCGATCGGCTGCTGGGCGAAGCGCAGACCGTTGAAGATCTCGGCCGGCCATTCGGTGGCGATCTCTACCAGGCGGAAGTCGATTATCTCGTCGCCAACGAATGGGCGCGGACGTCAGAGGACGTGCTTTACCGACGCAGCAAGCTCGGCCTCCACACCCCCCCGGGTACCGCGACGGCGCTCGACGCCTATTTCGCCAATACGTCGCGGCAGACGGCATGAGCGCGCCGGGCACCGACGTCATAGCCGCCCGCCACCGGGCGATCCTGGAGATCGCGCGCCACACCGGCAGCGTTTCTGTGGATTCGCTTGCCGAGCAGCTAGGCGTCACCCCGCAGACGATCCGCAAAGATTTGAATCTGCTCGCTGATCGCGCGATGCTGGCACGCGTTCATGGCGGGGCGATCATCACCTCCGGCGTCGACAACCTGCGCTACGCCGAGCGTCGCCACGTCGCGGCGGAATCGAAGGCCGCGATCGGCGCTGCGGCGGCAGCACTGGTTCCTGATGGCGCCAGCCTCTTCATCAACATCGGTTCGACCACCGAGGCGATTGCCCGCCATCTCACCGGCCACCGCAATTTGATGGTGATCACGAACAACCTCAACGTCGTCGACATCCTCGCTGAGTGCCCATCGATCGAGGTGATCGCCGCTGGTGGCCGCGTGCGGGCCAGCGATCGCGCCGTGGTCGGCGCCCTGGCGATGGACTTCATCCGCGGCTTCAAGGTCGATTTCGCGCTGGTGGGCGCCTCCGCGATCGAGCCCGACGGGACGTTCCTCGATTTCGATATCGACGAGGTCCGCGTTTCGCAGACCATCATTGCACAGGCGCGTCAGGTGATCCTGGCGCTGGACTCCTCGAAGCTCGGTCGCCCGGCGCCGGTGCGTGTCGGTGATCTTGGCGATATCGACTTCCTCGTCACCGATACGCTAGCGGACGCAGGATTGGTGCAGGCGTGCAGCCTCGCGGAAGTGCGGGTGGTGGAAACCGCGCCATCCGCGACGGGGGCGCAACAGGGGGCGTGATGGACCGGTTCGATTTCCCGCTGGCGAAGGCGTTGACTCGCCGCCGGCTGCTCGCGGCAGGTGCCGGCGGTGCCGCTGCGACGATCGCGGCACGGGCGCTTGCCGCCGACGTCGACCTCAGCCTCCCCCGCGGCGCGGGGGCGCGGCCGCTCACCAGCGACTTTCCGCAAAAGGGGACGATGATCCTGCAGCGCGCGCGCCCCGCGCTGCTCGAGACACCGATGGAGGTCTTCCAGCAGAACCTCTTCACCCCGAACGACCGCTTCTACGTCCGCTGGCATTGGGGCGACATGCCGAACGCGATCGACGTCGAGGCCTATCGCATCCGTCTGTTCGGCGCGGTGAACCGGCCGCTGTCGATCTCGCTCGCCCAGTTGCTGCGGATGCCGCGGATCGAGCTTGCCGCGGTCAATCAATGCTCCGGCAATTCGCGGGGGCTGTTCCAGCCGCGCGTGCCCGGCGCGCAATGGGGCCATGGGGCGATGGGCAATGCGAAGTGGATGGGCGTCCCGCTTCGCCACCTGCTCGATCTTGCCGGCGTCCGTGCAGGTGCTGTCGCGATACGGGTCGGCGCGCTCGACAAGCCATCGGTGCCCGGCGCCCCCGACTTCGAGAAGTCACTCGCCATCGATCATGCACGTGATGGCGAGGTGATGCTCGCCTTCGCCATGAACGGAGAGCAACTGCCACTGCTGAACGGCTTCCCGGTGCGCATCGTCGTGCCCGGCTGGTATTCCACATACTGGATGAAGACCGTCGACTCGATCGAGGTGCTCGAGAGCGCCGACGAGGGCTATTGGATGGCGAAGGCCTACAAGATCCCCAAGACACCGCGTGCGCATGTCGCCCCCGGGACAAAGGATTTTCCCAGCGAGCCGATCAACCGCATGAACCCGCGGTCGTGGATCACCAGCCTCAGCGACGGCGCTGCCTATGGATATGATCCGGTGCTGCCGATCGAGGGGATCGCGATGGGCGGAGACACCGGGGTGACCGCCGTCCACATCTCCGGCGACAATGGCCGCAACTGGATCGAGGCGAAGCTTGGTCCCGATGAAGGGAAATACGGCTTCCGTCGCTTTGTCGGGCGGATCGGCGTACCTCGGCGTGGGCGCGTCCGCTTGATGTCCCGCTGCACCAACACGCGCGGCGAGATGCAGCCGATGGAGCCGAACTGGAACCCCGGCGGCTATATGCGCAATTGCGTCGAACCCGTCACCGTGGCGCTCACCTGATGCGCGCGCCCTCCACCGGTGCGATCGTCGGCGTCCTCCTGCTCGCCACCCTGCTTGTCGCAGTGCTGCTCGGCACACGCCATCGCCCTGCCGAGCCCGCACGCGCCAGCGCGGTTGCGCCCGCCAGCAGCGTCGCTTCGAACGGCTTCACCCTCACCTCCACCAGCGTCGAGCCGGTGACCGACGATGCGACCTTTCCCGCCGGACCGCACGCCGATCTGGTCAACCAGCGTTGCCTCGCCTGCCACTCGGCCAGCATGGTGCTGACCCAGCCGCCGCTGAAGCGCGAGCAATGGCAGGCGATCGTCGAGAAGATGCGCGACACGTATCACGCTCCGCTGGCGCCGGGCGAGGTACCGCTGATCGTCGACTATCTATCGCGCAGCGGCGCCTCGATCAGCAGCAGCGAGCGATAATTCGGATCAGATCGGCGAGACGCCAATGAACTTCAGCAACCCCAGCACCAGCAGAAGCAGTGCAATCGCAGCGATGATCTGCCCGACGTTGAAGCTCGAACGCTGGACCACGACGGTTTCGTCCTTGCGAACTTCGGCCATGGCATTTCTCCCCAAGTAGATAAAAGAGGGATGCGGCGGGCGAACCGTCGCATGCCGTAACAATCCCTGGGAATGGCTTCGGTTCATTGACGCACGCTCGCTCACCACGATCTTCTGTGACACGGCAGCGCCGGCGCCCTACACGGCAAGCAATGGATATGCCCCCGAACGCGGCCGCTTCTCCCGCCAGCCTCGGCATCGATCGACATCGGCCCACGATCCGCGATGTCGCCCGGCTCGCTGGCGTGTCGATCAAGACCGTGTCGCGCGTCATCAACGATCAGCAATATGTCAGCGCCGAAAAGCGCGATCGCGTTCGCGCCGTGATGGATGAACTCGCCTTCCAGCCGAGCCAGGCGGCCCGGGCGCTTGCCGGCCACCGCTCGCACCAGATCGCGCTGATCTGCGACAATCCCAATCCCTGGTACGTGTACGAGATCCAGCTTGGCGTTCGCGAACGCTGCGCGCGCGACAAGATCCGCATGATCGCCCAGCCCTATGATCGTGCCTCGCCCACGCTGCTGGAGGATATCGTCGCCCTCATCGATCAGGCGCACCCCGATGGGCTCGTGCTTGCCCCGCCAGCGTGCGACGACCAGCGCGTGCTCGGCGAACTTAACCGGCGGGGCATTCCCTTCGTCCGTCTTCAGCCCGGCACCCGCATGGAGGAAGGGCCAAGCGTCCTCATCGACAATGAAGCGGCTGCCTTCGACATGACGCAGCATCTGATCACGCTCGGCCACCGCCGGATCGGCTTCGTCGTCGGCGATCGCAGCTATGCCGCCTCGGAGCAGCGGCTGGCCGGCCACCACCGCGCGCTCGCCGCCGCCGGCATCGAGAGCGACGAAGACCTTATCCAGGAAGGGCGCTTCGACGTTGCCTCGGGTGAGGCCGCGGGTGCCGCGCTTCTCTCGCTGCCCAACCCGCCGACAGCCATCTTCGCCTCGAGCGACGACATGGCGGCGGGCGTGCTCGCTGCTGCGCACCAGCGCGGCGTGACGGTGCCGGGCTGTCTGTCGGTCGCGGGTTTCGACGACGGTCCCACCGCGCAGCTCGTCTGGCCGCCCCTCACCACCATTCGCCAGCCGGTCCGCGCGCTCGCCGATGCGGCTACCGACCAGTTGCTTGCCGGCGAGGATGCATCCTCCTCGCGCCGGATCGAGCATAGCCTGGTCGTGCGCGCCTCCACCGCGCCGCCCGGCAGTTGACGATCCAGCGCGGGGATGACACCGCTGTCCTATGGTGAGGGAGTAGCACGGCGATGGATGAAACGATCACTAACGCCCGTCGGGGGTGGATCGTGGCGCTCGCCTTCGCCGCGATCATGCTCAACTACGTCGATCGACAGATCATCGCGCTGCTGAAGCCGATGCTGCAGGCGGAATTCGGCTGGAGCGATCGTGACTACAGCCACATGGCCTCCGCCTTCCAGTTCAGCGCGGCGGTCGCCTTCCTTGGCACTGGCTGGTTCATCGACCGCATCGGCCTGCGCCGCGGCTTCGCGATCGGCGTCGGCGCATGGAGCCTTGCCGGCATGGCGCACGCCTTCGTCAGCAGCGTGGGCGGCTTCGTCGCTGTCCGTGCGGCGCTTGGCGCGGCGGAATCGATCGGCACGCCGGCGCAGGTGAAGACCGCCGCCACCTATTTCCCGCCAAAGCAGCGCTCGCTGATGCTCGGCATCGGCAACATGGCGTCGAACTTCGGCGCGGTGGTGGCGCCGCTCACCATCCCCGCACTCGCGCTATGGCTCGGCTGGCGCGCCGCCTTCCTCATCGCCGGCGGGCTCGGGCTCGTCTGGGTCATCGCCTGGCTGTTCGTCGCACCGCGCCCTGCCGTAGAATCGGACCAGCCGGCGCCGGGTGAAGAGGGCGCGAGCGTGCCATGGCGCACACTGCTCAAGGACCGCCGGCAATGGGCCGTGATTGCCGCCAAGGCGCTCAGCGATCAGGTTTGGTGGTTCCTCCTGTTCTTCATGCCCGATCTGTTCCACCGCCTGTTCGGCATGAGCCAGGGGACGCTCGGCCTGCCGATCGCGATGATCTATTTCCTCGCCGCGATGGGCTCGCTCACCGGCGGCATCCTGCCGACCTGGCTGCTCTCGCGCGGCGTCAGCATCAATGCCGCGCGCAAGGGCTCGATGCTGCTCTACGCGCTGCTGATCCTCCCCGTCCCCACCCTGCTGCTGACCAGCGATCCATGGGTCGCCGCGGCGCTGCTCGGCCTCGGCCTCTTCGCGCACCAGGGCTTCTCGACCAACGTCTTCGGCATGACGGCGGACATGTTCGCGCCGCGCGTCATCGGGACCGCGATCGGTATTGGAGCCTTCGCTGGCAACCTCTCCGGCATGGGGATGATCGAGCTTGCCGGCTGGTCGCTCGACAACGGCCACGGCTACACGCCGCTGCTTTTGATCTGCGGCGGTTCGTATCTCGTCGCCCTGCTCTTCATCCACCTGCTCGTGCCGCGGCTGGAGATCGCCAAGGCGGCGTAAGCACGCCGTTCTTCGCAGCCGCATTGCTGCTCAGCCTCTTTCACCCACCCCTTGTGATCGGTATAGGACAACGGTGTCTTATCTCCCCTCTCCCGCTCGCTCCGTCGCCCTGGGTGACACTGGCCTAACCATCAGCACCATCGCCTGGGGCATGTGGCGTTTCCGCGGCACCGACGTCGCCGCCGCCCGCGCACTGGTCGAGGCGGCGTTTGATGCCGGCGTCACGCTGTTCGACACCGCCGACATCTATGGCCCCGACAATGACGAGGATTTCGGCGCGGCAGAAGCGCTGCTGGGCCGCGTCTTCGCCGAGGCACCGGCATTGCGCGACAAGATGGTGCTGGCGTCCAAGGGCGGCATCCGCATGGGCGTGCCGTATGATTCGGGCGCGACCTATCTGGCCGAGGCGATCGACGCGTCGCTGAGCCGGCTGGGCTGCGAGAAGATCGACCTGTATCAGATCCACCGCCCGGACCTGCTGGCGCATCCGCAGGAAGTGGCGCGCGCGCTGGACGATGCGCGTGTCGCGGGCAAGATCAGCGCGATCGGCGTGTCGAACCATACGCCAAGCCAGACCGCGGCGCTGGCCGAATATCTGACCGTGCCGGTCGTCAGCCATCAGCCGGAATTCTCGGCATTGGCGATCAAGCCGCTGTTCGACGGCCTGTTCGACCAGGCAATGCAGCGTGGCATGGCGGTGCTGGCCTGGTCGCCGTTGGGCGGTGGTCGCCTGGCCGATCCGACCGACGAGCGCGCGCGTGCCGTTGCCGCCTTGCTCGACGTGAAGGCGCATGAGGCGGGCGTTGACCGCGCCGCCGCCGCCTATAGCTGGATCATGGCGCACCCAGCGCGCCCGATCCCGATCGTCGGCACGCAGAATGTGTCGCGGATCGCGACGATCCCCGACGCCTACAAACCACAATGGACGCGCGGGGAATGGTACGCCGTCCTTCAAGCCAGCATGGGAGAGCGTTTGCCGTGACCGGTTCGACCAATAAACAGTGCGAAGTCAGCTGGTTTTCGGCGCTGTGCGATGACGATTACGAGTTTCTCGGCGTTCCCGATCCCAAGCTGAAGTCGAGCTGGGAGCATTGCCGCGACATCGTGCTTCAGGCCGAGAGCGGCGGGTTCGACAATATCCTGCTGCCGTCGGGCTATGCGCTGGGCATCGACACGACCGCCTTTGCCGCGGCGATCGCGACGATGGTGAAGCGTATCCGGCTGCTGATGGCGGTGCGCATCGGCGAAAGCTGGCCGCCGCAGCTGGCGCGCCAGATCGCGACGATCGACCGCATCCTGGGCGGGCGGCTGACGGTCAACATCATCTCCTCCGACCTGCCGGGCGAAACGCTCGCGTCGGCGCCGCGCTATGCCCGCACGCTGGAGGCGATGCAGATCCTCAAGACCATGCTGAACGGCGAGCCGCTGGACCACCAGGGCGAGTTCTGGAAGCTGAAGCTGGACCCGCCGGCCGTCACCACCGTGTCGGGCAAGTGCCCGCCGCTGTATTTCGGCGGCCTGTCGCCGGACGCTCGCGAGACCGCGGCGCAGGGCGCCGACGTGTATCTGATGTGGCCCGACAAGCGGGAAGCGGTGCAGTCGATCATCGACGACATGACCGCGCGCGCCGCCAAGCACGGCCGCACGCTGAAGTTCGGGTATCGCGCGCATGTCATCGTGCGCGAGACCGAGAGCGAGGCGCGTGCCGCCGCCGATCGCCTGCTGTCCAAGCTGGATGCGGCGCAGGGCGAGGCGATCCGCAACAAGTCGCTCGACACCCAGTCGACCGGCGTCGCGGCACAGGCCGCGCTGCGCGAGAATGCCAGCGACGACGGCTATGCCGAGGACAACCTGTGGACCGGCGTCGGCCGGGCGCGCTCGGGCTGCGGCGCGGCGATCGTCGGTGATCCCGACCAGGTGCTCGCCAAGCTTCGCATGTACCAGGACATGGGGATCGAGGCGTTCATCCTGTCGGGCTATCCGCATGCCGCGGAGGCCGATTTGTTCGCGCGCCATGTGCTTCCCAAGCTGCAGCACGGCCCGCTGACGCTGTAACAACCTTCCCCGGAGGCTTTTGAATGACGGTGACGCTTCGCCCCGCGGAGAGCGGTTTCGATATCTTCGCGGGCGAGGCGCTGGTCATTCGCCACCGCGCCGACGCGCCTGCGCTGTTCGTCGGTGCGGGGCGGCCGCTGGTCGACATGTACCGCGGCAATTACTTCCTGGAGGACCGCGTCGACGAGCGGATCGCGCTGCGCGAGGCGAGCGTCGCTGGCGACACCGTCACGCTGTCCGCCGGTGGGCGCGCGCTGCTGACGCTGACGTTGCGTGACGATGCGCTGCATCTGGAAGCGCTCGATCCGGCGCTCAACCGCCTGTGGCTCAACATGGTCGGTGCGGCGGGCGAGCGGCTGTGGGGCGGCGGCGAGCAGATGTCCTATGTCGACATGGCGGGGCGGCGCTTCCCGATGTGGACGTCGGAGCCCGGCGTCGGGCGCGACAAGTCGACGCTGCTGACGTTCCAGTGCGATCGCGACCATCGTTCGGGCGGCGACTATTGGAACACCAACTATCCGCAGCCGACGTACCTCTCGTCGCGGCGCTATGCGCTGCACGTCGATACGACGGCCTATAGCTGCTTCGACTTCCGCGATGCTGCTGCGCCCGCGGTCGAGGTGTGGGAGGTGCCGGCGCGGATCGAGCTGTTCGCCGCGACGCGCTTTGCCGATCTGGTGACGCAGCTTTCGACGCGGTTCGGGCGCCAGCCGCTGCTGCCCGAATGGGCCTATTCGGGCGCGATCCTGGGGCTGAAGGACGGCGCCAACAGCTTCGACCGGATGGAGAAGATCATCGCGGCGGGCGCGGTGGTCACTGGCCTGTGGTGCGAGGATTGGGTCGGGCTTCGCGTCACCAGTTTCGGCAAGCGGCTGTTCTGGGACTGGAAGGCGAACGAGGCGCGCTATCCGCATCTGCGCCAGAAGATCGCCGAGCTGAACGAACGCGGCATTCGCTTTCTTGGCTATGTGAACCCGTATCTGGCGGTCGACGGATCGCTGTATGTCGAGGCGGCGGAGGCGGGGTATCTCGCGCTTAAGCTCGACGCCGATGAGCCGTATCTGGTCGATTTCGGCGAATTTGATTGCGGGATCGTCGATTTCACCAATCCCGCCGCCGCCGACTGGTTCGCCGATCGCGTGATCGGGCGCGAGATGCTGGATTTCGGGCTGTCGGGCTGGATGGCCGATTTCGGCGAGTACCTCCCCACCGACGTTCGCCTGTTCGACGGCACCGACGGGATGCTGGCGCACAATGCCTGGCCGACGATCTGGGCCGAGGTGAATGCGCGCGCGATCGCCTCGCGCGGGAAGACGGGCGATGCGCTGTTCTTCATGCGCGCCGGGTTCAGCGGCGTGGGCGCATATTGCCCGCTGCTGTGGGCCGGCGACCAGAGCGTCGATTTCACGCGGCATGACGGGATCGGCACGGTGATCCGAGGGGCGCTGTCCTCCGGCCTGGTTGGCAATGCCTATCACCACAGCGATCTGGGCGGATACACCAGCCTGTACGACAATGTCCGCACCGCCGAGCTGCTGATGCGGTGGAGCGAGTTGTCGGCATTCTCGCCGATCATGCGCAGCCATGAGGGCAATCGGCCCGACACAAACCTTCAGCTGGATGGCGACGCCGAGGTGCTGGCGCATTTCGTCGCCATGACGAAGGTGCACGCGGCGCTGGCGCCCTATGTTGCGGAACTGTGCCGCGAAGCGGCGGCGACCGGCCTGCCGCTGCAGCGTCCGCTGTTCCTCGACTATGAGGATGACGCGACCTGCTGGGGCGTGGAGACGCAATTCGCTTATGGCCGCGACCTGATCGTCGCGCCGGTGATCGAGGCGGGCGCGGAGCGGTGGCGCGCGTATCTGCCGGCCGGGGCCGAGTGGCGGCACATCTGGTCGGGCGAAACCTTCGCCGGTGGCGCAACCGTCGAAGTGGCGGCGCCAATAGGCCAGCCGCCGGTATTCTACCGCACCGACAGCGTGCATGCGGCAGTCTTCGCCGGTGTCGGCCATAACCATCGGGCATGAGGGCTCGCACGAACTGACCGCCACGCGGCGTGGCGGCACTTCTATGATGACGCGCAAAACTCGTGAATCAGCAAGACCGGGGGCAGCCGGTGCGTGAACGGAAAGCGATGACCAACTATCCCACGCTGCCGCTTGCAGCCGATCTCTACAATGATCTGGAACCCGATCCGCAAAGCAGCTGGCGGGATCTCATTCCCGGGCTGGTCGTGGCGGTGCTCGCGACGATGGCGGCAGCATTCGTCGCTGATCATTATGCCGCGCCGCTCACGCTCATGGCCCTGCTGATCGGTCTCGCCTTGAACTTTCTCGGCGCGGATCCGCGCATGGCGCCGGGGTTGAACTTCGCGTCCAAGACGCTGCTTCGCGTCGGCATCGTGCTGGTGGGCGCGCGCATCACGCTCGGCCAGATCGTCGGGCTCGGCCCGCTGACGTTGCTTGCCGTGGTCATCATCTTGCTCGCGACGCTCGGTGTCGGTGTCCTTGTTGCCCGCGCCACCGGCATGGGCAGTGCCTTTGGCACGCTCGCCGGCGGGGCGGTTGCCATCTGCGGCGCCTCCGCCGCGCTGGCCCTCGCGACCACGCTGGGCGAGAAGCGCGCCAATCAGGCCCAGCTCGCGCTCGTGCTCGTCGGCATTTCCGCCGCCAGCGCCGCCGCGATGTTCCTTTACCCCACGCTCGCGCATCAGCTCGGGCTCAGCGATCGTCAGGCCGGCTTCATGCTCGGCGCCTCGATCCATGACGTCGCCCAGGCGCTCGGCGCCGGGTACAGCTATTCGGACAGCGCCGGCCAGGTCGCCGCCATCGTCAAGCTCACCCGCGTTGCACTGCTCGCGCCGGTGCTGGCGCTCGTTGCCGCCTTCTTCCGGCCGGAGGATGGCAAGAAGACCGGGATCACCCTTCCCTGGTTCGTCGTCGGATTCTTCGTCTTCGCCGGCATCAACTCGCTCGGCCTCGTCCCGCCACTCGCAAGCCGCAGCGCGCAGGATATCGCCACCGCCTGCCTCGCCTGCGCCGTCGCCGCCACCGGCATCCGCGCCCCGATGAGCTCCCTCCTGGAAACCGGCACGCGCCCGCTGCTCGCGATCATCGTTTCCTCGATCGCTGCGCTCCTGCTGTCGCTCGGCGCGGCGCTGCTGCTGCTATAGGCTGAAGATCTTTCCGGGATTGAAGAGGTCGTGTGGATCAAGCGTCCGCTTGAGCGCGCGCATCACGTCCACCGCCTCGCCAAGCTCGCGCACCAGCCACGGCTGTTTGCCCAAACCGATGCCATGTTCGCCCGTGCAGGTGCCATCCGCGGCCAGCGCACGCTCGACAATGCGCGCGTTGATCGCTTCGACCTGCGCCCGCTCGTCTGCGCTGTTCGGGTCGAGCGAGAAGATCACGTGGTAATTGCCGTCCCCGACATGGCCGACGATCGTCGACGGCACATTCGCTTGCGCCAAATCCTCCTTGGTCGCGACGATGCACTCGGGAAGCCGGCTGATCGGCACGCACACGTCGGTCGTCCAGCCGACGCCGCCCGGCCGAAGCGCGATCGCAGCATAATAAGCCTCGTGCCGCGCCTTCCACAGCCGGCTGCGCTCCTCCGGCAGGTTCGACCACGCGAACTCACCACCGCCGTTCGCCGCGGCCAGTGCGCGCACCGTTTCCACCTGCTCTTCCACCCCGGCAGGCGAGCCGTGGAACTCGAAAAACAGCGTCGTCACCTCGGGCAGGTCCAGCTTCGACCACCGGTTCACGGCGCGGATTTGCATGTCGTCCAGCAGTTCGACGCGCGCCAGCGGCACGTCGAGCTGGATCGCCTGCACCACCGTCTCCACCGCCCCGTCGATGGAGGCAAAGCCGCACGTCGCGGACGAAATCACTTCCGGGATCGGGTGCAGCCGCACCGTCACTTCGGTGATGACGCCAAGCGTTCCGTCCGCGCCGACATACAGCCGCGTCAGGTCATAGCCCGCGGCCGATTTGCGCGCGCGCCGCGCCGTTTGGATCACCTTCCCCTCCGGCGTCACCACCGTCAGGTTCAGCACCGCCTCGCGCATCGTGCCGTAGCGGACGGCGTTGGTGCCGCTTGCCCGCGTCGCGGCCATGCCGCCGATCGTCGCATTCGCGCCCGGATCGATCGGGAAGAACAGCCCCAGGTCACGCAGATGCTCGTTCAGCTGCTCGCGCCTGACGCCGGCTTCGACCGTGCAATCGAAATCGGCCGCGTTCACCGCGACGATCCGGTTCATCTCGCTCATGTCGAGGCTGATGCCGCCGCGCACGGGCACCGCATTGCCTTCGATCGACGTACCCGCGCCGAACGGCGCGATCGGGACCCGAGCCGGCACGCAGATCGCGACGAGATCCGCCACATCCTGCGTCGACCGCGCGAAGACGACCGCATCAGGAAGCACCGGCGCGAAATGCGCCTCGCTCGACCCGTGCTGCACCCGCATCGCGTCGCTGGTGTGCAGCTGCGTACCAAAGCGTGCTGCCAGCGCCGCTATCACATCGGGATCAAGCGCGGCTCGCCAAGGATCCGAAACAAGCTGCATGGCATCACGTCCTTTCGCCGCCAAAGGGCGTAGATGGCGCGCGCACGTCCGCCAACAACGATTACTTTCCCGGTCCTCAGGCGCGCCAGCCGCCCCCCATCGCCTGGTATAGCGCGACCAGCGCGTTCAGCTGGTCGGCGCGAAGCTGCACCAGCGTCAGTTCCACGTTGAGCAAGGAGCGCTGCGCATCCAGCTGCTCGAGGTAGCTCGCATAGCCCGCGCGATAGCGATTGGTCGCATGGCGAAGCGCCTCCGCCAACGCCGTACGCTGCGCCTCCAGCCGCACGCGTTGCGCCGCCAGCCGGTCCACCGCCGCCAGCGCGTCCTCCACCTCGCGAAACGCGGTCAGCGCGGTGCGCTGATAAGTGAATGCCGCTTGGTCGCGCCGCGCTGCCGCTCCTTCGACGTTGGCGGTCAGCCGTCCGCCGGCGAACAGCGGCGCTAGCACGCTGGCCCCGGCGGACCAGATCGTCAGCGGGTTTGCCAGCGCGCTCGACAGAGCGAGCCCGCCCGATCCGGTCAGCTGGATGCTCGGCAGGAACTGCGCCCGTGCGGCGTCGAGCGAGCGGTCGGATGCCACCAGCGCGCGTTCGGCCTGTGCAATGTCTGGCCGCCGCCGCAACAGGTCGGACGGCAGGCCAGCCGGCACCGGCAACGGCCGCAAGTCTGCCAGAGATGCACCGCGCGGAATGTCGCGCGGCGCATCGCCTTGAAGAACGCTCAGTGCGTTTTCCTGCCGGCGGATCGCCAGCTCCGCCTGCGGCAGCAATTGCGCCGTGGCCTCATACTCCGCCTCCGCCTGGCGGAGCTCCAGCTGCGAGGTATAGCCCGCCTCGGCGCGTGACCGCGCGATGCGCAACGCCTCGGCGCGCGAGGCGATCGTCGCTTCCACGACGAGGCGACGCGCATCGAGCGCACGCAGCGTGATATAGCCGCTCGCCGCGGTCGCCGCGATCGACAGCACCACTGCGTCGCGCGCCGCTTCGCTCGCCAGCGCCGCCTCCCGCGCCGCCGCCACCTGGCTCGAGATGCGCCCGAACGCATCCACTTCGTAGCTTGCCTGGAACAGCGGCTGCGCGCTCGTCGTCTCCACCGCGGTACCAAAGGCGCTGACACTGCGCCCGTGAGTCACGCCGCCGCCGGCGCTGAGCGACGGGAACAGCTGCGCGCGCGCCAGCCGCTCATTTGCCCGCGCCTCCTGCACGCGCCCCGCCGCAATCGCGATGTCGGGATTGCGCGCCAGCGCCGTCTCCACCAGTCCGCTCAGCACGGGATCGCCGAACTGCGCCCACCAGTCGCGATCAACCGCGGCGCTCGCGGCGGGCAACGCGGTTCGCCAGGCGATCGGCGCCGTCACATTCGCCGCTTCCGGGCGCGGCGGATTGGGCGCCGAGCACGCCGCCAGCGCGCTCCCGACCAGCAGGACCAGGCGTCCCCTCATCGTGTGGCGGATGCCGCGCTGCGCGTGTCCACCCGCGCCTCCACCGACATGCCGGGGCTGAGGCGCGGGTACAGCGGGTCTCGGGCATCGACGGCGATGCGCACCGTCAGCCGCTGCGGCACCTTCACGAAATTGCCCGTCGCATTGTCCGGCCGGATGACCGAGAATTCGCTCCCCGCTGCCGGCGACAGCCGTTCCACCCTGCCGCGAAGCTCTGCGCCGCCAAGCGCGTCCACCGTCACGGTCGCCTGCTGGCCCGGGCGGATCAGCGCGGTCTGCGCTTCCTTGAAGTTCGCCGATACCCACACGGTCGGCGGCACCAGGAACATGAGTTGGGTGCCCGCCGTCACATATTGCCCGAGCCGGACGGATACTTCCCCCAGCCGCCCGTCCTGCGGCGCGCGGATTACCGTGTTCGACAGGTCGATCTGCGCCAGGCGAAGCGCCGCGCGTGCATTTTCGACCGCCGCCTCGAGCCCGCCGCGCCCGACCAGTACGGAGCGTACATCCTGCTCCCCGATCGCCCGCTGCGACTGCGCCTGCAGCACGCCCGCGCGGGCCTGCGCCAGCGCCGCCCGCGTCTGATCGCGCTCGCGCTCCGAGACTGACCCTTCCGCCACCAACTCGTCCACGCGGCGCATGTCCGCCTCGGCGCGCAGCAGCTGAGCGCGCGCATTGGCGATCGCCGCTTGCTGGCCGCCGAGAGCAGCCTCGCGCGACCGCTGGCTCTGCGCCGAATTGGCGAGGTTCGCGAGCTGCGTCGCCACCGCCGCCTCCGCCTGCTCCACCCGCTGGCGATAGATGCGATCGTCGATCCGCGCGAGCACCTGCCCGCGCCGAACGGTCTCGAAATCGCGCACCGTCACTTCGGTGACATAGCCGTTCACCTGCGGCGCGATGACGGTGGTCTGCCCGCGGACATAGGCGTTGTCCGTCACCTGAACGTAGCGGCGGAACGGCGGCAGATCCCAGGCATAGAGCGCCAGCAGCACACCCGCGATCAGCAGGCAGACGAAGATGATCGTGCCGCGCCTGCTGCCCCGCGGCGGTGCCCAGCCGCGCCGCGGCGCCTCGGCGCTGCCCGGCTCGACGGGATCGTGAAGCCGCTCGTTTTCTCCGGCGTCGCTTGTCTCTGCCCGGCGCATCGTCGTCGTGTCGCTCACTTGGATGCCTGTTCGCGCAATCGTTGCAAGGCCTGCAGTTCCTCGGCCAGCGGGTTGATCCCCTTCCATCGCAGATGCAGCCAGCGGGTGGCTAGCCATACGAAAACAGCAAGCGCCAGCATGCCGACCAGGAAGAAGACATCGTTATACGCAAGGACGTTCGCCTCGCGCGTTACTTGCTGTGCCAGCAGGGTCGCCCCTTCCGCCTGGCGCAGCGCGGTGTCGCCAAGCGTTCGCGCATAAGCGCCGCCCAGCTGCTGACTGCGCTGGGCGATCAGCGGATCGCCGCCGAGCATGCCCTCGACCAGCACCTCCGAATGAAACCGCTCGCGCATCGTCTGGAACGTGCCGAGCAGCGCCGCGCCGCCCAGGCTGCCCAGCGACTGGGCGATGCCGAACACTGCGGAAAAGCTCACCAGATGGTTGGGCCCGCGCGCCAGCGCGCGAAGGATGCCAACCATCGTCGCCGATCCGAGCCAGAACAGCGCGGCGAAGCCGATCATGCCCTGGCTGAAGAAAACGTTGACCGGCCGGGTCAGGTTCGTCGCCCGGCTGTCGAGGAACGCCGCCACCGAGATGATCGCCACGGACACCACGACCGGCCACAACAGGTCCTTGGGGTTCAGCGTCAGCACTCCCGTCACCAGCCCCGCAATTGATGCAAGCGTCAGCACGACATTCAACGTAACGAGCTGGTCGCTGCCCATCCCCAGCGTCGTCAACAGCCCGGTCGAACCATAGGTCTGTTCGGACAGGAGCACCCGGATCGCCAGCACGATGACGATGAAGCGCAGCACGTTTCTTGTGCGCATCCATCGGGTGTTGAGCAGCGGATTGGCGCGATTGTGCTCGATCAGCAGCGCCGTGCCGATCAGCACGATTGCGGCGGCCGTGGCGTATCCCAGCCACGCGGTGGTCCACCATACGATCCGCCCCTGCGCCAGCACCGCGCACAACAGGGCAACGCCCGGCGCAAAAAAGGCGAACGTCAGGAAGTCGAGCGGCTCGAACGCCTGGATACGCTGGCTCGGCGGCAACCGAAGCAATGCGACGGAGCCGAGGCACACCAGCGTCAGCCCCAGTTCGAGAATGAACAGGTTCTGGATGTCGCCGTCCGCCAGCAGCACCGGGGAGATCACCCGCGCCAGCGGCAGGGCGATCTGGCCCAGCCCGAAGCCAATAACGAGTCCCGACAGCCGCGCAGCGGGTGGCATGGCCTGGGTGATATAGAAGAAGCTCAAGGTGGTCAGGCCACTGCCTATGACACCAGCACCGCCCCGCACGATCAGCTCCACGCGATAACTGTGCACGAACACCTGAAGCAGCGTGACCGCGAGGAACCCGGCGAGCGAATAACGGATGAAGCGCTGGAGGCCGAATTGCTGGCGGAACTTGATCAGCAGCAGACTCATGCAAACGCTGGTCATCGTATAGGTCGCCATCAGCCACCCGCCCTCGACCGGCGTCAGCCCCAGCGAACCCTGGATCTGCGGCAGATTGGCCAGCAGCAGTCCGTTGCTGAGGCCCCCGGTGATGCCCAGCAGCGTGCCGATCGCGAAATAGGCGACTCGGCGGCTCGGCGGATGATCCGGCGTCGCCGGTGATCCGGGCAGCAGCGGCCGCTCATGCGGGGCGAATTCATAGACCGGTTCTGAAGCCATCTCGCGCTGCGCCTTCGCTTCCTTCAGACTCTTGCCGCGCGAAACACGCACTCATGCCACGGCCCCGCGCCGCCGCTCAGCGTGTGGATATCCGCCCCGGATGCGCGTTGAACGAGCAAGGCGGCGCGAGGTGCCATCGCTGCAACATCGCTGCGACAAAAGTGCACAGGGGAGCGGTCCTTACGCCGCCCATTCCGTCGGATCGGGCTCGGCCCCGATCAGCGCCAGGCCATGGGCGATCGATGTCAGTTCACCGCCCGTCGCGATACGCTCCGCGCCGAAACGCCGATCGAAGATTGCACGGATCGCCGGGATCAGTGACGATCCACCCGTTAGGAACACCCGGTCGATCGCCGGCGGCGCCAACTCAGCGCGCTCCAGCGCCTTGTCCAGCGCAGCCTCGATCTTCCGCAGATCGCCTTCAATCCATTGTTCGAAGTCCACGCGCCGCACCGCCGCTTTGATCTTCACGTCCCCGCCCTCAAAGACGAACTCGGCCTCTTCCGCGCTCGACAGCGCCCGCTTCAGCCGGCCGACCGCATCATACAGCGGGAAACCCTGCTCATGCTCGATCAGCGCGATCATCCGGCCGATCGGCGCTTGATCGACCGCGTCGCGTTGCAGTCGCCGCAAGTCCTCCAGCGTCCGCCGGTTGCGCATCATCGCCAACCTCGACCAGTCGGCGAAGTCAGTGAAATAGCCGCCGGGAATATCGAGCAGCTTGCCGAACGAGCGATATTGCCCGCCCTTGCCCAGGAACGGCAGGACAAGCTGTGAGACGATACGCTGGTCGAACCGGTCGCCGGCAATCCCGATGCCGGCTGAAGCGGCCGGCACGCAGCGGCGAGCCGCGCCCGGCTCCGCCACCCGCACGATCGAAAAGTCTGTCGTGCCGCCGCCGAAATCCGCGACCAGGATCGTCGCTGGCTCGGTAAGCCGGGCAGCGTAGCTGAACGCCGCGCCCAGCGGCTCGAACACATAATGCAACTCCACCCCGAAGCCTTCGAGCATCCGGTCATACCGTTCGCGCGCCAGCGCCTCGTTTGGCCGCGCGCCAGCGAACTCCACGGGCCGGCCGACGATCAGACGCCGCGGCCGCTCGTCCAGCCGCCCGGCGGCGTGCCCGACCAGCCGCTGGAGAAACAATCGCCCCAGATCCTCGAAGCGGAACGGCTTGTTGAAGATCAGCGCGCGTTCGAACGTCTCGCTCGCCGCGACGGTCTTGAATGATTGCACGAACCGGCTGTCGAGCGGCGACTGGAGATACTCCTCGATCGCCCACGGCCCCGCCTCATGTGCGATGCCGTTCCAGGCATCTTCCTCTCCCCAGAAGCACAAGGCGGATCGAAACACGGAGGCCCCGGCGTCGGCACTTCCGAACGGCACCAGCCGCGTTCCGGCGCTCCCGTCAGCCGCGGCGACGACGGTGTTGGTAGTACCAAAATCGAGGCCGAGCGCGCGCACGGCCGGTTCGTCGCTCACGACGCATTCCTGCTGAAAGAGGGGCCCGCGATCGATGCCGCCGGGCGGGCGGCGCCTATGGCATCCGCTCGCCCGTCCCGCAACCGCCGATCACTGGCCGCGCAGCAGATCCGGATAGCGCCGTGGCTGCGAGCGAAGATATTGATTAGGCGCCGAAACTTGCGCGCCCAATGCGGCCGCTGCATGCCATGGCCACCGCGGATCGTAGAGCATCGCGCGCGCGAGCGCGATCATGTCGGCGTCTCCCGCGCCGAGGATAGACTCGGCATGTTCCGGCTCGGTGATCAACCCCACCGCCACCACCGGCATGCGGGTCTCTGCCTTTATCGCGCGTGCCAGCGGCACCTGATAACCCGGTCCGACCGGGATCGCCTGGCGCGGATCAAGCCCGCCGCTCGACACATGAATCGCGGCGCAGCCACGGCGCTCCAGTGCCTGGGCGAAGGCAATCGTCTGCTCCACATCCCAGCCGCCGGGCACCCAGTCCGTCCCCGATACCCGCATCGTCACTGGCTTGTCCGCCGGGAATGCTGCGCGGACCGCGTCGAATACTTCCAGCGGAAAGCGCATTCGGTTCTCCAGCGATCCGCCGAACTCGTCGTCACGCCGGTTCGACAATGGAGAGAGGAACTGGTGCAGCAGATAGCCGTGCGCGCCGTGAAGCTGGATGCCATCCAGCCCAAGCCGCGCCGCCCGCCGCGCTGCTGCCGCAAAGGCAGTACGAAGCTCGTTCAGTGCTTTGCGGTCGATCGCGTTGGGCGCGTGGTCGCTCGCCGCAAACGGCAGCGCGGAGGGCGCCTGCGTCTGCCACCCATGTGGATGATCCGGCGCGATCTGTCCGCCGCCGTGCCACGGCAGGTCAGTCGAAGCCTTGCGGCCGGCGTGCGCCAGCTGGATCGCGATCGGCATGGTCGAGTGGCGCCGTATCGCCTCGATCACCCGCTCCATCGCGTCTTCGGTGGCATCGTCCCACAGGCCGACATCGGCATAGGAAATCCGCCCTTCGGGCACCACCGCCGTCGCCTCGATCGTCAGCAACCCCGCGCCGGACAGCGCCAACTGGCCAAGGTGGATGAGGTGCCAGTCCGTCATGCAGCCATCCGCGGCCGAATATTGGCACATCGGTGCAATGACGATCCGATTATCGAGCGAAAGCCCGCCAAAGCTGATCGGTTCGAACAATTTGGGTCCACTCATGGACAGGCTTCCTTGTGTCAAAAGCGCCCCTCAACTGGGAAGCACCTGACGCGAGATCAACCTCACCATCGGGATCGTGCCCGACCGACCATCCGCCAAAGCTGCCGAAAAGATCATGCGATCCGCTCCGTTCAAAGCAGATAGATCATATAAAATGCGAGAATTACTGATTGACGAGCAAGAGAAAGCAACGGCCTTGTCATGCCGCGGCGCGTTCATCCCCGATTTGGTGTCAACTTTGCTACCCGCCGCCGAACGACAACCCTATCGTTCGTCATGAGAGAACCGGGAGGGTGTGAGTGGAACAGGATGGAAGAACGCTGAAATTGGCAGCGGATCTGACGATCGCTTGGCTATCGAATCCGAATACACGTGTATCGGCCGGCGATGTCCCGGAATTCCTTCGCTCGACGCACCAGATGTTGTCGGACTTGGTCGCCACCCCGTCCGAGGAACATGCCGAAGCGGAACCGGCGTTCGAACCGGCGGTCAGCGTGCGCAAATCGCTTGCCTCGCCCGATCGGATCATCTCGATGATCGATGGCAAGCCTTACATGTCGCTCGCCCGCCATCTGAAGTCGCACGGTCTGACGCCGGACGAATATCGTCAACGTTATGGCCTGAAGCCTGATTATCCGATGGTCGCGCCCGCCTATAGCCAGGCGCGCCGTGCAATGGCGCTTCGCATTGGCCTTGGTGGCAAGGCGGCGGCAGCGCGCGCAGCGGCTGCAGCCAGCAATGGCGCCGGAAACAGCCGCGGCCAGGAAAAGGGGCGAAAGGCCGGCAGGTCCCGCTCCTCCTCCGCCGAGGCTGGCTGATCCAGGCGCGACATCCGCTGCACTTGGTCGATCCGTCCCGCCCCAGCCTGTCACCGGGGCGGGATCGACATCATTGCTGCGCTGCGATCCAGTCGGCCAGCTTCTTCTCCAGCACCGGCATGGGCAGTGATCCGGTGTCCAGCACCGCGGCATGGAACGCGCGCGGGTCGAACTTCGCGCCCAGCTTCGCCTTCGCCTCCGCCTTCAGGCGCAGGACGGTGAGCTGCCCGATCTTGTACGCCAGCGCCTGGCCCGGAATAGCGATATAGCGCTCGACCTCGGCGGTCGCGTCGCTTTCCGGCATCGGCGAATTGTCGAGCATGTATTTGATCGCCTGATCGCGGGTCCAGCCTTTGGCGTGCAGCCCGGTATCGACCACCAGCCGCATGGCGCGCAGCATCTCGTCATTGAGGCCGCCCATCCGCTGCAGCGGATCGGTCTCCATGCCAAGCTCGGGCCACAGCGTCTCGGCATAGAGTGCCCAGCCCTCGACGAAGGCGGTATTTCCACCGAAGCGCATGAACGCTGGCAGGCTGTCATTCTCCTGCGCCAGGCTGATCTGGAAATGATGCCCCGGCACCGCCTCGTGCAGGTACAAGGTCTCCATGCCCCACAGGTAACGGTTCGGCAGGTCATAGGTGTTGTAATAGAACACGCCCGGCCGCGTGCCGTCCGGCGTGCCCGACTGGTACGATCCCGCCGCGTCCGTCTTCTCCTTGAACGCGGGCACCGGCCGGATCTCGAGCGGCGTCTTGGGGATCAGCGTGAACTGCTCGCGCACCCGCGCGTCCACGCGCTTGCCGATCGCGTCATAGCCCTGCGCGATCTCCGCGGCAGACTTAGGCTTGAACTTGGGATCGGTGCGCAGATAGGCAAAGAACTCTGGCAACGTGCCGGTGAAGCCGGCGCGCGTCTTCTGCGCCTCCATCTCGGCCAGGATCCGCTTCACTTCGGACAGGCCCAGCTGATGCACCTCCTCCGCCTTCATCGGCAGGGTCGTGCTGCTTTCGATAAGATATTCGTAGAGCGCCGCCCCACCCGGCACCGCCGACAGGCCGACGGTGTCGCGCGCCTTGGGCAGATATTCGCTCTTCAGGAAGTCGCGCAGCAGGCTGTGCGCCGGGTTCAGCACCTCACGCACCTGCCGTTCGTATGCCGCCGTCAGACGGGCACGCTCGGTTGCCGGCAATCCTTCGGGAAACTTCGTCACGGGTTCGTAGAACAAGGATTTCTCGACCGGCGCGTCGAGCAGGTGATCGAGCTGGCCTATCACATTCTGCACCACCAGCTTCGGCGGCACGATGCCGCGCTTCATGCCTTCCCGGGCCCGCACGATCATCCGGTCGACGACGCGCGCATATTCGGCGTTGCGCTTCAGGTTGTTGTCGTAGTCTGCTACCGTCTTGAACGGTGCCGCGCCCTGGCCGGAGGCGAATTCCGGATAGAAGGTCTGGAAGCCGGAGAAGTGATTGATCGGCAGCACATCGGTAATCTGCCGGATGGCAGGCGCGTAGCCCCGCAGCTGCCGCTCATTGTCCGCCTTGAACACGTCATAAGCGATCTGGTTGACGGGCGAGAGCTTCGCGCGATCCACCGTGCCCAGCGCGCGCAGGTTCGCCAGCAGCGCCTGCCGCTCGCCCTCTTCATAAGCCGGCGTCAGATACGGGCTCAGCCGATCGGCATAGCGCAGGTCACCGCGGAAGATGCCCTCCAGCGGGTTGCGCTTCAGCGAGGCTTCGTCGCTCTCCGCAAATATGCGGCGCAGTTTCGCATCTTCGGCGGTAGCGGCAGCGGCGGGCTTCGCTGCGCTTGCGGCAGGGGTCTGCGCCGTGGCGACGGCAGGCAAAGCGGCGGACAACAGCAGGGCAAATGCAAGGCGCAAGGTGGGGGGTACCTTTCGGGAACGTTGCCCCGCCCTAGCGCCTCTGCCGCCCCCCGCGCAACGCAGCCAAACCCTAGAATTTCGTGCCCGCGCGCAGCCCGATCGTGCGCGGGCGGATCGGCACGATATAGACGCGCTGATCGCACGCGCCGCACTGCTGGAACCGCGTCAGTTGCGCCCGTTCGTCCCACAGGTTCTGCGCGAACAGCTCGAAGGTGAAATTGCGCAGCTCCGCCCCGATCGAAAGGTTGCCGGTGGTGTAAGGCTTCAGCCGCCCGATGATCGCTGCCTTCTCCACCCGTATGTCGGACGAGGCGGAGCTTTGGTGCGCGACCAGCATCTGGATATAGCCCTTCGCCTCCCCGATCGGCACGGTGTACCGCGCCGTCCCGCCCAGCTTGAAGCGCGGGGTGATCGGCAGTCGCGTTCCCGTCGGCGCCAGCACGTCATCCCCGGTCCCGTTGCAGATCTGCGCCGCGCACAGGTCGTTGCGCGTCTTGGCGTCCGTGTAAGCGGCGGACGCCGTCAGCGACAGCGGCCCTACCCCCAGGTTCACGTCGGTCTCGATCCCTCGGATCCGCGCATCCGGCCCGTTCTGGATCACCGTGAAGCTGTTCTCGCCCAGGAACGAGAATTGGAAGGCATCCCAATTCTGCTGATACACCGCGCCGTTGAAGCGCAGTCTCCCGCCGAGCAGCGTCGTCTTCCAGCCAAGCTCGTAGTTGGTCAGGAAGTCCGCGCCATAGGCGCCGACGTCACCGCGCCGGTTGATGCCGCCCGGGCGGAACCCGCGAGACCAGGTGCCGTAAAGGAGAATATCCTCCACCGGCTTCCACGTGACGTTGAAGCGATAGGTGACGCCGCTGCCTGACGCCTTCTTGGGTACCAGCTGCCCGCCTGACAGCGTGGCAAGGTTGGTACACGGGCTTCCCGAGACGATCCCCGGCAGCAAGGCCGATGTGTCGCCGCCATTGAGGTAAACGTCGCGCAGCGTCTGCCCGCCCGCGACATAGCAACCCGCAACCCCCGTCCGCCCGGAACCGGCGCCGTTGAACGGTGACGCCGTGAATGGCCGCCCGTCATCCGGATCGACACCCGGATTGCGCCCGAAGCCGAAGAAACCGATCAGCGAATTGTCATAAATGAAGGCGCGCCCGCCCGCGGTCAGCGTCAGCGTCGGCGTCACGTCCAGGCTCGCCTCGCCGAACATGGCGTAGTCGCGGTCCACCCGCTCCTGCTGGGTCAGCCACAAAGTGCCCGGCCAGCCATTGACGGACACGTCCGGGCCCAGCCCAGGGATGTTGTAATCCTGGTGGATGAAATTGCTCTGCCGCTGGTAGAACATGCCCGCCACCACGCGGAACGGATCCTCCGCCGGCGAGGCGACGCGAAGCTCCTGGCTCAGCTTCTTGAAGTGATCGGTGCCCAGCACGTTCTGCCGCGGGTCGATCGTATTCCCAGCCGCGTCGAGGTAATAGAAATAGCCGGCGAGCCCGCCGACCGACGCATAGAGCGAGTCATAGGCTTCGGAATAATCCGTATAATCCGATGAAGAGGCAGTGCGCCGGTCGAGATAGGCGCCGGCATAGGTCACGTCCCAATTGCCGACCTGCCCCTCGATCGTCAGCGCGGCCTGGACGAAGCGATCGCGCCGATATTCGGGGTAGAAGCGCTGCACCTGAAGATCGCCGACGCTGGGATCATAGGCGAAGCTGCCGTCGCTGCGCAGCTCCTGGTACAGCACCGTCGGCGTCACGGTCCAGCTATCATCCAGGTCGATCTTCAGCGCGGCGCGCCCGCCCCAGATGTCGGTCTTGTTGTAGTTCTTCTTGACGAATTCGTCATTGTCGACGGTGATCCCGCCCGGTGTCGGGAGGAAGCTGCGCGTGCCCGGCACGTTGTCGATGAAGCCCGCATCGCGCTGATAGAAACCGACGACGCGCAACGCGATGTCCTGCGAAAGCGGCGCATTGATCATGCCCTCGATCCGGCCGCCCTCGCCGCCGCTCTTGACCGTGTTCACCTCTCCGTCGACCCGGCCGTAGAAGCCGGACGTATCGGGCTTGTTGGTGATGATGCGGATCGTACCCGCCTGGGATGAAGCGCCGTAGAGCGTGCCCTGTGGGCCGGCCAGGCTCTCGATCCGCGCAATGTCGTAGATATGGACGTCCAGCGTCCCGCCGATTGTCGTCACCGGTTGCTCGTCCAGATACGTGCCCACCGATGGCAGCGATCCCGAGTGGTTGCCGTCCCCGCCCGATGCGACCCCGCGCATGTAAACGGTGGTCAGGCCCGGCTGCGACGTCTGATACGCGACCGATGGCAGGAGCTGGGTGTAATCGTTGAAATTGGTAATGTTCAGTTGATCCAGCCGCCGCGTGCCGATCGCCTGAATGCTGATCGCGACGTCCTGAATATTCTCATCGCGCTTTTGCGCCGTGACGATGATGTCGTCCTGGAAGTCCGATCGCGCGGTATCATCAGCCGGCGTGGTCGCGGTCGTGGCATCCTGCGCCAGCGCCGGGACTGCCATCACTGCTGCCGATGCGAGGAGAGCCGAGAAACCAGCCCGCCGAACCGAACCGCAGATCATCCGCCGCCCCCCGTGTGGAACTATGTTGCGGAAGATTGTGCAACTGCGAAAAGAACGTCAATCGGCTAGGCTGAACGCTGAACGATCATTACGTCTTCGTGACAGTTCTGCAACAGATCGCCCGATTTCGAGCGTCAGAAGCGCGGAACATTGGGATAGAGTGTCGCAACATCTCCAAGCGCCGCGTCTAGGGGGGCCAGCCGCTCGGCGAAGGGCCGCCATGCATCGTTACCCGTGCGATAGATTGGCTGGCGCACCTGCTCCGAACTCGCCGTGCGCACCGGCCGCTCCGTCTCGTGGAAGGCAAGGCACCCGGGCTCGAACGGAAGCCCACAGGCCTCGACCAATCGCCGCACCTCCGTCTCCGGGTCCGCGACCAAGGCCTCGTGGATCACACGGTGCACCCAGCCCGGCAGCCCCGCGTCAACATGCGCCATCAGCCGCACATAGTCGCGATAATAGCGTCCCACGTCCTCCAGCGTGTAGCTGAACGCCTGCCCGCGCGCGAAATGCTGCTTGAAGTTCGAAAAGCAGCACGCTCGCGGCTCGCGCCGCGCATCGATCACGATGGCGTTGGGCAGGATCAAGCGGATCAACGCGACATGCGCCCAATTGTTCGGCAGCTTGTCGATGAACAGCGGCCGCTCGGTGCGGCGCTGTACCGCGGTGCGCTGCAGATATTCCTCGCCCATCGCCCGCGCCTGATCCGCGGTCAGGGTGGCGAGACCCGCGGGATAGTCGCTGACGCGCCGCGCGATCGCGGGCAAATCGGGAAGCTCGGTCGTGCCCTCGATCTGGCTGTGGCTGGCAAGGATCTGCTCGATCAGCGTCGATCCCGCCCGCGGCATGCCCAGCACGAAGATCACTTCGCGCGATGGGCAGCCCCAGTCCTGCCGCTCGGCAAAGGAGGCCGGTGTCGCAATGGCGCACACGTCGTCCACGAACCGCTCGGTCTCGTCCGCATCATAGACGATTTGCGTGCGGCGCAGCGCATTGCCGCGCGCATAATGATCGAAAGCCCGCGCCGCCTCGCGCCGGTCCTCCCATGCTTTGCCCAGCGCGAAATCTAGGTGGAACCGATCCTCGTCGCTGATGTCCGCCTGGGCGAGCGCGGCGGTCATCGCCGCCACGTCCGCGTCATCGAACCGCACCGTCTTCAGATTGGCCAGGCTCCACCACGCCTCCCCCAGTTCCGGGCGAAGCGCGATGGCGCGGCGATAGGCGGCAATCCCGTCCTGCTGCCGCCCCACCGTCTTCAGCATGTGGCCGTAGCTCATCCACACCTTCGGCTGGTTCGGCGCCTGGCGCAGCACATTCTCGTACAGCGGAATGGCATCCTCGAAGCTGCCGAGCCGTCCCAGTGCCGCCGCCTTCAGGTTCGCGTGGCCGACATGATCGGGCTCTGCCGCGAGCAACTTGTCGAGCTCTGCCAGCGCCTCCACGGGGCGGTTCAAGCGGTAAAGCACGATCGCCAAGTTCGCGCGCGCCGCGGTGAAGGCGGGGGCGATCTCCAGTGCGCGACGAAGCAGCGTCTCGGCATCGCGGTTGCGCCCGATCCGCCCGGCAAGCTCCGCCAGCATGCGGATCGCGCGCGCGTCGAACGGATCATCCTTCAGATGCGCACGCAGCAGCGGCTCGGCGACGTTCAGCCGATTGTCGTGCAGCGCCAGCGCGGCGTCGATCAGCCGCGGCGGCCAGCGTGTGGTGAGGGAAGAAGCGGGCACGGGTCGGGAGAAGATCATGCGTTGCGAGGCCGATCAAGGGATGATCGGAAACGGGCCTCGCCACGGACGATCCTCGCTTATAGAAACGCATCACTTTCCGCCGACCATCCACGCACAGGAACCCCCGCATTGACCAACCGCGCGAGCAAGCCGCTCGGCTTCTGGCCCGTTCTGGCGCTCGTCGTCGGCAATATGGTCGGCTCCGGCATCTATCTCCTTCCCGCGACGCTCGCGCCCTTCGGCACCAACGCGACGCTTGGCTGGATGGCGACGATCGCAGGCGCAATGTGCCTCGCCTTCATCTTCGCGCGACTTGCCCATGCGATGCCGGTCGCGGGTGGCCCCTATGCCTTCGTCAACGCCGCGTTCGGGCCGGTCGCCGGCTTCGCCACGGCATGGAGCTACTGGACACTGCTCTGGGCCGGCAACGCCGCGGTCGCGATCGCCGTGATCAGCGCAATCAGCCTGATCCTGCCCGGGCTTGAGGCCTATGCCGCTCTCGCGTCCCTGGTGCTGATCTGGTCGGTGGTGCTCGTCAACGTACGCGGCGTCGCCCTCGCCGGCCGCGTCCAGCTCGTCACCGCCGCGCTGAAACTGGTGCCGCTCGTCGGCGTCATCCTGCTCGCCTTGTGGCTGCTGACCACGCAAGGTGGCGAGGCGATCGTGCCCAACCCGGCGGTGCCGATCACCGGCGGCGCGATCGCCGGGGCGGCGGCATTGACCTTTTGGGGCTTTCTGGGCGTCGAGTCGGCTACCGTTCCTGCTGATCGCATCACCAATGCCGCGCGTGTCGTGCCGTTTGCGACCATTCTCGGCACATTTTTGACCGGCGCGGTCTACCTTGCGGTCAGCCTCGCGCTCACCACAATGATGCCCGCGGCCGAGGCCGCCGCCTCTCCCTCGCCGATCGCGACCTTCCTCGGCCGCACCTTCGGCAATGGTACCGCCGTCGTCGTCGCGGCCTTCGCCGCAATTGCTGCGCTGGGCGCGCTGAACGGGTTCACGCTGTTGCAGGGCGAGATCTGCGCGGCGATGGCGCGCGGCGGCGTATTCCCCGCGTGGCTCGGCAAGCAGTCCAGCCGTGGCACGCCGGCACGCGCGCACATCGTCTCCGGCGTGCTCGTCACCGTCGTCACGCTCACCAACTACACCCGCGGCATGGGCGATCTGTTCACCTTCATCGCCTCCGTATCCCTCGCCGCCGGGATGCTCGCTTACTTCGCCAGCGCTTGCGCCGCGATCAAGCTCCTCCCTGGCGATCGCCCGGCGGTGATCGTCGCCGCAATCGGCGCAGCCTTCGTGGCGTGGTTGTCATGGGGCCTCGGCGCCGAAGCCAATGCCTGGGCGCTCATCCTGCTGCTTGCCGGCGCGCCGGTGTATCTTCTCGTCAGGCGCGCCGCAGCCAGCGGCCGATAAGGCTGCGATCAGCGAGGATGGCGTGCGCCGCATTATGCCCCGGCGCGCCTGTCACCCCGCCGCCCGGATGCGTACCCGATCCGCACATGTAGAGCCCCTTGATGGGCGCGCGATAGTCGCCGTGCCCAAGCACCGGCCGCGCCGCCCACAACTGGTCGAGGCTCATCCGGCCATGGAAAATGTCGCCGCCGATCAGCCCGAACTTGCGCTCCAGATCAAGCGGCGAGTGGATCTGCCGCGCGATCACGCTCGCCTTGAAGTTGGGCGCGTGATCGTTGACCGTATCGACGATGAGGTCCGCCACTTCCTCACGGTGATCGTCCCAGCTCCGCCCACCGGGCAGCTCAGGCGCGAACTGCTGGCAGAACAGGCTGGCGATATGCATCCCCGGCGGGGCCAGGCTGTCGTCCACTGTCGTCGGCAACTTCATCTCGACGATCGGCTTCTTCGACCAGCCGAAGGCGCGCGCATCGTCGAACGCCTGGTCCATGTAATCCATGCCTGGCGCGATGATGATTCCGGCGGTATGATGTTCCGCCTTATCCTTGCCGCGCAACACGCTGAAATCAGGAAGCTCGGATAGCGCCACATTCATCCGGAACGTGCCCGATCCGGTCTTGAACCCATCCATCCGGCGCCGGAAATCGCCATCGAGATCACTCGGATCGACCATCTGGCGGTACAGCATCGCCGGGCCGACGTTCGCCGCGAGGATCCCCGCGGCAAGCTCCTCTCCGCTCTCCAACCGGACACCGGCAGCGCGCCCGCCATCGACCAGCACCTTCGCGACAGGCGTATCGAGCGAAATTTCGACGCCAGCATCGATGCACGCCGCCGCCATTGCCTGCGTGATCGCGCCCATGCCGCCGACCGAATGTCCCCAGGCACCGTACTTGCCGTTCACCTCCCCGAACACGTGGTGCAGCAGCACGTACGCACTGCCCGGCGTGGACACCCCCGCGTAATTGCCCACCACCGCGTCGAAGGCGAAGGCAGTCTTGACGCAATCATTCTCGTACCAGCCATCGAGGAAGTCGCGCGCGGACTTCACGAACAGGTCGAGCACGTCGCGCTGCGCCTCGATACTCATCCCGGCCAGTCGCTTGCCCTGGCTCGCCGCGGCGAGCAGCGAGGGCAGGCCGCCCCCCACGTTCGGCGGCGCCTTCAACGCCAGGTCGCGCATGACTTGTGCGACGCGTTCCAGCGCCGCTTCATACGCTGGGAAAGAGTCCGCATCCTTCTTCGAGAAGCGCGCGAACTCCGCCTGCGTCTGCCCGCCGCCGAGCTTGAGATAGTCATTCTCGAACGGGAAGAAGTTCGAGATCGTCCGCTCGATGATGCGAAAGCCGCGGTCGTGCAGCTTCATGTCCGCGATCACCTTCGGGCGCAGCAGGCTGACCGTGTAGCTCGCGGTCGAGTTGCGGAAGCCGGGGTGGAACTCCTCGGTGACTGCCGCCCCGCCGACGACATGGCGCCGCTCCAGCACGCGCACCTTCAGCCGCGCCCGCGCGAGATAAAAGGCACAGACCAGCCCGTTGTGCCCGCCGCCGATCACCAGCGCATCATACTTCTTCGTCATGCCCGCCCCGCCCAAAAAGCCACTTCCCCGAACCACGTTCGGCATGACGATCCTCAGTCCACTGCCTTCAACCGCTTCGACCAGCCAGGCGCCGGCGGACGATGCAGCCGCGCCTCGGGGATCCGCTCCCGGATCTTCGCCGCGAAGCTCCGCAGGCATACCTCACTCGCGCCGATCGGGCCGGCGGTGTAGCTTTGCGATGCCATGCCCTGCTGCACGCGCTCGATCAGCCACGTGTCCTCGGCGTTGACCACCCGGTTGATCCGCCAATTGGCATAGCGCGCCAGCTTCATCTCGCGCCGATCGTCGGGCAGCGCGAACACCATCTCGCGGAGCAGCGAGGTCGTCGGGCTCAGCGGCGACCACTGCATGAAATCGATCTGGTCGGCGTAGATGTCGAACGCCATGTTCGGCCACAGCTTGTAGTAAAGCCACAGCCGCTGGTTCGCTTCCGGCAAGTGCGGCACATGCGGCAGATGCTTCTGGTAGAAGCGCTCGGACGGATTGTCCGACGGGCGATCGACGAGGTAGCCGGACATCTTGTCCACCCAGCCGCTTGCCTCGATTGCATAGCTCCTGCCGAACAGCCGCGTCAGCCCGTCATGCGCCACGGGGATGTGGAGATTGTCGGAATAATTATCGCCGACATTTTTCCAGTTCACCCGCCGCTCGCGGGTGCGCACCGGCGCGATCGCGCGCATTTCCTCGAAACGGTAAGGCGCGACCTCGGCATCGTAAGGCGCGAACATCTCCGCCACGGAAGGGCCGCCATCATCGGCAAGCCGCACGAAGACGAACCCGCGCCAGCGGTCGACCTCGACCGGCACCAGCCCGGTACTTGCCATGTCGAGCGCCGGATAATCGCGCCGCATCGGCACGCCCGTCAGCCGCCCATCGAGTTCATAGACCCAGGCGTGATAGGGGCAGACCAGCTTCCTCGCGCAGCCCGCTGCGCCCTCCACCAGCCGCATCGCGCGGTGACGGCATACGTTGTGAAAGGCCCGGATCGCACCGTCCTCGCCCCGCACCACGACGACGCTCTCCCCAAGATACTCGAGCGTGTGCCAGTCGCCCGCGGCCGGAATGTCGCTCTCGTGGCAAACGATCTGCCACGAGGGGCGGATCACCCGCTCCACCTCAAGGTCGAAAAACTCGCGATCGGTGTAGAGCCAGCCGGGCAGGCTCCAGTCCGCATCGCGATCGGGCAGCGGAAGATCGATCGGACGATGCGCCATGGCGAGCCTCAGATTGCTTGTTGTACGATCGTATTATAAGCCTCTCACATGCGCAAGCGCTTCGCCCGCGTCGATGCCGACAGCCGCCGCACCAGCCTGATCGAGGCCACCGCCCGCGTGCTCGCCGAGCGCGGCACCGCCGGCGCGTCGGTACGCGCCATCGCTGCAGAGGCGGGCGTCTCCCCGGGGCTCGTCACGCACCATTTCGCCAGCGTCGACACGCTGATTGCGCAGACCTACGCTCATGTCGCGGCGCGAGTGGATCGCGCCCTTGCCGATGCGGTGGCTCGAGCAGGCGAGGATCCCCGGGCACGGCTCGACGCCTATGTTCGCGCAAGCTTCGCCCCACCAATCGCCGACCCGGCGCTGCTCGCCACATGGACCGCCTTCTGGGGCCTCGTCCGCAGCAACCCCGGCGTCGCGGCGGAGCATGATCGAAGCTACGCCACCTACCGCGAGGATCTGGAGCGGCTGCTCGCGGCCTGCGGGCTGCCCCAGCCCGACTGCCGCATTGCCGCCATCTCGATCACTGCCCTTGTCGATGGCCTATGGCTGGAACTCTGCCTGACCCCGGGCGGCTTCACCGCGGCCGAGGCGATCACAATTGCCGATCTTCACGTAACGGCGTTGCTACCCGGCTGACTGTGTCGCGCCGCAGAGCCGGCCTTGGTCCTCCCCAACCCGGCGTGTATGCCGCCACCAAAGGAGAGCCGAGCATGACCGAGCCGACGTACACGCCGCCCGAAGTGTGGACCTGGAACAAGGAAAGCGGCGGGCGCTTCGCCAATATCAACCGCCCGATCGCCGGACCGACGCACGACAAGGATCTGCCGCTCGGCAAGCACCCGCTGCAGCTCTATTCGCTCGCCACGCCGAACGGCGTGAAGGTCACGGTGATGCTGGAGGAACTGCTCGCCGGCGGCCACAGCGGCGCGGAGTATGACGCATGGTTGATCCGCATCAACGAAGGCGATCAATTCTCCAGCGGCTTCGTCTCGGTGAACCCGAACTCGAAGATCCCTGCACTGCTGGATCGTAGCGGCGATACGCCGATCCGCGTCTTCGAATCCGGCGCGATCCTGCTTTATCTCGCCGAGAAGTTCGGCGCGTTCCTTCCCACCGACCCTGCCAAGCGCGCGGAATGCCTCTCCTGGCTGTTCTGGCAGATGGGCAGCGCGCCTTACCTCGGCGGCGGCTTCGGCCACTTCTACGCCTACGCCCCGTTCAAGATCGAATACGCGATCGATCGCTTTGCCATGGAGGTGAAGCGTCAGTTGGACGTGCTCGACCGGCGGCTTGCTGAAAGCGAATATCTCGGCGGCGACGAATATACGATCGCCGATATGGCGGTGTGGCCGTGGTATGGCGCGCTCGTGAAAGGCCTCGTCTATGAGGCGGGCACCTTCCTCCAGGTACAGGATTACAAGAACGTCCAGCGCTGGACTGACCAAATCGCGGAACGCCCGGCGGTGAAGCGCGGCCGAATGGTCAATCGCGTGATGGGTGATCCCGCAAGCCAGCTCCACGAGCGCCACGATGCCAGCGACTTCGACACAAAGACGCAGGACAAGATCGGCGCACAGGAGCCCGCAGCATGAAGCTTTACGACAGCACGCGTGCCCCCAATCCCCGTCGCGTCCGCTGGTTTCTCGCTGAAAAGGGCGCCGAGGATATCGAGATCGTCCAGGTCGACGTGTTCAAGGGCGAGCACAAGACGCCGGAATATCTCGCGCGTGTCGGGCTCGCGAATGTGCCCGCGCTGGAGCTCGACGACGGCACGACGATCACTGAGTCGGTCGCGATCTGCCGCTACCTCGAAAGCGTCTATCCCGAGCCCAACATGTTCGGCCGGGACGCGCGCGAGATCGCGGAGATCGAGATGTGGGCGCGGCGCACCGAATTGCTCGTCGCCAATCCGCTGATGATGGCTGTGCGACACACGCACCCGGCGCTGGCCGCGCTCGACACGCAGGTACCGGCTATCGCCGAAGCGAATGCCGCCTCCGCTACCCGTGCCTTGAAGCTGCTCGATCGGCGCCTCGGCGAGAGTCCGTTCATTGCCGCGGAACGCGTGACGATCGCGGACATCCTCGCCTTTACCGCGATGGATTTCGCTCGGATGATCAAATTCGCGCCGCCCGCCGAACTGACAAATGTCGCGCGATGGGCCGACGAGATGCGTGCCCGTCCCGCAGCTTCGGCGGGGGTGTAGCGACAAACCAACTGCGCGCCGTCACTCAGCTCAACGCGCAGGTGACGGCGCCAGACCTCTCAATCATCCTCGTCCTCGAAGCCAAGCAAGGCCAGCGCCCTGGCCTTGATCTGGCGCATTTCGCACCAGTGGATCAGCGCATCCTCGCGCCCGTGGGTCACCCATACTTCCCTCGGCGCGATCTCCTCGATCGTCTGCGTCAGTTCGTCCCAATCGGCGTGGTCCGACATGATCAGCGGCAGTTCGACCAGCTTCTGCCGCGCGCGCTGGCGCACCCGCATCCACCCGCTCGCCATCGCCGTGATGGGATCCGGCAAGCGGCGTGACCAGCGATCGTTGAGCGCGCCGGGAGGGCACATCACGACATGGCCCACCATCGCGGCCTTTGGCACGTCGGCGACCGGGACCAGCTCGCCCAGCCGTACGCCCTGCTCGGCATAAAGGTCGCACAGGCGCTGCAGCGCGCCATGGATATAGATCGGCGCCTCATGCCCGCGCTCCCGCAGCTCCGCGATCACTCGCTGCGCCTTGCCCAGAGCATAGGCACCGACAAGCACGCAGCGGTCCGGATTGGCGTGCAGCCGCTCCACCAGCTTGTCGATCTCGTCCCCCGTATCCGGATGGCGGAACACCGGCAGGCCGAACGTCGCTTCGGTAATGAACACGTCGCACGCGATCGGCTCGAACGGCGCGCACGTCGGATCCGGCCGCCGCTTGTAATCACCCGAGACGACGATCCGCTCGCCGCGATACTCCAGCAGTATCTGCGCGGAACCGAGCACATGACCTGCAGGCGCAAAGCTCGCCTCCACCTCGCCCAGCCGGATCGTTTCGCCATAAGCCACCGGATGCCCAGCCTGTTCGCCATAGCGCGTGTCCATGATCGCCAGCGTCTCGGGCGTCGCCCATACCGCGGCGTGCCCTCCCCTGGCGTGATCCGCATGGCCGTGCGTGACCAGCGCGCGAGGCTGAGGGATCGAGGGATCAACCCACGCATCGGCGGGCCGAATGTAAATGCCGTGCGGATGGGGTTCCAGCCAGTCGCCAAGCTTCGCCATGCCGGGCAGTACGCATGATCGGATCAAATCGCCGCATCGCCTCGTTCTGCAATCAAACACCAGGAGGGATTAGGCATGGAACATTCGTCATTCGGCGACAGCCTCTGGGCGATCGTGGTGATCGGCGGCTTCCTCGTTCTCGGGCTCGCGATCGCAATTGCCAAGCTGCGCAACAAGGCAACGCCTGCGCAGGAGCGCCGCACCGAACAGGCGACACACGATCTGTACAAGGAACAGGCCCGCGACGACGCGGCACGCGGCTAATCGACTTTGATGGGGAGGACAGGCAGGCGACGCTTGTTCTGTCGCGGCGCAGGCGTTCCTATATCGCCTCCCGATGAATTCTGTCCTTCCCGCCCCGCTGACTGACTGGTTCGCGTCACGGGGCTGGTCCCCGCGTCGCCATCAGCTTGACATGCTGGCTGAGGGACGAGCCGGTCAACACGCACTTCTCGTTGCGGCCACTGGGGCCGGCAAGACGCTCGCCGGTTTCCTGCCGACACTCGCCGAATTGATCGAGCAGCCGACTGAGGGGCTGCACACCCTTTACGTCTCGCCCCTCAAGGCGCTGGCGGTCGACATCCAGCGGAATCTCGTCACGCCGCTCGATGAAATGGGCATCGACATTCGCGTCGAAACCCGCACCGGCGACACGCCCTCCGATCGCAAGGCGCGTCAGCGGGTGAAGCCCCCGCAGATCCTGCTCACCACGCCCGAATCGCTCTCGCTGCTGCTGAGCTATCCCGACAGTTTCACCATGTTCGCTGGCCTGCGCACGATCGTGATCGACGAAGTTCACGCCTTCGCCACGGGCAAGCGCGGCGATCTCCTGTCGCTGTGCATGGCGCGGCTACAGGCGATTGCGCCCGGCCTGCGCCGCGTCGCGCTCTCCGCCACCGTTGCCGACGCCGATGGCTATCGCGCCTGGCTCGCGCCGGACGGCGATATCGACAGCGTCAGCCTGGTGCAGGGCGAAACTGGCGTCGATCCCAACATCGCCATCCTGCTGCCCGAGGATCGCGTGCCCTGGGCGGGTCATTCCGGCCGCTACGCCGCGGCGCAGGTCATGGCGGAGATCGAGACTCACAAGACCACCATCGTCTTCTGCAACACGCGCAGCCTTGCCGAACTGATCTTCCAGGATCTGTGGAAGGCGAACGAGATGCAGCTGCCGATCGGCATCCATCACGGCAGCCTGGAGAAAGAGGCGCGGCGCAAGGTGGAGGCCGCAATGGCCGGCGGCCGGTTGCGCGCGCTGGTCGCGACCGCCAGCCTCGACCTCGGGGTGGACTGGGGCGATGTCGATTGCGTGATCCAGATGGGCGCCCCCAAGGGCTCGTCGCGCCTTCTCCAGCGGATCGGCCGCAGCAACCACCGCCTCGATGAGCCGTCGGAGGCAATTGTCGTCCCGGGCAATCGCTTCGAGTATCTCGAGGCGCGCGCCGCGCTCGACGCGGTGGAGGCGGGCGAGCTCGATACCGACATATTCCGCATGGGCGCGCTCGACGTGCTGGCGCAGCATGTCATGGCCTGCGCCTGTGCCGCGCCCTTTGATCAGGCCGAATTGCTCGACGAGGTCCGCTCGGCCTTGCCCTATTCGGCGCTGACCGATGAACTGTTCGACAAGGTGCTCGGCTTCATCCGCGACGGCGGCTATTCGCTACGGGCCTACGATCGCTTCAAGCGGCTGACGCAGGATGCCAACGGCCGCTGGCGCGTGAGCCACCCCAGGTTCATCGCGCAGCACCGCCTCAACGCCGGTATCATCGTCGAGGCGACGATGCTCAAGGTGCGCTTCCGCAACGGGCGCGCGCTGGGCAAGGTGGAGGAGGCGTTCGCCTCCACGCTCAGCCATGGCGATACCTTCTTCTTCGCCGGGATGAGCCTTGAGGTCGAGAAGATCGATACCGAGGATCTGATCGTCCGCGCCACCGCCCGGCCCGCGCGCATCCCCACCTATGGCGGCAGCCGGATGCCGCTCTCGACCAACCTTGCCGATCGCGTGCGCGGCTTCCTCGATACGCCGGCCGAATGGTCGCGCTTTCCCGACGACGTGCGCGAATGGCTCGAAATCCAGGCGCGCCGCTCCGCGCTGCCGCACCCCGATCAGCTATTGGTCGAAACCTTCCCGCGCGAAGGGCGCAACTACATGGTCGCCTATAGTTTCGAGGGGTGGAACGCGCACCAATCGCTCGGCATGCTGATCACCCGGCGGATGGAAACGGCGGGGCTGAAGCCGCTCGGCTTCGTCGCCAACGATTATGCCATCGCCACCTATTCGATTGATCCCGTGACCGATCCGGCGGCGCTCTTTTCGCCCGACATCCTTGAGCATGAATTCGTCGACTGGGTGCAGCAATCGCACCTGCTGAAGCGCGCCTTTCGCGAGGTGGCGGTGATCGGCGGGCTGGTGGAGCGGCAGCATCCGGGCAAGCGCAAGACCGGCAAGCAGGTGACCTTCTCCACCGACCTCATCTACGACGTGCTGCGCAAGTACGAACCCGGCCATATCCTGCTGGAGGCTGCCTGGGCCGACGCGCGGGCGCGCATGACCGACGTTGGCCGTCTCGCCGACCTGCTCGACCGCGCGGCCGGCACGATGCTCCATGTCGATCTCCCCCGCGTGTCGCCGCTCGCGGTACCGGTGCTGGTGCTGATCGGGCGTGAACGAGTCGCCACTGGCAGCGCCGACGATGCGTTGCTGATCGAGGCGGAGTCGCTCGCCGCGGAGGCGATGCGCGTCGAATGATGTTCGCTGCGCTGCCTTTGCGACGAAGGCGACATGCTGCGCAGCAATTCCTTTGACAAAGGGCCGAAACGGGCGTTCCCTCACGTAATGCGCCGCTGGTTCTCCCTTGCATTGCTACCGCTTCTGGCAAACGCGGCGCCGCAGCAGCCGCTTGTGCCGCCCGCGCCGATCAGCGAGCCGACGCTTCCTTCGTTGATCGACGAACTTGCCTTCGGCCATAATGGCTTGCGGATGACGGTGCCGGTCGAGATTGCGGGCGCCGGGCCGTACGAATTCATTATCGACACTGGTGCGCAGCGCACGGTCATCAGCCGGGAGCTGGCCGGGAAGCTGGGGCTTGCCGGCGGTCGCAACGTCCGCCTCACTGGCATGACCGGGACGGAGAATGTCGGGACAGTCGTCATCCCCTCCATCTCGGTAAGCACTTTAGGCGGCGAGCGGATCGAAGCCCCGGCGCTTGCTGCCGCGCACCTCGGCGCGCCCGGCATGCTCGGGATCGATGCGCTGCAGGGCCATGCGCTGGCAATCGACTTCGACAATCAGCGCATGACTGTCGCCCCGGCGCGCAAGCGCGGCGAGCGCGTTCGCCGCGCGCCCGATGAAATCGTGATCCAGGCGAAGAGCCTGTTCGGCCAGCTGGTCGTCACCGATGCTCGCGTCGCCGGGGAACGCGTACGCGTGATCCTTGATACCGGCAGCGCCGTCACGATGGGCAACTCCGCTCTGCGTCGCAAGCTCGCGCGCCGGAGCAAAGGCACGCCGGTATCGCTGGTCAGCGTCACCGGCGGGCAGCTTACCGCCGATTACAGCACGATCGGCTCGATCAAGATTGGCGACATCGAGATTCAGGACATGCCCGTCGCCTTCGCGGACGTGCCACCGTTCCGCTCCTTTGGCCTGGAACGGCGCCCGGCGCTGCTCCTGGGCATGGATGCGTTGAAGCTCTTCACCCGCGTGCAGATCGACTTTGCCAATCGCGAACTGCGGCTCAGCCTTCCGCGTTACGGAAGCCGACGCGGCTAGAAATAGCTTTCGCACCGCATGCACACCCGCTCCATTGCGCGGGTACCCTTTCCCTGCAACCATTGCATCTGACATGAGCAGGGGAGAGCGGGATGCGGTTTGGGGCACGGGAATTGGCAACCATGGTCGCGCTCGCGCCGCTTGCCGCGCCGATGGCGGTGCAGGCACAGGCCCGGCCTGATCAGAAGGCCTTCTTCACGCTCTACAAGGAACTGGTCGAGACGAACACGGTCGTCGGCCAGGGCAGTTGCACCCGCGCTGCGCAGCAGATCGCCACGCGGATGAAAGCCGCCGGCTATCCCGATAGCGCCGTCACGCTGTTCAGCACGCCTGAGCACCCTGATGACGGCGGCATCGTCGTCACGCTCAAGGGGAGTGATCCTTCCATCGGCGCGATGCTGCTGCTCGGCCATCTCGATGTCGTGGCGGCCAAGCGCGAGGATTGGGTGCGCGATCCGTTTAAGCTCGTCGAGGAGGACGGCTTCTACTACGCCCGTGGCACCGTCGACGACAAGGCGATGTCCGCCGTCTGGGCGGATACGATGATCCGCTTTGCGCAGGACAAGTTCACGCCCCGCCGCACGGTCAAGCTGGCGCTCACCTGCGGCGAGGAAACGACCTACGCCTTCAACGGCGCCGACTGGCTGGCGCGCAACCGCCCCGAACTCGTGCGCGCCGAATTCGTCCTGAACGAAGGCGGTGGCGGAAGGCTGGATGTGAACGGCCGGCGCCAGGCACTCGCCGTTCAGGTGGGCGAGAAGGCTGCGCAGAACTTCACTTTTGCCGCCACCAATCCCGGCGGGCACAGTTCGGCGCCGACGCCAGACAATGCGATCTACGAACTGGCCGATGCCATCAAGGCGGTGCAGGCCTATGAATTCCCGATCAAGTTCACTGACACCACGCGCGCCTTCTTCGCGGCGACGTCCCAGGCGCTCCCCGCGCCCACCGGCCCGGCTATCAAGCGCCTGCTGGCCAACCCCGCTGATGCACAAGCCGACGCCATCGTCAGCCGCGACAAGACCATGCACTCCACGCTTCGCACCACCTGCGTCGCCACGCTGGTGAACGCCGGCCATGCCGAAAACGCGCTGCCGCAACGTGCGACAGCCAACGTCAATTGTCGCATCTTCCCAGGTGAAACGGTGGACGGCACGCTCGCCAAGCTGAAGGAGCTTGCCGGCCCGAAGGTGACAGTCACCGCCAACCAACCGGTTCGCCCGATCGCCGTTCCCCCACCGCTCGATCCCAAGATCATGGGGCCGATCAAGACGATCGCGGCTAAGCATTTCCCCAACGTGCCCGTCGTGCCGATGATGTCCACGGGGGCGACCGATGGCGTGTTCTTCGGCACGCTCAACATGCCGGTCTACGGCGTGCCGGGCATCTTCCTCGAATCCGATCTGAACGGCGTCCACGGCCTCAACGAACGGGTGCGGGTCAGCGCGCTGTATGAAGGCCGCGACTATCTCTTCGACCTGGCAAAGACGCTCGCCAGCTAGAGGTAGCGGCTGAAGCGCACCCGACGTTTAGTCACCCCGGACTTGATCCGAGGACCCGCTTCTTCATGCTTGGCAGCGACGCTATCACCGGCCGAGCCAGTCGGCGACCTCGCCCGCCACTTGGTTCGCTGCCTGGTTCAGCGCGACACCAACCGGTGCCGCCTCGATCTCCGACACGGGCACCCGCGCCTCGAACCGTCGCTTCTCCAGCGTGCCGCCCTCGTCCCGCACCAGCGCCGCGTCGAACGTCACCACCGCGTTACGCGACGCGGCATCCACGCCGAACCAGCTCAACTGCCCGGCGAGTTGCGCGCCCGGCTCCGCCAGCGACTGCGCGCCGGACAAAACCACCCGCCCGGTGCGGGCGCTGACGGTGTCGGAAAGAACACGCGCGAACTGGCGCGCCGGCAACTCGGCCCATTGCGCGTCCTTAATATAGGCGATCTCCGTCGCACTCGCGCGCACCGGCACCCGGTTGTTTGCCAGCGCCTGAGGCACCGTCGGCACCTGGATCGTCACCGTACGCGCACCGGCCGAACTTTGCGTCTGGCCGACCGGAACCTGTTCGGCAGAGCTCAGGGTCAGCAGTGCGTTCGGCGGCTTCGCACCGAAGCTGATGCAGCCAGCGAGCGGCAGCAGGGCAAGACCAATCAGGATCTTCTTCATGTCCATCCTCATTTCGCCGCTCATTTGCCCTTATAATCCGGCAGCTTCTGCTGCCCGATCAGCGAGCCTGCGCCCTGCTGGTCAACCTTTTCCGCGACCGACGCCAGCGCTGCCGACATCTGGCGCAGATCGAAGACCAGCTTGTTGATCTCGGGTACCGTCTGCTTGGAGAAGGTCTGCAGGCCCGGCCGTGCATCCTGGATCGCGCCGTTCAGCGTGTCGGCACTCTGCCGTGCCGAGCGGATCGTCTCGTTCAGCGTTACCATCGTCGGCTTCACGTCGTCCGCCAGGATGCCGTTGGTGGTTTCCGCCAACGCCCCGATCTGCTCCGCCGCCGTGCCAGCCTGCGCAATCGCGATCCGCGTCTGCGCCAGCGTTGCCGCGATTTCCGGCCCGCGATCGGCAAGTGCGGCGGTCAAACGATCGGTATTCTCCAGGATGCCCGCGATCGACGCCTGGTTCTTGTCCGTCAGCAGCCCCGTCAGACGCTCCGTCAGGGTCGACAGTCGCTCGAGCAGCTGCGGCGCGGAATTGAGGATCGCGCCCAGTCCGCCGGTGCGCGTCGGGATCACCGGCACGCCATAGGGACACTGGCTCGCCATGTCGTTCTCAGGACACACGATCGGCGGCGCGCCTTTTCGCGCACCGTCGAGGCTGATCGTGCTGGTGCCCGTGAAACTGCCCTGGATGGTCGCGGCGGTGCCCTGCAGGATCGGCGTGTCTTCATTCACGCTGATCCGCACGCGCACGAATTGCGGATCGTTGCGCCACAGCTGGATCGATTTCACCTGGCCGGATGGCACGCCCGAATACGTGACCGACGAACCCTTCGCCAGGCCGTCGACCGACTGTTTGAAGAAGATGTCATATTCCTTCTCCTTCGTACCACCGAGGCGCGCGATCCACACCGTGAACAGCGCGAGGACCGCAAGAAGGATCAGTACCACGGCACCGACAAGGACGTGGTTGGAACGGGTTTCCATCAATCAGCCCCTGAACTTCGTGGCGTGCCTGGCGCCGTGCTTGTCGACACATCGGTCGAGGTACCGTCGTGTTCGTGTTCGCCCACGTGCTCGCGCGCTTCCTGTGTCGCGAGCGCGGCGCGGCCGCGCGGCCCCCTGAAATACTCCTGAATCCACGGATGATCCAACGCCAGCAACTCGTCGATGGTCCCAACGGCGATCACCCGCTTGTCCGCGAGCACCGCCACACGGTCGCAGATCGAGTAGAGCGTATCCAGATCGTGGGTGATCAAGAAGACCGTAAGGCCAAGCGTGCGCTGCAAGGATCGCGTCAGTTCGTCGAACGCCGCGGCGCCGATCGGGTCGAGGCCCGCCGTCGGCTCGTCGAGAAACAACAGTTCCGGGTCCAGCGCCAGCGCCCGCGCAAGTCCGGCACGCTTCTTCATGCCGCCGGACAGCTCCGCCGGGTATTTCGGCCCGGCGTCCGCCGGCAGACCCGTCATCGTCACCTTAAACGACGCAATCTCGTCGAGCAGCGACATGTCCAGTTCGCGATAGAACTCGCGCAGCGGCACTTGCACATTCTCCGCCACGGTCAGCGTGGAGAACAAGGCCCCGCCCTGGAACAGCACGCCCCAGCGCTTTCGGATCTCGATCGCCTCGGTTTCCTCGCGGCCGAGGGTCGGTTCGCCGAACACGGTGACCTCGCCCGCCAGCGGCGTCTGCAGGCCAATGATCGAGCGCATCAGCACCGATTTGCCAGTGCCCGATCCGCCCACAACGCCCAGGATCTCCCCGCGCTTGACGTCGAGGTCCAGATCCTCGTGCACCACCTGATCGCCAAATGCGTTCTTCAGGCCGCGCACTTCAATGATGTTGTCCGTCCCCGTCATCAGATCCAGCCGATCCGTTCGAAGAACACCGCGAAGAACGCGTCGAGCACGATGACGAGGAAGATCGCCTGCACGACGGCGGCGGTCGTGCGGGTACCCACCTGTTCCGCGTCACCCTTCACCTGCATGCCCTGAAAGCAACCAGCGACCGCGATGATGGTCCCGAATACCGGCGCCTTGATCAGGCCGACGTAGAGGTCGGTGATCGGCACCACTTCGCGCAGCCGAGCGACGAAGGTGACCGGCGGGATCTCCAGCTGCCACCAGCACAGCAGGCCGCCGCCGATGATGGCAATCAACGAGGAATAGAAGCCAAGCAGCGGCATCATCAGCACCGCCGCCAGCGTGCGTGGCACCACCAGCGCCTCCATCGGCGATACGCCGATCGTGCGCATCGCATCGATCTCCTCGGTCAGCTTCATGGTGCCAAGCTGCGCCGCAAAGGCCGATCCCGATCGGCCCGCGACCATGATTGCGGTCATCAGCACGCCAAGCTCACGCAGCGTGATCCGGCCGATCAGGTTGATCGTGAACACTTCCGCACCAAACTGCCGCAGCTGAACCGCGCCCTGCTGTGCAATGACGATCCCGATCAGGAAGCTCATCAGGCCGATGATGCCAAGCGCCGACACACCGACGACCTCGAACCGCTGCACCGTGGCGTTGAATCGGAATCGGCGGGGATGGCGAATGACATTTCCGAACGCGATGATCGTCGCGCCAAGGAAGCCGAGCAGGCCTACGAGCGTTCGACCCGAGGTCACCACCGCATCGCCGACTTCGCCGAGAACGCGGCTGAACGGCCGAATATGCGGCGCGCGTACTGGTGCGGCAGTGTCAGCGGTCTGCACCTGGTCCAGCAAATGCTGCTGTGGCGGCGTCAGCCCTTCGATCGTCGCCTGATGATCACGCGCGAACCGATGGACTACCCAGGCCCCGATCGTGTCCATCCGATCAATCCCCGACAGATCGATCTTGGACACGCTGCCGTCGAAGCTCTGCAGCCGGTTCGGCAAGTCTCCCAGCCGCGCGAGCGAAAGGTCCCCGGTGAAGCGCAGGACGTCTCCGTCCTCTTTAAAGTCGGTGAGCCCGGCCATCGTCCGCTTCCTTGCGTGAAAGCCTGCACGACGGCAAGGCACAGGTGCAGAAACCCACCGTTGTCACACACATAGACATTCTGCTGGAACTGTATCGGCCTGGGTCACAGGGCAACGTCGACGGCGTGGATCGCAAGACCGACGAGGCCGCCGACCAGCGTGCCGTTGATGCGGATGAACTGCAGATCCTTGCCGACCGCATGTTCCAGCCGCTGCGTGATCGTTCGCGCGTCCCACCCACGAACGGTTTCCGATACGAGGCCGACGATCACATCGCCGTAATCCGCCGCTGCACCAACCGCGACACGGCGCGTGAAGCGATTGATCGTCGCACGCAGGCGCACATCGCTTTCAAGCGTCTCGCCCAGCTGGCGCATCATCTCGCCCATCTTGCCTGCAAGCAGCGCCTCCGGATCGCGCGCCATCCGCAGCATTGCCTGGCGCGCCTGCTCCCACAGGCCATTGATCCAGTCCTGCATCGCCGGATTCTCGAGCAGCCCCAGCTTCAGAGCCTCCACCCGCTCGCGCATCTCCGGCTTGTGCTGCAGATCGGCCGCGAGCGTCACCAGCGCCTCTTCCACCTTGGCGCGCATCGGGTGGTCGGGCTGCTCCGCCATGTCGGTGAGCATCTTGTCGAGGCCATCGATGATCTTGTTGGCGAGCGTCTCGTCGAGGCCTGTCCAGCGCAGGATCGTGCCGGCGCGTTCATGCACCATCGCGCGCACCATGCTGTCGTTCGCTTCCAGCACCTTGCGTGCCCAGCGCACCACCCCGTCCAGCAGCGGCAGGTGCCGGTCCTCGGCCATTGCCGCCTCCAGCGCACGGCCCAGCATCGGCGAGAGGTCGATCGCGCGCACCTGCTGCACCATGGCGCCGCGCACCATCCCGCCCAGTCGCTCCTGATCGAGCGACTGCAGCACTTCGACGGCGAGCCGCGAGGCACCGCGCGTCACCCGCTTGCTGCCGCCCGTCGGATTGCTCAACCAGCGGCCGAGCGCGCCCGCCACGTCCATGCGGCGCATCCGCCGCGCAACCACCACCGGAATCAGGAAATAATCCCGCAAAAAGCTGGCGAGCTGGTCGCCGATCCGGTCCTTGTTGCGCGGGATGATTGCGGTGTGCGGGATCGGCAGCCCCAGCGGGTGGCGGAACAGCGCAGTCACTGCAAACCAGTCTGCCAGGCCGCCCACCATCGCCGCCTCAGCGAAAGCGCGTACGAAGCCCCAGGCGGCGTGTCCGTTCTCCAGATGACGCGCGACGAGGAAGGTCGCGGCCATCACGATCAGCATGCCCGTCGCGATGACGCGCATGCGTACCAGCCCGGGCGGCGGGCGCATTCTGGCTGGGCGCCGAAGCGCGTCGGGGGTCATGCCGCGAACAATACGCAAAGCGACGGATAGTTCACGCGCTTTACGGCGCATCCCCCGCATTGCTCATTCGCCAGCCTCCCCGGCGCGTCACTCCGCTGGCGCCTCGCCGTCGCGGAAGCCGATCCGGCCATGCGGTGCGGGCAGCGGCCCGCCGCCCGGCACATGGTCGATCACCGGCGTACCGTCATCGCCCGGACGATAGGTCAGCAGCTTGCGCCCGAGCCACGGTCCGATCCGCCGCTCGACGCCAACCGCCAGGCTGAACGACGCCGGAACGATCAGGAGGGTCAGCACTGTCGACACGGTCAGGCCGCCAATCACCACGATCCCCATCGGCGCGCGCCACGCGCCGTCGCCGGTCAGTGCAAGCGCGGTCGGCACCATGCCGGCGACCATCGCCACCGTCGTCATCACGATCGGTTGAGCTCGCTTGTGCCCGGCATCGACGATCGCGTCATAGATCGGCACGCCCGCGTTCATCTCCTCCAGCGCGAAGTCGATCAGCAGGATCGAGTTCTTGGCCACGATACCCAGCAGCATGAGCAACCCGATGAACACCGGCATCGACAGCGGATTGCCGGTGAGCATCAGCGCCAGCACGCCGCCGAGGGGCGCCAGCAGCAGCGAGCCCATGTTGACCAGCGGCGGCAACAAGCGGCGGTACAGCAGCACCAGCACAGAGAAGACGAGGAACACGCCCGCGATCACTGCGAAGACGAAGTTGATCAGCATCTCCATCTGCCACTTTGCCTGACCGACGCTCATCTTCTGCACGCCCAGCGGCAGGTTCTTCATGATCGGCAGCGCGTTCACCTGCTGCATCGCGTTCGACAGCACCAGGCCCGGCGCAAGATCCGCACCGATCGTCAGCTGGCGCTGCTGGTTGAGGCGATTGATCTTGGTCGGGCCGGAGCCGAAGCCGATCTCCGCCACCACCGACAGCGGCACCGATCCGCCATTCTGCGTCTGCACCGGCAGGTTTCGGATCGTCGCCATGCGCGACCGCGACGATTGCTCCAGCGCTACCCGGATCGGGATCTGCCGATCGTTCAGCGAGAAGCGCGCGCTGTTCTGGTCGATATCACCCAACGTCGCGATGCGGATCGCATTGGACAGCGCGCTGGTCGTCACGCCAAGATCGGCTGCCAAGTCGAGCCGTGGCTTGATCACGATCTCAGGCCGGTTGAGGTCGCCCGCGATACGCGGCGCCAGGAAGCCGGGGATCTTCGCCATCTCGGCGACGATCTTGTCGGCGGTCTGGCGCAGCAGCACCGGATCGTCGCCGCCCAGCGTCACGGACACGTCGCGGTTGTTATCGCCCCAGCCGAACTGCGACTGGAAATTCACGCGCGCGTCCGGGATCTTGGCCAGCTCCGGCGCCAGCGCGCGCTCGAACTCGGTCGAGCTCTTCGTCCTGAGATGCGAAATGTCGCCGCCGAAGATCGCGCGGATGCGATCATTCAGCGTCGGCTTCTCCTTGAACTGCACCGTTACACGGCCAGTGCCGACTCCGGTACGGGTATAGACCGTGTCGGCCTCCGGCTGCTGACGGATCAGTTCGTACACCTGATCCACCGTTGCCTGGGTCTGTGCGAGCGTGGTGCCCGGCGCCATGGTGATGGTGACGGTCGAACGCTCCTGGTCGGTGGACGGCTGGAACTGCATCGGCAGCGAGGCAAAGCCCAGGACCGTCAACAGGAAGGCAAAGGCGCCGATCCCCATCGTCCAGATACGATGATCGTAGAAATAGCCGGTCACGCGCCGCATCCCGCCGCGTGCGCGCACCGCAAGCGACTTGCCGGGCTCCAGCGTCCAGCGAAGCACGGCCATGTAGATGTCCATGAGCCGGCCTTCGCCATGCGCTTCGGGCCCGGCGGATTTCAGAAAATAGGCTGCGATCATCGGCGTGATCAAACGGGCGACCGCGAGGCTCATCAGCACTGCGACCACCACGGTCAGGCCGAAGTTCTTGAAGAACTGGCCCGACACGCCCGGCATCAGGCCGACCGGCAGGAACACTGCGACGATCGACATGGTCGTCGCCAGAACGGCAAGGCCGATCTCATCCGCTGCGTCGATCGCGGCCTGATATGCCGATTTGCCCATCCGCATGTGCCGGACGATGTTCTCGATCTCCACGATCGCATCGTCGACCAGCACGCCTGCCACCAAACTAAGCGCCAGCAGCGTCATGCTGTTCAGCGAGAAGCCCAGCATGTCCATGAACCAGAAGGCCGGGATTGCCGACAGCGGGATGGCCAGCGCGGAAATGACTGTCGCACGCCAGTCGCGCAGGAACAGGAATACGATGAACACCGCGAGCACCGCGCCCTCGATCATCGCGTGGATCGCGCTCTTGTACTGTTCCAGCGCGTATTTTGAACCGTCGATGCGCAGCTGGAACTTCACCTGCGGATTGCGCTTCTCGAGCTCCTCCAGCTTTTTCTTCGCCTCGCGGAAGACGGTGACTTCCGAATAGCCCTTGGCCCGCTTGAAATCGAACGTCAGCACCGGGCGGCCGTTCACCGCCGCGGCGGTCCGCTGCTCCGCATAAAGGTCCCGCACGGTGGCGACGCTGCTGAGCTTGATCGTGCGGCCGTTGCCGATCGAGATCTGCGTCTGGCCAAGTTCATAGGCGTCGCGCGCATTGCCCAGCACGCGCACCGATTGCTCGGTGCCGGCGATCTCCGCGCGGCCGCCGGCGGCGTTCAGATTCACCTGCCGCAGCTGCTGGTTGATCTGCGTCGCCGTCAGGCCATAGGCTGCGAGCTTCGCCGGATCGAGGATCACGCGGATCTCGCGATCGACGCCGCCGTTGCGCTCAACGCCGCCCATGCCCTCGATGCTGAGCAGTTCCTTGGACACCGTATTGTCGATGTACCAACTCAGCTGCTCGATCGTCATGTCCGTGCCGATCGCGGAATAGCTGCCGAGATCGTCGTCGTTGATCTTCACCCGGCTGATCTGCGGCTCCAGGATGCCTTCGGGCAGATTGGAACGGATCTGGGTGACGGCGTCGCGCACCTCGTTGACCGCGCGATCGACTGGCGTGCCGATGTCCAGCTGGATCATCGTCGTTGAATTGCCTTCGGAGACGTAGGACTGGATCTCGTCCACGCCCTCGACGGTGCGCACCGCCGCCTCGACGCGCTGGGTGATCTGGGTCTCAAGCTCGCTTGGCGCGGCGCCCGGCTGCGTGATCTCGACCGCCACCATCGGGAAGTCGATGTCCGGCTCCCGGTTAATGTCCATCCTCACGAAACTGACGATGCCAGCCACGGTCAGGATGACGAACAGGACGATCGATGGAACCGGGTTCCGGATCGACCAGGCCGAGATATTCTGGAAGCCCATCGTCAGCCCTTTGTCTTGGCGAGCACCGGTGCGATCTTCTGTCCGGGGTTCAGGAAAGCACCTGCCGACACGACCACGCGCTCCGTGCCATCGAGCCCCTCGGCAATCGCGACCGAGGTGTCGTTCACCGTGCCAAGGCGCACGTCACGCCGCCGCACGACATTGTCCTTGTCGGCGATATAAACGTAATTGCCCTTCTCGTCGCTCAAGATCGCAGACTGCGGCAGTTCCGGCACATTCGCGGCGCCACTGACGATCACTGCGGAGGCAAAACCACCCGGGCGAAGCGCCTGATCATACTTCAGCGCGATGCGCGCGATCCCCTGCCTGGTCTGCGGATCGATCACCGGCGACACCTGCCAGACCTGGCCGTCGAAGGAGCGCGCCTCGCCCACCGGGGTCACCTTGGCCTGCGCGCCGGTCCGAACCGTGACGAGGTCGCTTTCCGCCAGTTGCGCGCGCATTTCCATCTCGCCGCCCTTCGCCATGCGGAACAAGGTGCCCGAAGCGGAGCTGATGATCTGGCCCGGCTCCACCTGCCGCGTCAGCACGAGTCCCGCGGCAGGCGCACGGATGTCGAGCCGGCCGTTGCGCGCGCGCTGCTCGGACGCTGCCGCAGTCGCAACCTTCACGCGCGCCGCCGCTGCGTCGCGCGTCGCGATGCGCCGCTGCACATCGGCCTGGCTGATGAAGCCGCGGCCAACCAGTTGCTGGGCACGTTCCAGTTCAGACTGCGCCAGCGTCAGGTCCGCACGCGCGACATTCACCTGGGCCGCAAGGCTCGCCGCCGTCTGCGTCTGAACCGAGCGATCGACCAGCGCGAGGACCTGCCCCTCACGCACCCACTCGCCGGGTTCGACCAGCACGCGAGTCACCATGCCGCCTTCACCCGCGACGCCGACCGGCATCTCGCGCCGCGCCGCCAGAGTACCGGTAGCGTTCACCTGGCGCTCGACCGACGCGCGGCCCGGAACGACGACGGTGACGGTTGGTGCCTGGTCGGATGCGGCCTGCTTTGGCCCCTCTTCGCCGCCACGCAGGAAGAACCACGCCCCTGCGGCCAGAGCTACCACGACAATAATGATGATGAACATGCGCCGCCGGCGCCGTGCCCTGTCGTCTGCGGGCCCCTCGATCGCCAAGGTCTCGCCCTGCAGATTGCCGGCTTCGTAATTCATGCGCCTCGTCATCCCATCCGGCCCTCGACAGAGGCCGTCCGCTGTCTTGATTGTTCAGCTGTGTTATCGAAATAAGTCACCGGCCTCAAGAGCCAGTCGGAACCGCCGTGCAATTGGCAGATTCAGCGTTTCACCTCAAGCGAGCGTCCGTTCATCGTGCGTTGTCCGGCCGGCTTGCAGAAGGGCGCCACTGGTCGAACAGGAGGATTGTTTCCTATGCGTTACACGATTGCAACACTGGCCCTGGTCGCAGCCGCGCAAGCCGCGGTCCCGGCGGCGGCGCAGATTCCGGCCGCGACGCCGATCCTCCCCGACGCGACCGTGCTCGACGTGGTCGCCACCGGCGAGGTCACCCGTGTGCCGGATGTGGCAACCGTGCGAGCCGGTGTGGTCACTCAGGCACCCACCGCCGCCGCTGCGCTCAGCGAAAACGCGGCGCGGATGGAAAAGATCGTTGCCGCGCTTCGCGCCGCCGGCATCGCCTCGCGTGATATCGCGACCGCCAGCGTCGGCCTGTCGCCGCAATATCGCTATGCGGACAATCAACCGCCCGTGATCACGGGTTATCAGGCGAACAACACCGTCTCGATCAAGTTCCGCGACATCGCCAAGAGCGGCGCTGCGCTTGACGCGCTGGTGAAGGCCGGGGCGAACCAGATCGATGGGCCGCAATTGTCGATCGATCAACCCGAAGCGGCGCTGGATGAGGCGCGTACCAACGCGATTGCCCGCGCCCGCGCTCGCGCGGAACTATATGCCCGGGCCGCCGGGATGCGCGTCGATCGGATTGCCGCAATCGAGGAGAATGGGGAGAACGCAGGCGGCGGCCCGCGCCCGCCGGTGCTCTACGTCCAGTCCGCAAAGCGCGAGGCTGCAACCGATGTGATGCCGGGCGAAACGCCGGTGAGCGTGACAGTCGCTGTCCGGTTCCTGCTGAAGTAGCGGTCGACCTTAAGCACAAACGAAAGCGGCCGCCCGAGCGATCGGGCGGCCGTTCAAGTTCTAGTACTGGAGCGTTGCGCTGATTAACGCACGCTACCACGACGAACGAGGTTGACGATCCCGAGCAGGACGATCGCACCAAGCAGCGACACCAGGAACGACGTCAGGGTCAGCGGCGCGCTATTGATCGAACCACCCGAAACGATCAGGCCACCGATGAAGGCGCCGACGATACCCACGACGATATTCAGAAAGATGCCCTGCTGAGCATCCGTGCGCATGATGATGCTGGCCAGCCAGCCGATCACACCGCCGACGATCAACCAGAGAATGATACCCATAACTAACTCCCCTGCGTTAACGGCCCGAACGGCCGGGCGCTGGGGAAAATACTCTTGACAAGGCCCTCTTGTTCCGCCCGCGTATCAGAACTTCTGCTGGCGCTCGTACAACGACTTGTAATGCTGGATCCGCGTCACCCGCAGTCCCGGCATGCCGGAACGGTCGATCGCCCGCTGCCAGCTGGCGAATTCCTCGACGGTCAGATTGTACCGCTGGCACACTTCGTCGACGGTCAGCAGACCGCCATTAACGGCGGCCACCACTTCGGCCTTGCGCCGCACGACCCAGCGCGTGGTGTTCGCCGGCGGCAGGCTGTCGAGCGTCAGCGGCTCGCCTAGCGGGCCAATCACTCGTGCCGGGCGAATTTTCTGATTCTCGATCATTCCTTAACCTCGGTTCGGGGCGGGGGCCCCCTCTCCAGTCCCGCAGCCTTGATGCGACTGCACGGTTGAACGGCCACTAAAGGCCAACGGTAAACAGCCTCTTCATTCGTCACTCCACCGTGCCATCGCCTTGGCCATAGGGCCATTAAACGCACCATCGACAGGGGCAAAAAGCGCCGAATCGAGCCTAATTCGCGCCGATTTGGCGTAAATTGTCGCCGTCGGAGAAGCCGCCTGCCGCGCAGTCATTTCCACCATCAGCACCGCCAGGTCGGTTGGCAGCGTGACGATGGGGCTGTGGCGGTCGAAACGGGTGAAACTCAGATCCACGCGGTGCTTTGTTCCTGTGCAGTGTCCTTTGGCTGCATCGGTCTAGGTCAACGTGGTGAAGGCACCGTAAACCGCGGCGGAAGAATTTTTGCGGCATGGCGCGGCGTTAGGTCGGTTCGTCCGGCTTTCGCCTCCCGCCCCCCCGTCCTAGATAGGGGATCGTGAACGATATCGCAGATTTCCAGCTCGGCCCCGATCTTGCCGGCCGCCGCATCGTTGTCGCCATGTCCGGCGGCGTCGACAGCTCGGTCGTGGCCGCGCTTGCCGCGGCGAGCGGCGCCGAGACGATCGGCATCACGCTGCAATTGTATGATCATGGCGAGGCGACGGCGCGGCCTGGCGCCTGCTGTGCGGGCCGCGACATTCGAGACGCGCGCGCCGTGTGCGATCGACTGGGGATCGCCCATTACGTGTTCGATCACGAAACGAGCTTCCGCAGCCAGGTGGTGGATCGGTTCGCCGACGAGTATCTCGCCGGACGAACACCAATTCCCTGCGTCCAGTGCAACATGGGGCCGAAGTTCACCGATCTTTTCGCGCTCGCCCACGATCTCGGCGCCGACTGCCTTGCCACCGGCCATTATGTCCGCCGCCTGATGGGCGCTGAAGGGGCCGAGTTGCACCGCGCGATCGATCCTGCGCGCGACCAGAGCTATTTTCTCTTCGCCACCACCCGCGCTCAACTCGATTACCTGCGCTTCCCGCTGGGCGGCATGCCCAAGGATCGGGTCCGCGCGATTGCCGCCGAAATGGATCTAGGCGTTGCAGCAAAGCCCGACAGCCAAAACATCTGTTTCGTGCCGGACGGTGACTATGCCGGCCTCGTCAAGAAGCTCCGCCCTGAAGCCGCGCAGGATGGCGAGATCGTCGACCTCGCGGGTCGCCAACTCGGCCGCCATGCCGGCATCATTCATTACACCGTCGGCCAGCGTCGCGGGCTGGAGATCGGCGGCCAGGCAGAGCCGCTCTACGTCGTTCGCCTCGAGCCGGAGGAGAACCGTGTCGTAGTTGGTCCGCGTGCCGCGCTCGCCGTATCTGCGGCCCGGCTGACCGATCTCAACGTACTCGGCCCGCTTGATGGGCCGCTCAGTGCGAAGGTGCGCTCCATGGCAAAGCCCGTGCCCGCGCGCCTCGACGGGGACCGGCTGGTATTCGGATCGCCCGAATATGGCGTCTCCCCGGGGCAGGCCGCCGTGCTCTATGCCGGAAACCGCGTCCTCGGCGGCGGCTGGATCGCCGCGACCGAGCCGGCGCTTCTCGCCGCCTGACAGAAGAAGGCCCGACGCGAGTGGCGCCGGGCCCTAGGTTCGCCTGGGAGCTATCCGGGCGGAAAATCGCCGCAGCGCGATCGACCCGCGCCGCCAAGCATCACAGCGCGTTGGTCGCGATATCGTTGCCGAGATCGAGATCGTTACCGACGAGGCCGTTGTCGGTAACCGTCAGATTGTCGTCCGCGGGAATCTCGTCGTCGAGCACCGTTTCATTGCTGATCACGGTGTTGCCGCCCGCGTCATTGGCCGGCGAACCGCATGCAGCAAGGCCGGCAGACACCAACACAATCGCCAATCCGGAAACGAGCTTCTTCATCCGCATTTCCCCCTCATTATGAGATCGCATCGCGACGATCCGCCGCGTCCCGAGTCAATCTACATGGATGAAGTAGGAATTCAAGCGTGATCGTTGCCGCCTGTACTCACGGCAGCAGAAACGCCCCCTCGATCGTGGTGACACACGCGCCCGTCAGCAGCACGCGATCACCGGCAAGCCGGCATCCCAGTCGCCCACCCCGCGCGCTCGCCTGATAAGCCGTGAAGCTGTCGCGGCCGAGCACCTCCGCCCAATACGGCACCATCACCGCATGTGCTGACCCGGTCACCGGATCCTCCGGAATGTCGAAATAGTCGGTGAACACCCGGCTGACGATATCCGCCGTATCGCCGCGCGCGGCGACGATCAGCACATAAGGGCCCAGCGCCTTCACCGCGCGTCCGTCCGGCGTCGCTGCCCGCACCGCCGCGTCGTCCTCGACCACGACCAGCGCATAGCCTTTGTCGTGCCAAAGCGTCTCTCGCGCCGTCACACCCAACGCCGCGACGATCGCGTCGAGCGGCTTGGGATGCGGCGTCCAAGCGGGCAGCGCCATTTCGTACCCTGCCCCACGCCGCGCGACTTCCAGCACCCCGGCCTGCCGCGTCGAAAAACGAACGACGTCCAGCGTGGGGTCGGACGACAGCACGAAATGCCCGCTGGCGAGCGTCGCATGGCCGCATAGCGCGACTTCGGCCGCCGGGGTGAACCAGCGCAACTCGAAATCCGCGTCTTCACCGCTCGCCGGCACGATGAAGGCCGTCTCGGACAGGTTGTTCTCGCTAGCGATGCTCTGAAGCGTGGCATCGTCCAGCCAAGACGACAGCGGCATCACCGCCGCCGGATTGCCGGTAAACGGCGCGTCGGCAAACGCATCGATCTGCGCAAATGGAATTCTCATACGTTCCCGCTCATTCTCCTGCGCCGCCGGGGGCGGGTCGCTAGACCCGCTTGCCGAACCAGTGCGGCGTCACATCCGCCTCCACTAGCGGATTATCGGTATCGACATGTCCCTCGGGATCGAGGTGGATCAGCACCTCGACGCGCGGGAACACGTCGCGCAGCCGGCGCTCGACGCTTTCGACGATGTCGTGCGCCGCTGCCACCGTCAGGTTGCGATCTACCTCCATGTGGAATTGGGCAAACTCATGCGTCCCCGCGCGCCGCGTGCGGAAATCATGGATGCCGCGGATGCCCGGCTGGCGCGCGGCAACCTCGATGAAGGCAGCGCGCTGCTCGTCCGGCCATTCCTTGTCCATCAGCATGTCGATCGCCTGGCTCGAAGCCTTGAACGCACCCCATGCCAGCCACAGCGCAATCGCGATGCCGAACACCGGATCCGCGCCTGACAGCCCCGCGAACTGGTCAAGCACAAGCGCGGCGATCACTGCGACGTTGAGCAGCACGTCCGACTGGTAATGGACATTGTCGGCCAGGATCGCGACGGATCCGGTCTTGCGGATGATGCTCCGCTGATAGGCGAGCAGCGCGAAGGTAGCGACGATTGCCACGACCGACACGCCGATGCCGAGCGCCGCATCCTCGTTCACCTGCGGGTTGGTAAAGCGCTCGATCGCCCGCGCCGCGATGCCGATGGCGGACGCGGTGATCAGCACCACCTGGAACAGCGCCGCCAGCGCCTCCGCCTTGCCGTGGCCGAAGCGATGATCGTGATCCGCCGGCTCTGCCGCCAGCTTCACACCGTACAGCGTCACCAGGCTCGCCAGAAGGTCGAGCCCGGTATCGGCAAGGCTGCCCAGCATCGCCACCGACCCGGTGTGCCAGGCTGCATAGCCCTTCATCACCAGCAGGAAAAAGGCGGTCGCGACGCTCGCCAGCGCCGCGCGCATCGCAAGCGGAATGACGCGCCGGCGTTCGTCACGTGTCATGGGTACAACAGGCCCTCGGTCCAGTCCGCCCCGGCATCGGCGCGCGTGAATAGTCGCCGCTCATGTAGGCGGTGCGCGCGATCCTGCCAGAACTCGATCCGGTCGGGCACGACGCGATAGCCGCCCCAGTGCGGCGGCCGGGGCACGTCATGCCCCTCGAAGCGGAACTGCATCGCCTCGAAACGCCCTTCGAAGATTGATCGCGCGGCAAGCGGACGGGATTGTTCGGAGGCCCAGGCGCCAAGCTGCGAGTCGCGACCGCGGGACGCGAAATAGGCGTCACTCTCGGCATCACTCACGAGGCTCACCACGCCCTCGATCCGCACCTGTCGGCGAAGCGATTTCCAGTGAAACAGCAATGCCGCCTGCATGTTCTCCGCCAGGTCCGCCGCCTTTCGGCTCTCGCGGTTGGTGTAGAAGACGAAGCCGTCCGGCCCGTGCCCCTTCAGCAGCACCATCCGCGCCGACGGCCGCCCACGCGAATCCGCCGTGGCGAGCGCCATCGCATTGGGGTCGTTCGGCTCGCTCTCGCGCGCTTCGGCAAACCAGGTCTCGAACAGCGTGAAGGGATCATCGGCCATGCCGCGCGCCTTAGCACCGGATGCTTCGCGGAACGACTCCCGCGTCCGTGAATTGAATCGGCCTCGCAACGACAGTTTTCAAGGACAGGGGCAGCAACCATGGCGGCGCGCGCCTATTGGCAGGGACAGATAAGGCTCGCCCTGGTATCGATCCCGGTCGAGATCTACTCCGCCACCAAGTCTGGCGCCGCGGTCTCCTTCCGCCAGATCCATGAGCCAAGCGGTCAGCCGATCCATTACGAAAAGGTCGCGGACGGCGTCGGCCCAGTGAACCCGGACGATATCGTGAAGGGCTACCAGATCGAAAAGGGCGAGTACGTTCTGCTCGATCAGGACGAGATCGATTCGGTGAAACTCGAATCGAAGAAGACGCTGGAGCTCACCCAGTTCGTCGACGCCACCGACATCGACGTCCTATATTACGAGAAACCGTATTTCGTCGTCCCGGCGGACGATCTGGCGGAAGAAGCCTTCATCGTCCTGCGGGAGGCGCTGCGCCGCACGAAGAAGGTCGGGCTCGGTCAACTCGCGATGCGCGGCCGCGAGTATGTCGTCAGCCTGAAGCCGTGCGGCCGCGGGATGATCCTCGAAACCCTGCGCTACGCCGACGAAGTGAACCGCGCGCAAAGCTACTTCCGCGACATTCCCGACGCGAAACCGGACGAGGATCTGCTCGAACTCGCCGAGGCGCTGATCGAGAAGAAGAGCGGAGCCTTCGATCCGAAGGAATTCCACGATCGCTACGTCGATGCGCTGAAGGACCTCATCGAGCGCAAGCGCAAGCAGAAGAGCAATCGCAAGATCATCGAGGACAAGGACAGCGGCGGCGGCCGCTCCGCCTCGAACGTCGTCGACCTCATGGCGGCGCTGAAGAAATCGATGGAAAAGAGCGGCGGCAGCGCGCCTGCCGCCAAATCCACCACAAAGAAGCCGACCGCGAAAAAGGCTCCGGCAAAGAAGCCGGCGACGCGCGCGGCCTCGTCGACCACCACGGCCAAGAAGGCGCCGGCGAGGAAGCGGGCGTGATCGCGCGCTGCCCGGGAGAGGTCGCATGAGCACCGATCCTCTTGCCCGCTACAATGCCAAGCGCGATTTCTCGAAGACGGCGGAGCCTGCCGGCACGCTTGCGCCCGGCAACGGCAACAGCTTCATGGTGCAGAAGCATGATGCGACACGCCTCCACTGGGATTTCCGGCTGGAGCTCGACGGCGTCCTCAAGAGCTGGGCAGTAACGCGCGGGCCCAGCCTCGATCCGAACGAGAAACGCCTCGCCGTCCGCACCGAGGATCACCCGCTCAGCTACGCAACCTTCGAAGGCACCATCCCGAAGGGCGAATATGGCGGCGGCACCGTGATGCTGTGGGATCGCGGCACCTGGTCCGTGATCAAGGGCAAATCGCCCAAGGATCTGGAAAAGGGCCATCTCCACTTCGTCCTCGATGGCGAGCGGATGAAGGGCGAATGGCTGCTCATCCGCCTGAAGCCGCGCGGCAAGGAGAAGAACGAGAACTGGCTGCTTCGCAAGATCGATGATGCCAATGCCGGCGGCACCGACACATTGGTCGAGACCGCACTCACCAGCATCGAGACCGGTCGCACGATGCAGGAGATCGCCGAGGGCAAGAAACCGCCTGCAAAGACCAAGCGAACAGCCAGGACGGAGCCGGCTAAGGGAAAGGCGTCCGCAAAGCGCGCAGGCAGGGCGTCACGAAAAGCCTCCGGCACGCCCCCCGCCTTTCACGAGCCCCAACTCTGCACCCTGGTCGATGCAGTCCCCGCCGGCAGCAACTGGCTGCACGAAGTGAAATACGACGGCTATCGTGCGCTGATCGCGATCGGCGGCGGCTCGGCCAGGGTCTATACCCGCAACGGCCTCGACTGGACGGACAAGTTCGCCGCCATTGCGGAGGCAGCCGCCACGCTCGATGTCGAGGATGCGCTGATCGACGGGGAGATCGTCGCCTTCAAGGATGGCCGACCCGATTTCTCGACGCTGAAGGACGCGATCTCCGCCGGCGGCGACATGACGTTCTTCGCCTTCGACCTTCTGGAGCTGAATGGCGGGGATCTGCGCGCGCTTCCGACGATCGATCGCAAGGAGCGGCTGCGCCCGCTCATCCCCGGCGCAGACCGGATCCAGTTCAGCGAGCACGTCATCGGCTCGGGCGAGAAACTGCTCGACACGATGTGCGAACAGGGGCTGGAGGGCGTCGTCTCCAAACAAGCCGATGCCCCCTATCGTTCGGGGCGCACCAAGGCCTGGCTCAAGATCAAATGCACCCGCCGGCAGGAGTTCATCATCATCGGCTGGACACCATCGGACAAGTCGCGCGGCTTCCGCTCGCTGCTGCTCGGCGTGCATGAGGATGGCAAGCTGCGTTACGCCGGCAAGGTGGGCACAGGCTTTTCCAACCAGTTGATGATCGATCTTGGCGAGAAGCTTGCGAAGCTCAAACGCAAGACGCCGACCGTCGAGGTGCCGCGAAACCTGCGCGCGGCGGTCCGCGGCGCGCACTGGGTCACGCCGAAGCTCGTCGCCGAGATCGCCTATACCGAGACGACGCCGGATAACGTGCTGCGCCACCCGAGCTTCCTTGGCCTGCGCGGTGACAAGGACGCGAAGGACGTGGTGATCGAAACGCCGCAGCCGCTTCCTGCCGCCGCCGCGGCACCGGAAGTCAGCGTGAAGGTGAGCAGCCGCGATCGCCTGATCTTCCCCGAATCAAGTGTGACGAAGGGCGACCTCGCCGACTATTACGCGAAGGTCGCGCCGATCATGCTGCCCTGGTCCGCACGCCGCCCCATCAGCCTCGTCCGCTGCCCGCAGGGGCGCGCCAAGAAATGCTTCTTCCAGAAACATGACGCTGGCTCGTTTGGGGAACACGTCCATCAAGTGCCGGTCACGGAAAAGGACGGCTCGACGGAGAATTACCTGTGGGTCGATGACGCTGACGGCCTAGTCGCCTGCATCCAGATGGGCACGATCGAGTTCCACGGCTGGGGCTCGACCATCGATCATCTCGAGCAGCCCGACCGGCTGGTGTTCGATCTCGATCCCGACGAGGGCTTGGATTTTGGCGACACCAAGAAGGCCGCGGAGCACCTCAAGAACCAGCTTGCCGAAGTCGGCCTCGTCAGCTTCCCCATGCTCTCGGGCGGCAAGGGCGTCCATGTCGTCGTGCCGCTAACGCCAAAGGCCGATTGGCCGGCAGTGAAGAGCTTTGCCGATCGCTTCGCGCGCGCCCTCGCGCAGGCGGAGCCCGACCGCTTCGTCGCCACCATGTCGAAGGCGAAGCGCAAGGGCCGGATCTTCATCGATTGGCTGCGCAACCAGCGCGGCGCCACCGCAATCATGCCCTATGCCGCCCGCGCCCGCGCCGGCGCGCCCGTCGCCGCCCCCGTCTCGTGGACAGAGCTTCGCGACATCGACACCGCCGCGCGCTGGCACGTCACGGACGGGGACGAACTGATCGCGCGCGCTGGCAGCCGCGCGCTGGCCGGTTGGGGTGTGGCCGATCAGACGCTCCCCGATCTCTGAATAGCGACGGCGAACGGGCACCAGCGACTTAGTTATTGCACCTGGGTTGCGCGCAGCTAGGGTCCGCCGCGCTGATTGGGGGGAGCCCGACGACGTGGCGACGCAGCCTGCCCTGTTCGATGCCGCGACGCACGCGCGCCGCTGGGTCGACGATTACTGCACGCACGCCGGGGCCGGCGGCGATGTGCTGTGCAGCGCCGACAAGGCACCTTGGCTCGCCATGCTCGAGGAGCTGGCCGGCGTCGTTGGCGACGACCTCGGCCATGCGCGTGAACGCGTCCAGCGGCACGCCGCGGACATGGGCACTGGCTTTCGCATCCCGGGTGAGGCCGAGGAACGTCCCTGGCCGGTTTCCCCCGTCCCGCTGCTGATCGACAGCGACGAATGGGCCCGGATCGAACGCGGCGTGGTGCAGCGCGCCTCGCTCTTCGAAACGATCCTCAGCGATCTTTATGGCGAGGCGAAGCTCGTCCAGCGCGGCCTCATTCCCGCAGCGCTTGTCACGGGTAGCCAGTTCTTCCTTCGACAGCTCGTCGGGCTGGCCCCGCCCGGTGGCCACCACCTCCATTTCGTCGCGGTCGATCTCGGCCGTGGCCCGACCGGCGAATGGCGCGTCCTTGCCGATCACCTGCGCACCCCCGCCGGGGCCGGCTATGCGCTGGAGAACCGGCTAGCGATCAGCCGCACTCTGGGTGGTCTCCAGGCGCGGCTCAACGTCGCCCGTCACGCGCCCTTCTTCGCCGCCTTTCGTGATGGCATTGCCGCGCTCTGCCGCCGCGCCGATCCGCGCATCGGCCTCCTCACGCCCGGGCGTTACAATCCCAGCTACCCCGAACAGGCGCATCTCGCGCGCTACCTCGGCTTCCTGCTCGTCGAGGGCGCCGATCTCGCCGCGCTTGAGGACAAGGTCTATATCCGCACCATCGGCGGGCTGAAGCGGATCGATGCTTTATGGCGCCGCCTCGATCCGCGCTTCCTTGATCCGTTGGCGTTCGACACCCATTCGCAGATCGGCGTCCCTGGCCTGATCGACGCCTATGCCGCCGGCAACGTCGTCCTATCCAACGCGCCGGGCGTCGGCGTGCTGGAAGCAACCGCGTGGAACGCCTTTCTGCCGCAACTCTCCACCCGGCTCACCGGCGCTGACTTGACGCTGCCCAACATTGCCACCTGGTGGTGCGGGCAGCCGTCGGAGCGCGAGCGGGTCGAGGAGGATCTCACCAACCTGCAGATCGCACCGGCCTTCGGCGGCGGCACGCTCGGCCTGCCCGCGGACGCCCCCGTCACCGGCAGCGATCTCTCCCCTGATCAGCGCGCCGCACTTCTCGCCGATATGGCGCGCCGTCCACAGGATTATGTCGGGCAGGAAGTGGTTCGTCTCTCCACGATGCCGGTGGTGGCCGGCGACACGCTCGTTGCCCGCCCCTTCACCCTGAGGGTCTTCGCCGCGCGCGGCGCGGATGGCAGCTGGACGGTGCTGCCCGGCGGCTTCGCGCGGATCGGCGAGCATCCCGATCCGCGCGCCGCGGTCATGGGCGAAGGCAGCTGGTCGGCCGATGTGGTCGTGCACGGGCGGGTACCAGTCGCGCCCATTTCGCTCCTTCCGGCACCGGATTCGCACCATGTGCGTCGCAATCCGGGCACATTGCCAAGCCGCGTTGCCGACAATTTTTACTGGCTTGGCCGCTATCTGGAGCGCGGCGAGGCTCTGCTCGCGATCATCCGCGTCATGCTCGGCAACTCGATCGACGCCGATGGCGGCGCGGCGCTCGGCCCGGATACCGTCAGCCGCCTCGCCAATCTGGTCGCGACATCCGGCGCAGCCCCTGCTCCGCCTTCGCTAACTCGCGCTGATCTACGCCAGATGGCGCGCACCGCCATGGAGGCCGGCGACGGTTGGCAGTCGGTCGCGGAGATCAACCGACAGGCGCGCCGCGTCGGCGAAGGCTCCCGCGACCGCCTGTCGGCAGACATGGTACGCCTGCTCGACGCGCCTTTCCCCACGCATCGCGGCATGCTCGATCGCGCCGGCTCGCTTCAGCGCCGCTACGCCGCGATCGCCGGCCTGTCGGCGGAACATATGAGCCGCACCGCCGCATGGCGCTTCCACGATCTCGGCCGCCGGGTCGAGCGCGCCGCGGCCATCGCGCGCGCCGTTCGCACCTTCGGCATGCCCGGCGCCTCGCTCGACGATCTTTCCACCCTGCTTGATCTTGCCGACAGCCAGATCAGCTATCGCCAGCGTTATCTCACTGGCCTCGCCCGTGTGCCGGTCATCGACCTCGTGGTGCTCGATCCCGGCAATCCGCGCGCGCTCGCGTTCCAGGTAGAGCGTATCTGTGAGCATCTCGCCGCGCTTCCCACGCTGAACGATGATGGCATGGCCGAGCCGCAGCAGACGCAAGCGACCGAGTTGAAGGCGATGGTGTCGATCGCCCAGGCCGCCACCCTCGATTGGGAAACCCTCAGCCGGATTGAACAGCATCTCGCCGGCCTTTCGGATGCCATTGCGCGTCGCTATTTCCTGCAGGGCGCCGAGCCGTTGCGCGCCGGAGGCCTGACGCTCGCGTGATTTACGACATCGTCCATGTGACGCGCTTCGATTACGGGGCGCAGGTCAAGTTCGCGCGGTGCAACCTCAGGCTCCAGCCGATCGACTGGCCGGGGCAGCGGGTGGAATCTTATGCTCTCCACGTCTCGCCCGCCGGCCGCACCACTCCTGCGCGCGCCGAGGCCGGCCTCGCGCATGTCACGCGGCTGGTGGTGGACGAACCCGTCCGCCGCCTGACGATCGAGAGCATCGCCCGCGTTGCGGTCGACCGCTTGGTTCCCGTGCCCGATGCCGGCGATCCGACGCTTGGCGATGTGGCCAGTCTCGCCCGCGCCAGCCGCGATCTCAGCGCCGCGGGGCCGGCAAGCTACCTCTTCCCCTCGCCGCTCATTCCACTCGATCGCGCGATCGCCGATTATTGCGCACCTGATCTCGACCCCGGCCGCAACGCGTTGGAGGCCGGCATAGCGCTTGCCCGGCGCATCCAGGCCGATTTTGAGTTCGATAACACCGCGACGCTGGTCGATACACCGCCGCACGAGGCGTTCGCCAAGCGGCGCGGCGTGTGCCAGGATTTTGCGCAGATCATGATCACCGGTCTGCGCGCCGCCGGCCTCCCTGCCGCCTATGCCTCCGGCTACATCCGCACCCTGCCGCCCGAGGGGCAGGAACGACTGGTCGGCGCCGACGCCACCCACGCCTGGTTGTTGTTGTGGTGCGGGCCGGAGCGCGGCTGGGTCGGCTTCGATCCCACCAATGGCATCTGGATGGCGAGCGACCACATCATCGTGGCGGTTGGCCGGGATTATGCCGAGATCGCGCCTGTCGACGGCATCGTGCTCGGCTCCAGCGCGCAGAAGATGGACGTCTCGGTCGACGTCGCCCCCGTCGCCTGAACAACAACAGGGCCGCCCCCACCGGCGGCAGGAACGGCCCTGAGATGCCTTCAGGCGATGACGATCAGGCGGCGGCCTGCTCGCTCAGCGCCGGATAGTCGATGTAACCTTCCGGCCCCTTCGTGTACCAGGTCTTCGGATTGTCCTGGTTCAGCGGCGCCCCGGTGCGCAGCCGCTCGACCAGATCCGGGTTGCCGATGAACGCCCGGCCAAACGCAATCGCATCCGCTACGCCCGAATCAAGGTCGGCCTGCGCCTTCTCCAGCGTGTAATCCTGGTTCAGCACCAGCGGGCGCGAGAAGACCTTGCGGATCTGGGGGCTGAGCTTGGGCACGCTCGACGCGCCGAACGTGCCGTCAGGCGATTGCTCGCGCAGCTCGAGGAAGGCGATGCCAAGCTCGTCCAGCACCTTTGCGGCCGGGATGAACACCGCTTGCGGGTTGCTGTCGTCGGCGCCTTGCGTCTCGCCATTGGGTGACAGGCGGATCGAGGTGCGCTCGGCGCCTGCCACCGCGATCACCGCCTGCACCGCTTCCTTCATGAAGCGGATACGATTCTCGGGCGAACCGCCGTAATCATCGTCGCGCAGGTTCGTGTTGTCGCGCAGGAACTGGTCGATCAGATAACCATTGGCGCCGTGCAACTGCACACCGTCGAAGCCGGCCGCAATCGCATTGCGCGCGGCATCGGCATATTGCTCGATCGCCTCCTTGATCTCGTCGATCGTCGCGGCGCGCGCCTCGCCATAGGGGTTTTTCTCCGGAATCGGATAGGGCGCCCGGGTTGCTGAGGCGGACAGCGGCTGCAGCTTGTTCACGTCCGGGCGCGCGAGCCGGCCCTGGTGCCACAGCTGGGCGATGATCTTGCCGCCCGCCTTGTGCACTGCCTCGGTGATCGGCTTCCACGCCTCGGTCTGCGCCTCGGTCCATATGCCCGGCGCATTGGGCCAGCCCAGTCCCTGCCGGCTGATCCCCGTCGCTTCCGAAATGATCAGCCCGGCGCTGGCCCGCTGCCGATAGTATTCGATCATCATCTCGGTCGGCACATGATCCGCATCGGCCCGGGTGCGGGTAAGCGGTGCCATGAGGATACGATTGGCGGCGCGAATCGCGCCCAGTTCGATTGGGTCAAAGAGGCTTGGCATTCATCTCCCTTTCCGTTGCGCTTTGCTACGCGACTTGCGCGATCTAGGCGGTTAGGTGGCACCATGCACGAGGCTCCTGCCCCAAGAAAAGCTACACCGCAGCCAAGCGGTGGTCCGGTCGCCTTCGCCGCGCTGCTCGGCGGCAACCTTGCGCTCGCCTTTGGGCCTTGGTTCGTCCGCCTCGCCGACGTGGGTCCAGTCGCCGCCGGTTTCTGGCGGATTGCGCTCGCGACGCCGCTGTTGCTCGCCATCGCCGCGATGACGACACGCCACGTCCTCGCCAGCGCCCGTGGCCTCGGCTGGGTCCTCGTCGGATCGGGTGTGCTCTTCGCCGGCGATCTCGCCAGCTGGCATGTCGGCATCCACCATACGAAGCTCGCCAACGCCACATTGTTCGGCAATGCGGCGACGTTCGTGTTCCCGCTCTACGGCTTTCTCGTCGCCCGCGCCTGGCCGACACGGGTGCAGGGCCTGGCGCTCGGGCTGGCCGCGGTAGGCGCCGCGCTACTGATGGGGCGTTCCTATCAACTCGCCCCCCAAAACCTGGTCGGCGACCTTCTCTGCTTGCTGGCGGGCATCCTGTATGCGGGATACTTCATCCTGATGTCGCGCGCGCGCACGACAATGGCACCGCTGCCCGCGCTTGGTCTGTCGTCCGCCGCCGCCACGCTCCCGCTGCTCCTGTCGGCAATACTCCTCGGCGAAAAGGTGATGCCGACCAACTGGACGCCGCTGATTGCACTCGCCTTGCTCAGCCAGGTGATCGGCCAGGGGTTGATGATCTATGCGCTCGGCCGCTTCAGCCCGCTGGTGATCGGACTTGCCCTGCTCACCCAGCCGGTGGTCGCCGCTGCGGTCGGCTGGATCGTTTATGGCGAAGCGCTTGGCCTTGCCGACGTGATCGGCGCAGTGTTGGTCGCCATCGCACTCGTCCTCGTCCGCATCGCGCCGGAGCGCGCCCCCGCTCGCCCCGGAAACGCGGGAGTGGCACAAGAGACGTCGCCAAGGGTATAAGGCAGCATGACCGACACCGCAGACATGACCCTCGACGAGATCCGCCTCGCGCTTGCCCCGTCGATCGCCGAGAATGCGGCGTTCGACGGCTGGGGCGATGCCGCGCGCGACATGGCGGCGGAGTTGGCCGGCATCGATCGCGATGTCGCGGCACTCGCGTTCGAGGGTGGCGCGGTCGCGATGATCGACGCCTGGTTCGCATCGATCGACGCGGCCATGCTCCTCGCCGTCCCGCCAGAGCATCTTGCCGTGATGAAGATCCGCCAGCGCATCACGTCGCTGGTGGAGGCACGGCTCGACGCACTGGCTCCTCACCGTGAGGCACTTCGCCGTGCGCTGGCCATCCTCGCCATGCCGCAGAACGTGGCCACTGCCGCCAAGCTCGGCTGGCGCAGCGCCGATGCGATGTGGCGCGCCGCCGGCGACACGGCGACCGACTATAATCACTATACCAAGCGGACGATGCTGCTCGGCGTCTATGCCGCAACGATCACCGTCTTCCTCGACGATGAAAGCGACGGCTACGTCGATACCAAGGCCTTCCTCTCGCGCCGCATCGACAACATCATGCAGATCGAGAAAGCCAAGGCCGGCTTCATCCGCCGGACGCGGCATCGACCCAGCCTCAGCCGTTTCGTCGGGCGCCTGCGCTATCCCGTCGCCTGACGGGAATTGATAATCGTTCGCAGAATCGGTAAGGGCAGGAGCGTGCTTGCTCCTGCTTCCTTGCCGCTAGAAACGCTCCCGGTTCACCGCCGCGCCACGATCACTGACATTGCCTGGGATCGCCTCGCGCCCCCCGAGGCGCGCCGCTTGCGTGAATTCGGCTTTGACGTCGGTGTGCACGTCGAAATCCTTCACCGGGCGACGCTTTTCCGCGGGCCGCTGGCCTGCCGCATCGGCCGGATGACGGTGGCGCTTCGCCGCGGCGTCGCGTCGGCGATCACGGTGCTGACCGACTGACATGAGCAATCTTCCGCTGGTCGCGCTCGTCGGCAACCCCAATGCCGGCAAATCCGCCCTGTTCAACGCTTTGACCGGCGCACGGCAGAAGGTCGGGAATTATCCGGGCGTCACCGTCGAACGCCACTCCGGCCGCCTAGCGCTTGACGACGGCCGCCCGGTTGAGCTCGTCGATCTGCCCGGCACCTACAGTCTCGATCCTTCCTCGCCCGACGAGCAGGTCACCCGCGATGTGCTGTTCGGCAAACAGGCGGGGGAGCGGCGGCCCGACGCGCTGATCGTCGTTGTCGACGCCGCGAACCTCGATCTTCACCTCCGCTTCGCGCTTCAACTGATCGCGCTCGGCCTCCCCGTGGTCGTCGCGCTCAATATGGTCGATCTGGCCGAGCGTGACGGGCTCATCCTGTCGCCCGAGGCGCTGTCGCGCGAACTGGGCGTGCCGGTCGTCGCCACCGTCGCGGTCCGCAAACGTGGCCTCGACGTGCTGCGCGCTGCACTGACCACCGCGGTCGACGGCGGCGGCAACCGCCCCGCGCCAGTGTCGGCAGACCTCGCCGACCAGCCGCTCACCGCGCTGCAGCGTCGCGCGCGTGACATTGCCGCTGCCGCTATCGTCTCCGAAACGCCGATGCGCCGCTGGAATCATGCGCTCGATAGCGTCGCCCTCCACCCGGTCATCGGGCCGCTGCTGCTCGTCGCCTTGATGTTCGTCATGTTCCAGGCGGTATTCAGCTGGTCGGAAGCACCGATCGGCTGGATCGAGGACGGCTTTGCCGCGATTGACGAGGTCGTCCGCGGCGCGATGCCGGATGGTCTTTTGCGATCGATGATCACCGACGGCATCATCGCCGGCGTCGGCGCGGTGGTCGTCTTCCTGCCGCAGATCCTGATCCTCTTCGCCTTCATCCTGGTGCTGGAGGCATCGGGCTATATGGTCCGCGCCGCCTTCCTGATGGATCGGCTGATGGCCGGCGTCGGTCTCTCGGGCCGGGCCTTCATTCCCCTGCTTTCGAGCTTCGCCTGCGCCGTTCCCGGCATCATGGCGACGCGCACGATCAGCGACGAAAAGGATCGGCTGACGACGATCCTGATCGCCCCTTTGATGACCTGCTCGGCGCGCCTGCCGGTCTATACGATCATCATCGGCGCCTTCATTCCGGCGCGGACCGTGCTGCCCGGGGTCGGGCTGCAAGGCCTCATCCTCCTCGGCCTCTATCTTGCCGGCATCGCGGGCGCGTTCGTCGCCGCGCTTCTCCTGCGTCGAACGGTCACCAAGGGCGATTCCTCGGGCTTCATGATGGAGATGCCGAAATACCAGATGCCGCGTCTCAGCGACATTCTGCTCGGCCTTTGGACCCGCGCCATCATCTTCCTGAAGCGTGCCGGCACCATCATCGCACTGACCACGATCATCCTCTGGGCGCTGCTCAGCTTCCCGCGCGCAACCGAGGGCCAGAGCCAGGTGGAGCATTCGATTGCCGGCCGGATCGCCAGCGGCATCGAGGTCGTCGTGAAGCCGATCGGCTTCAATCACGATATCGCGCTTGCGCTGATCCCCGCCATGGCCGCCCGCGAAGTCGCCGTCGCGGCGATCGGCACCGCCTACGCCGTCGACAACCCAGACGAGGCTTCGGGCGAGCAAACGATCATCGAGAAGCTGCGCGAACGCTGGTCGCTGCCCACGGCACTCGCCTTCCTCATGTGGTTCGTCTTCGCCCCGCAATGTGTCTCCACCATCGCCATCACCCGGCGGGAGACAAATGGCTGGAAGTGGCCGCTGTTCATGGTTGGCTATCTGTTCGCCGCCGCTTACATCATGGCCGGAATCACTTACTGGCTCGCCGTTGCGCTGGGCCTCTGAACAAAGGCATCACTGAATGGCGGGCAGCGTCAACAAGGTCATCCTCGTCGGCAATCTCGGCCGCGATCCCGAATCGCGCTCGTTCCAGAACGGCGGCAAGGTCGTGAACCTGCGCATCGCCACCAGCGAGAGCTGGAAGGATCGCAATACGGGCGAGCGCAAGGAAAAGACCGAGTGGCACTCGGTCGCAATCTTCAACGAAGGCCTCGCCAACGTCGCCGAGCGCTTCCTGCGCAAGGGGTCGAAGGTCTATATCGAAGGCCAACTGCAGACCCGCAAATGGCAGGATCAGAACGGTCAGGACCGGTATTCCACCGAAGTGGTGCTTCAAGGCTTCAACAGCGTCCTCACCATGCTCGACGGCCCCGGCGGGAACTCGGGGGGCGGCGGCGGCAGCCGTGATGACTTCGGCGGCGGCGATGATTTCAGCGGCGGCGGCGGTGGCTTTGGCGGTGGCAACCGTGGCGGCAGCGGCAGTCGCAGCGGCGGCGGTGCTGCCGGTGGTTTCGGCCAGTCGCGCGGCGGCTTCGCGGACGACCTTGACGACGACGTGCCGTTCTAAGCTCCACGGAATTGACGCCAGGCGTGCCGGAACCTTCCCGCCGGCGCGTCCTTTTTGACGACGCGTCCTTCAGGCGTTAGCGCCGGACACCGACCATCGTTGCCAGGAGCCGTTACGCACGCCCATCCATCACTGCTCGACGAGGTCGATCGCGCCCGTGTGATGGCGCTCTACGATCTTGCCGGCGCACGCGAAGAAGGCGTGCTGGACGATCTGGCATCGTTCGCCTCGGAATTGTGCGCCGCCCCCGTCGCGGTGGTCAGTCTGGTCGAGGAGGAGTTCCAGACCTTCCTCTCGCGCACCGGCACCGAGCTTTCCGGCACGCCGCGGTCCCAGTCCTTCTGCGCCTATGCCATGCACGGCCACCATGTGATGGAAGTGCCGGACGCGACGCGCGACGTGCGCTTTGCGGATAACCCGCTGGTCACCGGGGAGCCGTTCATCCGCTTCTATGCCGGCGCGCCGCTGGTGTCGCGAGAAGGCGTACCGCTGGGTGCGATTTGCGTCATCGACGTGACGCCGCGCGATGGCCTCACCGCCTTCCAGACCCGCGGGCTCGAAATCCTCGCCACCAGCGTCATGTCGCGCCTTGATGCGCGGCGCGTCGCACGCGAACAGCGCAAGGAACGCGAAGCCGTCGCCGAAACGCGCGCCGCGCTGCAGGATAGCGAGATCCGCTTCCGCACCCTCGCGGATACCATGCCGCAGATGGTGTGGTCGACGCAGCCGGACGGCTATCACGATTACTACAACGCGCGCTGGTACGAGTTCACCGGCGCGCCCTCCGGCACCACTGACGGCGAAGGCTGGAACAACATGTTCCATCCCGACGATCAGGAACGCGCATGGCAGGTGTGGCGCCACAGCCTGGAAACCGGCGCGCCCTACCAGATCGAATACCGGCTGCGGCATTTCGACGGCACCTATCGCTGGGTGCTCGGCCGCGCGCAGCCGATCCGTGACCAGCACGGGCGGATTACCCGTTGGTTCGGCACCTGCACCGACATCCACGAGCAGAAACTCGCGCTCGAGGAGCGGGAGGTCATCAGCCAGGAGCTGTCGCACCGCATCAAGAACATCTTCGCGGTGATGAGCGGCCTCATCCATCTCGCCGCCCGCACCCGGCCGGAGATCGCGCCGCTGGCGGCGGATCTGCGCGAGCGGATCGCGGCGCTTGGGCGGGCGCATGATTTCGTCCGTCCGCACAGCTCCAATTCGCGCCCGTCAGCGCAGCAGGACAGCCTGCGCGGTCTGTTGGGCGAATTGCTGGCGCCTTATCAGAACACGCCCGGGGAGCGCGTGACGATCGATGGCGTGGACGTCGCGATCGACGATCGCGCCGCCACGCCGCTCGCTCTCCTGTTCCACGAACTGGCCACCAACGCGAGCAAGTACGGCGCGCTCTCCACGCCGGAAGGTCACGTGACGATCCAGATCGGAACCGATGGGGAAAACGCAACGATTGTGTGGCGTGAGCGTGGTGGTCCGCCGCTCACCGGCGCTGCGGAGCCGTCAGGCTTCGGCAGCCACTTGATCGAGCTTAGCGCGGTTCGTCAGCTTGGCGGCTCGGTGACGCGCAATTGGCAGCAAGAGGGCCTGGAGATGACGATCCAGGCGCCGCGCGGTTCGTTCAGCCGAGCGCGTCGAGCCGGATGACGTCGTCATTGGCGGCGAGTTGCTCCCCGCTGGCCAGCGCCGCCGCCGCCAGGATCGCCTTGTCGCTGAACGGCTTGCGAATATAGCCCAGCGCATCGACCCCGGCGCCGATCTGTGACGGATTGGCCGTGACGAACACGACCTTCACGCCGTAATCGCGCGCGATCCGCTCCGCGATCTGCGGGCCGGTCGCACCGTCCCGAAGGTTGATGTCGACAAAGGCGAAGGCGCATCCAGGCGCAGCGGCCAGTGCCTGCTCGCTATCGGCGGCAATGGCCGCGACCTGATATCCTGCGTCGGTAAGAATTCGCTCCAAGTCGAGCGCAACGAAGATCTCGTCTTCAATGATGAGTGCAGTTTTGCTCATAATAGTCGTGGGGCAACCCGGTTAACTAGATTTCGTTCCCCGCAAGAGGAAGATTGCGTGCTCAGCGAGGAAGTTTGCCGCCGCCGATGTGGTTTTTTTGTCACCCGACAGAAACCACGCGCCTTCCACTACGACTCCCCTGTCCTTCAGGTAGGCGCGAAAATCGTCGATCGTCAGATGATGGATGTTGGGCGTGTCATACCAGCGCTCCGGCAGCAGCCGGGTCACCGGCATCCGTCCTCCCCAAAGAAGTGACAGTCGCACGCGCCAATGCGCGAAGTTGGGAAAGCTCACGAACGCCCGCCGCCCGATCCGCAGCAGGTGATCGAGCACCGCGTCGGGCGCCCGGCACGTCTGCAGCGTCTGGCTCAGGATCGCATAGTCGAAGCTCGCATCCGGATAGCCCGCGAGGTCGACATCAGCGTCGCCCTGGATCACGCTAAGCCCGCGCCCTACCGCCGCTGCGACATTGTGCGGCTCCAGCTCCAGCCCACGCGCGTCAGCTTGCTTGCCGTCGCGCAGCGCCGCCATCAGCGCACCGTCGCCGCAGCCGACGTCCAGCACCCGGCTGCCAGGCGCGACATGATCGGCGATGATGGCGAGGTCCGCGCGCAAGCTCATGCCGCCGTCCCCAGGAAACCCGCGACCACCCGGTTCATTTCGGGCGAATCGAGCAGGAACGCGTCATGCCCATAGGGGCTGGACAGCTCGACGAAGCTGACGGGTGCGCCGGCGGCATTCAGCGCCTGCACGATGCTGCGCGATTCGCGGGTCGGATACAGCCAGTCGGTATCGAAACTCACCAGGGCGAACCGCGCGCGCGACTGACGGAAGGCATTGGCGAGCAGCCCGCCATGTTCCTCCGCCAGATCGAAATAGTCCATCGCCCGCGTGATATAGAGATAGGAGTTGGCGTCGAACCGGTCGACGAAGGTGATGCCCTGGTGGCGCAGATAGCTCTCCACCTGGAAATCCGCGTCGAACCCGAAGGTCTTGGCCTCACGCGCCTGCAGCTTGCGCCCGAACTTCTCGGTGAGGCCAGCCTCGGACAGATAGGTGATATGCGCCGCCATTCGCGCCACCGCCAGCCCGGCCGCCGGCGTGGAATGGCCGTAATAATCCCCGCCGCGCCAGTTGGGATCGGCCATCACTGCCTGCCGTCCGACTTCGTGGAAGGCAATGTTCTGCGCCGAATGCCGCGCGGCGGATGCGATCACCACCACCGCCTCCACCCGGTCGGGGAAGGTCGCGGGCCAGCTCAGCGCCTGCATCCCTCCCATGGACCCGCCGATCACCGCCTTCAGCCGCCCCACGCCCAGGTGGTCAAGCAGCATCGCCTGCGCGCGCACCATGTCGCGGATCGTGATCACGGGGAAGGTCATGCCCCACGGCCGCCCGGTCGCCGGGTTCACCGTCGCGGGGCCCGACGATCCCATGCAGCTCCCGAGCACGTTCGCGCACACCACGAAGAACCGGTTTGTATCCACCGGGCGACCAGGACCGACCATCTGGGTCCACCAGCCCGCCTTTCCGGTACGCGGATTCGCGCCTGCGACATGCTGGTCCATGGTGAGCGCGTGGCATACGAGCACTGCATTGCTGCCGTCCGGCGCCAGCGTGCCATAGGTTTCGTACGCGATTTCGACCGGCGTCAGCTGCCCCCCGCCGTCGAGCGGCAGCGGGCTGGGCAGGATCACATGGCGCTGGAGACCGAAACGCTGGTCGTCGGCTGACATGATGGCGGCGCTAGCATCGCGCGCGTCCCAAGCAAACCCGCGGCATCGCGCCATTTGTTGCAGATCAGCACCACGCCGCGCGATGAAGGCTACAATTGCCAAGCGTGATCCGCCGCCGCTATGCGCCCGCACCATGACAGGCCCCACTCCCAAGCCGTGGATCATGGAGATCGCGCCCTACGTTCCCGGTCGCTCGACCACGGACGACGGGCGCAAGGTCGCCAAGCTTTCCTCCAACGAAAATCCGCTCGGCACCAGCCCCAAGGCGCGCGAAGCCTTTGCTTCGGCGGCCAACAACCTGGAACGCTATCCCGATGCCAGCGCCAATGAGTTGCGCGAGGCGCTGGCCGCCCGCCACGGCCTTGATCCGGCTCGCATCATCTACGGCAACGGCTCGGACGAGGTACTTCACCTTGCCGCTGGCGCCTTCGCCGGCCCGGGCGACGAGGCAATCTACGTCAACTACGGGTTCGCCGTGTACCCGATCGCGATCCGCCGCGTCGGCGCCACCCCGGTGATCGCCCCGGACAAGGATTACGCGACCGACGTCGACGCGATCCTCGCCGCCGTCACCGAGCGCACGAAGATCGTGTTCGTCGCCAACCCCAACAATCCCACGGGCACGTACGCGCCGCGCGGCGAGATCGAGCGGCTGCACGCAGGCCTTCGCGACGACATCCTGCTCGTCCTCGACCACGCCTATGCTGAGTATATCGAAGGTGGTGACGATGATGGCGGCATGGCGCTCGCTGCGCGCGCCTCGAACGTGCTCGTCACGCGCACCTTCTCAAAGATGTACGGGCTCGCCGCGGAGCGGATCGGCTGGGGCTATGCCGCCGCGCCGATCACCGAGGCGATGCACCGCATCCGGCTGCCTTTCTCAATCACCATCGCCGGCACCGCCGCCGCCGTAGCCGCGCTTGGCGATACCGATTTCGTCGCCCACACGGCGGCGCATAACGCCAAGTGGCGCACCTGGTTCGCGGAAGAGATTGCCAAGCTCGGCAACGCCGGCCTTCGCGCGATCCCCAGCCAGGCGAACTTCGTCCTCGTCGTATTCGAAGGCGCGCTGACGGCGGAAGCCGCGTACAAGGGCCTCATGGACGCCGGCTACATCGTCCGGTGGCTGCCCGGACAGGGTTTGCCGCACGGCCTGCGGATCACGATCGGCACCGAAGACGAGACCAGGGGCGTCATTGCCGCGCTTCGCAAGATGACGGCCGCGGCGTGACGAGCGCGCTTAGGATGGACCTCCGCTAGATGCTGCCCTTCGCCCGCGTCACGATCGTCGGCCTCGGCCTGATCGGCTCCTCAATCGCTCGCGCGGTGCGGGCGAACATGCCGACCGTCCGGCTCATTGGCCATGATGCCGATCCGGACGTGCGGCAGCGTGCCGACGGGCTGGGGATCGTCGACGATGTGACCGACACGATCGGTGCTGCGGTTCAGGACGCCGATCTGGTGATCCTTTGCGTGCCGGTCGGCGCCATGGGCACGGCCGCGGCCGAAATGGCCGCCGGTCTTCCAGCCGATGCGATCGTCAGCGATGTCGGCAGTTGCAAGGCAGAGGTAGTCCGCGCGCTCACCGCCGCGCTACCTGGCGCCACCATCGTTCCCGCGCATCCCGTCGCGGGCACGGAGCAGAGCGGGCCCGAGGCCGGCTTCGCGACCCTCTTCCAGGGCCGCTGGTGCATCGTCACCCCGCTGCCTGACGGCGATCCCACCGCGACCGAGAGAGTCGCCGAATTCTGGCGCCGCCTTGGCAGCATGGTGGAGACGATGGCGCCCGATCATCACGATCGCGTGCTCGCCGTCACCAGCCACCTGCCGCACCTCATCGCGTATACGATCGTCGGCACCGCCAACGATCTCGCCGAGGTCACCCAATCGGAAGTGATCAAATTCTCCGCCGGCGGCTTTCGCGATTTCACCCGCATCGCCGCGTCGGATCCGACGATGTGGCGCGACGTCTTCCTCGCCAACAAGGAAGCCGTGCTCGAGATGCTGCAGCGGTTCAGCGAGGATCTGTCGCACCTCCAGCGCGCGATCCGCTGGGACGATGGCGACACGTTGTTCGATCTCTTCTCCCGCACTCGCACGATCCGCCGCTCGATCGTCGATCAGGGGCAGGACGACGCCGCGGCGGACTTCGGCCGCAAGCACGGCTGATTCTGGTCAGGCCGGCGGGCTGCCTTCCGGCGCCTTCGCCTCCAGTTCCAGCGCGTTGATCGCCGCCCACACGCGCTGCTCGGCTTCCTTGCGCGGCAGCCCCGGCGGGATCACCTCGCCGATCCGCACCGTCACGATGCCGGGATGCTTTGCGCCCTTCTTCGGCAGCAGGCGGCCACTGTCGAGCGCGATCGGCACCACCGGCAGGCCAAGCGCCTTGTAAAGCCCTGCGAAGCCGGACCGCAGCGGCGGCGTCTCGCCCGGCGGCACGCGCGTCCCTTCCGGATAAACGATCACCGAGCGGCCACGCGCGCGGACGGCCGCACCCTCGCTCATCAATTGGCGCAGTGCCTTGGCGGACGCTTCCCGGTCCACAGCGATCGCGCCGTACAGCCGCGTTGCCCAGCCCCACACCGGAATGCGGGTCAATTCGCGCTTCAGCACCATTGCCGGCCCATTCAGGATCAGCTGAAGCTCGGTCGTTTCATACATCGCCTGGTGCTTGGCGGCGTAGAGGAACTGGCCCTCGGGGATGGTGCCCTCCACGCGTGTCGTCACACCCAGGATCATGCGCGCGCACCAGCGGTTGAACGCGGCCCAGCGATGCGCATGCACGATCACCGCCCGTTCGCCGAACGGCGCGACGAACAGCACGGCGATCACGATCGCGGTCGATCCGGCGTAGAACACCAGCCGATAGAGGATCGTGCGCAGCCAGTCGTTCATCCGTCCAGTCCCGCCCACAACGCAACCCGCCGCAGGATCAGCTTGTTATATTCGTTTACCAGCGGGCCCAGCCGCTGCTCGGTCGGCACGCCGTCACGCACGATCCGCACGTTGGGGTCCAGCGCCGCGCCCAGTTCCATCCGCGCACGCGCCATATGCCAGTCGGACGTCACCAGCCGCACCGAGCGATAGCCATGCTCGCGCACCCAGCGCGCCGTTTCCTCGGCATTTGACCGGGTATCGACCGCTTCGCTCCCAAGATCGACGCAGCAGATGATCGCCTGCGCGTGGCCGTTGGCGGCGATCAGGTCCACCTTGCGCAGCCCCGTCGCCACCCCGCTCACAAGCATCCGCTTCGCGCGCTCTGCCTCGATCAGTGCCAGACCGCGAGGGATCCGCCCCGCGCCGCCCGTCGGTACGACGATCGCGTCGGTGACTAGTAGGTCATCCGCCGGCTGGGCAAGCGCCAGCATGAAGATCGCGAAGCCCAAGCCCCAGGCGATCGCCACCAACGCAAATAACCGAGAGATCACAGCACGTTCCTCAGGGCACTCACGACCGCAAGCCGCGCGGCCAGCGCCGCCAGGAGGACGAAGAACACCGGCAGCATCAGCAACGCGATCCAGCCCGCCGGGCCCAGCACCGCGCCGCCAAGCAATCCCGATCCCAGCGCCGCCGCCCGGCTGCCCACCAGCGCCACCAGCGCCACCGCGGCGAGGCCGCCGATGGTGGCGCCGATCGCCGCATCCCGCGCGATCCGCCGCTGGAACAGCCGCGCGATCTGCACGTCGGTCGATCCCAGCATGTGCATCACGTCGATCGTCTGGCGATGCGCGTCGAGCCCGGCCCGCGCCGCCAGCACCACGACCGCCGCGGTTGCCGCCGCCATTAGCAGCACGAGAACCGCCGCGATCAGCACGACGAGGTCGAGGAAATCCGCCACCGGCGCCATCCACGCCTCATGCGCGTCGACCCGCGCCTCCGGCGCCACGCGCCGCACGGCCTCGCGCACGCGGCTCACCGTGGTGGCGTCGTCGCTGGCCAGCTCAAGGTCGATCATCGCCGGCACCGGCAGTTCCGGATCGCCTGCGTCGTCGCCAAGCCACGGCTCCAGCAGGGTGGCGAGCTGCGCCCGGTCCACAGGCGCCGCCGCCCGCACCTCCCGCAGCTTGCGCACCTCGGAAAGCACCCGCGCGGCCTGCGCTTCACGCTGCGCCGGATCGCCAGCGGCGATTTGCACCGTCGCCCGCCCGGTCAGTTCTGTTTCCAGTCCGTCCGCCGCGTTGCGCATCGCGATTCCCAGCGCGCCGCCCAGGATGGTCAGGAACAGCATGATGGCGATGATCCAGATCATTGCCCGCACGCCATGTGCATCATCGAGGACGCGCCGCGTCCGCTCGCCCTTCATCGCCCCTGCCCCATCAGGACGGCCGCGCCGGCGGGTGCCGCAGCGTGCCCGCGGGATCATGCAGCTGCCCCTTGGACAGGCGCATCATCTGCGCGCTTGGAATGCGCTGCATGAGGTGCAGGTCGTGGGTCGCCACCACCACGGTCGTGCCCAGGCGATTGAGCGAATCGAACAGCAGCAGCAGACGCTCGGCCATTTCCGGGTCGACGTTGCCCGTCGGCTCGTCCGCCACCAGCATCTCGGGCCGTGCGATTACCGCGCGGGCGATCGCCACGCGCTGCTGCTCGCCGCCCGACAGGGTCGCCGGCCGCGCGTCGGCGCGATCCGCCAGGCCCACCCAGGCCAGCATCTCGCCCACCGGCCCCGCCACCTCTGCCTCGGGCATCCCGGCAATCCGCAGCGGCAGGGCAATATTGTCTGCCGCGGACAGGTGCGGCACCAGCCGGAAATCCTGAAACACCACGCCGATACGCCGTCGGAAGCCCGGCAGGCGCCCGCGCGGCATCATCACCGCGTCCTCGCCGAACAGCTTGATCACGCCCCGCGTCGGCCGCTGCGCGAGGTAGAGCAGCCGCAGCAGCGACGTCTTTCCCGCCCCGCTCGCTCCCGTCAGGAAGTAGAAGGAACCGGCCGCCAGCGAGAAGCTGATGTCGGACAGCGTCTCGGGCCCGTCGCCGTACCGCAGCCCCACATTCTCGAACTGCACGATGTTCGCCATTGCGGCGCCGTCATCCCTACGCACCCATGCCCCGTCGCAGCCATCGCACGAGCGGTGCCGCTGCATCAACCTCCGCTTGCATGCAACGCACGGGCCGTGTTTAGATTCGCGATGTTACCAGCCCCTGATCCAGTTTCCGGCAGCGTCGCTTCATGATCCTCGAATGTCCCGAATGCCGCACCCGCTATCTGGTGCCCGACAGCTCAATCGGGACGGAGGGTCGGACCGTGCGCTGCGCCAACTGTCGCCACAGCTGGCATCAGGAGCCCGACGCCCGCGCCGTCGAGGCCCTCGCCGCGACACCGCCCGCCGAACCTGCTCCCGCCGAGGCCGAGGCCTCATCCACCCCTGCGCCGCCGCCCGCCGCTGCGGCACCTGCAGCCCCCGTAGCTCGGCCTGCACCCGGCCCCGGCCCCGCAACAGCAGCCACGCCAACGCCGCCGCTGCCGCCGGTCACCCCACCGGCCGCCGCCACGCCGACGGCTCCCGGCACTGATCTCGACCCACTCGGCAATCGCCCCTCCACCCGCCCGCGCATCAACCCCGCGCGCCGCTGGACGATCGCCGCCGTCGCCGCGGCGCTGCTGATGCTCGTCGCCGTCGCCGCAATCCTGTGGACCAGCGCACCCGGCCTGGCGACTCAGCTCGGCTTCTCCTTCGGCCCGGAAGAATCGCCGCTTCGCCTGATCGACAATCCGATCGAGCGGCGCGAGATCAACAATGGCAGCGAATTGTTCGCGGTCAGCGGCAAGGTGCTGAACCCCTCGAACGAGCGGCAGCGCGTGCCGGACATCCGCGCCGATCTGCGCGATGCGCAGGGCCGGATCGTCTACAGCTGGACGATCATCCCGCAGCAGCGCAGCCTCTCGCCCAAGAGCGCGATCGACTTCAACTCGGCAAAGCTCGACGTACCCGCCACCTCCAAGCGGCTCGAGCTCAGCTTCGTCGGCGAAGACGGCGGCTGACCAGCGCGAAGCGGCCGCCGTTCAGCGCCGCGGCCGCAACCATACCCAGCGCCGACGCCCATACGAGCGCCATCGGCCCATCGCCGCGCGTGACGAACCACCAGCCTGCGCCGCCGGTGACGATGAAGAAGGCGATGATCCCGTTCACGCCCGCCGCCACCTGATCACCCAGCGAACGTAGCGCATAGACGAACACCACCTGCAGCCCGTCGAACACGACGAAGGGTAGCCACGGCAACAACATCGTCGCCGCCAACACGGCCACCGCCGCCTCCGCCGGGAACAGGGCCACCACCTGCGCGCGCAGCAGGATCAGCGTCATCGCCACCAGCCCCAGCGCCGCCGCCGTCGCGCCGGCCGCGATCGCCACCCGGCGCCCCGCCTCCTGCGGCACCCCCTCGCCCACCGCATTCCCAGTCCTGACGCCAGCCGCCGAGGCAAAGCCGATCGCGATCGAGAAGGTCACATTGTGGATCGAAAAGACGATCTGGAAGGCATGCGCTGCGGCTTCGCCAAGTTGGGTCGACAGCGCGATCAGGATGGAGAATCCCGCCAGTTCCAGCCCGGCGGCAATTGCCGGCACGATGCCGAACCAGGCGATCCGCCCTGCACCGCGCAGCGTGCCGCGCCACGCGGCGATACCCCAGTCGCGCAACCCGCGCTCGCGCGCTTGCGGGGTCGCCAGCGCCGCAGCCACCATTGCGACCCCGCCCACCAGAGACGCCAGCGTCGTCGCGATCCCGGCGCCGACGGCGCCCAGCGCCGGCAGGCCCGCCTGCCCCGTCGCCAGCACCCAGGCCAGCAAGGCGTTGATCGGCATCACTGAGAGGTTCACCGCCGCCACCATTCTTGGCCGGCTGATCCCCTCGAGGAAGAAGCTCGCTGCCACCAGCGCCAGCTGAAAGGGATAACTGAGCGCAATCGCCCGCACCACGGCAGCGCCGGGCACCACCAGCGGTTCGGCCACGCCCACCATGCGCAGCAGGGATTCGGCGCCGAAGAAGAGGATCGCCGCCATCACCGCGCCCAGCGATACAGCGAACACTAACCCTTCGCGCAGCACCGCCCCGGTCCGCCGCAGATCGCCCGCGCCATCTGCCCGCGAGGCGAAGACCAGCACCCCCGACAGCCAGGACAAGGACGCGACGATCCCGACGAAGGTGATCGCCCGGCTGGCGGACAGCGCGGCCACCTCGTGCACGCTGACGAGCCCGACGACGACCACGTCGGTCACGTGAAGCACCGTCCAGTTGAGGCTGGTCAGCATCACCGGCCAGGCAAGCGCCAGGATCCGCCCCAGTTCGCCGCCCCGCGCCATGCTGCCGCTGCCCCCTCGCATCTTTTCGCGCTAGCGGTGCGACGCGGGCATTGCCAGCCCGCAAAACCCTTGCTAGTGGCCCGCTCCTGCCAGCCGCCGGGCCAGCCCGGTGGACATCACGTGCGGTCGTGGCGGAACTGGTAGACGCGCAACGTTGAGGTCGTTGTGGCCGAAAGGCCGTGGAAGTTCGAGTCTTCTCGACCGCACCATTTCACTCACTGGCAGGCTATCCGGATCATCAGGATCCGGTAGCCGCCAGTGAAGCTGAAACACCCATCATCCTTCGCCGCTGATTCTCGCTGGCCGCCGCCCGCGCGCTCGATTTGGCGCCTGACATGGATTAGGCACAGCGTGCGGTGCGAAAGCCGCTCCTGCGCGTTTGCGGCGGCGTGGATAGGCCCTCGAACTCTCGTCTGGCGAGTGTCGCGGTCATCGTCCTTGTACTGGCCGCACTGATCTGGCTGGTATCGTTCGTCGGCATCAATCTCAGCGGCAAGCAGACGTCGGATCGCCAGCCATCGCGGGTGGCGACCGGCGAGAACAGGAACTGAGGCCGCCATACGACATTACGCGGCAAGCGGCCCCGCGTCGCGCCGGCCATGCAGTCACTACATGGCCATACGCGGCCCGTCGTTCTACGGGGCAACCATGCACTTCTTCCCGCGCCGCGTCCGCACGCCGATGATCCTGCTGGCGTTCGCCGCCACGACAGCAGCCGCGCCCGATCGGGAGCGCGCACGCTGGGAAACGCGGGCTGCCGACGTCACCATCACACGCGACGACTGGGGTATCCCGCACATCCGCGCCCGCACTGATGCCAATGCGGTGTTCGGCATGATGTATGCCCAGGCCGAAGATGATTTCGCCCGGATCGAGGCCAATTACCTCACTGCGCTCGGCCGCACGGCGGAGGCTGATGGGGAAGAAGCCGTCTGGGCCGATCTTCGCCAGCGCCTGTTCGTCGATCCGGCAGAGCTCAAGCGGCAATATGCCGGCAGCCCGGCCTGGCTACGTGCGCTGATGGACGCCTGGGCCGACGGACTGAACTTCTATCTCGCGACACACCCGCAAGTGAAGCCGCGCGTCCTCACCCGCTTCGAACCGTGGATGGCGCTCAGCTTCACCGAAGGCAGCATCGGCGGCGACATCGAGCGCATTTCACTCAGCGAGCTCAAGACCTTTTACGGCCGCCCCACTCCGCCGACGTCGCAGGAGACCGGTGCCACGCCGCGCGAGCCGTCCGGATCGAACGGGATCGCCATCGCGCGCAGCCTCACCAGCAATGGCCGCGCGCTGCTGCTCATCAACCCGCACACCAGCTTCTACTTTCGCTCCGAAGCGCAGGTGACAAGCGACGAGGGCCTCGACGCTTATGGCGCCAGCACGTGGGGCCAGTTCTTCATCTACCAGGGCTTCAACGCCAAGGCCGGCTGGATGCACACCTCCGCCACCGTCGACAATGTCGATGACTTCGCCGAGCGGATCGTGCCGCGCGGCAAAGGCTTTGCCTATCGCTACGGGACGGAGCTTCGCCCGGTCACCGAGAAGATCGTCACGCTACGCGTCCGCCAGAGTAATGGCCGCCTCGCCGAGCAGCGCTTCACAACCTGGCGCACCCATCACGGCCCGATCGTTGCGTCGCGTGACGGCCGCTGGATCGCGACCGCGCTGATGTGGCGCCCGATCTCGGCGCTCGAGCAAAGCTACTTGCGCACCAAGGCGACTGACCTTGTCGGCTACATGAAGATCGCCGAGCGCAAGGCAAATTCGTCGAACGCCACGCTCTTTGCCGACAGCAAGGGCGCGATCGCGTTCCTGATGCCGCAGTTCATGCCGCTGCGCGACGACCGCTTCGATTATACCCGTGCCGTCGACGGCAGCGATCCGGCGACCGACTGGAAGGGGCTGCACACCCTCGCCAGCCTGCCCAATGTCGCCAATCCGCGCGTCGGCTGGGTCCACAACACCAATGACTGGCCGTGGAGCGCCGCCGGGCCGGACAGCCCGAAGGCAAAGGATTATCCGCGTTACATGGATCAGACCGGCTCCAACGCCCGCGGCGTACACGCCGATCTGCTGCTTACCGGGAAGCGCGGCTGGACGCTCGATCGCCTGCAAGCCGCGGCCTATGATCCTTATCTCCCCGCCTTCGCGCGGCTGATGCCGGATCTCGTCGCCGCGTGGCGCGCGCTGCCTGCCGGCGATCCGCGCCGCGCCGCGCTGGCCGAGCCGATCCACCTTATCGAACGCTGGGATCACCGCTGGGGCTATGATTCGGTCGCGACCAGCCTTGCGGTCTTCTGGGGCGATCATCTGTGGGGCGAAGTCGGCGCCGCCGCGCAGGCAGCACGGATGAACGTGCCCGATTACATCGCCGCCCATGTGCCCGCGGAGCAGCGCATCGCTGCGCTGTCGGCAGCGATCGATCGCCTCAACCGCGATTTCGGCAGCTGGCGAACGCCTTGGGGCGCGATCAACCGCTTCCAGCGGCTGGATAATTCCCTGAAGCCGCACTTTGATGATTCGAGGCCGTCGGTGCCGGTGCCCTTCACCTCGGCGCAATGGGGCGGCCTCGCCTCGTTCGGCGCCAAGGCGTGGGCGGGTACGAAGCGCTATTATGGCACCAGCGGGAACAGCTTCGTCGCGGTGGTCGAATTCGGCCCGCGAGTGAGGGCCAAGGCGGTGATGGCGGGTGGCCAGAGCGGTGACCCCGCCTCGCCGCACTTCGCCGATCAGATCCAGCGTTATGCGCAAGGCAACCTGCGCCCGGTCTATTTCTATCCCGACGAGCTCGCCGGCCATGTCGAGCGCCGCTATCGTCCCGGCGAGGTCACCCACGCGCGCTGATCAGCGCGTGATCGTGGCCAGCTCCGCCGGGCGCAACTCATGGACCAACTGCTCCATCCGGCATTGCGCCGGCGCCTTGTCCGGTCGCCAGCGCAGCAGCCGCGTACCATGGCGGAACCGCTTGCCCGTCACCTGATCGTACAGCACCTCGACCACCAGCTCGGGGCGCAGCGGCTCCCACGCACTTTCCTTGCCGTCGTTCCAGCGGCTTGGCCCGCCGGGCGCCTTGCCAGTGAAGCCGGGCGCCTCGATCAGCGGCTCCAGCCGCTCGGCGAGCGCCAGCCGCTCCTCCGCCGCGATGCCGGAGGTGAAGCCGACATGGTTCAGCAGCCCGGCGTCATCGTAGAGCCCAAGCAGCAACGATGCGACGCCTGCCCCGTCCTTGGCGCGGCGAAAGCCGCCCACGACGCAATCGGCCGAACGATGCTGTTTCACCTTCAGCATCGCGCGCTCGCCGGGCCGATAGGGTTCGTCGATCCGTTTCGCCACCACGCCATCAAGCGCCCCGCCGCTCCGCGCCAGCCATGCTTGCGCCGTATCGATCTTCTCGGTTCGATCCGACAGCAGCAGTGCGGCGCTGCCGTGCCTGGCATGGAAGCGCTCCAGCGCCAGCCGTCGCTTGGCCAGCGGCTCGCCCGCCAGATCCACGCCATCCAGCATCAGGCAGTCGAACAGCATCAGCTGCGCCGGCGTCTCACGGGATAGTTTCTCGATCCGGCTCGCCGCCGGATGCAGCCGCGCCTGCAACGCATCGAAGGACAGGATCCCGCCGATCGGCAGGATCAGCTCGCCGTCCAGCGTGAAGCGCTCGCGCTTCACCGCCGCGATCATCGCGACGATTTCGGGGAAATAGCGCGCCAGCGACTTGCCGGATTTGGACAGGATCTCGACATGCTTGCCGTCGCGAAACCCCAAGGCGCGAAAGCCGTCCCACTTGGGTTCGAACTGCCAGCCCGCCTCCTCCGGCAGGTCGGCGACCAGCTTGGCTTCCATCGGGCTGAGGATCGGCGCCGTCATGCACCGAGGAACGCCCGCCCCCTCGGCTCTGATCCACCTCGTTTGCGTCAGCTCACCTTGTCGGGCCGCACGACCACCTTGCACTGCTGCTCCGGGTCCGCGAGCGCGGCGAAGGCGGCGGCCACTCCGTCCAGCCCCACTTCGTCCGTCACCGCCGGCAGTACGTCGATCGTGCCTTCCGCGATATTGCCCAGCGTCGCGGCGAATTCCTCCGCGCTGTAACCAAGCACGAAACGGAAATCGATCTGCTTGCTGATGCACAGGAACGGCTCGATCTTGTCGGTTTCCATGCACACGCCGACGACGATCACCTGCGTGCCGACCGGTACCGATTCGACGATATTGTTGATGACGCCCGGCACGCCGACGCATTCGAAGACGATCGCGCGCTTGCCGCTCTGCCCAGTCATCATCGCCGCCATCCGCTCGCTCGACGTGCGCGGCACGCCAAGATCGCTCCAGCGCGTGTGCGGCGATTCCCTGGCCGGGTCGACGATGATGTCCGCCCCCATCTTCTCCGCCACCGCACGGCGCGCCGGCGAGAAGTCGGACGCGAGGACGGGGCCCAGCCCGCGCGATTTCAGCGCCGCGATCACGGCCAGGCCAACCGGCCCGCAGCCGATGACGAGGTTCACCGTGTCCGCTCCGGCGGCCGACATCGCGACGGCATGTTCGCCCACCGCGAACGGCTCGGTCATCGCCGCCTGCACGTCACTGAGGCCGTTCGGCACCGGCAGCAGCAAGGCCTCGCTCAGCACCATCCGCTCGCTATATCCGCCCGGGTACGTGTTCGAATAACCGATCGCCTCATAGCCATCGGCCTTCATCGCGATCGGCATGGAGACGACGCGCGTGCCGGCCTTCAGCGCCTTCGCCGAACCTGGGCCATGGTCCAGGATTTCGGCGGAGAATTCATGGCCGAACACCATGTCACGCGCCGGATCCGTCTTCGGCTTCTCGCCGGTGCGCGCGCCAAGCTCCAGCATGTTCTCGAACGAGTGGACGGCGTGAAGATCGGATCCGCAGATGCCGCAGGCCAGCGTCTTCACCAGCACCTCGCCCGCGCCCGGCGTCGGCTCGGCGATCTCGTCCAGCACCAGCTTCTTGTTGCGTCTCACCACTGCGCGCATCGCCGCCATCCTCCCCACCGGCCGGCGTTCACCACCGGCTCTTGCCGCATCGTGGCCCGCGCCGCCGCACGAGGCAATAGCGAAAACCATAACGCGTTTGTATTTCTTGCGAGTGCCGTTGGTCTCAGGTAAATGCCGGCGCGACGAGATCCGGAGGATGTTCATGGTCGCCACCACCACCCACGCCGCGCCACAGGAAGACGTGATCGTCGTGGGCGCGGGCATTGCCGGCCTGTGTACGGCGCTGCGGCTGGGCGGCGGCAGCCGGCGCGTCACGCTGCTCGAACGTGATGAGGCACCGCCCCCCGGCGGCCCGGATGCCGCGTTCGATCAATGGCAGCGCCGCGGCGTCAGCCAGCTGCGCCAGAGCCACGCCTTCCTCGCGCGCCTACGCAACATCATCCGTGACGAGCATCCTGAACTGCTCGCCGATCTCTACGCCGCCGGCTGCCGCGACATCGCTTTCGTCGATATGCTCCCGCCCAAGCTGCGCGCGCGCTACGTGCCGGTGCCCGGCGACGAGGACCTGACGATCCTCACCAGCCGCCGCACGACGCTGGAACTCGTGATCCGCCGCTACGTCGAGCGCCTGCCCGGTGTCGCGATCCGCAGCGGCGTCAAGGTGCGCGAGCTGCTCAGCCACAAGGACGCGAGCGGCACCTTCGTCGTCACCGGGGTCCTCGCAGACACCACGGACGGGCGGGAGGAGATCACCGCCGACATGGTGGTCGACGCCGGCGGCAAGGCCGCGAACTTGATCGAGCAGCTGATCAAGGCCGGCGCGCCGATCGCCGAAACGTCGGAAACCGCTGGCGTCCTCTACTTCACCCGCCACTATCGCCTCCACGACGGGCAGGAGGAGCCGCCGCGCGGCGAAATCGCTGCCTCGGGCGATCTTGGCTATCTCAAGTTCGGCGTCTTCCCGGCAGACAATCAGCGCTTCTCGATCACGTTATGCGTGCCCGAGATCGAGAACGGCCTGCGCCGCGCGGTGATGGATGGCGACATGTTCCAGCGCATCTGCGAACAGATGCCCGGCATGGCACCCTGGGTGGATCCCGCCAGGTCGAGCCCGGTCGGCAAGGTGATCGGCATGGGCGATCTGCACAGCCGCTGGCGCAGCCTCGTCACCGGCAGTCGCCCGGCGGTGCTCGGCTATTTCGCGATCGGCGACGCGCTGGTGCGCACCAATCCGCTCTACGGCCGCGGCTGTTCGCTCGCGGCGGTCAGCGCAGGCGTGCTGCGCGGTGCGCTTGACGGCAGCAAGGATTCCGCCGCCCGTATCCTCGCCTATGACGAGGGCATCACGCGCGAGGTGAAGCCCTATTACGATCTCATGCTGAAGCAGGATCGCTCGGCGATCCGCCGCGCCCGCGCCACGCTCAGCCCGGCCCATCGACCGCGTCTCAAGGCGCGCGTCGCCAAGAGCTTCGTCGAGGATGGGATTACCATCGCCGCCCGCTCCGATATCCGGCTGATGCGGGCGATGATGCGCGGCTTCCACATGCTCGAACATCCCGAGGCATGGCTGAAGCGGCCGCAGAACCTCAGCAAGGTGCTCGGCTATTGGGCGCGCGGCCGGCGCCTGAACGAGGCGGCCTATGCGCCCAAGCCCGGCCCCGATCGACCGCAGCTGATGGCGACGCTCGGGCTTGATCCGCAGGCAGACATGCTCGCCGCCTGATCGGGCCGCAGGGGAGCGGGACAACCCGCCCCCGCACCCTCAGCCCGCCGTCGCCGCCACCGGCAGCACCGTCGCCGCCGCATTCCTCGCATCGATCGTCGCGAACAGCGTGCCCGCCGCCATCTCGTCACGCGTCCGCTCCGGCTCCAGCGTCGCCATATGATCCAGCGCGACGAGCTCGGGCGGCACGTACCAGTGCAGCTTGTCCGAATGATACGCCTCCCACACCGTATCGGCGACGTCGCTCGGCGGGATCGCCCGGAACACCCCGGTCTTGGGCGCCGCCGCCGCTGCCCCTTCCGGCAGGATGGGCGTGTCGATCAGCGCCGGCAGCACGTCGGCAACGCGAATGCCATAAGGCTTTAGCTCGATCGCCAGCGCCTCGGTCAGCCCCTTCACCGCGTGCTTGGTCGCCGAATAGACCGCGATCATCGGCATGCCGTAGGTGGCCGACGAGGATGAGGTGGTGAAGCAGAGCGACCCCGGCGTCGCCTTCAGCAGCGGGATGGCGAGGTGGATGCCGGTCAGCACGCCGACGAAATTCACCTGCACCACCGCCAGCACGTCCTCCCACGGCTGGTCCGCGAAGGGCCCGCCACGACCGATGCCGGCATTGTTGTACAGCACGTCCATCCGCCCGTCGGTCGCTGCGGCGAATTCCTCGATTGCGGCGCGATAATCCTCGCGGTCGGTCACATCGAGCCGGCGGACGATGCAGTTCTCCGCGCCCAGTTCGTCGCGCAGCCGCTCCAGCCCCACCTGGTTCACGTCATAGCCGCCGACGAACCAGCCCTCGCCCGCAAAGCGCCGCGCGGTGGCGAGCCCCATGCCCGATGCCGCGCCGGTGATGAAGATCGACTTGCGGCCCCCGGCCGTCCCGGCCTCGCCGCTCATTCCGCCGCCTCCGGCTTCTTGCCGAGGCCCATGGCCGCCAGGATCTCCGGCCGGATATTCTCCGTCCCCTTCTTCTGGATGTGTTCGGCCAGCCGCGCGCCGACCGCTGCCTGCGCCTCGCCGATGAAGCGCGGCCTGTTCGCCGCGGCCCATTCGATCGACGCATGGCGGTTCGCATTCACGCCGTTCACCTCGGGAATCACGTAGCGCGCGATCAGCTCATAGGACTTCTTCATGTCGTCCCATTCCGCCCAGTTGTGATCCATCATCAGGAACGCGCCGAACCCGCCCGATTGCTCGCGCAGCCGCTCGATCTGCTTCACCGCATCCTCGGGCGTGCCGATCACCGCCATGCCGGAATTGACCAGCGCATCCACCGGATCGCTGCCATCGGTCGGCGCCAGCGGCAGTGCCGCCACCTCGCGGAAATAATACAGCCACTTCTCCAACCCGAAGCGCACCTGCGCCCGCGCTTCCTCCCGCGTCGCGGCCACGTGCATCGGGCCGACCAGCCGCCACTGGTTGCGATCCACCCGCGTGCCGCTGTCGGCCGCCTGGTTCTCCGCGATCGCCCAGTTGGAGGCGAGCGCATTGAACCCGCCCGTCTGCGTCGCCCCGATCGAGAGCAGGCCAAGCCCATGCCGCCCCGCCGCCGTCGCACCCGACGGCGATACCTGGCTCGCCACGCTGATCTCGACCGACGGATGGCTGTACGGCAGCATCTGCAGCCGCGCCTCGTTCAGCTCGAACCAGTCGGTCTTCTTCGTCACCTGTTCGCCGCGCAGCAGCGGCACCAGCACATCCAGCGCCTCGTCCATCCGGTCCCGCTGCTTGGCGACCGGAATGCCCATCATGAACGCGTCGGACGGCAGCGCCCCGGGGCCGACCCCGAACATCACGCGCCCGCGCGTGATGTGATCCAGCTGGTTGATCCGGTCCGCCAGCATCAGCGGATGGTGATAGGGAAGCGATGAGACGCCGGTGCCAAGCCGGATGTTGCGCGTGCGCTCCGCGACCGTCGCGATGAACAGCTCCGGGCTGGCAATCAGTTCGTAACCGGCAGAATGATGCTCGCCGATCCAGGCCTCATCATAGCCCAGCTTGTCCATGTGGACGACGAGATCGAGATCGCGCTCCAGCGCCAGCGTCGGGTTCTCATTGAGCGGGTGAAACGGGGCGATGAACGCACCGAACCTGATCTTCGCGGGCACTGAGTCTCTCCTCATTTCTGTTTGCCGCGATGCTACGCCTGCCCCCTGATCGAGAGCAATGCGGATTTTGCGAACACGTTATGAATATCGCCGCTGTCGCCTCCCGCGGGTGATTGCGGCAATGGCCGCCCGCTCGTAGGAAAGATCAGGTGAAGAGGAACGCAAGTTGAGCCGGCGCGAAGACGCGAAGGCGGAGCGCCGTCGACGCATCGTCGCTGCGGCGCGTGATCTCATCAAGGAAACCGGGGACGCGGGCCTGTCGATGCGGGCGATCGCGGCGCGCGCCGGTGTATCGCTGACGACGCCGTACAATCTGTTCGGATCGAAGCGCGCCATCGTCATCGCGCTGCTCGAAGACGTGCGGGAGTTTCACGAGCGTTTCTCCCAGCTCGAACGTGCCAGCGCGATTGACCGTATCTTCGAGGCGGTGTCGATCACCCTCGCCTATTTGGCCGACGATCCCGATTTCTATCGCACCTTGTGGACGGAGGCGCTCCGCTTCGACAGCAAGGAGCTGCGCGGCGAACTGCAATCATCGCAACGCTACAGTTTCTGGGAAGCGTTGCTTGGGGAAGCGCGGGCGGACGGCACGTTGCTCGCCGATATCGCGCTCGATCCGCTTCTGGTCGCGCTAGACTCGGTGTTCGTTTCCGCGATGCTGGCCTGGGTGCTCGGCGCGATCGACGTGCGCGATCTCGAGGCGCATGTCGGCTATGGCTATGCCCTGGCGTTGCGTGGCGCGGCGACCAGCACGCATGCTTCACAGATCGAAGCGCGCCTGCTCGGGTACCAGCGCGATCTGCTGCGGCAGCGCGCCAAGCCCGCCGCCGCCTGAGGACTGGCGCGCCGGGACATTCGATCGTCCCCGGCGCGCCGCCCCTCTCAACTCATCAGTTCCGCGCGGCTACGCAATCGCGGCCAGTGCCTGCTCGAAATCGGCGATCAGGTCGTCGGCATCCTCGACGCCGATCGAGATACGCACCAGATTGTCGGTGATGCCCAGCGCCGCCTTGCGCTCATCGGCGACCGACAGGTGAGTCATCCCCGCCGGGTGGCTTGCCAGCGTCTCGGTGCCACCCAGGCTCACCGCCAGCTTGGCGATCTTCAGCGCGTCGAGGAACGCGAACGCCTCCGTCTCCCCGCCCTTCAGGTACAGCGAGAAGGTCGACCCCGCGCCGCTGCAATGGCGACGATAGATGTCGGCTTGGCGCTTGTCCTCGCCCCGCTCCAGGAAGCCGAGGTAGCCGACCTTTTCCACCTTGGGATGCGCAGCCAGGAATTCGCACACCTTGGCGGCATTCTCACCCGCGCGGCTCATGCGCAGTTCCAGCGTCTCAAGGCTGCGCAGCAGCATCCACGACGTGTTCGGGTCGCAGATCGTGCCGATCGTGTTGCGCATCAGCCGGATGGTGTTGATGTGCTCCTTCGATCCCAGCACGCCGCCGGCCACCAGGTCCGAATGGCCGCCGGCATATTTGGTCAGCGAATAGACAACGATGTCCGCGCCCTGCTTGAGCGGCTTGGCCCACAGCGGCCCAAGGAACGTGTTGTCGATCGCGATCGGCGGCTTGTTCTCACCCGTGAAGATCGCGTCACGGCTCGCCGCGACGGCCTCCACGTCGACCAGCGCATTGGTCGGGTTGGCCGGGCTTTCGAGATAGATCAGCGCGACGTTGCCGGTCGCCGCCTCGGTCAGCACGGCATCGATTTCCTCGCGCGTCGCACCGGCCGGGAAGTCGAGCCACTTCACCCCGAACTTGCCCAGGATGCGCGCGATCAGCGTCTCGGTCGCCGCATACAGTGGCCCGGAATGGACGATCGTGTCGCCGGGCTTGGTCATCGACAGGAACAGCGTGGCGATGGCCGACATGCCGCTGGAGAAGGTCAGCGCATCCTCGGCATCTTCCCACACGCTCAGGCGGTCTTCCAGGATCTCCTGGTTCGGCCCGTTGAAGCGCGAATAGACGAGGCCCTCTGCCCCGCCGGGGCGCTTGCCCGTCACGCCTTCGAAATGGCGCTTGCCGGCAGCGGCATTGGGGAAGACGAAGGTGGAGGTGAGGAAGATCGGCGGCTTCAGCGATCCCTCGGACAGCGCCGGGTCATAGCCATGGCCCATCATCAGCGTCGCCGGCTTCAGCTTGCGCCCGCCGATCTCGTCAACCGCCGGTTTGGGCGATACGCGCGGGGCGACGCCGGTCAGGTCGGCTTCCGTCTCTTTGGTCATGCTGCTGCTCCACTCAGGATCGTATCGCTCGTTACTAACGTAACGCGCTCGGCCCGCAAGCGATGCCTGATGCTGCGACCATCAGCCCTTCGTGTACGGCGTGAAGGTCCCGATGGCGCAGCTGCCGGTATAGAAGCGGCCGACGCGGTCCATCGTGGTGGCGATATCGCCGCGGCACAGCCGGGTGCCGAACTGGCGCGTCACCAGCACGTCACCGCGCGCGACATTCTCGCACCCGCCGGTCGTGTCGCTGACGTAGATCTTGTTGCGGCTCTCACGGTAGATCAGCTTGTTACCGATCGCCGTCAGGCTGATGTTGCGGAAACGCGTGTCGATACATTCCACCGGCGCCTGCGGCTTCAGCTGCGCCAGTTCCTTCTGCAGCCGCTCCTCCAGCCGCTGCTGCGAGTTGCGCGGCTTGTCCGCAGCACTCGCGGCGGTGATGGCCGCGGCGCCGGCAGCGGCCGACAAGGCGAATGAGATCAGGGCCTTGCGCATCCTCGTCACTCCATTCGTTTCACGCGCACAACGCACCTAGCCGCGAAAACTATCCTTCTCGGCGCGTCGCTTGCCCAGCTCCGCCGCGTCGCTCGCCCGCAAAAACGGATTGGTCGCCAGTTCCTCGCCGATCGTCGTCGGGATGGTCGGCTCGCCCGCCGCGCGCATCGCGTCCACCCGCGCCATCCGCTCCCGGATCGCCGCGTTGTCCGGCTCCGCGACCAAGGCGTAGCGGCCGTTCGACTGGGTATATTCATGCCCGCAATAAACGCGCGTCTCCGGCGACAGCGTGGCGTAGCGCTGCATGTTCCCGAACATGTCGTCCGGCGTGCCTTCGAACAGCCGGCCGCAGCCCATCGCGAACAAGGTGTCGCCGGTGAAGATCGCGCGATCCTCGGCGAAGTGAAAGGCGATGTGCCCCTGGGTGTGCCCCGGCACGCTCATCACCCGCGCCTCGTGAGTGCCGAGCGGCACGGTATCGCCCTCGCCAACGCCGACATCCAGCCCGCCGATCTTGCCGCGCTCCGCCTCCGGGCCGATCACCGTCGCGCCGGTCGCGGCGACAATCGCGCCATTGCCGCCGACATGATCGGGGTGCCAGTGAGTGTTCCACACCTGCGTGATCCGCCAGCCGCGCGCCGCCGCCGCATCCAGCAACGGCTGCGCCTCGCCGGGATCGATCACCATCGTCTCGCCGCTGGCGGGATCATGCGCCAGCCAGCTGTAATTGTCGCTCAGCACCGGCACGCGCACGATCTCCAGCGGCGAGGTCATGGTCTTCTCCTTCTTACCAGGTCCCGGTGTTCGGCATCGACGCCCAGGGCTCCTGCGGCGGCTTCGGTCCGTTGAGCTGCAGCAGCTCGATCGAGATGCCGTCCGGCGTCTTCACGAACGCCATGTACCCGTCCCTCGGAGGGCGGTGGACGGTGTAACCGGCGTCGAGCACCGCCTGGCACGTCGCGTAGATATCGTCGCAATCATAGGCGAGATGCCCGAAGTTGCGCCCGCCGGTATATTCCTCCGGCGCGCTGCCGTCCTCGGGCGGCCAGTTGTAGGTCAGCTCCACCTCGGCATGCGCGCGCTCGCCCGGCCCGCGCATGTCGTCGGGCGTGGCGAGGAAGATCAGCGTGAAGCGCCCCGCCTCATTCTCCATCCGGCGCACTTCCTTCAGGCCAAGCACCTCGAAGAATTTGATCGTCTCGTCCGGGTCACTCACCCGGATCATGGTGTGCAGATACCGCATCATTCCTCCGTTACTTCTGCCCGTCGGCATTGAATTGCGTCAGCGCGCGCGCCGCGGCCTGGCCCGCCGGCCGATCCGGCGCGATCCGCATCGCGGCGGTCCAGGCGGCCTTGGCGCCGGCCTCGTCGCCATCGAGCGCGGCGATATTGCCGGCCTCCAGCTGCACCTGCGCATCGTCGGCGGAGCGGCGCAGCGCCTGCGCGATATCGGCCTTGGCGCGCGTCAGATCGCCGGTGCGCCGCGCCAGCGTCGCCGACAGGAGCCAGGCGAGCGGATCGTCCGCCGCATCCACTACCGCCCCGTCGAGGTCGACGCGCGCCGCCTTCAAATCCCCCGTCGCCACCAGCGCGCGGGCCCGGTCCAGCATCGCCTCGCCGCGCTCCAGGCCGCTCAGCGTGCCCGCCGCCAGCGCCGCATCCAGCGCCGCGCGTGCCTTCACCGGGTCCTCGCCGGCGAGCCAGGCATTGCCGGCCTGCGCCCAGAAGCGCGCCGCCTCGCCGGTCCGCGCCAGCTCCGCGGTGCGCGCCGCTTCCTCGAATGCCGCCGCCGCCGCGGCAAAGCGGTTCTGCGCCGTCAGCGCGAGGCCAAGGCACGCCCGCCCCTCCACGCTGCGATCGACGCTTGCCCGCCGCTCGGCCGCGACCGGGTCCTCGCGGATCAGCGCGGCACAGCTGTCGCCCGCCGGCAATGCCGCTACCGTCGGCGGCATGGTCGGCGGTTCGGCGGGTGCCGCGGCCTGTAGCGCGCCTGCGATCAAAAGCAGCATCACGGCAGCACGTCCTCGACGGTGCGGATCAGCAGCGCAATGTCCGCCTCTTGCGACAGGCGATGATCCCCGCCCTTCACCAAAGTCACCTGCACATCCTCGGACCGGATCAGCTCCGCCAGCCGCACCGATTGCGCCCAGGGCACGTCAGGGTCACGCTGGCCGTGGATCAGCCGCACCGGGCAGTCGATCTCCACCGGCTTGTGCATTAGCCGGCTGGCCTCGCCCGCCTGCCAGAAGCGGCGGGTATAGACGGTCGGCGCCGGGCCATAAGGGTTGGGCCGCTCCAGCCGCCCGTGCTGCAGGATGTAGAGCTTCTCTTCCTGGCTGAAGCCCCAGTCGGTGAAGTCGGGCGCCGCCGCGATGCCGACCAGCGCGGCCACCCGCTCCGGCCGCGCCAGCGCCGCCAGCAGCATGATCCACCCGCCCATCGACGATCCGACCAGCACCACCGGGCCTTCGACGGCCTGGTCGATCATCGCCAGCGCGTCATCGCGCCAGTCGGTCAGCGATTGCTCCTCGAACGATCCCTCGCTTGCGCCGCACCCGGCATAATCGAAACGCAGGAAGGCGCGGCCGGCCGATTTCGCCCATTCCTCCAGCGCCAGCGCCTTGGCGCCGGTCATGTCGGAGGCATAGCCGGGAAGGAACACGATCGTCGGGCCGGCGCCCTCGGTCAGGTGATAGGCAAGACGCGGGCGCTGCAAGGTCATGGGCCGCGATGTAGGGGCGGAACGCCCCGGGCGAAAGGCGCGAAGCGCCCCCCGCCGCCGCTCAGATCACATATTCGACGGTGCGAAGCTGGGTCTCCGCGTCACGCTTTGCGGTCCGCTTGGCGACCATTTCGGCGTGCAGCTTGGCGATCGTGCGGCTCCCGGTGGTCTTGAACGCGAACGGCAGCACGCCGTGAATCAGCGCCCCGATCCCGCCCGCCACCATCAGCGCGCCGAAACGGGTCGCGACACCGAAGTGCTCGGCATAGCTCTCACCGACGGATGCGGGGTGATCGAGGAACAGGCGGCGGATCATCATCAAGGCTCCGTTAGGATGAGGGGGAGATTAGCACTTGGCGCCGGCCGCGCCACCTAGCTGCGCCACCATGTCGGCGGCCAGCAGCGGCAAGGTGTCGTCCCGCGCGCCCATCACCACGATCCGGTCGCCCGGTCGTGCCGATGCCACCAGATGTGCCGCCGCCGCCGCGCGGTCGGGAATATGCCGCGCCGTGTGGCCGGCGATCTCGATGTCGCGCACGATATCGGCGCTGGTCACGTCGCGCGTCACCGTGCCGCCCTGATAGACGGGATCCGGCAGGACGAGCAGATCGTCCGGCCGAAGCCGCTCGACGAAACTCTCCACCAATTCGCGTCGCATCGTCTTCAATGGCCCAAACCCATGCGGTTGGAACAGGATCAGCAACCGGCCCGGAAAGGCATGAAGCGTATCCAGCGTCGCGGCAATCTTGTCCGGGTTATGTCCGAAATCATCGATCACGGCGACGCCGCCCGCCTCGCCGACCAGGTCGAACCGGCGCTTCAGCCCGGTGAAGCGGCCGATCGCGCCCACCGCCACGTCGAACGACACGCCCGCCGCCAGGGTCGCGCCGATCGCAGCCAGCGCATTGCCGATATTGTGCCGCCCCGGCACCTGAAGCGCGACGGTCGTGCCACGTAGCGAGAAGCGCGCGGCAAACGGCGCCTCGACGATATCCTCCGCCACCAGATCGGCGTCGCCGATCAGCGAGAATGTCGTCACCCGCTCGCGCGGCAGCTGCATCGCCAGCGCGCGCGCATCCGCATTGTCGGCATTGACGATCGCGGTTCCGGCCTTTCCGATGAAGTCGCCGAACAGCGTGTTCAGTTCCTCCAGCGATTTGTGATCGAGGCTGACGTTGTTCAGCACCGCGATCCGCGGCGCATAAAGCGCGATCGATCCGTCGCTCTCGTCCACTTCGCTGACATAGGGCGCCCCGGCGCCGACCAGTGCGCTGGCGAAGGGTCGGTCGGGCGCGGCGAAATCCTTCATCACCGCGCCGTTCATCACCGTCGGGTCCTGGCCGGCATCGCTCAGGATGCGCGCGATCATTCCCGTCACCGTCGATTTGCCGCTGGTCCCCGCCACACCGATCGGCAGCCGGCTCTCGTTGAACAGCGCAGCGTTCAGCTCCGCGCGGCTCATCCTCCGGCAGCCAAGCCGCTCCGCCGCCACGATATCCGCGACCGTCGCTTCCACCGCAGCGGACGCGACCACGATCTGCTCGGCGGAAACCACGCCGCTGCCGTCCTGCGGGAACAGCGCCACGCCCTTCGCCTCCAGGTCCGCGAATTTGGCCGGCACCCGGCCCTGGTCCAGCCCGCGATCCGAACCTGCGACGCTTGCGCCCCGCCCGGCCAGGATCATGGCCAGCGGCATCATGCCCGATCCGCCGACGCCGACGAAGAAGAAGCGCTTTCCTGCGATGTTGCCGTCCTGCATGGCCGCGCGCTATCGCCGCGATGGGCACGGGGCAAGGCGAAGGCGGCCAATCAGATGAAGAAGCGGGCGATATGAAGATCGGCATCGTCGCCCCGGCGAATACCGCCAACCCCGATATGGTCGCGCCGCTCACCGCTTACGCGGCGCTCGCCTATCCGGAGGTGGATCTCGTCTTCCACCCGCAATGCTTCGAGAATGACGGGCATTTTGCCGGGTCCGATGCGCGCCGCGCCGCCGCCTTCCTCGAATTCGCCAATGATCCCGGCTTCTCGGCGATCTGGTTTGCGCGTGGCGGTTATGGCTCGAACCGGATCCTCGCCACCGTCATGCCGCAGCTGAACGCCGCCGCCCGCTCGAAGAAATATGTCGGCTATTCCGACATGGGGTTCCTGCTCGGCGCGCTGTACGCCCGGCGCATCGGCCAGGTCGCGCATGGCCCGATGCCGATCGACGTCATGCGTCGCTCAGGGGGCGGCGACGAAACCGTCGCCCGCTCGCTCGGCTGGATCGCCCGCGGTGAGCGCCACGGGCTGGAGCCCGGCCTTGGCCAGCGCCCCGCCGCGGCCTTCAACCTCGCGATCCTCGGCTCGCTGATCGGTACGCCCTGGCTGCCCGATCTCGCTGATCACGAACTGCTGATCGAGGAAGTGTCGGAACCGCTCTACAATGTCGATCGGCTGCTCTTCACCATGGCCAATGCCGCGCAGCTCCGCGGCATTGCCGGCGTGCGGCTTGGTGCGGTGACCGACATCAAGGAAAACACACCGCGCTGGGGCGAGACGCTGGACGTCATGATCCAGCGCTGGTGCCGCGACATGGGCGTGCCGTATCTCGGCACCGCGCTGATCGGCCATACCCAGACGAACCGGGTCGTGCCCTTCGGCATGGCCTGAAGCGGGCGCGCCAGCGCGCCCTTTCAGCCCAGCGCTGCGCGCAACCAGTCCGGCATCAGCGCATCGCCCAACGCTTCGACGCGGCGATGTTCCACCATCAGGCCCAGTTCGGGATAGACGGCGCGCGTCCGGTCACCCGGCTCGCCCAGCGGAGCCACCACCAGCCGGCGGTTCACCTTGGCGCGATAGTTCATCCGCGCGGTATTCTCCTGGCCGACATAGCAGCCCTTGGTGAAGCTCACGCCGCCAAGCTCCCCGGCATTGCACTCCAGCCACAGCGTCTCGCCCGATCCCAGTTCGCCCACGCCCTCGGTCACGCCCAGCGACAAACGATGCGCCACCCAGCCTTCGGCCGCCGGCCCGCCGGGTTCGCCGATCCAGCGCCGCCCCAGCGCCGCCAGCCGCGGATCCGGCACGCCCGCGTCGCCCTCACGCGACCAGTGCACCGCCAGCGAATCATCGCGTGCGATCGTGATCGGGCGGCGCAGGCGATACATGGTCAGCCGCTTCGCCAGCGCTTCCGCGTGGCTCGCCTCGCAATCGATCAGCAGGTCCTCGCCGTCCTCCCAGACGATGAAGTCGAACAATGCCTTGCCCTGCGGCGTCAGCAGCCCGGCCCACACCGGCAGCGGGCCCGCCACGTCATTGGTCACCAGCCCTTGCAGGAAACCGCGAACGTCCTCCCCCGAAAGGCGGATGATGGCGCGATCGGTCAGTGTGGTGGCAGCAAGCATGGTGGCATCGGTCATGGGGACAAGCTAGGGCGTCGGCGCCCCTTTCCAAGCTCCGGAATCGTCATGACTGACCGCATCACCATCCGCCGCCCCGATGACTGGCACGTCCATCTGCGTGACGGGGCGATGCTGCAGGCGGTGGCCGCGCATACCGCGCGCCAGTTCGCCCGCGCGATCGTGATGCCGAACCTGACGCCGCCGGTGACGGACGCCGCCGCCGCCGTCGCCTATCGTGAACGGATCATGGCCGCACTCCCGGCAGACGCGGATTTCGCCCCGCTGATGACCTGCTATCTCACTGACGCGGCGGATGCGGCCGCCATCGCGGACGCGCACGCCGCGGGCGTCTTCACCGCGTGCAAGCTCTATCCCGCTCATGCGACGACAAACTCGGCGCATGGCGTCACCGATATCTTTCGCCTCGCCCCGGTGCTCGAACGGATGCAGGCGATCGGCATGCCGCTCCTCATCCACGGCGAGGTCACCGATCGTGACATCGACATCTTCGATCGGGAGGCGGTGTTCGTCGATCGTATCCTGTCGCGGCTGGTGCGCGAATTCCCCGCGCTCAAGATCGTGCTCGAACACATCACCACGGCAGAAGCCGCCGCCTTCGTTTCGGAAGGCCCTGCCACGCTCGCGGCAACGATCACGCCGCAGCATCTCATCATCAACCGTAACGCGCTGTTCGATGGCGGCCTTCGCCCGCACGCGTACTGCCTGCCGGTCGTGAAGCGCGAGAAGCACCGTCTCGCCGTCCGTGCCGCCGCCGTCTCGGGGTCGCCCAAGTTCTTCCTCGGCACGGATAGCGCGCCGCATGTCGTCGGTGCCAAGGAATCGGGCTGCGGCTGCGCCGGCATCTTCAACGCCCCCTTTGCGCTCGAAGCCTATCTTCGGGTGTTCGACCAGGAAGGCGCGCTCGACAAGTTCGAAGCCTTTGTCAGCGAAAACGGCGCTCGCTTCTATGGCCTTCCATTGAACGCCGGTACGATCACACTGGTGCGCGGTGAGACGCCAGTGCCGACCATTATTGGACAAGGCGATACCGCGCTTGTACCTTTTCATGCCGGCGAGACCCTGGGTTGGCGCCTCGTCAACTGATCGCTCGCGCGCCTATTGGCGGCGGATCGGCACCGGAATGTTGCAGATATCCGCCGCCCCCGCGGGCCGGATGAAGAAGGAATCGTGCCGGTTGGCACGCGCCGCGGCGTAGCGCGCCCAGGTCGGCCCGTTGGTCGCAAGATACTGAAAACGCGGCCGTTCGCCTTTAGGTAGGTCGCTTGCGAGGCGCAGGCTGGTCACCGGCACCCGTTGCTCGGCGCGCTCATAGAACCCCAGCCCAAGCGTCCCCCGCGGCAGGCTGGACAGATGCTCCATGCCCTCCACCACCCGCCCCACAACCGCGATATTCCGATCCAGATGCCGCGGCGCATGCCCAATCACCGCATAAAGCTCCGCCCCCGTCCCTGTGTTCGGCGACACGTCACGTCCAACCCCGACCGTGCCGTAGCAATGAACAGGCCACACTTGGCGCGATACGGTGCCGGGCGCATCGGCAGCAACGGGCCAACCGCGGTAAAACATCGTGGCGGCGGCATAAACGTCGGCGGGACCGGGAGCCAGTTCCGCAGCAGAAAACACTGATGCGCCAACAGAATAGTCTTTCTCTGCGGCGACGGAGAGGATCGCCGGAAGCGGCTTCTTCTCGCTCGCATCGCCCCATTGCACCACGTAATTATCCTGAACGCGGTTGACGCTGGTGCCGTCCCACCACCGGGCGCCGGCGAGCGAACGAATATTGGCCACCCACGGCCGCGCGAAAGGCGCCGGGATCAACTGGATCACTACTTGTCGCGGTTCACCACCTCGGGCCGCCGGCAGCCGCATCACCAGCAGTTCCTCCGCCGGGATGGTCACCCACTCGCTGGCGGACGCACTGGCTGCAACCTCAGCCGGTGAAACCGGGTCGGGCGCGGCGCGCCCACTAGCCTGGGCGGCTGCAGCTTGGGCGAGAATGGAGAGCAGCGTTGCGATCATGGCTCCTTGGTGCGCGCCGTCGAGCCGATACGCAATGCCTCGGCGCTTGCGCGAAGCCGCCAAGCCGCCTAGGGGCGCTCCACCCCAGGGTATGCGGAGCGGTGGCCGAGTGGTCGAAGGCGCTCGCCTGGAAAGTGAGTATACGGCAAAACCGTATCGAGGGTTCGAATCCCTCCCGCTCCGCCACTTACCATTTTATACACCGATTTAGCGCGTCTTTACGCGCTCTTTCGCCTGCGTCAGAACCGCAGAAATCTGCCATTTTCGCGCGATCTGGTGGGGCTTATCCGCTCCGTTGCGTTTTCTGTTCCCTTTTTTACCAACTCAGGGGATAGTCGGGTGAAGAAAAACAGCACCCGGAGGCGACGGTGAAGTCCACCCAGCTCAACGTGAAGATGATCGACCGGCTCAAGGAGCCGGGGAAATATAGCGACGGGCGCAACCTCTACCTTCAGGTGGGGCCGAACGGCTCTAAAAGCTGGCTTTTCATCTATCGCCGGATGGGTAGCGACCGAATGCGCGGGCTGGGTTCCTATCGCCATGTCAGCTTGGACGAAGCACGCGAGAAGGCGGCGGAGTACCGGGCGCTGCTCCGGCAGGGCATCGAACCGCCAGTCGCTCGCGGCGCTGTGAGGAAGAAAGAAGAGGGCCGCACCTTCGCGCAGTTGAACGAACGCTATCTGTCCGAGCACAAGGATAGCTGGCGCGATCCCGACAAGGCGGAGAGCCTGTGGCGCAACAGCCTCCGCGACCACGCATATGCGGTCCTTGGCGAGAAGGACGTGAAGGACATCGACGTGAAGGACGTTCACGCCGTCCTCAGTCCGATCTGGCTCACAAAGCATCCGACCGCGAAGAAGATCAGATGGCGGATCGGAGCCGTCCTCGCCTACGCCGCCGCCCTCGACCTCCGCCCTGACGTGGACCTCACGCGCACCGGCGGCAAGCTGGACAAGCTGCTACCGAAGGCGAAGCGCGTCCACATCGTGAAGGGCCATGATTCGATGCCCTATCAACAGATGCCGGAGTTCGTGCCCGAGCTTCGCGGGCGGGTCGGTGTCGCCGCCGCCGCGCTGGACTTCCTCATCCTGACCGCCGCACGAGCGAAGGAAGTGCGGTTGGCGACGTGGGATCAGATCGACTTCAAGGAAGCCGTCTGGAACGCGCCCGAGGAAAACATGAAGGCTGGGCGCGCTCACCGCGTCCCTCTCTCCCCGGACGCTATCGTCGTGTTGAAGGCCATGCCTCGCGACCGCGACGGCGATTACATCTTCATCAGCGCCAGTAAGCCGGGTGAGCCGCTGTCCGATATGGCGATGACCGCCGTGTTGAAACGAATGGACCGCAAGGACGGGGTGACGATTCACGGTTTCCGATCCACGTTCCGCACCTGGGTGGCGGAGGAATGCTTGGACGTGCCGCGTGAGATTGCGGAAGCGGCGCTGGCGCATACCGTGGGCGGCGTGGAAGGCGCATACCAGCGCGGCGATTACTTCAATACGCGCCGCGCGCTGATGGAGCGTTGGGCGGCCTATTGCCGGAGCGCGGAGCAGTGACCGCCGACGAGTTCCGCGCGCTCGCTCTCCAGCACCTAGAACGGTGCGACGAGGCTGACATGGAGGCGCTGGCTTTCGAACAGCCGAACGCTGACCTCTTCATCGACCTTTTCTCACGATACCAGCACGCGCGGCAGGCTTTCCCCGGCATGACGTGGGAGGAGTTCAGTCAGATCGACGCGGCGCGTGAGCGTAGGGGGCGGCGCGGCAGGCCCAACCGCGCATCGGAAGAGCGCGCCGATGAACCGCTGTGGCGCGCCGCGCGCGATGCTGATCGGCTCAAGAGCCTATGGCGGTCGCTGAACCCGGCGACCCCGCGCCCCCGCCCGCCGTTGCATCCCCATCAAATCGCCGCCGCCCGGCACGGCGTGAACCGGCAGGCGCTTGACGACCAGATGAGGCGTCCAACGGCGCGGCGCATGGACCGGATCACCGCCCAAAAATAGCCGATATACCGGCGGCGATCTTATCCGCTTCTCTCGTGATTCCTGAGCGCCTCGAACAACACTCAGGAGACCACCGTGACCGTCCCAACCAGCGCCGCCTCTCCGCGCCGCGCCCTTCCCAAGCCGCTCATCTACCGCGAGCGCGAGCTTCAGGCCGTGACCAGCCTCTCGCGGAAAGCTCGCGAGGACGCGATGCGCGCGGGCACCTTTCCCAAGCCCGTCCCCCTCTCGACCAAGGCGCGCGGCTGGCTCGTCAGCGAGATCGAGCAGTGGATCGAGGAGCGGAAGGCCGCTCGCGACGCGGCTTGAACCGTGGAGCGGGATGACGAGTACGGCGAGGAGCCGTCCGGCCCGCGCGTCGTGATGAGCGCCGAAGCTGGCATGGTAGCGGTCAAGATCGACCCGCCTTTGCCAACCGGCGATCACCGGCGCGACTTCTCCTTCAAAGACTGCGCGTGGTCCTACGCTCGCGAACTATGGTGCGAGTTCCGGCTTGGCTTCTTGGACACGACAACCTTCCGATCTGGTCAGACTTGGTCAACGCGGAAGCCTTCCGAAGAATAGTTGTCGGCTTTGAACTAGCCGCAGTCTTTAGGAAATCCCGAAAGGATACCGGGATGCAAGAACTACATATCAACTCCAAAGAGGCGGCGGAGCATAGCCGCTGCGGCGCGAACATCTATCAGGTTCAGGCCGACCCGAACTGCGCCACTTTCCTGCCCGCCATCGTGGGCGTCGGCAAGATGCGCCCCTACAATCGGCATCAGTACCTCGCGCTGGCGCTCCATACGAAGCTCATGCGACTGGGCTTGTCGATCCCGGCGGCGGGCAAGCTCGTGACGCGCATCACGGAGGAACTGTTCCTTCACCCGGACTCGGGGGCCGTGGTGATCGAGTGCCACGAGAACGGCTACAACGCCTTCTACGCCGTGGAGCGCGATGACCTCTCCTTCGAGCGCAGCGACGCCAGCCGCGCGGCAGGTCCGTCCGCTTTGCGCGTCACCCTCGACATCGCCGGGATGTGGGACGGCGTGAACCACGTGTTCGCCACCTACGGGCGGCGGATCGGGGGCGAAGATGCCGAGTGAGGCGGAAACGAATGCGCCCGCCTCGGAGGGGACCAAGGCGGGCGCCACGTCGGGGCCGACGCAGAATCAAACTGCCTCCGCTCCGCGTCAGACGGAACAGCTACCGCGCATCGGCCTGATCGCCAGCCTGGACGATATTCGTTCGGTGGCGGCTTACCTCCGCCGCGTCGGCGCGCGGGCGATCAACTTCAAGCTCGCCAAGGTGGAGGAAGTCGCCAGCGGCTATCCCCGCTCGGTCGGCACGATCACCTTTGCGCCGGACGGCTGCGTCACGTCGCGGGGCAATGTGGAACCTCCGACCGAAGAAGAAGCAGCGGCGATCAAGCGCGACTTCGAGCGGGCGCAGTTCCCCAAAACGTCCAAGCTCGCGGCGCTGGCCGCGCTCCCGCCGGACGTGGTTGCCTCCGATCCGAACGTCTTCGTGTTCCATGACTTCGACGGTCAGATCACGATGCTTCAGAAGCGGTACGACAACCGCGACGGGGGCAAGGGCTTCCTGACTTACACCTACTGGTCGGACGGGTGCTGGCGACAGATGGAGCCGGACACGCTCCCGTTCTTCGGCCTTCCCGGCTGGCAGGAGCATAGCACCCTCTTCCTGCACGAAGGCGCGGGAGCGGCGGCGCGGGTGAAGCGCATCCTCGCGGGCGAAGACAAGGCGGACTTCCCTTGGCGCGAGGAAATGCGCTGGGGACACCATGTCGGTTGGGTAGGCGGCGTGTTCGCGGTCGGACGCTCCGATTGGGCGGCACTCGCGGCCAAGAACTGGAAGCGCGTCGTCATCGTCGCGGACAACGACCAGAACGGCATCGTCGCGGCACACCGGATCGCGCGACACTTCCCCGGCGACGTTTCCACCGTGACGTTCGATCAGCGGTTCAAAGAGGGCTTCGACTGCGGCGACGATTGGCCCGCCACTCTGTTCGAGGAAGGCGGCGCGTACATCGGCCCGACGATGGACGATTGTCTGCGCTCCGCGATGCAGGCGACCGAGGAAGGTGAGGTGCCGGACGGGCAGCGCGGCCGCCCTCCGTCGCATATCACGCGCTCCTTCGCGGAGCGGGTGGCTTTCACCGTTATCCCGCCCACCTTCATCTTCCGCAACCGGCCTAGCCGCGCCTACTCAGCCGAAGAGTTCAACGCGCTCACCGCGCCGTTCTCGCACGCGCCGATGCGAACGGCGGCGAAGGTGTTGGAGCAGATCACCTGCCAGCACGAACGACTCCAGTACGATTGCGCCCACGCGCCGGGTCCGCTGATCGTGGACGGGCGGCGCGACTGGAACGTGTTCCAGCCGACGCGCGTGAAGCCGATTAAGGGTGATCCCGGTCGGTGGCTCGCGTTCCTCGCGCATCTGTTCCCGGACGAAGCCGAGCGGGAGGAGGTCAAGAAGTGGCTCGCCACGCTGATCGCGATGCCGCAGATCAGAATGCGGTACGGGCTGCTGCTCATCTCGACCACGCAAGGCGTCGGCAAGAATACGCTCTCGCACGTGCTGACGCCCCTGTTGGGCGCGGACAACGTCAGCTTTCCCTCCGAACAGGCGGTGGTCGAAAGCCAGTTCAATGATTGGCTTGCGCGCAAGCGATTGGTGTTCGTCGCGGAAATATACTCCGGCACGAGCCGCGCCGCCTACGACAAGATGAAGTCGGTCGTGACCGACGACATTTGCACGATCAACGAGAAGCGGGTGAAGCCGTACAAGCTGGCGAACTGGGCGACCGTGATAGCCTGTTCCAATTCGCTCGCCGCCCTTCATCTCGACAAGGAGGATCGACGCTGGTTCGTGCCGACCGTCGCGGAGAACGTGAAGCCGCGAGAATGGTGGAACGACTTGTACCGTTGGCTGCGCGGCGACGGCACGGGCATCATTCTCCAGTGGGCGCGCGATTACGTGCGCGACGGCAACCATGTGCAGACCGGCGACCGCGCGCCGGGGTCCGCGCGCAAGGAACTCATCGTGGAGGGTTCGCGGTCGGAGGGGCAGAACCTCGCCAACTCCCTTGCGGAGCATCTACGCGACTGGCCTGAGCCGGTGATCCTGCGGATCAGCGATATTCGCCGGTGGATCGCGGTGCACCGGGGTTTCGTCAGAGGCGGTGAGCCGGACCTTGGGGAGCGGCGCTTAGAGAAGCCCGCCACCATCCTTGCCGCGATGAAGGCGGTCGATGGGATCACCGTTTGGGCGGACAAGATGCGCCCCAAGTTCGGCGCGACCCGCGAGGCGGTCGTCATGAACTTCCGACCTGAAGAGGGGGCTGGCTGGCCTGAAATCAAGAGCCGCCTCACGACTATTGAAGGAGTGAACGCCGATGCCCCGATGTGAAAACCCACGAAGCCCGTCCGAAGGAGGGGGACGGGGGACGGGCGAAAGCCAATTTTCCTCTTCGACTGGTTTTTGTAACCGGCCGGAAGAAGAGAGCTTCGTATTAAAAAGGGGGAAAGAGGAAATTGGGACTTCGCCCGTCCCCCGTCCCCTTTTCGACGGTGCGGACGTTCGCTCCCCACGCGCGCTCAAGGGCAAGTCGCCGGTTCGCGATCCTCGCAATGGTGAGCTGGTCGCTCCCTCCCTCGCGGCCAACGGGAAGCCGAAGAGCCGCGACCATCTGCGCTACCTCGCGACCTCTCGACCGGCGCTGAGCCTTGATCGAGCCGACCGGCAGGCGGCGGCGTGTGATCCTGGCTTGGTTTGGGACGCCGCAGCGTATCGCTACCGGCTCGCCGCCAAAGCCACTCCTCACCCACCGCTGGCCAAGGACGGCCATGAGGACGGGGCCGGGGGGTCGAAAAGTTCTCGCAGCCACAACGCCCAGACCGGCGGTGGCCACGAAAACGAATGCAAACACCATTTTCGCGACCTGGATGCGCCGCGCGCGCCCGCGCGAGGGAGGCTGACATGACCAGCACCGACGAAGCCTGCTCCATGCAGGTGATCGAGTTTTGCCGCGACATGAACCGAAAGGCGGCACGTCAGTACGTCGCACTCGGCATTCGTGCCGAGGACATCGCCATCGCCGCCGCGTACAGCGCCGCCGATCTGGCGCAGCATCATACGGGCGATCCCGCCTCCGCCATCGCGTGGCTCCGGCGCGCGCTGGACGTGATGGAGGAAGGTCTGCCTCTCAATGTGGAAACCCTACAATGAGTCCGCTCGAAAAGCTCCGTAACCTCCCCCCGCACGTTCGCGCGCCGGTGCTAGAGTTGCTCGACCAGATCAGCACCCCGCTCGGGCCGCGCGAACTGGACCGCGCCATACAGGACGCCGGGTACAGCCGAGGCGAAGCCCGCCGGGTCACGAAGGTGCTCAAGACCCTCAACGTCATCGCGGTGACGCGAGCATGAGCGCGTTCACCCTCTCCCCCGGCAGGCCCGCGCGACCGGCGGCGGAGCGCCGCCTAGTGCGTGAGTTCGCCCGATCCTTGGCGAAGCCGGACACCCCACGCGCGCCGATCGCGCGCGCTCGCGGCGCGGGTGGTCGATCATCTGCGCGAACTCGTGGCGGAGGGTAGCGATCCGATGATGGCGGCGGTGAGCGAGAAGCTGCGACGGGCTTTCCCCACCCCCGCAACCATGCTCGCGACCGACCCGGACGTTGATACGCTCGCCTTGTACGTGGAAGCGCGGGTGGAGCAGCTTCGCAACCGTAACGGGTGCCCGTTGTCCCCGGTCGATGAGCAGGCAGAGGTCAGCGCCGCCTTCGCGGCGGTGGAGAGCAGGTTGGCGCTGCGCTACCTCAAGCACCTTCGCGGTCCGGCGTAACCTGATCGCCGGATGGTTCATCAACGCCATCTTCCTTCATGACGCGACGGTAGCGCTCATTGATCGCGTCCGTCTCGCGCTGGCGGTCGTCGGCATCATACGTCTCAGCGCGGATGCGTCGGGTGCCGCTGGCGACTTTGCTCCAATCTTCACGCAGCTTCTTCAACTGATCCGCCACCTGAACTATCGGGTCACGCGCGCCGAGGAAGCTCACTCCCTTGTAGTCCCCCATGTTGAGCAAATAGGAAAGCGCCTCCCGCTCGCCTGCGGGATGTATCTTCCAACTGATCGTCACGGTGAACGTCTTATCGAGATAATCACCAACGCCACTGAGGTAGCTCTTCAATTCCTGCCCCGGTTTGAGAATGCTGATCTTCTGAAACGGGATCGGCATTTCGTCGGATCGGGCTTCGCCGTTCTCCAACGGCGGATCGAAGGTGATCTCAATATCGAACGCGGTTGCGTTGCCGGTGTTCTCCACATTCAGGTCCAGGTGGATCGTGGACCAAGGGTTAGGCACGATATTGGCGACCACCTGCGGCTGCGCCGCCGCGTCCGCCATGCGCTTGGTTTCCACGGCAAGTATCTTCGTGACACGCCAAAGGAAGAACGTCGCCAGCGCCGTGGCGATGGTTGCCGCTAATGTCCCCCAAGTTGCTATCGCTTGAACCATGCTCGCAGAATGGCGCAACGGCGCGCCAGCGCAATCCCGCGCGACTTATTTCGCGTCGTTTGACCTAAAACCGCGAAAGGTCAGCGCCGCGCGCCGATCCTCCTCCGCGATCAAGGAGGACTTCATGCGTACCCACGGCATTGCCATCGCGCTCGCCCGCTCCGGCGGTCGCGTTCTGGCCATTTCGACCGAAGAGCGGATGTTCAACGAACTGAACGAAACGCTCCGCACCAACTTCACGCAGCAGCGCGAACGGGCCGACAACCTCGAAGCGGCGCTGGAAGCCGTGCAGGCGCAGATCAACGGCGGCGCGGGCGCTGTCGGCCTGATCGGTTCGCCCCTCCCGGTGGACCCGAGTTACACCACCGCCTTCGCCAGCTACTTCCGCCGGGGCGACGGTGAGGATGCGCTCAAGGTCGCGAACGCGACGGGCGACCGCGCCATCGTGCAGAACGCCATGTCGGTCGGCACGAACACGGACGGCGGCTATCTCGCGCCGGTCGAATGGGATCGCAAGTTGCAGGAGCGCCAGCGGGCGACCTCGCCCATGCGTCGCCTCGCGACCGTCCGCACGACCACGGTGGGCGCGTACTCCACCCTCTGGAACCTCGACCAGTGGGGATCGGGCTGGGTGGGAGAGACGGCGGCGCGCCCGAACACGACCGCCACGAGCCTCGCGCCCATCATCTTCGCGGCGGGCGAAATCTACGCCATGCCGGCGGCGACGCAGCGGCTGCTGGACGACGCGGCGCTCAACGTCGAGAACTGGCTGGCGGAGAGCGTCGAGCGCGAGTTCAACCGTCAGGAGGGCATCGCCTTCCTCTCCGGCGACGGCTCCAACAAGCCCGCCGGGTTCCTGACCTACGTGGACGGCGGCGCGAACGAGAACACCCACCCCGGCGGCGCGCTGGAAGTCGTGGAAGCTGACATCGACCTCGATGCTCTGACCGACTTCCTCTATGGGCTGGGTGCTCCCTATCGCCAAAATGCGACCTGGCTGATGAGCAGCCAGACGGCGGCGTTCATCGCCAAGATCAAGGACGCCGATGGTCGCCCGATCTGGCGCGAGAGCCTCATCGTGGGCCAGCCCGCGACGCTGCTGGGCCGTCCGGTGGAGATTGACGAAGGGATGCCCGCGCCGACGGCTGGCAACCTCGCAATCGCCTTCGGTGACTTCCGGGCAGGGTATCTCATCAACGACCGCATCGGCACCCGCGTGCTGCGCGACCCGTACACCAACAAGCCTTACGTGAACTTCTACGTCACCAAGCGCGTGGGCGGCGGTGTGCTCGACCCATTCGCGATCCGGCTGCTGCGCGTCGCCGCCTGATCGCGGCCACTACCGTGGTGAGCTAGGGCTATGGGCGGGCGTCCGGGATCAGCGGACTGCCCGCCCGTCGCTTTATTTGGGAACGCCTGCTTTGTCCCAGAGCGTTCGAAACTCGCGATGATTCGTGAGAGCGCCGCGCACTCCCTCTGCGCCGATACCCAGTCGAAGCAATAGCAGCACCGTCAGGAGCAGAATAATCCGCCGCGTGGCATAATGCATATCAGTCCCCTCGAGCGTTTTGCCTTCAAGGCCGGGGGAGTAGTGAGTGTAATAGTTTCGCGTAGTCACAAGTGCGTGCAAGTATGAGTTGCTGAAACCCCCGGGCGTCTCGCCGAACTCTGCTCTCACTTGTGTCATTATCGACTTGAGGCGTTGCATGAGACTAGGTTCATTGGAGAACTGTAAGGTTCCCTCGAGCTTATTCCGCATCCTCGGCGGCGTTCCCTGCGGGATGGCCTTCAACAATGCGATTTGAAGAGCCTGATGCTCAGCTTCGTCCATGATTGTGTCGTCGCACGTCAATCGATGGAATACCTCAAGCGCTTGGATCGCTAATAAGAACCGCACGTTGATGTACATCCACTTCGCGCCTTGAACCGCGAAAAACAAATGCAACGCGGAGGCGATCTCATCATAGGAAGAGAACCAGACCTTAAATGCATTGCTGTTGTACGCAGTCAGATTATGGGCGCGAATCAATGGAACGTCATGGCGACGCGCCTTCTGTGACTCCGAATGAGACATCTGCGCGTACACACGAACGTCGGCTGGATGTGTCCTGTCCGGCGACACTCTCTTTTCTGGCCCATCCAAGGTCAACGAGAGCAAAGGAAGGTGCCTGCCGGTACAGAGTGACGCAAGGCTCTGTATCTTGCTGGCGGCGGAAAAGAACCATGCAAGCGACCGCTTTTCAGAGGGTTCTATGCTGACGTAACTATGAGCCGTGATCGTATAGTCGGTTTCACTTTGGTCGGTGTAAAGGCTCGATCCGAACGTGAGAATACCTTCTTCAAAGCTGCCGAGTGGCGCTTCTCGTCGGCGGTTGACGTGTAGGTCTAAGCTTGTGTGATCGTCTCGAAACTCTAGGTCGAAAAAGCGGTCGCCCAGCCAAGCCTCAATATCCTCGAACCGCACATATCCCTTCGTGAAAATAGCCTCTTCTTCGCTGTCGAAATGCAAGCCTATCGCTGTCAGGTGAGGCTTGTGCGTTTCTCGAACGAAACCGCCGAAGAATGCGCCATGTCTCCCGGTGTTCAGTGAATCAAGAAGTGTAACTGCTTTTCCGTCCTTGAGCGCGCCCAAGATTACCGGATGATCTTTCAGATCGGACTGGAAGGGGCGGAACGGCTTCCCCTCGAATGAGCCAAGAAGCTTGAGTACCGCCCCGTCCTCTTGATTGAAGGTTAGCTCACCGGCCACCTTATCGTCCTCACCGCCGGGCAGCCACCACAATCCATCCTCTCGAAATTGATCGTTCATCCCCGGTGGCGCTGCCATTATCGACCCCTCTTCTAATTCAAGGCACGAGACATCGTCGTTGAGGGATGGTCAACCGGCGAAAGCGACATCATCATCGGTTCACGCAATGATGCAGAAGGAGAGTCGGTGATGGGCGGCGCAAAGAACAAGCAGATGGACGACCAAGGCAGTAGCGCTGCCCGGTGGAAGCACGTTGCTGTGACGGAGGGCTATGCTTGCATTCGCTGCGGCAATCTGCCGGAGTTCGAGGAACGCGAGGAGTATTTCGAGACCAAGCTCTGCGGGTGGTGCCTGCATCAGACCCAAAAAGGGAACGATTGAGCGGGAATGACAGGCGATCCACGCGGCTGTCATCTCGGGTGAAATTCCGCCCTCTTCACCCGACTTCCGCTATCTAGGCCACGTTTTCCGTGAGAGTTCGCCTCCCTCCCGCTCCGCCACACACCGTCCCGAATCCCGTAGGTTTGATTGCGGCCCTGATTAACCGGGGAGAGCATGACGTCACTGCGGGCTCCGTAAAATTGCTGATCGCACCTGCGATGGGCGCATGTCACTCCTTCGATCGACCATCGCTGTCCGGGTCAGGGAGGTGAGACGCATTGCCGTACCGGACGCGCCTTGCGTTTGCCTTCGCTCTGCTCTTCCTCGTGCTTACCCTGCTATGGGCGCTGAGCGTTCAGGCTAACAACAACCCTGACGCCTTCTGGGCGATCCGCAACTACGCCCTATATTACACTGGCTGCCTTGCGATCGGCTTCATGTCGGCCGCGGTTATTCTGGCGGCACGGCCAGTCCAGTTCGAGAGCACGCTAGGCGGGCTCGATAAATTCTACCGGCTCCACAAATGGTTCGGCGTTGCCGGCGCCAGCTTGGGCGTCGTTCACTGGTTGATCGAAATTCTTCCCCGCAGCTTTGTCCGTTGGGGGTGGCTGGCGCCGCGGATCCGTGGGCCGCGACCTGCCATCGACCCGACAGCGGGGTTCGATCTTTTCCGGAATCTGCGCGAACCGGCGGTTAGCGTCGCTGAGCCAGCGCTCTACTTTCTGCTCGCGCTCGTCATCATCGCGCTGTGGAAACGCTTTCCCTACCGCCTGTTTCTCCGCACGCATCGCCTGCTATCGATCGTCTTCATCGTGCTCGTCTTTCACGCCGTGATCCTCATGGGGCGAGCCTATTGGCAGGCGCCGATTGGTCCGGTGATCGGCATATTGATGGCGGCAGCGTCGCTCGCGGCGCTAGCGTCCCTCTTTCGCCGCATCGGAAAGGATCGGCGGGCATCCGGCACGATCGCGGACGTCAACTATCATGGCGACAGCGGCGTTCTTGAACTGACGATCGCGCTGGCCACCGCCTGGCCCGGGCACCGTGCCGGCCAGTTCGCCTACATCGATTTTGGTGACGGGGAGCCACCGCATCCCTTCACCATCGCTTCTGCCTGGCACCATGATGGGCGGCTCCATTTTGGCATCAAGGAACTGGGCGATTACACGCGCGTGCTTCCCGAGCGGCTCTTCCCCGGTCAGACCGTGACGATCGAAGGGCCGTACGGCAGCTTCGACTTCGATCGCGGTCGCCGCCAGCTGTGGATCGCGGGCGGCATCGGGATCGCGCCCTTTGTTGCCGGACTGGAACGCTATGCGGAGCAGAAGGAACGGCCGCAAATCGATCTGATCTACTCAACCCGCCACAGAGACGAAGGCTTGCTCAAGCGGCTGGCGAGGCTCGCGGGGCGAACTGGAGCGCGCGTTCATCTTCTGGTTACGCCGCCCGATCCGCAACTCACGGTACAAAACCTTGAAGAGATGGTGCCGGATTGGCGCGGCGCGGAGGTATGGTTCTGCGGGCCGGCCGACTTCTGCGAATCGATACGCGCGGCGATGCTGGCCAGAGGACTGCCTGCCAGCCGTTTTCATCAAGAGCTATTTGCTCTGCGCTGACGACCGATTTGACAAGCGTCAGGCCAAACCCAGTTCTCAGCCGAAGAAGGCATAGACTGGCGCCGTCAGGCTCAGGACGCAGCCTGCACCGCGAGGCTATGAACGCGTAGGCGCGGGAAAACCTCTTCGAGGGGCTTCGTGTCAGGTAGAACGTACACATAACCGCCCTTCTTCTGGAAGACGGGCTGGACATGTTTGCCGTAAAAGGCGCGCGGCACGTTGATGCATCCAAAGGTAATTCGGTTGTCATCCGGCGTCTCCGACAGCATGCGACCGCGTCTGTTTTCCTTCTTCGCTGCGTCTGCGGGGATCGGGTGTATCGCAACACTGTTGGTATAATCGACCCACAGCACGCGCTGGCGCCCGGCGGCATAGCCGAACTTCGCGAGGAAGCGGCCGGCGGGCGTCGTCTTCTCCGCCGGGCCGAGATCGCTTAGCTTCTTGCTGCCCACCCCGGGGCTTGCATCGTCGCCGGCGGCGATGCCGATCAGCACCGGCACCTGATCCAGCGGCTTCCCGTTTGCGTCATAGAGGATCAGCGAAGCCGTCTTCTTGTCGAGGACAGCGTAAGGCAAGCCGCGATTGTCACCCGACGCGGATATCCAGTCGGCGACCACCCGCGCATCCGGCGAGGGATTGACCTCAACTGGGCGACTGGCCGCGGCAGGCGGCCGTGACGCCTTCTTGGATTTGGCACTGGCCTTCTTGGTCGGTGCGGCATCGGCCGCAGTGGCGATCAGTGCGGTGGCGGCGAGAAGCGGTAGAAACTTGATCATCTTTACCCATGTGAAAGGGTGGCCGCCCCCTCCCTGAGGACGGCCACCCCCTTCAGTCAGACTGCAATTCGCAAACGCGTGGGTGCTGTATCAGTGCCGCGGGCGCTTACCCCGCCGCTCCTGCTCCTGCATGCGCTGTTCGACACTGTCGACGCGGCCATTGATCTGGTCTAGCCGCTGGCCGTTCTGCTGTGCCTGGCCGGAGGCCGCCTGCGCTTCGGCAAGCGCCTGCTTCGCAGTGCCGTCAGTCGCCTGGAGCTGCGTCTCGATCGCGTCGACGCGCTGGCTCACCGGCGCGATCTGCTCACGCACATAGGATTTGGTGGCACAGCCGCCGAGCGCGGTGGCGGCGACCAGAACCACAGCTGCGGGGGCGAGTTTGGTAATTTGAAGCATCGCTCTATCCATTTGGTTATGTAGCCGCGCGAAGGAGCGCGTATCGCTACCTTGCGGCAATAGACGCGGCGGCAGACCGAGGCTATCATGAGCCAAATGGAGCGTTTTAGCTTGATGGTAATCGCACTAAACTGATCACGCTCAGATCATTTGCTTCAGTGCGCATTACTCTTAACCGGCGATGAACAGAATGGGGCGGATCGTTACTTGCGCGAATCGCGCTTCTTATCTGCAGCGAACGGATCCACGGGAATGCGGCCGTCGTTGGCGGGCGCGCGTGGAGCCACAGCCGGGCCACCGCGATAGGCATCGACGCATTTGCGCAATTCAGCGACCGCGGCGCCGCTGCCGTCCAACCGCAGTTCCTCGACCGGCACGTCGCCGCGGCTGACGTGGAGGAAGGCCGAGGCGGCAAAGACCTTGGGGAACGATCCGCCAAAGCTGGTGACGAAGCCCCGCTTGCCGTCAGCGACGATGCCCACCGCCAGATGCCGCGGGAAAGCGGCGTTGGAGAGCCGGAAGTTCAGCTTCAGCTGCTCCTTGGGGCGGATCGACCAATTCGGATTGAGGAGCGACAGGCGGTTGCTGCCATCGGTGTCCAGCCCGAGTAGCAGCGTGGTATTGCGCGCGCCGTCAAAGGTTCGCGTGATGAAGCAGCCTTGCTTGTCGGTGCTAGGCGCGACTTTCCATGCGCCGACGTCGCGAGTGGCATATTCCTTTGCGGCGGCAGGCATGCCGGCGAACAGTGCAGCGCCGACCAGCGAAGCGCAGAGCATCGCGCGACCGACAATTCCGGACCGACCGGCGAATGGGGATCGTAGAGAAGGCACGTCGTCAGACAATCTCAAGCTCCTGCAAAGCCGGGTGGCGGTGATGCGGCGGCGCGTCGCGCTTCGGAAGACGACACCTGAGATACCTGGCAGCAGATCCGCGATCCACCGCCAGGCGCGTGCAACGAACCTCAGGCGGAACGCATCGTTCCGGTTTCGATGAAACGGCGATGCCAGGAGAGCGCCTCGCTGAGGAGCGACGGCGCATGAAGACCATAGGCGCCTTCACGCGCACGCTGCGCATAATGGTGCAACTCGGGCCGGAAATCCGGATGGGCGCAGCGTTCGATGACGACGTCGGCCCGCTGCCGCGGACTCAGCCCGCGCAGATCGGCAAGTCCCTGTTCCGTGACGATCACCTGCACGTCCTGCATGATGTGATCGACGTGGCTAACCTGCGGCACGATTGCGGAGATCTTGCCGCCCTTGGCGGTCGACGGCGTCATGAAGATCGACACATAGGCGTTGCGCGCGAAATCGCCCGAGCCCCCGATCCCGTTCTGGATTCGCGAGCCCATCACCAGCGTCGAGTTGACGTTGCCGTATATGTCAGCCTCAATCAGGCCGTTCATGGCGATGCAGCCGAGCCGTCGAACGAGCTCCGGGTGATTGCTGATTTCCTGCGGGCGCAGGATCATGCGATCAGCATAATGCGCCATGTCCGCATTCAGCCGCTCGGCGGCCTGAGGACTAAGCGAGAAGGCCGTCGCTGACGCCATGCGCAACTTTCCGGAATCGAGCAGGTCGAGCATCCCGTCCTGAATGACCTCGGTATAGGCAGTCATCGGTTCGAACGGTGCATCGATCAGGCCCGAGAGCACTGCATTGGCAATGTTGCCGACGCCCGACTGGATCGGCAGCAGCGATGCGGGCAACCGTCCGCGCCTCACTTCATGAGTCAGGAACTCGATGATATGGCCAGCGATGGCCAGCGCAGTGTCGTCCGGCGCGGCGAACGGCAGATTACGATCCGGCGAGTCCGTTTCGACAATCGCGACGATCTTGTCCGGGTCACAGGCGAGATAAGGGGTGCCGATGCGATCGTCCGGACGAACGAGCGGAATGGGCACGCGATCCGGCGGCAAGCGCGTGCCGTAGTAGATGTCGTGCATCCCCTCGAGCGCGGCATTCTGCCAGCGGTTGACCTCGAGAATCACGCGCTTCGCGCGGTCGAGCCACGTCTTGTTATTGCCAACGGAGGACGAGGGAATCAGCGATCCATCCGGCCGAATTCCGGTGACCTCCACGACCGCGGTGTCGAGCGTTCCGATCACGCCTTCCCAAGCCATCGGTGCAACCTGGCTGAGATGCATGTCGAGATAATCGATCTCGCCGCGGTTGATCTTCTCTCGTGCAACCGGATCCGAACTGTACGGCAGGCGCTGCGCGATGCCGTCGACGGCGGCCAGCGCACCATCTAGCTCCGGACCGGTGGATGCGCCCGTCCACAGATTGATGCGGAAATCCCGACCTGCCTCGTGCTCCGCCGCAATCCGGCGGGCAAGCGCCTGGGGCACCGCCTTGGGATAGCCCGACCCGGTGAAGCCGCTGGCGCCCACCGTCTCACCCGGCTGGATCAGGGCAGCCGCTGTTTCGGCATCCGTCACACGGGAACGAAGCGGGACACAGGCAATACGATCAGACACGCACATACACTCCAGGTTGGAGACGCTCGTTTATCAGTGAGGATAGCGACGCGAAAGAACGGGAGACCCCGTAAACAATTCGAATCGGTTCGCTATCGTAACGAATTCAGTGGCTTGGCTGCCAGCTTCGGCAGGCGGTGCCTAGTGGCAGTTATCCGACACGACGACCCGGTTTCGGCCTTCCGCCTTGGCGGCATAAAGGGCGTCATCGGCAACCTTGATCAGGTACTTCTGATCAGGGTGTCCGCCGTGCGCCGCCACCCCGAACGAAGCGGTGACACGCAATTCTTCGCCGGCGCTCGCCTCGATTGCGCTCTGTTGCAGCGCGCAACGTATCCGCTCGGCAACAGCCCTCGCCTGCTCGACACCCGTCTCGTTCAGCACGATGAGGAATTCCTCTCCGCCATAGCGGAAGACGAAGTCGCTCGGCCGCACCTGATCCATCACGATCTGCGCCACTTCGCGCAGCACCATGTCGCCCGTCTGATGGCCGAAACGATCGTTGATCTGCTTGAAGTGATCCACGTCCAGCAGGATAATGCACAAGGGACTGTCGTGTTCGTTGGAAAAGGCGATCTCCCGTCCGAGGATCGCTGGGAGGAACCGGCGATTGAGCGCACGGGTCAGCGGATCACGCCCGCTCTCCATGGCGGCCAAGCTTTGAAACAACTCGTTGAGCAGAAATGATACCCGGCCGACGGCGGCCTGAAGCGCGGTCAGCGTCTCCACCTGGCGATTGGTGCGAGCGTCGCCTTCCAATTGGGGGAGCAGCAGTCGATCGATCTTCTGCGTCTCGGCCATCAGATCCTGAAACAGGCCGGACTTGTCGAACATGAAGCTCGCGCGGTGCCGAAGCCACAGGCCAAACGGCGATTCCGCCAGCCGTTCCAAACCGCCGTCGCCGCCGCGCAGCAATGTGAAGAGCGTTTTCTGGCTCCATTCCATGAGGCTGGCCTTCTGCGCCTCCTTTTCCGTCGACACGTCCTGATCGATCGAAAACAGGCGATAGGCTTCATCGAGCCGAGCACGGGCCGCAGTGTCGTTGACGTAGGCCTGGCTCATCAACAGAATCGAGGTGTCGATCCGTTCATATGCAAGTTGAAGCGCCCCCAGCGCCTCGCGCGGGGTGGCCGCGCGGGCGGCCAGCAGGCGCGCGCAATCCGCCTTGATCGCCATCGCCCCCTCCATCACCAGATGAATGGGGATCTTGATCCGCGCATGAACCTCGCCGATCACCTTCTGCCGCTCCTGCAATGCGGCGGACGAGCGAATGTCATCGGCATCGAACAGCGCTGACAACCATTCCAGCAAGGAGGCACTGAGCCGACTATGCACGACCGAATGGTTCAGAAATGCCTGCGCCTGCTCATCTTCCAGCAGCTTGTCGTAAAAGGCGGCGACCATCGCGCCGCCGTGATCGGCAACCACCCCGCGCAGAAGCGCAACCCTGCGCTCGGCGGCATCCTCAACTGACATCGTAGACGACATAGGTATCATGGCGGTCCAAAGGCAACCGTTCCCGTCCGCCAGCGAACCCTACTCCGGAAAAGTGAAGTGAAGGACAGTTCGGCCAAACCATGGCCGCCTCTCCTGGACAAAGCCGGTCGCGATCTGATCGGCGCCGCCTCGCTTATCCGAGATCGAGGTACGAGTTGGCGCAACACCGGGTCAACCCTTACGCGGCAAGCCGCTCGAGCCGCATTTTCCTTTCACCACCGGAACGAACCACGATGAGGCGCGTCTCGCTGCGATGCGCCGCCACTTTTTCGACCGTCGCGTCCATCTCGCGATCGGGTTCTTTGCCATCACGCTGGCCGCGCTTGCACTGCTTCTCGCCGCGTTCCCGTGGGGAATCTTCAAGAGGATCGCCGAACAGCGCCTGACCGCGCGGTTCGAACGCCCGGTGCGGATCGGCGCGATGGAGCGCGTCGACCGCTTCGGTTTCACCCCGACGATTGCCCTGCGTGACGTGCGCATTCCTGGTCCGGGCTGGGCGGGCAGGAACGATCTGGTTCGCGCAGAGCAAATCCAGGTCAGCTTCCCGGCGCTCCCCCTTCTGATCGGTAAGTTGAGCCCGCGCGAGATCACCGTCGATGGAGCGCAGGTCCACCTCGTTCGCGCAAAGGACGGACGCGAAAACTGGCGTGATGAGAGACGCACAGGTAAATCCGGGCAGAGCACGCTCGAGGGCCTGACCGTTCGGCGATCGCGCCTGATATATCGCGACGCGAAACGGGAGCGACAGGTGAACCTAGCGGTCACTTCGGACACGCAGGGTCTTCGTCTTTCCGGGCCAGGCGTAGTTCGCGGCGCGAAGGTGGACGTGACGCTTCGCGCGCCGGCCGTGACAGGCAATCGTCAGGGTGGCTGGCCGTTCGACGCGCGGATCGCCGGCGATCAACTCCGCATGCATGCCAAGGGCGTGATGGCCGCTCCGCTGGATACCAGCCGCATGACGCTTGATGTGACGGCAGAAGCAGCAGACCTCGCCTTGATCGATGCGGTGATCGAGGCGGGCCTGTTTCAGAGCCAGCCGGTGTCCCTGTCGGCGCACGTGCGGCGCGAACCGCAACGCTGGCTGATCGACCGGCTGAACGGACGGATCGGGCGATCCGACATCAGCGGCACGCTCACTGTCAACAAGGTCGACGGGCGCAGCAAGCTCGACGGGACCGTCCGCTCGCGTCAGATGGATTTTGCCGACCTGTCGTCGGACGAAGGCCTGGCCCGAGCGGCCGCGAAGGAACAGGCGCTCGGCCCACGCATCGTCCCGGACACCCGGGTGAACCTCGCGAAGGTGGGGCGCACTGACGGGCGCATAAACTTTCGTGTGGACAGGATCGTCAGTCGCGAGGGGCCGTCCTCGTTGACGAACATGGCGGGGACGTTGGTACTCGACCATCGCGTGCTGACGATCGCCCCGTTGAGGATTGGCCTGCGCCGCGGCTACATCACGGGACGCGCGGTGGTCGACCAAGGTGATAATGGGCCCGTCCCGCTCGTTCGGCTCGATCTGAAGCTCATCGACAGCAGCATTCCCGCGCTTGGCGGGGGCGGCGGCACCGTGACCGGCCGTGTCGACGGCCGGGCAGTGCTCGCCGGCCGCGGCAGCACAATCCGCGAGGCGGTCGGAAAAGCGGACGGGCGCATCGGGATCGTCGCACGGGACGGTGCCTTGCCAACCGAGATCGCCGCTGCGCTTGGCTTCGACGCCGGGCGCGCGATCCTTGCCGGCAGCGATGATCGCGCGGCGCTGCGCTGCGTGGTCGCGGGCTTCACGCTTCGCGGCGGGCGCGGCCGCGCGGGCCCATTCGTGGCCGACACCGCACAAAGCCGCCTTGACGGCACCGGAACGCTCACGTTCCCGCAGGAAGCATTATCGATCCGCCTGACCGGCGCGCCGAAACGCGACGCCATCCTCCGCCTGCCTGGGTCAGCGACGATGACGGGCACGCTCAGCAGGCCTGACATCGTCGTTCCGCCCGAGGTCAAGTCTGTCGGCAACGTGTTCAAGGCACTCGGCCGCGCGATTACAGGCCGACAAGGGCCGGTGGCGCAGGACGCGGATTGCGAGCGGCTCTCCGCGCGGGTGCTCCGCTGATCGACCTGAGCACCAATGGTGAATGCTGCAATGCGGTAGTAGCGCTGCCCCGCGGCGGCACTATATGGCGCACATGTCGCGCGCGGCCCATCCTTCGATCAGATCATGGCCAGCAGGGACGGCACATCGCGCCCGCGGGCCGACGCCTTGGTTTGTTCAGGTTACATTTCTAAGCTGCGCGGACCTGCGATGCCTGCGCCGTTAATCGCGATTGTCGGTTGCGACGGATCCGGCAAGACGACCCTGACGGCGGATCTACTTCGTGTCCTCGGCAACGAGCGCCTGGTGGGCACGACGTATCTCGGCCTTGGCTCCGGAACCCTCGGCGCGCGTATCCGCGAACTTCCCGTGATCGGTGCGCCGATCGAGAAGCGGCTGGCAAAGAAGGCTGAGCGGACGCGTTCGAAGGAGGATCGTATTCCCGGGCTGGCTACCGCGTTGGTCGTCTACGGGTTCTCTCTGCTCCGTCGCCGCCGTTTTCGCCGTGCGCTCGCCATGCGCGACAGCGGCGTCACCGTGATCACCGATCGCTATCCGCAGGTCGAAGTGCCCGGTTTCTATGACGGCCCCGGACTGTCGGCAGCCAAGGCGGATAGCCCCGCCGTCGCCCGGCTAGCGGCGCGCGAGCGGCGGATGTACGAGTGGATGGCGAGCTATCGCCCCACATTGGTGATTCGCCTCAATGTCGACGTGGAGACGGCCGCAGCGCGCAAGCCGGATCATGATCGCGCGCTGCTCGCCCGCAAGGTGGCAGCGACGCCGCTGCTCCGCTTCGGCGGCGCCCCTATTGTTGATCTGGACGCGCGCGCTCCTTATGAGCAGCTGCGCCAGCAGGCGCTCGATGCGGTTCGCGCCGCCATCGCCTGAACCGCGCGATCCTGCCGAACAGAGATGCAATGACCGAACCGAGCCTGGCGCCATTGATCGCCATCGTGGGAACCGATGGATCGGGCAAGTCGACCGTCGCCAATGCGCTGCTGCCATGGATGCAGGAGCAGCGCCCCACCGAACTCCATCATCTCGGCAAGCAGACCGGGCACATCGGGCGGGCGATCGCGCGGTGGCCGCTGGTTGGCAAGCGCCTCGACAAGACGATCGTGAAGAAGGCCGGGATCGCGCCTGACAGCGATCGGCCGGATACGCTGGCCGCAATGGTGATCTTCGCCTTCTCGATGCGCCGCGTGCGCCGGTTCCGCCGCATGCTCGCCGCGCGTCGGCGCGGGATCGCGATCCTTGCCGATCGCTTCCCGCAGATCGCCGTGCCTGGTCCGATGGATGGACTTGGCCTCGCCCGGGCTCATCCCACCGGCCTTCCCGCGCTGCTCGCACGCCGCGAGCGGGCGCATTACGAGTGGATGGAGCAATATCGCCCCGATCTGGTCGTGCGGCTGAACGTTGATCTTGCCACTGCGCTCAAGCGCAAGCCCGATCATCGACCCTCCTCGCTCGAGACGAAGATCGCGGACGTGCCGCGCCTCACCTTCAATGGCGCGCCGATCGTCGATATCGATTCCACGCTGCCGCTGGATGAGGTGATCGCGCAGGCGAAGGCGGCGATCGCGCCCGTTCTGCGCCGATGAGAAAGTGGTTCGCCGATGGCGTCTTCCGCACAGTGCTGCGCAACGCGGGCTATCTCATTTCCGGCAAGCTGGCAGGCGCGTTGTTCAGCCTGCTCGCTTTTGCCTGCGCCGGCCGCGCGCTGACACCCACCATCTTCGGCGTGCTGATGATCGTTCACAGCTACGCCCATACGGCGGGCGGTCTCGCAAAGTTTCAGACGTGGCAGTTCATCGTGCGGGAAGCGACGCCGGCGCTTCACCATGGCAACGTTGACAAGGCGCGCGACGTCATCCGCTTCTCGTTCGGCCTCGACATTGCGAGCGGCTTGATCGGCATGGTCGGTGCGATCATCGCCTTGCCCTGGCTGGCGGAACGGTTCGGCATCGACCAACGCATGCTGCCGCTGGCGATCGCATATTGCACCCTGGTGCCGACCATGTCCGCGGCAACCGCCACAGGCGCGCTTCGCGTGCTTGACCGGTTCGACCTCATCGCCGGCCAGCAGATCGTCACCCCCGTGCTGCGGGCTGCAGGCGCCGTCCTCTCCTATTTTGCCGATCTCGGCTTCGTCGGGTTCGTCATCACCTGGTATTTGTCCGACCTGCTCGGCGATCTCGTGCTTTGGGCCTATGCCGTTCGTGAGCTGAAGCGGCGCGATATGCTGGACGCGCTGAAGCCGGGATTGTTCGGCACCGCGCGACGTCTGCCGGGCGCATGGGCGTTCGTCTGGACGACCAATGCGGCCCACTCGGTCTATGCCGCATGGGGCCCGCTCAGCAATCTCGTGGTCGCTGCCATCCTCGGCCCGGTCGCCGCCGGCCTCTACAAGATCGCCAGCACCCTGCTCGACTCCGCGGCTAAGCCGGCGGACCTTCTTCGCCGCGGCTATTACCCGGAGATCATGCGCCTCGATCCCCGCGAGCCGCGCCCCTGGCTGCTGGGGGTGCGCGCCGGTGCCCTGGCCGGGCTGACCGGCCTGGCCATCGTCGGGCTGGTGCTGATCGGCGGAAAGCCGCTCATCGGCCTCGTCTTCGGGCAACGGTACCTTGAGGCCTATGACCTGTTGAAGCTGATGGCGGTCTCTCTCGTCGTCGCGATGGCCTTCTTCCCGTTGGAATCGCTGCTCTACATGGCGCAGCGTCAGACGGCCGCATTCCTCGCCCAACTGGTGGCGGTGATCATCTACCTCGCCCTGCTTGCGGGCCTGACCCATGCCTACGGCCTGGAGGGGGCGGGTGTCGCCTACCTCGCCGGCAGCATCGCGGTCGCGCTGTGCATGCTGGTGCCGACGATCAGTGCCTACCGTCATCGCGCCAGCCTGCCTTGGGCCGTGCCGGCATGACGCCGTTGCGCCGCGCCGCGTTGGAAGAAGGAGCCTATGGCGCGCAGACGCTCGACGCGCTCGTCTCAGCCATCGACGTCAACGACCTGATCGATCTGCAAGCGGCGCTGCCCCGAGCCGTGACGCTCGACTACCCGCCGGAGCGCTTTATCGAAGGCTTCCGCCTGTCGCGGCAGCTATGGCAGCTCGGCTTCGATCGTGCGGGCCTGATCGCGCTCGCCGCGCGGCTGCGGCGGGGCGAGACCATCGATGAAGCGCAGCGGCACTGGTTCAAGCAGGTGCGCGCGCGCTTCAAACACCTGCGCTTTGCCTTCTTCCTCTATTCGCAACAGCATCGCTCCCCCAAGATGCTGTCGCTGGTAACCCTCGTGATGGGTGAGCTGCAGGACGCCGTCAAAGTGAAGGGCCCTGCCGAGGTGCAGCAACAGGCGAGCAGGCTGTCCTTCCTCCTGAAGGCGCCGACATGGCGGCTGCTGACGCGCGAAGCGGATCGCTTCGTGCCCAGCGGTGCGGCGGGCTTCCGGCGCTTCACCTTGGCGGAGATGGCATCGCTCCAGCCGCTGCTGGCAGCGCCCACCATCGGCGCACACGCGTTCCACGCCGGCCGCAAGGTGATCAGCCGTCAGGTTTCCTTCCACGACGACATGCGCACGCTCTATCCGGCGGAAGAGCATCAAACCATGGCCCGGTGGCTTGCGACGCTGAACGGCCTGATGGGGCAGTTCCACGACGATCTCGTCGCGCGCAACGCTTCAGGCAAGTTCAGCTACGCACGCGATACCTTTGCACTGCCTGATGACATCCGCAGCCGGCTTGCTGAGCTGGCGACGCTCTATCTCGGCACCAGCAGTTCGGTACCGTCTGCCTCGTAGACCGTACGATAGTGCTTGCGGATCGCGGGGATCAGGCGATTCTCGTGCCACCCCGGATTGCTGCTGCGCATCGCGATCATCGCGATCTCCTTGCGCGCTAGTGCCTCGGTGAGTGCCGGCTGGTCCCCCTTCACCAGGCGCTGCTTGAGCGCGAAGAAATCGAGCGCACTTTGCCGGCCCGCCCAATGGCAGATCGATTGATCGTCACACGCCACGGGTCCGTCTGCCCGGGCGATCTGCTCGATGAAGGGGCGCCAATGGCGCTCTGACTCGCCGCGCCCGGCGAGTTCCCTCACATCCGCCGCTGCCGCCACGGGGAGGAAGGCAATCGGCGGGACCAGCGCCAGTGCAAACCACCGCCATGGCCTTTCCGTCCGCAATGAAGACCCGATCGGCACGACGATCGAAAAGGCAATCATCGTTTCGAACATCGCATTGATGTCCACGCCGGCGCCCGAACGCTGGAGGAAAGCCGTGGGCACGGCGGCACCAAGAAACAGCAACGGCAACAGGAGCCGGGTGTCAGACCGCCAAGCGGCGAGCAGTGGACGCGCCGCGAGCACACCGGGCAGAATGAACATCAGCAACGGAACGCCGTGGACGAGCATTCGGCGCAGCGAATAGCTCCGCGCAGGCCCCAGCACCTGCGCGAACACATCTTCGCCCCAGATCACGTAGAGCCCCCCCAGCGCCGCAGCGGCAATGACCGCGCCCGACGAGACCCAGATCCAAAGCGAGCGGCGATCCGTGAACCAGAGCCACAACGTTACGGCGATGGGGATGGCGACGAGGTTGTGCTTCACCAGGCCGCCAGCAACCACGAGAGCGGCGGCTGCGATCACCGTGCCGGCACTAAGCCCTGCATCGGCACGACGCGGCACCATCAACACCAGAGCCCAGGCCATGAACGCCTGGCCCAGCCACTGCGGATCATTCATCGCGAGATACTTGCGTAGGATGGTGACGCTCAGCGCGGCGAACAATCCCGCGGCGGCGGCGGCAAAAAGCCGATCTGGCACCAATCGTCCGGCAATGATGTAAATTGCCACGCCGACCGCCATCTGGCTCAACAGCGACACGATCCGGCCAGCGAGGATTGCGTCGCCGACGATCGGCTCTACCAAGCTGACGACGAAAAATGACAGCGGAGGGTAATTGTTCGCGAACAATGCGTCCGGCGAGGGATAGAGCAAGCCTTCACCAAAGGCCCGGGCCACATGGCCAGCGTTCCAGCCTTCGTTGACGTTCAGCGAGGCGTGCGCTGGAAGCCACCACAGCCGTCCCAGCATCATCAGCAGGACGACAATGGCGGCGGACAGGGCCAGGCGGCGTGCCCGTGGCGTCCATTCTCCCCGGCCATGGTGATTCTGCGGCGGGTGCCCCTGCGGGCCTCCACCCTCAACATTCGCGACGGCTTGCATTGAAATTTGGCTGGACCTTCATACGTGTTGCAACATATTAGCAACAAGCAAAAAACCGCACCAGCGGATGCTCGGTGCCTTGAACGAGTCTCACTGCTGATGCCTTGGAAGTGCCTCTGTGGCCACTGTTTTGGATAGGGCCGAGGCGTCCCCGATGCCATCGGCATCCAAGTTGAGCGCCGCCATGTCAGCGGATCGTCGCACTCCCCCGCAGGTCAAACCCGGTTCCATTAAGACCGGCCGAACTCCGCGTATCGGCGTGATTCATAACGCACGCGCCCGCCACAACATCGGCCGGGACTTCCCGTTGGTGATCGACGGATGTGACCGCGTCATCCCCCGCACCCATGACGAACTTCACTCCGTGCTCGGCAGCTTTGTCGACAAAGGCATCGACACGCTGATCGTCGAGGGCGGGGACGGCACCGTTCGGGACATACTGTCGATCATCGCGCGCCACTTTCCCCGCTTTCGACCGAGCATGGCGATCGTGCCGTCCGGCAAGACGAACGCGCTGGCGCTGGACCTTGGCATCTCCTCACGCTGGACCCTGGACGATGCGGTGGCCGCGGCTGCCACCGGCCGGACGGCGGAGCGGACGCCGATCGAGATCATCCGTGATGGCCGTGTCGATCTGTGTGGGTTCATTTTCGGGGCCGGCGCCTATCTGCGTGCTACGAAGACCGCCCAGGGAGCGCATCGGATCGGTGCCTTCAATGGGTTGGCGGTCGGCATGTCGATCGCCGCGGGCGTGGGACAAACGGTATTCGGCAAGCCGCACAACCCCTGGCGGAGCGGAGAGCATATGCGCCTCGCATGGGATGCGGAGGAGGCAGTCGACGGCCCGCAATATCTGATCCTCGCCTCCACGCTTGGACGGATGCCGCTGCGCATCAAGCCGTTCGGCCAAGAGCGACTGGGCATGAAGATGCTGCGCATCGACGCGCCGGCTTCGCATGTACTGCGCGCCCTTCCTGCCATCCTGACCGGCGCGCAATGGGCATGGCTCGAGCGTGCCGGCTACCACCGGCATGACATGCGGCAGCTGCAGCTTTCGATGGAGGGCGGCTTCGTCCTCGACGGGGAGACCTTTCCGGGCGGTGACCTAATCTTGCGGCAGGGCGCCCCTGTGGCATTTGTGGTGCCATGACGGACGCCGCCCTCATCACCTTCGTCACGGGCGAACTCGACGTGCATGTCGAGCCCGAAGTGGAGGCCGTGGCGAGCCAGCTGGCGCGCGATCTCCATGGCGTCGCGATCCTCTATTATGGCTCGACGCTGCGCACCGGCGACTTCGACGGGGTGCTCGATTTCTACGTGCTGACCAGCCAGCCTGTCGGCAAGGCGATCCGCCGCCTTGGGATCCGCTGGCTTTGGCCGGACGTCAGCTATCACGAGGTCGTCGTCGACGGTCGTACGATCCGCGCCAAGGTCGCCACCATGCCGATCAGCACGTTCGAAATGGCGGCGCGCGGCCACATGCTGGATACGACGATCTGGACGCGATTCGTCCAGCCCGCCGCCTTGGTGTGGCAGGCCGATCCAACGATCAAGCACCGCGTCGTTCGGGCCGTCGCCGATTCGATCATGACGGCTGCGCGGTTTGCGGCAGTGCTCGGCCCGTCGCGGGGTGAGCCGCGGGATTTCTGGCTGGCGCTGTTCCGCGAAACCTATCGTGCCGAGCTTCGGGTCGAGCCGCCCGGGCGCGAGGCAGTGATCCTGATGCACGATCCGGATCGCTACACCCGCCTGCTACCGATTGCCTGGGAGGCGGCCGGCGTGGAGTTCGAGGAAGCGGACGGTTTGCTGGCGCCGGGCTTCGCCTTCGATCTGGGCCGGGCCACGGCACAGGCATGGCTCTACCGGGCCGACACGGGCAAGCTTCTCAACGTGGCGCGCCTGATCAAGGCTGCCTTCACGTTCGATGGTGCCGCGCGTTACGGCGCGTGGAAGGTGCATCGCCATACCGGCGTCGCGATCGAGTTGACGCCCTGGCGTGAGCGGCATCCGATCCTGGCGTCGTTCTCCGTTATCTGGCGGGTGCTTCGCGCGCGGACATTATGACATTCAATGCGTTGGTCCTCGCCGGGTCACGCGGCGGGGCGGATCCGGCAGCCGCTTATGCCGGCGTCGCGGACAAGGCGATGATCGAGGTCGGCGGGCGCACGATGCTGCACCGGGTAACCGACGCGCTGCGCGAGGCGGGCGCCAGCCGAATTCTTATCGTCGCCTCGTCAACCGCGGTGAAGGATCATGCGGCAACGCTCGGTGCCGAAGCGGTGGACGCTGCCCCGGGCCCGAGCCGAAGCGCGGCGCTGGGATTTGAGCTGCTCGGCGCGCCGCTGCTCGTCACGACGGCCGATCACGCGTTGCTCGAGGCGCGATTGGTGAGCGACTTTCTCGGGCGAGTCCCATCGGACGCTGACGTGGCCATGCTCCTCGCTGAGCGGGCGGTGATCGAGCGCGATGTGCCCGGTACGGAACGCACCTATCTGCGGTTTGCCGATGGCGCCTGGTCGGGGTGCAATCTCTTCTATCTCGCGACGCCGCACGCCATGCGCGTGATCGATTTCTGGCAAGGTGTCGAGGCGGATCGGAAGAAACCGTGGCGCATCGTCCGGCGGCTCGGCCCGCGCTTGCTTCTGCGGTACATCACCGGTCGATTATCGATCGCCACGGCGCTGGACCACGTGGGCGACCGTCTAGGTGCCCGCATCGCGATGGTGCCGAGCCGTTGGGGCCTTGCGGCAGTCGATGTCGACAAGCCGGCGGACCTCGATCTGGTCCGATCGCTGGTCGAAGCCCCCCTTCAGCCCGCAAGCGTCCCAGCCTAGAAATCGACGGCAATTCCCTTCTTCTCCCAATCGCCATAGCGCACGGGGTCGCGACCCAGAGGATCCTCCGCCGGCCGTGGAGCTTCCGCAGGCTTGGGCACCGGTTTGTTAGGCGTCAGATACGCTGGCGGTTTCACATGGGGCGGGCGTTTTGACATCGGCTCTTCCGGTTGCGGCGTTCAACCGCCACATGGGCGCGATGTCGGTCACCGCCAAGCCCCCACGCCGCCCCTCTCAGGACGCCACCAACCGCAATGCCCGTCGTCCGGCCGATCCGCCGGGTACTCCCGCCCGTCGCGCGGCACTTCGACTGCTTGACGCAGTGCTTCGCCGGGGCGACCCGCTCGAGGCGGCGTTGCCCGCGGCGACGCGTGACCTGAAGGAAGCCAATGATCGCGGCCTGGCCCACGCCATTGCCGCAGAGACGCTGCGGCGCCTGCCGGATCTTGATGCGCTGATCGACTCCGCCACTCGTCAGCGGCTTCCGCACGACGCCAAGGCGCGGGCCGCGCTGCGGATCGCCCTGGTGCAGACGCTCGCACTCGGCACACCGCCGCATGCTGCCATCGCTACCGTCCTGCCATTGGTGGACGGGGGGCCGCGCAAGCTCGTCCATGGCGTGTTCGGCTCCCTCACCCGCGGCGGCGGCGCCCTGCCGCCCGCGCCGACGCTTCCGGACGCGGTCGAGGACCGCTGGCGGAGCGCCTGGGGCAGTGACATGATCGAGGCAGCCGCACAGGCGATCGCGACACCGCCACCGCTCGACATCACCCTCGCTGCTCCAGACGGCACTTCGCCTGACGGGGTTTCGCTCGCGCCGAATCATCGCCGCCTGCACAATGCTCCGCCCGTTACGCAGTTGCCGGGGTTCGCCGAAGGGAACTGGTGGGTGCAGGATCTCGCCGCATCGCTGCCGGCGCGGTTGCTGGGGCGCGGGCCGGGCGCCGCGCTCGATCTGTGCGCCGCGCCGGGCGGAAAGACGATGCAACTCGCGGCTGCCGGGTGGGACGTGACGGCGCTGGAGATCGCTCCGGCACGTGCGGCGCGTCTTCATGAGAACCTCGCCCGCACGCAGCTGAAAGCGAAGGTGGTGATCGCCGACGCGCTGGCGTGGGAACCGGAAGCCCCGGTCGATGCCCTGCTGCTCGACGCACCATGCAGCGCAACCGGCATTTTCCGGCGCCATCCGGACGTGCTGTACCGCGCTCACCACGGCGTCATTGCGGAAATGGCCGCACTCCAGACAAAACTGCTCACGCGTGCCGCGTCCTGGGTCCGCCCGGGCGGCCGACTGGTTTATGCCACCTGCTCGCTTGAGCCGGCGGAAGGCGAAGAGCAACTGGCCCGCTTCCTTACCAACCATCCGGACTATCGTGTCCAGGCGCCCGAGCCCAGTGAGCTTCCCGACGGCATCACCGCGCAGGCCGACGGGTTCATCCGCACCCTCCCTGGGACCCTTGCCGGCCTTGGCGGATGCGACGGCTTTTTCATTGTCCGGCTCGTGCGCGCTTCCGCCTGATCGAAACGCACGTTAAGCATTGAACGTCATCCCGACGTTCGGGTCTTGCCCTGTCGATTGCGCCGCCGCTCCCGGTGCGCAGCCGGTGCAAGCACGATCGAAACACATTGCGAGTAGACCGTTGAAGCCTGTCCGTATTGCCCCCTCGATCCTGTCCGCCGACTTTGCGAAACTGGGCGAGGAAATCCGCGCGATCGATGCGGCTGGGGCCGATTGGATCCATGTCGATGTCATGGACGGCCATTTCGTGCCCAACATCACCATCGGCCCCGCCGTGGTGAAGGCGCTTCGCCCGCATACGACCAAGCCGTTCGACGTCCACCTGATGATCTCGCCGATCGACGCCTATCTCGATGCCTTTGCGGAGGCGGGCGCCGACACGATCACCATCCACCCGGAGGCGGGCCCGCACATCCACCGCTCGCTTCAGCACATCAAGTCGCTGGGCAAGCGGGCGGGCGTGGTGCTGAATCCGGGCACGCCGGCCAAGATGCTGGATTACCTTATCGACATGGTCGATTTAGTGCTGGTGATGAGCGTCAATCCCGGCTTCGGCGGCCAGAGCTTCATCGACAACCAGTTGCGCAAGATCGAGGCGATCCGCCGGATGATCGACGCGAGTGGCCGGGATATCGACCTTGAGGTGGATGGCGGGATCGATCAGCGCACGGCGCCGCTGGCGATCAGCGCCGGCGCCGACGCGCTCGTCGCGGGCACCGCCACCTTCCGTGGCGGGCCGTCCGCCTACGCCGACAATATCCGGACGCTGCGAGGCGGATGAAACCAACCGCGGAGACTCCTGCCGCCGACGGGATCGACGAAGGCAAGCGGCTGGTGCGGGCTGGCGGCGACAAGGGCCTGTCGCTCGCCGAACGGCTGACGGATCGCTTCCACCGCCTGACCTGGCGCACGCCGATCCACAGCATCCGTCTGAAGGGGCGGTACCCGCTGAAGCTGATCGCTGTGCCGGACGATCCGCTGTTCGGTGACGTGGAGCGAGGGCAGGCGCTGCTTGCGGGCAAGCTTTCGTTCCGCGGCGAAAGCCATGTCATCGAGGGTCTGGACCTGCGCAGCTTCGCGCCGCGACCAGCCATGGCCGATTATGTCCACAGCTTTGCGTGGCTTCGGGACCTCTCCAGTGTGGCGACCCGCGCCCAGGCGGCGCCAGTCGCAGAAGGGCTGATGGAGCGCTGGCTGGCGGCGCACGGTGAGAAGATCACCGCGCAGGCTTGGCGCCCGGACCTGTGGGGCCGCCGCATCCTGTTCTGGACCGCGCATGCCCCGCTGATCCTTTCCTCGACCGACCTCATCTACCGCTCGAAGGTGCTGAACGCCCTCGCGCGTGGGGCCCGGCACATCGACGGCAGCGCGGACAAGGCGCCGGCCGGCAATGCCCGCGTCGCAGCGTGGTGCGGCGTGATCGCGGCCGGGCTGTTGATCCCGGGCGGCGACCCTCGTCGCGCATTTGGCGAAAGCGGCCTATCCCGTGCACTCGGCTCCGCCTTGTTCGAGGATGGCGGAGTCGTCAGCCGCTCGCCAGAAGCGTTGCTCGACATCGTCATGCTGCTCGCCATGCTGCGGGAAACCTACGCGGCGCGCCGGCTTCTCCTGCCCGAGGTCATGGAGGAAGCGCTCGCCCGCATGGTCCCGGCATTGCTCGGCGTCTGCCACGCGGATCGTGGGCTTTCGAGCTGGCAGGGTGGCGGCCCCGTTCCGGCGGAGCAGGTCGCCCAAGTGATTACCGCCAGCGGCGTGCGCACCCGCCCGCTGCGCCAGGCGCGCGACTGGGGCTATCAGCGGCTGACCGCCGGCACCACCGTCCTCATCATGGACGCAGCGCCCCCGCCGGTTGCCCGCGTCGTGGAGGGCGGCTGCGCGTCCACCCTCGCCTTCGAGTTCTCGGACGGCGCGGCACGCATCATCGTCAACTGCGGCGGCGCGCGCGCGGCGGACGCCCGCCTGCCGACGCCGCTGATCGAGGGGCTGCGCACGACCGCCGCCCACTCGACGCTGACACTTGCCGACAGCAACTCCACCGCGATCCACTCCGACGGCACGCTGGGCCGCGGGGTAGCCGAGCTTGAGCTCAGCCGCCAGGAATCGGAAAATGCCAGCCGGATCGAGGCCAGCCACGACGGCTATGTGCGTCGCTTCGGTTTCGTGCATCGACGACAGCTGATCCTGACCGCCGAGGGACGTGAATTGCGCGGCGACGACGTTCTCCTGCCTCAGGGGCGCCGCCGCCGGACGGGTACGACGCCGTTCACGATCCGCTTCCATCTTGGCCCGGGCGTCGAGGCTTCACCGACCGCAGACAGCCTGGGCGCCGTGCTGCGCGTACCGGGCGGCGCAATCTGGCAGTTCCGCAGCCGCGGCGAATCGCTCGCGATCGAGGAAAGCCTGTGGATCGACTCGGACGGCCGACCGGTCGCCACTCAGCAATTGGTGATCGCGGGGGCTGCCGAGGCAGGCGGCGCGACCGTCAGCTGGAGCCTGAAGCGAGCGCGCTAGGCGCTTTTCTCGTCCGTCAATGCTTGTCGAGGCTTGGGGCAACGGCTCCGGCCCGCTAGGGGAGCGCGCGTCGAATGCGACGCACCGGGCCTGCTGCTCGATCGCCGCTCACCCACCCCTTGCTGCTCCCCGACGGGAGAAGCGGAAAAGAGTGTCATGACCACCATTCCCATTCGCCGCGCCCTGCTGTCCGTATCCGACAAGAGCGGCATCGTCGAATTCGCCACCACGCTTTCTGCCAAGGGGGTCGAGCTGGTTTCCACCGGCGGCACGGCCAAGGCACTGCGCGAGGCCGGTCTGGAGGTGCGTGACGTATCGGATCTCACCGGCTTTCCCGAGATGATGGACGGCCGCGTGAAGACGCTGCACCCGATGGTTCACGGCGGGCTGCTCGCGGTGCGCGATGACGCGGCCCATGCCGCAGCAATGGAAGAGCATGGCATCGGCGCGATCGATCTGGTCGTCGTGAATCTCTATCCTTTCGCCCAGACGGTCGCGAAGGGCGCCGATCGTCCGGAAGTGATCGAGAATATCGACATCGGCGGGCCCAGCATGGTGCGCTCGGCCGCCAAGAACCACGCTTATGTCGCGATCGTCACCGATCCGGCCGACTACGCAATCGTGGCGCGCGGCGAGACGACGCTGGAGGAGCGCAAGCGCCTCGCGGCCAAGGCATTCGCGGCGACCGCCACTTACGATTCGATGATCGCCAGCTGGTTCGGTCTGTCGGATCAGGGCGAGCAGTTCCCGGCTACCCTGCCCTTCACGCTCGAGGCACCCACCGTATTGCGTTATGGCGAGAACCCGCATCAGCAGGCTGCCTTCTATCGCCACGCTGGCTTGTCCACCCCGGGCATCGGTCAAGCCCGCCAGGTCCAGGGCAAGGAGCTGAGCTACAACAACCTCAACGATGCCGACGCCGCGCTGGAACTCGTCAGCGAGTTCCGCGATGCGGACCCGACCTGCGTCATCGTCAAACACGCCAACCCGTGTGGCGTGGCGACCGGCGCCACGTTGGCCGAAGCCTATGAGGCGGCGTTTGCTTGCGACACCGTGTCTGCGTTCGGCGGGATCATTGCCCTCAATCGGCCGCTGGATGCCGCGACTGCCAAGGCGATCACCGGCATCTTCACCGAAGTGGTGGTGGCGCCGGAAGCCGATGAGGAAGCGATCGCGCTGTTTGCGGCGAAGAAGAACCTCCGCTTGCTGCTGACGGGCGCGCTGCCCGATCCGAAGCGGGCCGGGCTGACCGCGAAGACGATCACCGGCGGCTGGCTGGTCCAGTCGCGCGACAACGGCCTGCTGTCGGAAGACATGCTGAAGGTGGTGACCAAGCGTCAGCCGACGCCGCAGGAGCTGGCCGACTGCCGCTTCGCCTGGACGGTGGCGAAGCACGTCAAGTCGAACGCGATCGTCTATGCCAAGGACGGCAGCACGGCGGGGGTCGGCGCGGGGCAGATGAACCGGCTCGAATCCGCGCGCATCGCCGCATGGAAGGCGAAGGACGCGGCCGACAAGGCCGGGTGGAGCGAGCCGCGCACGATCGGGTCGGCCGTGGCCTCGGACGCTTTCTTCCCCTTCGCCGACGGCCTGCTTGCGGCGGTCGAAGCGGGCGCGACGGCTGTGATCCAGCCGGGCGGCTCGATCCGCGACGCGGAAGTGATCGCTGCCGCCGACGAAGCTGGCCTCGCAATGATCTTCACCGGCATGCGCCACTTCCGCCACTGAGGCGCCGCTTGACCAGCCGTCACTCCGGGCTGTCTCCGGCGTGACGGCAAGCAGCGTCTAGCTGCGGGCGAACCACCAGGTGCCGTCGCGCTCCTCGCGGATCGCGCGGCCTTCGAGTTCCAATCGCCGAAGGTGCGCCAGCGCTTCCCCGGTCGCCATGCCGATGACGTCGAGGCCGATTGGCCGGCGGAAGAGAACCTTGAAGCAGTCGACGGCGCGCACCGGTCCGGCCGCCATCAGGTCGACGATCGCATCGAGTCGATCGAGATGCTCGGTCGCGAGCGCGTCCAGCCGCGTGTGGAGCCCGTAGAAGGGATCACCGTGCCCCGGCAGGACGAGCAGATCGTCCGGCAGTTGCTTGAACCGCTCGATCGAGCGCAGCCAGTCACCCAGCGGGTCCTCGTTGGTCTGGCTGACGTGCATCGACACGTTCGAACTGATCTTCGGCAGCACCTGATCGCCAGCGATCAGCACCCGCCGATCGTAATCGATGAGGCACGCATGCTCGGGGCTGTGGCCGCTTCCGGTAACGACGTGCCAGTCGCTGCCACCGATGCGCATCACCTCGCCGTCCTGGATGCGAGTGTATGCCACCGGCATGCGCGCGATCGACTTGCCGAAGCTGGACCAGCCGCGCGACGTGCCGTGCGCCACCTGCTCCTCGTCCCACCCGGCGCCACGCCAGAAGGCGATCTGCTCGGCCGGCACCTCCGGCTGCGCATCGGCCGCCAGCATCCGCACCATCAGCCATTCGGTGCGGGTCATGACGATAGCGGCATCGTCGAAGCGACGGGACAGCCAGCCCGCCAGGCCGACGTGATCGGGATGCATATGGGTGCAAAGGATCCGCCCGATCCGACTGCCGCTGAGCGGACCATCGAGGATCGTTCGCCACGCCTCGGTCGAGCGCGGGCTGGCTGTGCCGGTATCGATCGCCAGCAGATCAAGGCCATCGTCCAGGATCAGGCCATTGACGTGCTTCAGCGGCCCGGACATCGGCACGCGCCACCAGCGAATGCCGTCCATCACGGTCAGCAATTCGCCCGGCTGCGGTCCACGATCGCCGAATGGAAAGGTAAGACCGGCCCAACTGGTGGGCGTCAGCCCCTCATCCCCGATCAACGTGCGTAGATATGCCGTTGCCATGCAGGCAACGCTATCAGCATAACATTCGTTACGTCGAGAGGATTGTTGCCGTTCGTGTCTTTTGCGGTCCGCGGCGCTGGCCGATCATCTGCGCGCCGCGGACAAACCAATTAGCGGCGGAAAGGATCGTCGAACAGCGACTTGGCAGTGGGCACGCCTTCGTCGCCCGCGAGCTCCGCGTCGCGCGCCGCCTGCTGGCGCTCGGCACGCAACTGTTCGATCAGCGCTTCGCGATCGCCATCGAGGCGCGTGTCGACCGGCTGCGCCTCGACGCCGGCGCTCTTGGCGGCCTTGGCGACCGCAGCATCCAGCTCGCGCTGGGTGGTGAGGCCCAGCGTCACCGGATCCTTCGGCGTGATGTTGCTGATGTTCCAGTGCGAGCGATCGCGAATCGCCGCGATGGTCGTGCGGGTGGTGCCGATCAGGTTGGAGATTGCGCCGTCGCTGATTTCCGGATGGTTGCGAATGATCCAGGCGATGCCGTCCGGCTTGTCCTGTCGCTTGGAGACCGGCGTGTAGCGCGGGCCCTTGGTGCGGCGGACCTGCTCGGGCCCCTTGGTCATCTTCAGGCGATAGTTGGGATCCGCCTGACCGCGCTCGATCTCGTCCTGGGTCACTTCGTGGGCACGGACGGGATCACGGCCGGTCAGCTTCGTAGCGGCCGTGTCGTCGGCGATCGCCTGCACTTCAAGAATGTGAAGCCCGCAGAACTCCGCAATCTGCTCAAAGGTGAGCGACGTATTGTCGACCAGCCACGAAGCGGTCGCGTGGGGCATGAGCGGCTGGGCCATGCGAAAAGCCTTTCGGTATAAACAAATAGGGCCGCCCCTTACCGGAGCGGCCGCTTAACCTGCGATGATCTAATGCGGTGGGCCGCTAAGGGCAAGCGTTGCAAGTCACGCAGCCCGCGGGATCTTGATCGGGATCAGCGCGGACAGGAACTGTTCGGCGCTCGCGCGCCAGGTGAAGCCGGCGCCGGCCACCGCGCAGGCGGTGCGATCCAGTGCCAGTGCCTGCGCGATCGCCTGAGCTAGATCCGGGTGCATCGCGCCCGTTTCCGGCGTCAGGACGTCGAGGGGGCCGGGTACGGGATAAGCGGCGACGGGGGTGCCGCAGGCGAGGGCCTCGATCATCACGAGGCCGAACGTGTCGGTGCGGCTGGGGAAGACGAGGACGTCGGCGGTGCGGTAGCAGGCGGCGAGAGCGGTGCCGGTGCGGGGGCCGAGGAAATGGGCGGTGGGGAATCGCTGGCGCAGGCCAGCGAGCGCCGGGCCGTCGCCGACCACGGCCTTGCTGCCCGTAACGGCAACACGCAGGAAAGCCTCAATATTTTTCTCCACCGCGACCCGGCCAACGTACAACAGCAGCGGACGAGGGAGCACGGCGAGGGTGGGATCAACCTTGCCATCAGGTGTGAAATCGGAGGAGACGCCGCGGCCCCAGCGGCGGATGCGGTGGAGGCCCTGCGCCCTCAGCACGGCCTCTATCGTGGGGGTGGAGACGAGGATCGCGTCGGCCGGCTGGTGGAACCAGCGGATGAAACGCCATACCCAGGCGGGGTCAGCACCCGTGCGCGCCCGTACATATTCGGGAAATTGTGTGTGATAAGCGGTCGTGAATGGCCGGCGATGGTCGAGACATGAACGCCGCGCGGCGAGCCCGAGCGGCCCCTCGGTAGCGATATGAACCGCCTCAGCGCCGAACGCCGCGATCCGGCGGCCGACGCTGGCCGCATTCGCGATCGCGAGGCGGATTTCCGGATAGGTCGGGCAAGGCAGTGAGCGGAAGCCGGCGGGGGTGATCGCCAGCACCTCGTGCCCCATCGCGCGAAGCTCGCCGATCACCGATTCGAGCGTGCGCACGACGCCATTGACCTGCGGCGCCCACGCATCCGTGACGATCGCGATCCGCATGGCGATCAGGCTGCCAGCAGGAGGGACTGCGTGCGATCGCGCGCGGCGATCACGTCCGCCCAGTGGAGAATTTCCATCCGGCCGTCCACGTGCTCGACCAGCGCCGTCGCGCTCTCCACCCAGTCACCGTCGTTGTAGTAAGCGACGCCGCCGATCTCGCGGATCTCCGCGGTATGGATATGGCCGCAGACCACCCCGTCGACGCCTCGCGCGCCGGCGGCCTCCGCCACGATCTCCTCGAAGCGGGAGATGAAGGCGACGGCGTTCTTCACCCGCGCCTTGGCGTGCTTGCTGAGCGACCAATAAGGCAGGCCAAGGCGGCGGCGGCAGCCGTTCAGCAGCCGGTTCGCCGCCATCAGCAGCGTGTAGGCGCCGTCCCCAACATGCGCGAGCCAGCGGTGCGCGAGGGTGATCGCGTCGAACTCGTCGCCGTGGAGCACCAGCAGGCGGCGCCCGTCCGCGGTCTCGTGCACGGCGTTGCGGCGGATCGCGATGCCGCCGAAATCGAGGCCACAGAACTGGCGGAACACCTCGTCGTGGTTGCCGGGGATGAAGACCATCCGCGTGCCGCGGCCGGCACGCTTCAGCAGCCGCCAGACGACGTCGTTGTGCGCCGCCGGCCAGAAGAAGCGCCGCCGCAGTCGCCACCCGTCGACGATGTCGCCGACCAGATACATCGTGTCGCTGTCGACATGGTCGAGGAAGTCGATCAGCATCTGCGCGTTGCAGCCGCGGGTGCCGAGATGGACGTCGCTGATCCAGATCGTGCGGTAGCGGGTCCGCTCGACGATCCGTTCGGGCAGATGCGGGCGCGAATTGGCGAAATCGGCGAGGTCGGCGACGTCTGCCATGGAGATCGGGGCAAGCGTCACTGGTGCGAGCGTTGGTTGCATCGGCATGGCGGGGCCCTCCCTGCCGGATGCCGATAGCGGCGCCCCGTGACGCCCACGTCACAGCACGGTGACGGTTTCGAGTCAGGCGTCGAAGGCGATATGCCCCGGCTGTGCCGCCACGCGGGCGAGCCAGGCGCGGAGCGCGGGATGGGCCGACAGGTCGAAGCCGCCCTCGCCCGCCAGATGCGTGTAGGCGTAGAGCGTGATGTCCGCGAGCGTGAGGCGCTCGCCGACGAACCAGCCGCGAGTGGCGAGGTGCCGATCCATCAGGCTCAGCGCTTCGCGACCGGCGACTTCCTTGGCCGGCACCAGCGCAGCCTGCGCGGGCGAGAGGTTCGCCTCGCCGACCAGGTGCCGCCAGAAGCGAAGCGTCGCGATATTGGGTTCGTGGCTATATTGTTCCCAGAACATCCAGCGGAGCATGTCGGCATGCTCGAAGCGATCGCTGGGCGCCAGGGCGCTGCCGTGCGCCAGATAGGCGCAGGCGGCATTGCTTTCGGGGAGGAAGCGATCTCCCACCTGGAGGACCGGGATCCGGCCGGCGGCGTCCACACCAGTCAGGAACGAAGCGGTGCGCGTCTCCCCGCGGCGGATGTCATAGGCGCGCCGCTCGATCGGGATGCCGAGATGCGCGGCGGTGAGGCGGATCTTGTAGCAATTGCCCGAGACCGGGTCTTCGTGGAGGATCAGCGCACCCACCGTCCCGCTCACTTCATCGTCAGGACGATCTTGCCGACATGATCGCCCGCCTCCATCCGGCGGTGCGCCTCGGCAGCTTCGGCCAGCGGGTAGCAGCGATCGAGCACCGGGCGGAGCCTGCCCGCCTCGACATGCGGCCAGACGGTGCGGGAAAGCTCGTCCGCGACCATCGTCTTGAACGCCGTATCGCGGCCGCGAAGCGTGGAGCCGGTGAGCGTCAGGCGGCGGCGCATCACCTCGAAGATCGGGATGGTGGCGGTGGCCCCGCCCTGCACCGCGATCGAGACATGGCGACCGTCGTCCGCGAGGCACTTCAGGTTGCGCGGGACGTAATCACCCCCGACCATGTCGAGCACCGCGGCGCACCCCTTGCCGCCGGTGATCTCGGCGACGCGCGTAACGAAATCCTCGGTCTTGTAATTGATCGCGTGATCGGCCCCCAGCGCCTTGGCCGCGGCGACCTTGTCGTCGGAGCCGGCGGTGACGATGATCGTCAGCCCGAAGATGTTGGCGAGCGCGATCGCCATGGTGCCGATGCCGCTGGTGCCGCCGTGGACGAGCACGGTGTCTCCCTCGACCGCGAAGGCGCGTTCGAACAGGTTGGTCCAGACGGTGAAAAGCGTTTCGGGCAGCGCCGCCGCTTCCTCCATCGACAGCACCTCCGGCACCGGGAGGCACTGGCCGGCGGGTGCGACGGCATATTCGGCATAGCCGCCGCCGGCGACGAGCGCGCAGACCCGCTGGCCAAGCATCTCGCGCCCGACATCGGGGCCGAGCGCGACGATTTCCCCGGCGAGTTCCAGCCCGAGGATCGAGGGCGCGCCGGGCGGCGGCGGATAGCCGCCCTTGCGCTGCAATACATCGGGCCGGTTCACCCCGGCGGCGGCGACGCGAATCAGCACCTCGCCCGCCGCGGGCGTCGGCACGGGCCGTTCGACGGGCACCAGCACCTCCGGCGCGCCTGGCGCCTCCGGATCAATCGCCAGCATCGTCGTCGGAACATCGTGCATTGCTATCCCCTCGCCGCTTCCCGGGTTTCCCCGCCCGGTTGGTAGGCGTCGGCCTTATTGACTTCGCACCTGCAGCGGTCAACGATGCAGCCCATGGATCTGGATGATATCCTTGGGTCCCGGCCCGACGATCCCCTGCCCGCGTTACTGCGCGAGGATCTCGATCGTCTATCCGTTACCGAACTCGAAGCGAGAATTGGCGCGCTGGAAGGCGAAATCGATCGCTGCCGGCGGAAGATCGACAGCGCGGTTAATCACCGGGCAAGCGCCGACGCGTTATTCAAGCGATGAACGCTGGCACACTGGGCTGGCCAATCGCTCCCAGTGTGGAAGCCCCAGCGCTTGATGCCGGGCCCTCCCATCACGACATTGTCGGAAAGGACCCAGCTTCTGCCTGTGGTCCGCTAGGAGTATCCTGAATGCCATCCTTTGCCAGCGCTCTCGAGACCACGCTGCACAAGGCACTCGAGGCCGCATCATCCCGGCGTCACGAATATGCCACGCTCGAACACCTGCTGTTCGCGCTCGTCGATGACGAGCACGCCAGCCAGGTGATGACCGCGTGCGGCGTCGATCTCGGCGAACTCAAGACCACGGTCGCGCACTATCTCGACACCGAGCTTGGCGCACTGAAGGTCGACCAGCAGACCGACCCCTCGCCCACCAGCGGCTTCCAGCGCGTCGTCCAGCGCGCGATCCTGCACGTCCAGTCCTCCGGCCGCGACGAAGTGACTGGCGCCAACGTGCTGGTCGCGCTGTTCTCCGAACGCGAAAGCTATGCCGTTTATTTCCTGCAGCAGCAGGACATGAGCCGCCTCGATGCCGTCAGCTACATCAGCCATGGCGTCGGCAAGGGCGTGTCCGCGCCGGAAGCCTCCACGCCCAAGGGCGCCGAGGACAAGGAAGAGAAGAAGCCGGCGGAGAAGGCCGGCAAGGGCGAAAGCGCGCTCAAGCAGTTCACCGTCGACCTCAACGAGAAGGCGCGGAACGGCAAGGTCGATCCGCTGATCGGCCGCGGGCCGGAGGTAGACCGCACGGTGCAGATCCTGTGCCGCCGCTCGAAGAACAACCCGCTCTATGTGGGCGATCCGGGCGTCGGCAAGACGGCGATCGCGGAAGGCCTGGCGCGCAAGATCGTCGAGGGCGACGTGCCCGACGTGCTGAAGCCCGCCGTGATCTATTCGCTCGACATGGGCGCGCTGCTCGCCGGCACGCGCTACCGCGGCGATTTCGAGGAGCGGCTGAAGCAGGTCGTCAACGAGCTCGAGAAGATGCCGCATGCGGTGCTCTTCATCGACGAGATCCACACCGTGATCGGTGCCGGCGCGACCAGCGGCGGCGCGATGGATGCATCGAACCTGCTGAAGCCGGCGCTGTCGGGCGGCACGATCCGCTGCATCGGATCGACCACCTACAAGGAGTTCCGCAACCACTTCGAGAAGGATCGCGCGCTGCTGCGCCGGTTCCAGAAGATCGACGTGAACGAGCCGACGATCGAGGATACGATCAAGATCCTCGCTGGCCTGCGCTCCGCATTCGAGACGCACCATGACGTCAAGTACACGCCCGACGCGATCAAGTCGGCGGTGGAGCTGTCGGCGCGCTACATCAACGACCGCAAGCTGCCGGACAAGGCGATCGACGTGATCGACGAGGTTGGCGCGATGCAGATGCTGGTGGCGCCGTCGAAGCGGAAGAAGACGATCACGCCCAAGGAGATCGAGCAGGTCATCGCGACGATGGCGCGCATCCCGCCGAAGAGCGTGTCGACCGACGACAAGAAGGTGCTCGAGACGCTCGAGACCGATCTGAAGCGCGTCGTGTTCGGCCAGAACAAGGCGATCGAGAACCTGGCGAGCGCGATCAAGCTCAGCCGCGCTGGTCTGCGCGATCCGGAAAAGCCGATCGGCAATTACCTCTTCACCGGCCCCACCGGCGTCGGCAAGACGGAAGTCGCCAAGCAGCTTGCGACGATCATGGGCATCCCGCTGCAGCGGTTCGACATGTCCGAGTACATGGAGCGCCACTCGGTCAGCCGGCTGATCGGTGCGCCTCCGGGCTATGTCGGCTTCGACCAGGGCGGTCTGCTGACCGACGCGGTCGATCAGAACCCGCATTGCGTGCTGCTGCTCGACGAGATCGAGAAGGCGCATCCCGACCTGTTCAACATCCTCTTGCAGGTGATGGACAACGGGCGCCTGACCGACCAGCACGGCAAGACGGTGGATTTCCGCAACGTCATCCTGATCATGACGACCAATGCGGGCGCCAGCGACATGGCACGCGAGACGCTGGGCTTCGGCAATCTTTCCCGCGAGGGCGAGGACGAGCAGGCGGTGCAGCGGCTGTTCACGCCGGAATTCCGCAACCGTCTCGATGCGATCGTGCCGTTCAGCTACCTGCCGACCGAAGTGGTCGCCCGGGTGGTGGACAAGTTCATCCTCCAGCTGGAGCTGCAGCTGGCGGACCGCGACGTCCACATCAAGCTCGACGACGAGGCGCGCCAGTGGCTCACCACCAAGGGTTATGACAAGCTCTATGGCGCGCGCCCGATGGGCCGCCTGATCCAGGAGAAGATCAAGCAGCCGCTGGCCGAGGAATTGCTGTTCGGCAAGCTCGTCCATGGCGGCGAGGTCGTCGTGAAGCTGAAGGACAATGCGCTGACGTTCGAGATCGTCGGCGCAGCGCCCAAGAAGCCGAAGCGTAAGGGCCGGGCCGCGAAGGTCACGGTGGAGTGAACCAAAAGGGCGCCGGTCGCGGGATCGGCGCCCTTCTTCTTTAGAGCGGCGTCCGGTCAGCCATCCAGCGCAAAGCGGGCGATGACAAGCCGGTCGAGCAGCGCGGCGACGGCGGCGGGCGGATTGTCCGGTGCCTCGCGCAGCCACCAGTCGAGGATCTCGATCGTGCTCGTCACCGCGACGCGAATGGCGAGCGTGCGCGGCAGCCACGCGGGCGACAGGTCTGGCAGGCTGGCGACCCGCGCCATCGCCTGACGCGCGACTTCGCCGCGAAGGGCATCCCCGGCCCCGACGAGAAGGGCGTGGAACACGGTGCGGCGGGCGGCGACTGCGTCCACCAGCGCCGCGGACGCCCTGCCGCTGTCCGCCGCGAGCAGGGCGGGCATCATCGTGGCGGCGATCTCGTCGGTGACCTGCGCCACCGTATCGATCAGCAGCGCGCGCACGTCCGCGTAATGGCGGAAGAAGGTGGCGTAGCCGATGCCGGCGCGGGCGGCGATCATCGCGCCGGTGATCTGGTCGAGCGGCATCTCCGCGAGGAGCGACAAGAGCGCCTGCTGCATCGCTGCGCGTGACCGCAGGACTCTCGCATCCGGCCGCCCGGCCCTTGACTCTGCCACGCTCGTTCCGATCTTATGATAAGATACTGATCATAACTGGAGGCGAAGCATGCCAACAGCGCCAGCACAAGTCGAGGCCTGCCCATTCCATGCGGCGGGCGACAGCAAGTCCCGCCGCGCCGCGGGGCCCGGCAGCGTGCCGGATGCACAGCCGGTGACGAGCTATGCCGATGCGCGCGACGTGCTGCGGCAGCCGGATATGCGGCAGGCGGGGTTCAAGGCGGAGCTGGTTCATCGTCGCGGCAACCCGACTCGCCCGCCGGTGCTTTACCTCCACGGCCCCGCGCATCGTCGCCAGCGCGCCGCCGCGGCGCGGTTCTTCGCGCCCAAGGTAGTCGACGAGAAGCACCGCCCGTTCATTGCGGAGAATGCCGACCGGCTGATCGAGGATCTGCGGCGGAGCGGGCGGGCGACGCTCGACACGCTGGCGCTGGACCTTGCCGTGAGTGTCGCGGCGCAGATCGTCGGACTGACCGAGAGCGACAAGGCGGGGATGATCCGGCGGATCGACGGTTTCCTGTCGATCGGCAGCAGCGGGCGGACCGACGCGGGGCATCGCGCGATCACCGCGATCCTCGGCCAGCTGCGCATGCTCCACTTCCACTGGCGCGACGTTCGGCCTGCGATCAAGGCGCGGCGGGCGGAACCGCGCGAGGACGTGATCTCGCACCTGATCGGCGACGGCTATCGCGATCTCGATATCCTGGTGGAATGCGTCACCTATGGCGCGGCCGGCATGGTGACGACGCGCGAGTTCATCACCATGGCCGGCTGGCATTTGCTGGAGAATGACGCGCTGCGCCGCGACTTCCTGGAAACCGACCGCGCGGGACGGATCGCGATCCTGGAGGAGATTCTGCGTCTCGAGCCGGTGGTGGGCATCCTCTATCGCAAGGAGGATGGCGCCGGCACGCCGCTGGCGCTGGACATCCGCGCCGCCAACACCGACGCCGCGGCGATGGGCGAATGCCCGTTCCAGCTGCGTGCCGATCGCACCCGAGGTGAGCGTGTGCCGGGCGCGGGGCTTGCCTTTGGCGACGGCGAGCATCGCTGCCCCGGCGCGGGCGTCGCGCTGGCGGAGGCCGAAGTGTTACTCGACCGTCTGTTGCGTGTGCCGGGGCTGCGACTCGAACGGGTGCCCGACATCAGCTGGAACCCGCTGGTCACGGGGTACGAGCTGCGCGGGTGCGAGCTGGTGGTGGACCGGGCGGCTGCTACCGGCTGATCTGGCCCGCGAGAAGCTGGCGCAGGATGCGGCGCGGCTGGCTCTCACCGCCCGGACCCCAGCTGGTGGTGAGCGGGATTCCTGCCGGGCTGACCACGACAATGCCCGGCAGCGCCTCGCCACCGAGCGCGCGCAGGGCGTGCCGGCGGCGGCGATCGCACGGGAGCAGCAGCCAGGGCATGCGGCTGGTGCGGGCGTAATCGAGCGCCGCCGGACAGGTCGCGTCATCGCTGACGAAGAGCACCTCGATACCAGCGGCGCGCAGCCGGGGGTAAGCGGCGATCAGTTCGGGCACGAAGGCGCGGCACGGGCCGCACCAGCTGGCGCCATAATAGATCGCGATCGCCTTCGTCCCGGGCGGGAGCATTGCGGTCGTGATCCGTCCCTGATCCAGCCGATGGAAGCGTGAGCCGAGCGGAGCGGCGGCGCCGCCCACTGCAGGCTCTACGGGACGGGCGGCCGTCGGTGGCGCTGACGCGAGCGAGAGGAGCCCGCAGGCCAGCAGCGCGCGCGGGCTAAAGATGCGCATTGATCCGCACAAAGAAGGTCCGCGGGAGGCGCGGGCCATAGACATAGTCGCTGTCGCGATTGGCGCCGACCTCCAGATCGCGCTGGCGAACGTCCGTCAGGTTCTTGATCCCGACGGTAATGTCCACTTCACGTTCGCCATCGCCGATCGGGAAGTGGCGCGTTCCGGTGAGATCGAGCACCAGGTGATCGTCGCTGCGCCGGATCGCCCCGAGACGATTGTTCAGGACGCGCATCGAGCCCGTGTAGCGCGCGGCGAGCAGTGCATCGAACCGGGGCGCCGCCCGCCATACCATCTGGGCGACGGCCGAGACGCGCGGGGATTTCAGGTAGCGCCGCGTGGTGAGCAGCCTGTCCTCATCCTCGAACACCGCCTGCGCATCGTCATAGCGGGCGTCGATATAGGCGCCGCCGATGCTGGCGTTCAGCGTAGGCGAGAAGCGATAGGACGCGCTCATCTCCGCGCCGGCGACGCGGCTGCCACCCGCGTTCGAGCGGGTGCGCAGCAGGCCGGCGCCCGCACCCTCCTCGATCGGGCCGAGGAAGAAGGTGTCGCGCAGGCGGGTGAGATAGGCCTGGCCGTCGAGCGTGAAGGCCCCGTCAGCCCAGGTCGGCCGCCAGTCGAAGCCGAGTGCGACACTGTGCGCCCGTTCCGGCTGGAGGCCCGGCGCATTGACCACCCGGATCGGATCGCTGCCGAGCACGTCGACATGAATGTCCTCGCTGAACACCTCCGGCGCGCGATAGCCGGTGGAGTAATTGGCGCGCAGCACCAGCGTAGGGTTGGGGGAGGCCCAGACGCCGATGCGGGGAGAGACGACCACATCGTCCAGTTCCGAGCTCTTGTCGGCGCGCGCACCGATCACGAGCCGCAACGCCTCGCTTAGCGTCCATTCGTCCTGCACGAAGGCACCGAGCGTGCTGAAGCGATCGTCGACGATCGTCGCGAGCGGCTGCGCGCGCACATCCTCGCTCCGGTCGACCACCTTCTCATGGCGATATTGCACGCCGGCGAGCAGCGCGTGTGCGCCGGCCAGAGTTTCGAGCCGTGCCTCGCCGTAGTGGAAGGTGTTGCTGGTGCGGCCATATTGCCGGCGGCTCGCTGCGATCGCATCCGACAGTGCGGCGGGATCGTATCCGGGCGCGCCCGGATTGGTCTCTACGTCGCCAAGCCCGCCGTAGAAGCTGCGTCGCTTCAGCGCCGCAACGGCATAGCTGCCGACGAGCCGCGTGTCGGCCCCAAGCTGCTGCGTGATGGTGATCGAGCCGCGATGAAGATCACTGTCGATCTGTTCGGCGATGTTCGCGAGATAAGCCGGGCGATCGAGCAAGTTGCCGCCGCGCCGCCGCTCGGCGGTGAACTGGTAATCCATGCCGATGGTGGTTTCGGGCCCGGGCTGCCATTCGCCGCGCGTGCCGGCGGTGACCATGCGGCGGCGGGCGAGCTCGCTATAGCCATCATCGTTGAGGTCGACGGCGGGGCTGTATTCCGCCTGGGCGAAGAGGTTCGCGAAGCCGTGCTCGAATGTCTTGGCGCCGAGCAGCGAGCCGAACACCGCGGGTGTCCCGGCGATGAGCTGGCTGTCGATCGTCGCCTGAATCCCGTCGCGCGCGGGGCGAACCGGGATCACGTTGACGACGCCGGCCACCGCGCCGGGGCCGTAAAGCACCGAGGCACCGCCCTTCACCACCTCGATCCGCTCGACCAGGATCGCGGGGATCTGCTCGACGCCATAAACGGCGGCCACCCCCGTCACGAGCGGCAGGCCATCGAGCAGGATCTGGTTGTAGGCGCCGGGCAGGCCGAGCAGCTGGATCTCGGTGGTGTTGCAGTTCTGGCAATTGCTCTCCGACCGGGCGGCCGGGAGGAAATCGATCGCATCGGCAAGGTTCCGCGGCGCGGCGCGACGGAGGATGGCCGGGCCGATCACGTCGGTGCGCACTGGCGCCTCGCGGATCGTACGCGGTGTGCGGGTGCCGGTGACGACGAGCGTGCCGTCCTGCGCCGACTCCCCCGCCGGCTCCACCGGGCGCTGATCGCTGGCTGCTGCCACGGCGAGGGCCAGTGTGATCACATGCTCTTCCAGCCCTAAGATAGTTAGTCTTTGCTGTGTTTGTTGCGTGAGCGCAAGTCGGCAGCGGTACGGCAGTTCAACTTGGCGGGATCAGGCCCTAAGGTGGCGCGATGACGCTTTCCGCCGCCGATCGTGCTGCCGCCTTCCGCAAGACCCGAGAGGCGAGCCTGACCGAGATTGCCGAAGATTATGTCGAGTTGATCGGCGATCTCATCGCGCAGCGCGGCGAAGCGCGCCTGACCGACATCGCCGAGCGACTGGGTGTCGCCCAGGCCACCGCATCGAAGGTGATCGCGCGGCTGCGACGCGACGGGCTGGTCGAGAACGCCCGCTACCGATCGATCTTCCTCACCGAACGCGGCCGCGAGATGGCCGATGCCTCGCGCGAGCGGCACCGCATCGTCTTCGAATTCCTCCGCGCGCTGGGGCTGGAGGAATCGATCGCCCACGCCGATTCGGAAGGGATCGAGCACCACGTGAGCGACGCGACGCTGCTGAAGCTGAAGGAGCTGACGCAGAAGCTGCGCAGCTGACGCGGTGATGGGACCGACCACAACCGGCTAGACGTTGGTATGATGGCGCGGGGATCCGCGCGCCACGATTTTCCGTCGCACACGACAGGCGACGGAGCTTTCTGGATGCGTGCTTCAGCGATGCCGGACGAAGGCGGTGCAGGGCCAACCGGGCGGTCGCTCGTCTGGCTCGTCTTCGCCGTCTTCTTCATCTGGGGTGGTGCGACCAGCCTCAACGACGTCCTCATCCCGAAGCTGAAGGGCCTGTTCGCGCTCACCTATGCCGAGGCGATGCTGACGCAATTCGCCTTCTTCGGCGCCTATTTCCTGTTCTCCATTCCCGCCGGGCAGATGGTGTCGCGTGTCGGCTATGTCCGCGGGCTGGTAATCGGCCTTGCGGTGATGGCGGCGGGCGCGCTGCTGTTCTGGCCGGCGGGGCTTTCGGGCGCTTACTGGCCGTTCCTGATCGCGCTGTTCGTCCTCGCCGCCGGGATCACCGTGCTGCAAGTGGCGGCCAATCCGCTGATCGCGACGCTGGGCCGGGCGGACGGGGCAAGCAGCCGGCTGACCTTCGCCCAGGCGTTCAACTCGCTCGGCACGACCATCTGGCCCTATATCGGTGCGCAGCTGATCCTGGGATCGGTGGCGGCCGCACCGGCACCGACAGAGGCGGCCCAGGCAGCCGCCTTTCGCAGCGCCGAGACGGCGATCGTCGGCCATATCTACCTTGGCATCGCCGCGGTGCTGGCGTTCGTCGCGGCGGTGTTCTGGACCAGGCGCAACGTGCTGCCGACGCGCCGGCCGACGGGGATCGGGTTCGCCGACAGCCTTTCCCTGCTTGGCCAGCCACGGCTGCGCTTCGGCACGATCGCGCTGTTCCTCTATGTCGGTGCCGAGGTTTCGATCGGCAGCCTGCTGGTGAGCTATCTCGAACAGCCGGACACGCTGGCGCTGAGCGCACACCGCGCCGGCGAGCTCCTGTCGCTCTACTGGGGCGGCGCGATGCTGGGGCGGTTCCTCGGCGCATGGCTGCTGCGGCGGATCAACCCGGGCAAGCTGCTGTCGGTGTTCGCCGCGGCGGCCGCAGCGCTCGTGCTCCTTTCCATGGCGACGAGCGGGGCGGCGGCGGGCGGCTCGCTCATCGCGGTCGGACTGTTCAATTCGATCATGTTCCCGACGATCTTCTCGCTGTCGCTGCAGGGGCAGGGCGACAAGGCGGCGGAGGCATCGGGGCTGCTGTGCATGGCGATCGTCGGCGGCGCAGTGGTGCCGATCCTAACCGGCGGGCTGGCGGACGCGCTCAGCATCTCCGGCGCGCTGATCCTGCCCGCCCTGTGCTACCTCGCGATCGCCGGCTTTGGCCGATCCGCGCGCCAGCCGGTGGAGGGCTGAGATGCGCCGCCTCTCCTGGCTGCTGGGCCTGGTGCTCGGATCGTCCCTCGCGGCACAGGCCAGCGCACAAAGCGAACCAGCGCGCCGAATGGAGCACGATCCGGTCGCGCACCAGCACGGCACCGACGCGCCAACGTCGCTCACCGGGGAATGGGGCGGGCTGCGCGCACGGCTGCGCGACGACGGCGTCGACCTGACGATCGGCTATGTCTCCGAGACCGCATGGAACCCGCGCGGCGGCGAACGCGAGCGGGTGCGCGAGACCGGGCAGCTCGCGATCGGCGCGACGATCGACACCGGCAAGCTGATCGGGCTGGAAGGTGGGACGTTTCAGGCGACGGTCACCTACCGGCGGGGGAAGGACCTCGGCGCTGCCGCGGGGCTGGGCGTGCTGCAGCAGGTGCAGGAGGTTTATGGCCGCGGGCAGACGTGGCGGCTGACGCAATTCTGGTATCAGCAGGCCTTCGCCAATGGCCATGCCGACGTGAAGCTGGGGCGGCTGACCCAGGGCGAGGATTTCGCGGCCTTCTCGTGCGACCTCCAGAACCTGAGCTTCTGCGGTTCGCCGCCGGGCAATCTGGCGGGTGATTACTGGTACAACTGGCCGATCAGCCAATGGGGCGCGCGGTTGCGCGTTAAGAACGAGCGTTTCTATGCCATGGTGGGCGCCTATGAGGTGAACCCGCGCAACCTCTCCAATCGCTTCACCATCGGCCACTTTCATGGCGCGAAGGGCGTATTGGTGCCGGTCGAGGTCGGCTATACGCCGCGCCTTGGGCCTGGCGGCCTGCCGGGCAGCTATCGCGTCGGCGCCTGGTACAACAGCGCCAAGGCGGACGATGTCGGGCTGGACATCAACCGCGCGCCGATTGGCGTGACCGGCCTTGCCCCCTTGCAGCGCCAGGGACGCTATGGCGTCTACGCGCAGTTCCAGCAGCAGCTCACCGGCAGCGCGGAAGATGGGCCCGGCGGCGCGACGACCACCCGTGGGCTGACGGCGTTCCTGAACGTCACCCAGACCGACCGGCGCACCACGGTGACCGACAATCAGGTCGCCGCCGGGCTTTCCTACAAGGGCATGTTGCCGAGCCGGCCGCTGGACGAGGTGACGTTCGCACTGGCGCGCACCAATGTGAACGCGCGGGCGCTGCTGGCGCTGGCGCCCGGCGCGGCGCGACCCGATGCGGAATACGCGGCCGAACTCGCCTATTGCATCCACGCAATCGACTGGCTGACGTTGAGGCCGAACGTGCAATATATCGCCAATCCCGGCGGGTTCAGGGATGCGCGCGACGTCGTGGTGATCGGCCTGAAGGCATCGCTGACGCTTTGAGGCCGGGCTCGGCAGATGCGATCAGGAGGCCGGCAAGTCGAGGTCAGCGAGCTTGGCGGCAAGATCCGTCTGGCGGAAGGGCTTGGTCAGCCGGCTGAGATCGGCCCCGATCCCGTCGAGCTCGGCATAGCCCGAAATGACGAGGATCCTTACGTCCGGCTGGCGGAGCCGCACTTCGCGGGCCAGCTCCGGCCCGGTCATGCCGGGCATCAGGTGATCGGTGACGAGCACGTCGATGCCGAGCCCGCCGTCGATCAGCTGCAGCGCCTCGGCGGCCGAGGCGGCTTCCACGACCATATAGCCAAGATCAGCCAGCATGTCGGCGGTGCTGGCGCGCACCAGTTCCTCGTCGTCGACCAGCAGCACCGTGCCGGCGGCAGGGCCGATCGCTTCCTCTTCCCGCTGTTCGGGCTGAAGCGCAGCCGTGCGGCTGACCGGCAGCCATATGTCGACGTTCGTGCCAAGGCCGAGTTGGCTCTGGATCGTCATCGCGCCGCCGAGTTGCGCGGCGAGGCCGTGGACCATCGAGAGGCCAAGGCCCGTGCCGCGGCCGATGCCCTTCGTCGAGAAGAACGGCTCCACCGCCTTCTTCAGCGTCACGGCGTCCATGCCGGTGCCGGTGTCCGCGACCGACAGGCGCACGTACTGCCCGGGCAGAAGGCGCGAGCGATGATCGCCCGCAACATCGTCGCACGACACGGAAATGCGGATCGTGCCGCCGTCGGGCATGGCGTCGCGTGCGTTCACGCACAGGTTCAGCACCGCCATCTCGATCTGGTTCGGATCAGCCGTGGCCGCCGGCAGGTGCTCCGCCACGTCAAGCACGACCTGGATCTGCGGGCCGGTGGTGCTGCCGACGAGATCGGCCATCTCCGTCACCAATGCGCCGACATCGACCGCAACCGGCTGGAGCGGCTGGCGGCGCGCGAAGGCGAGCAGCCGCTGGACCAGCACCTTCGCGCGCTCGGCCGATTGCAGTGCGCCGGTAATCAGCCGCTGCTCGCGCTCGCCGCCGATCCCCTTGCGATGGAGAAGATCGAGCGAGCCGATGATCGGCGACAAGAGATTGTTGAAATCATGGCTCACGCCGCCGGTCAGCTGCCCCATCGCCTCCAGCTTCTGGCTCTGGCGCAGCTGCTCGTACGCCTGTTCGAGCTCCGCGGTGCGAGCGGCGACGCGCTCCTCGAGCGTCTCGTTCAGGTCGCGCAGATGCTCCTCGGTGCGTTTCTGGCGATCGATGTCGACGACGACGCACAAGGCGCCGGCGATATCGCCTTCGCCATCGAACAACGGCACGCCGCTCACGCGCACCCAGGTCTCGTGGCCCTCGTCGGAGAGGTGAAGGAATTCGGCGCCCGGCACCATCTCGCCGCGCAGCGCCCGCGCGCCGGGGAACATATGAGGTTCGACGCGGCGCCCCTCTTCGTCGTAGCCGATCCAGCGATCGCGCGCGTTGCGCAGGCGCGAGGGGATCTGCGCTTCCGGCACGATGCGCCTGTAGGCGGGATTGCACAGCAACAGCTGCGCATCCGCGTCCACCACGATCACTCCCACCGGCAAATGCTCGACGAGCGTCGCGAGCCGGCTCCGCTCTGCGATCAGCCGCGCCTCATTGTCGCGCAGCGCCGCCTCAACCGCCTTCTGATGCGTGACGTCGATCTGAATCCCGTCCCACACCACCGACCCGTTCGGCTGGAGGCGCGGCGCGGAGATGATCCGGCACCAGCGAATCTCGCCGTCGACGTGGCGGAAGCGGAGCTCCACATCGATGGTCGAAAGCGCCGCGAGCGCTTCCGCCTCAGCCTGTTTCAGGCGCGGGCGATCTTCGGGAAGGATCAGATTATAAGGGATCCTATGATCGGCGAGGACGGCATCGGCAGGTACGCCCGTCAATTGCTCGTGGCTTTGCGACACGTGGAGGAAACGGCGCTCCGGCCCCTCCTCGACCTGGAAGACGAGGCCGGAGGGGATGTTGTCGGTAAGCGCACGAATGCGCGCTTCGCTCTCGCGCAGCGCAGCTTCGGCGACGACCCGGCTCGTCGCATCCTCGACGCGGTGGATGATCGCCGTGACGGTGCCGTCGGCGCCAAGAACCGGGGTGTTCACCGGATCCCACCAGCGCTCCTCAAAGCCGCCACCGGGGTGCGGGATATCGTACTTCTGAAGCGACATCGTATCGGGCCGCTTGCCCGCCAGCGCCCGCTCCAGCGAGGCCCTGAGGTTGGCGACGCCGTTGGCGACCGGATCATCGGGATTGTCCGGCATGGCTTCGAACACGCCGCGCCCGATCAGATCATCGCGGGTCCGCATGACGGCCGTGAGATACGCCTGATTCACCTCTACGATGGTGAAGCGCGGTGCGTCCGGCGCCACCACCAGCATCGGCGTCGGCGCCGCGGCGAAGAGCGCGTGATAATCCGGCGCTGACGGGGTCGAAGAGCCGAACATCGTTTAATAACCCATGTTGCCGTCGCTCGATCGCCGGCCCGCAATAGGCTGCGTCCGGCTATCCGCAAGGGCAAGATAGCCGGGTATCGGCGGGAACCGTGCCCCGGCCGACGTCGGCTACGCGTTTAGCGTGCCGGCGGCCCCATGCTGGATCGGGCGCGCTTCATCCGCAAGCAGGACGGGCACGCCGTCACGGATCGGGTAGGCAAGGCCAGCGGCTTCGGACAGCAGTTCCCCCGCTGCCGCATCATATACCAGCGGCGTGCGCGTGACGGGGCAGACCAGCCGTTCGAGCAGCCACGGGTCAATCGTCTCCGAGGCATGCGACGGCGACGCGCTGCTCACTGCAGCGTCACCCGATCATCGCCGTCGTGACGGCCGAAGAACTGCATCAGCTGCACGATCAGCTCGGCGCGAGGCGCGATCCCGTCCGCTTCGAGCAGCGCCTGTTTCGCCGCGACGTCGAACGGCGCGATCTGGGCGATGCCGTTGACGAGGCTCTGGTCGTCGAGCCGCGAGACGGCTTCCCAGTCGACCGCATAACCCTGCCGATCGGCGAAGCGGCGTGCTTCCATTTCCAGCGCGGCGCGCGCGCCGAGCGAGAGCGTCTCGGGCTCCGCATTCGGCAGCAGTTCGGCCTCGACCTGCCGGAAGAGCGTGGTCGCTTCCAGCTCGCGCTCGACCCGGAACAGCGCCAGCCCTTCGAGTACGAGGTTCGAGCGCCCGTCGTCGAGCATCTCGATCTCCGCGATCCGCCCGAGGCAACCGATGTCGTAGAGCGGCGGGCGGTCGCCCGCGCCCTGCTCCATCGCCCGCGGCTGGATCATCCCGATCCGCCGGTCGCGCGCCATCGCATCGGACACCATGGCGCGATACCGTGGCTCGAAGATATGCAACGGCAGGTGCATGCCGGGGAACAACAACGCCCCCGGCAGCGGGAAGATCGAGATCCGCGTCATCCGAACAGGATCGCGGAGAGCCGCCGCCGCTGCGCCGACACCCAGGGGTCCTCCAGTCCGACCACTTCGAACAGCTTGAGGAGCTGCTGGCGGGCGGCGCCCTCGTTCCACTCGCGATCCTTGGCGGTGATGGCGAGGAAGCCGTCCGCCGCGGCATCACGGTTGCCCGCCGCCATCTGGGCATTGGCAAGATCGAACTGCGCCTGCAGATCATCCGGGTTCGCCGCGACCGCCGCCTCCAGCGGCGCGAGATCGTCGACCGCCGGTGCCGACTGGGCGAGCGCCAGCGCGGCACGGGCGCGCTCAATCTCCGGCCGCTTGGCGACGTCCTCCGGCAGCGCGGCAAGCGCGGCTTCCGCTTCTTCCTGCGCCCCGGCAGCGATCAGCGCGCGGACCCGTCCCGAGAGAACGCCGGGATGCTCCGGCGCCATCTCGAACAATTGATCGAAAATCGAGAGGGCCCGTTCGACATCCCCCTCACCCAGCACCTGCTCGCCCATCGCGATCAGCGGCTCGAGCTCGGCCTCCTGCGCCTGTGCCTCGCCTTCGATCGGCAACTGGCGGAGCAATTGATCGATCGTCGTGCGCAGCGCCGATTCCGTGCGCGCACTGGTCAGATCCGCGACCAGCTGGCCCTGGAACATCGCATAGACGGTCGGGATCGAGCGGATCTGGAATTGCGCGGCAATGAACTGGTTCTTGTCGGTATCGACCTTCGCCAGCACCACGCCCTTGTCGGCATAGTCGGCCGTCACCTTTTCCAGGATGGGCGTCAGCGCCTTGCACGGCCCGCACCATTCGGCCCAGAAATCGATGATGACGAGCTTCGTCATCGACGGTTCGACCACGTCGCGGCGGAACGCCTGGACGGCATCCTTCTCCGCGGCACTCATTCCCAGCGTAGCCAAGGGCTGCTCCCGATATTGCGATCAGCCCCTTATGTGGTGACGGGCCGGGGGAAGCAAACCCCCGGCCCGCCGGTTAGCGCATCAATCCTGGGGTGCCAGGATCAGAAAGCGGCGGTCACCGAGAAGACCACCGTGCCCTTGTCGATCCGGCTGCCGTTCTTCGTCGAGGAGAAGTTGGGCTGTAGATAGCCGATGTCGCTGCGCTTGATGTTCGTATCGACGAAAGCGACGCCCAGCGTCAGCGGCGTGGTGGGCACCGCGAAATCGACGCCCACCATGTAGTCGAGATACTTGCCGGTCGGCGCGATGCTGGTGCCGTTCGGCCCGAGGCCGCGGTTGCCGTCCGAGAAGCCGACATGGCCCTTCACCGTCAGCGGCGTGCTGGGGATGCCCGCCGAGCCGTCAACCCAGATGTAGAGGTTGTCTTCCTTGTCGCCCGGATCGTTGTAGATCCCGGTCGCAGCGTCAGCGCCGCTGAAATACCAGCGACCGAGCGCTTCCTGCTTGGGCGCATAAGCCACGCCGACGAGGAGGCTTGCCGGCCCAAACGTGCCTGACACCTTCACATAAGGCTCGGCGAAGTCCGTCTTGTCCGCGCCGCCGGGATACATGTACCACGTGAGGCCGGCATCGACCGTGACACCGGGCGACACTTCGGTGCGGAAGCCGCCGAACAGGTCGAGCTCCATGTTCGACCCGCCGAACGTGCCCCAGCCCGCAAGGTTGGAGGCCCAGGTGCCGGCATAAACGCCGCTTTCGTGGCTGACGGTGATGCCGCCCTGGACCGCCATTTCCTTGTCCGTCTGGGATACGCCGCGGAAACGGTAATCCGAGACCAAAGCGACGCTGCCGCTGACGGTGACTGGCTTGGGTGGCTCTTCCTCCTGCGCGGCGGCGGGAAGAGCGAGGACCGCGAGCACCGCGGCCGGGATATACTTCAAGAACGTCATGGAACCTCCTGGTTGAAAGAGGCTCCTCCTGCGTCCGATCCGCCCGCGCTCCTCCTCCCCCCGAGGGAGCGGTCGCGGGCTGGTCGGACCACACAACGCTATCGCAGCATGACGTCTTGAATGTTTCCGATTTGCGTCAAAGTGTTTCTGGCTGGATCAGGCTGCCAGTGTTGCCATGCGGCCACGTTGGCCCTGCAGCACGACCGGGTTGCCCGCTGCCTTACGCCGCTGGAACCAGTCCCGCAGCATCTCGGCCGTGGTGTGATCGACCGATTCCACCTTGGTGACGTCCAGCCGCACCGGCACGTTCGGCGGCACGCGATCGAGCGTTGCCGAAAGCTTCGGCAGCGTGACGAACGTCGCCGCACCATCCAGCGAGATGGAGTGCGCATCGCCCTGCTGCTCTTCGAACACCTTGAGCCGCAGGCGGCGCAGGTTCGGGATCAGTTCGAGCACCGTCAAGGCGATGCCGATCAGCACGCCCGTCAGCAGGTCAGTCGCCACCACCATGATCAGCGTCACCGCCCAGATCGCGACCGGCAGCACGCCATAGTCACGGAACAGGTGCTGCGCATGCTTCAGGCTGACGAGCCGCCAGCCAGTGACGACCAGCACGGCGCCAAGCGCCGCCATCGGGATCGAGCGCAGCAGCCAGGGCAGCAGCGCGACGAAGCCGAGGATCCACACGCCGTGCATCATGGCCGAGGCACGCGTGACGGCGCCGGCCTGCACGTTGGCCGAGCTACGCACGATCACGCCCGTCATCGGCAGCGAGCCGGCAAAACCGCACAGCAGGTTGCCGACGCCCTGCGCGCGCAGTTCCTTGTTGTAATCGGTGCGCACGCCATCGTGCATCTTGTCCACCGCCGCTGCCGACAGCAGCGTCTCAGCCGACGCGATGAACGCGATGGCGAGCGCCGCCGCGATGATCGACGGTTCGAGGAAGCGCGACATGAAGCCGGCTTCGGGCGGAGCGATCGCGCCGAGGATCGATTCGGGAACGACGACCTTGGCGACGTCGAGGCCGAGGCCCACCGACAGCAGCGTCGCGGCGACGACGCCGACCAGCGCCGCGGGCACCAGCTTCAGCGCGTTCGGGCGGAACTTCTCCCAGCCGAGCATCGCACCGATGGTGACGAGCGCCAGGAAGAAGGCGAGTTCGGTCGCCTGGATGTTGCTGAACGACAGGCCGAGCAGCCGGCCCGGCATTTCGGCCAGGTTCTCAGGGCCCGAGGAGAAAGGCTTGGCGTCGAACAACACGTGGAACTGGCCGACGACGATCAGCACGCCGATGCCCGCGAGCATGCCGTGCACCACGGCAGGGCTGATCGCGCGGAACCAGCCGCCAAGCTTGAATATGCCGGCCACCACCTGGATGATGCCGGCGAGAATCAGGATCGGGCCTAGCGCCGACAGGCCCTTGTCCCGGACGAGTTCGAACACGATCACCGCGAGGCCCGCGGCCGGGCCCGACACCTGCAGCGGCGAGCCGGCGAGCGCGCCGACCACGATGCCGCCGATGATGCCGGTGATCAGCCCCTTCTCGGGCGCGACGCCCGAGGCGACCGCGATGCCCATACACAAGGGCATCGCGACCAGGAAAACGACGATCGAGGCGGTGAAATCCCGCCCGAAGAATTTCAGCGATGGAATCGAGACGCCGGGGCGCTCAATGGCTTCCTGCTTCATTCTGCAGCGTCCTGATACATGAAGTCAGCCGCCAGGCGGCGCGAGGCCGGCTGCGCAACCGGGAGCGGCTGATCGCCGCGGATCGGCACGAAGCGGCCCGTCTCGCCGTCAAGCGCCAGCATGCGGCCGGCGTGGATGTCGACGAACCAGCCGTGCAGCGCGATCTCGCCGCGCGCGATACCCGCCGCCACGGACGGATGCGTGCGCAGGTGGTTGAGCTGCACCACCACGTTCTCGAGGCTCGCAGCGCGGACCGCGGCGCCATTCTCAAGATCGGGGTAGGACGTGTCGAGCACGCTCTTCGCCGCGGTGCTGTGGCGCAGCCATGCCGCGACATTCGGCATCTTTTCCACCATTTCCGGGCTGACCAGCGCCTTCATCGCGCCGCAGTCCGAATGGCCGCAGACAATGATGTCACGCACGCCAAGCGCCATCACGGCATATTCGACAGTGGAAGTGACGCCGCCGTTCTGCGTTGCATGCGGCGGAACAATGTTACCGGCGTTACGGCAGACAAAGAGATCACCCGGCTGGGCCTGCATGATCTGTTCGGGAACCACGCGCGAGTCCGCACAGCTGATCATCAAGGCCTTGGGCTTCTGGCCATCAGTCGCGAGCTGTGAATAGAGCGCGCGGCTGTCTTCGAAGACCTTCTTTTCGAAGTCGAACACTCGACCGATGAGTTCGTTCATGTGCGCTGCTCCTAACTTTCAGAGCAGCGTATCTACGCGCGGCATATTTCCGCAGCGCCGCGACAGTGTTAAATTTTGTGTCTGCCGTTAGATCTCTTGATCGGCAGGACAACGCACGCCTCCAGCCCGCCGGATGGCCGGTTGATCAACGTCAGGGTGCCACCTTCGGCCTCGATCGCCTGCACCACGATCGGCAAGCCAAGCCCGAACCCGATCGTGTCGCGGCCGCGCGCCGGATCGAGGCGAACGAACGGTTCCAGCACATGCGCCATTTCATGCTCGGGGATGCCCGGCCCGTCGTCCGTCACGCGGACGATCGCCTGCTCCGCGTCCGTCTCCAGCGCGACCGTCACACGCTGACCGTAATGGAGCGCGTTCTCGACGAGATTGGTGAGCGCGCGCTTCACCGCGAGGCGGCGGACGCTGAGATCGAAATGGTCCGGCCCGACATAGGTCGCGTCGCGGCCGCGATCGATCGCGTCATCGACCAGCGTGGCGCACAGCACGGCAAGGTCGATCGACGTCGGCGCCTCGGGATCGGCATCGCCGCCCAGGAACGCGAGCAGCGAGGCGATCATTGCTTCCATCTCGGCCACGTCGCGCCCGATCGCCGCACGTGTGTCGGCGCTGGCGATCGCCTCCGTGCGCAGCCGCAGCCGGGCGAGCGGGGTGCGCAGATCATGGCCCACAGCAGCCAACGCCTGCGTACGCGCATCGATCAGTGCGGAAATGCGCGCCTGCATGCGGTTGAACGCCTCGACCAGCCGGCGGACTTCGCCAGGGCCGTCCTCCGGCACCGTCACCACCGGATTGTAGCCGATCCGGTCAGCCGCCTCGGCGAGCTGTCGCAGCGGCCGCAGCGTCCGCCTGATCATCAACCCGCCGATCACCATCAGCGCGATGGCCGGCACCAGCGCCAGCACGATCCGCTCGAACGCGAAATCGAGCTTCGCCACGGCGTCCAGTGTACGGAAATGCAGCCAGCTTCCGTCGCGCAGCCGGATCGCACCGATCACCTTGGAGCTTTGCCCCGGCGAGATCAGCCGCAATCTCAGGTCACCGCTGCGCAGCGACGGCTCCCACTCCACGATCTGGCGCCGCATCTGATCGAGCGCGGGATCGAATACCGGCACGTCGGCAGTGCCGTTCCAGTGCAGCTCGTATCGATCGGTCGTCAGATCCGCCGCCATCGTCGGGCGCTGCTCGGGCGTCCGCTCCTCGATCAGCCGCCGGCTGATGACGAGATGCTCGGCCAGACGCCGCGCCTCGTCGTCACGCACCGAGAATTCGCTCGCCCGCTCGTACAGCAGTGTCGAGACACCGAACTCGATCACCATCGTCAGCAACAGGATCGCGAGGACCTGCCCGAGCAGGCCGACCGACGGGAGAAGTCGCCTCAACTGCGCTCCACCGGCACGTTCAGCATGTAGCCGACGCCGCGCACCGTGATGATCGGCGCCTGCTCGCCTGCGCTCGACAGTTTGCGGCGGAGCCGGCTGACGAGCACATCGATCGAACGATCCGAACTGTCGCCAAGCCGCGTGCGCGACAGCTCGATCAGCCGCTCGCGCGCGATCACGCGCTGCGCATGATCCGCCAGCGCCACCAGCAGGTCGAACTCGGCGCCGGTCAGGTCGACGGTGGCGCCGGTCGGCGAGGTAAGCTCTCGGCGCGGCAGGTTGATGGTCCAGCCCTCGAACGTCATCACGCCCTGGTCGCCCTCGCCCGAGCGGCGATCGAGCGCCGGGCGGCGAAGCACGGCGCGCACCCGCGCCACCAGCTCGCGCACGCCGAACGGCTTCGCGATGTAATCATCCGCGCCCAGCTCCAAGCCCACGACGCGGTCCGTCTCGCTCGAGCGCGCGGAGATGAAGATGATCGGGACGTCGCTCTTCTGGCGAAGCGACCGGCACAGGTCGATCCCGCTGGTGCCGGGCAGCATGATATCGAGCAGCACCAGGTCGACCGGGCCCGAATCGAGCGCCAGCCACATTTCCGGGGCCGCGGAAGCCGGCCGAACCGCGAATCCATTTTCCTGAAGCGCACGCGCCGTGAGCATGCGGAGGGCCGGATCGTCCTCGACGAGAAGAATGGTGGGGGCGGTCATCCTACGGATGGAGGTAGGCGGTCAGGGCCGCTTCGGTCAATGTTGCGCAACTTTGTTGTTGAAGGGGGTTGCGGGGTCAAAAAGTCGCTGCTAGTGGCCGCGCCTCACCCAGCCCGGAAGCATCCGGGACACGGCGCCAGAGCGGGCGTAGCTCAGGGGTAGAGCACAACCTTGCCAAGGTTGGGGTCGAGGGTTCGAATCCCTTCGCCCGCTCCAGTTCCTGCTGCATCAGGCAGCGGAACTGCATTGCCGGACGGGTCACCGTCATCGCGAACAGCATCGATAGCGGCCGCCGGATCAGGCCGGCGCGCTTGCCCCCTGCGTTCCCGCGGCGTCCGCGCCGCCCTCCACGCGAACGAAGCGCGCCGGCACCGCGAAACGCGCGCCGGCAGCCTCCACGCGGCGCATCAGCTCCAGCAGCAGCCCCTCCTGCAGGCGGACATATTCGTTGAAGTCCGATCGATCGACGTAGCTGAAGATCTCGATGTCGATCGAGCTTTCACCAAAGCCCTTGAGACTCGCCCGCGCGCCTTCCAGCAGGTACTCCGCCTCCGCCAGCGCCTCGCGGATGCTGACCAGCACGCGCTCCACCGTGTCGGCGTCGATGCCGTAGGCAAGCTTCAGCGTCGGCGCGAACAGGAAGCGATCTCGCCAAGCGAAGTTCTCGATCTGCTGCGAGGAAAAGACGCTGTTCGGGATGGTGATCCGCGTGCGGTCGTTGGTGCGGATGCGGGTCGACCGGATGCCGATGTCCTCCACCGTGCCGCTGACATCGCCCACCTTGCAGAAATCACCCACCCGCACCGGCTCGTCGGCGACGACGGAAATCGAGCCGACGACATTCTCCACCGTCTTCTGCGCGCCCAGCGCAATGGCGATACCGCCGATGCCGAGTGCGGCGATGCCGGTCGTCACGTCCACGCCCAGGATATTCAGCGCCTGTACGGTCGCGAACATCAGCAGCAGCAGCTTCAGCGCGCGGCGAACGAAGATGATGATCGATCGTGCGCGGAAGCGCTGGCTGTGCTCCATCCGCGCCGCGACGAGATCCGCGCCGACGCCGATCATCCGCCACAGGAACCAGCAGAAGCCGACGAAGGCGAGCGCCCCGGCGAACCGCCCGGTCAGCTGCCGCGCGACGAACGCCACCTCCAGCGTGCGCGTGGTGGCGAGGAAAAGCAGCATCGACACCCACAGGCTGAACGGCGTCGGCGCGGCGCACAGGAGCCGCCACAACAGCCCCCCGTCCTCTCGCCGCTTCACCCGCCCGAGCCCGCTCATCAGCAGCGCGACAATCAACCGAATGGCGAGGTAGAACAGCACCGCGCCGCCGATCAGGATGATCCAGTCGGCCAGCGGCGCCCCGCCAATGTCGGTATCGCGCATCGCGCTGGGGAACAGGCTGCGCAGCCGGCTGCCCGCCGCCTCGACGTTTGCCGCCGGCAGCGACGCGATGCTTGCCGCACTCAGCAGCCAGATCGTCTGCCCGTCGTCGTTGGTGGACTGGGTGGCGATCAGCGGCACCTCGGCCGCCTTGTCCTTGCCGGGGAGCGTGCCGACCCGCTCCTCGTCGATCGGCAGCTGGTCATCGATCCGGCCCGTCGCATCGTTCGACAGCTGGACCGGCTGCATCAGCGATCCGCCGGCATCGAGCGCCGCCTGCAGTCGCCGCGCCGCCTCCGGCCCCGCCGCGGCACGGCGCGAGCGCGCGATCCGTGACAGGTCTAGATACTGGCTCGCCCGGTCGTAATCCTGCGCCGACAGGGCGTTGATCAGCCCGGTCGCGAGGCCGCGCGGCGTCCCGCGGCCATAAAGGTCGGCCGCTGCCGGTGCGCTGGCATTGGCCGTGTCCGCCGCCTGCGCCTGGAGCCGCGCGGGCGCGAGCAGGAACGCGACGAGGAACAGCAGGACAGGAAGAACGTGACGGAGGCGGATGGGGCTTATCGTCATGCACGTCGGTACGCAGCCGCCCCCGCTGTCGTTCCCCCGAGGCGACGAACCGTGCTCCGCACCGCGCGGGCGGAACGCCTCTATAGCCGGCGGGAAACGCGGATTTCGCGGCCACGCTGCGACCTTGCTACAGCATGGCCATGACGAAGAGAGCGATTCGCGTCGGAATTGGCGGCTGGACCTACGAGCCCTGGCGCGGCACGTTCTTCCCGCCCAAATGGCCGATCAAGCGCGAGCTGGAATATGCCAGCCGCCATGTCACCGCGATCGAGGTGAACGGCACCTACTATAGCGGCTTCAAGCCGGCGACCTTCGCCGGCTGGGCCAAGACCGCTCCCGAGGATTTCGTCTTCACCCTCAAGGCCTCGCGCTACGCCACCAATCGCAAGGTGCTGGCGGAAGGCGGGGACTCGATCCAACGCTTCGTCAGCCAGGGGATTACCGAGCTTGGCGACAAGCTTGGTCCGATCATGTGGCAATTCATGGCCACGAAGAAGTTCGACGCCGAGGATTTCGCCGCTTTCCTTGCACTGCTGCCCGCCAGCCAGGACGGGATCGCGCTCCGCCACGCCGTGCATGTCCGCCACGAAAGCTTCGCCGTGCCGGAGTTCGTTGCCATGTGCCGCAAGGCAGGCGTGGCGATCGTCTATGCGGATTCGCGCGATTATCCGGCGATCGCCGACGTCTCGTCCGACTTCGTCTATGCCCGGCTGGAGGATGCGGTGGAGGAGGAACCGGCCGGTTATTCACCTGCCGCGCTGGACAAATGGACCGATGCTGCCCGGCTATGGTCGAAGGGCGACCGGCCTGATGGCCTGCCCTATGTCGCCGAGCATCTCGCGACCACGCCGCGGGACGTGTTCGTGTTCTTCATCAATGGGTTCAAGGAAAGAGCACCACACGGCGCCATGGCGATGATCGAGCGCCTGTCGGCATGAAGACCGTACCAAGAACCGCAAAGAAGTCTGCGGACGTTCGCCAGATCGTATAGTAATGGACGGAGATGTCGACCCGCGGCTGCCTCATCATCGTCGCCGCCATGCCATCCTTTCTACTCGCCGCTCTTGCAGCAACCCTTGCGTGGAACGCATCGGAATGGTCCCTTCCTCCGATTGCCAAAAAGCTCAACGGAGCCATGAGCGCACGCGACGCAGAGTTCAAACGGCGCGTGTCGTCGCGGTACCAGCCGGGTAGACCGGAGCACCGGCTCGTCTCTGACATGCGGGCACAAGCCTTTACGCTCTCGACCGAACGGGGAGGCTGGGCCGAAGCGGAACTGCAGCGGTTCGTTCTCTGCGGCAACGAGGAATGGTCCGATTACTGGCAAGCGAGCGGCGGCAAGATAACGCAGGTCGCTGGCGTTTACCGCGTGATCTGCCTGTGAATGCGACCACGCTCGCGGCGGTTACGCGGAGGGGCGATGCGTCTCTGCGGATCCTGCATCCCGCTTGCGCCGAAGCAGGCGCGTCGCGAGCCACCGGCGGGCGGGTTCGTCGTAGAGCTTGAGACTGGCAAAGGCGATCAGCAGCGCCGCGGCGAGCACGCCGGCACCGACCAGCGCGCCCGATACCGTGGACGGCTGCGTATTGGCCACCCAAGCCGTGTAGACATACACCAGCGGAAAGTGCGTGATGTAGAGCGGGAGCGACAAGTCCCCGAAGAAGCGCGCGATCCGCACCGCCACCCCGTCCGCTGCCTTGTCCCCCGCCCCGATCGCGACGATCAGCGGAAACAGCAGGATCACGCACGCCGCCTCATAGAGTCCGTTCAGCCACAGGCGATCCAGTCCGCCGAAGCGCGGCAGGCTGACCGCGACCACCAGGAGCGCGGTGCTGATCGCGAACGCGTGCGGCAGTCGTATCCTCAGCCCCAGGCGCATCATCAGCACCCCGGCGAAGAACGGGTACATGACGCGGGTCAGCCCGATCCTGATGCCGTTCGGATCGAGCGCCCATCCGCCGATCAGGTCGCCGCGCGGGCCGGCCATTGCAAGATGGACCAGCGCGCCGGCGCAGATGGCGACGAACACTGCCATGGCGCGGTTGGACAGCCGACGCAGCCCGATCGCATAGAGCAGGTTCGCGACATATTCGTAGAACAGCGACCATTGCGGGCCGTTGAGCGGATAGATCTCGTCCCAGCCGCGCACGTCCCCGCTCTTGGGCAGCGGGATCATGACGAAAGCCAGCAGCATCACGCCGACGACTTGTGCCCCGGTCGCTTCGCCGATCTTGGGAAACACGGAGGAGCCCTGGAAGGCGAACAGCAGCGCGCCGATGATGCTGCCCAGGATCACCATGGGTTGCAGCCGCACCACCCGCCGTTTGACGAAACCGATAAGGCTCAGGCGCCCCCAGCGATCGTCATAGGCATAGGCAATGACGAAGCCCGACAGCAGGAAGAAGAAGTCGACCGCCAGATAGCCGTGATTGATGATCTGCACCTGCGGATCGCCATGGGCATAAGGCTCGAACAGGTGGAACAACACCACCATCAAGGCCGCGACCCCGCGCAGCCCGTCGAGCATGACGAAATGGCTCTTGCCCGGTGCCGTAGGGTCAGTGGCAGTGGGGGCGGTGGCAGGAACGGCGCTCACCGGCGCGCCGATGCCGGGGCGTGCCGCGTGATGCAAGCATCGCCTCCTGCTCAACTGCTGGCCGCCGCGCGAGCATGATGGCCGCTAAGAAGCCTCAGGTCGACGAGACCGGACCCTCGGCCGCCGCTGCCGCGGGCTTCTCCGCCCCCTCCTCCGCCTGCGCCGCATCGTCGCCGCGCACCGGCGCGCTCTGCTGCACCGGCGCAGTGGGGATCGTGCCGATGATCGCGGCGGTCTCCAGCGTATCGAGCGCGCGCCGGGCCGCCACGTAGCGCGCGGCAGCGCTCGTCCATTTCGTCGCCTGGGCAGCGCCAGGCAGCCGGCTGATCTCTTCCAGCGCCGGCTCGACCTGCCCCGCGTCCAGCATCCGCCGTGCCCGCGCCAGCCGATCCGCGGGCAGGGGCGACGGCGTCGTCGCCTCGTGCAGCACGACGAGGCTGCGCAGTTCGTTCAGCAGGCCGTCGAACCAGCCGTTGGCGCCCGGGTTCAGGAGCACTGTCGCATTGGCATCCAGCGCCTGGCGCAGCGCCTCGATCGTCACCGGCTCGCGACCAGCCTCGATCACCGTGTCGACGGCGTCCGGCTGCGTCGCGCCGAAGCGCATGCGCAACTGATCCTCGAGATAGCCAAGCGAGGTGCCGCGATCGATCGCGCGCCGCGCGGCAAAGGCGACCAGGATCGCCTCCGCCCGCCCGGCGCGGTCGGCCGCGTTGGATACGTCCGCCCCGATGCCGGCGGCGCGTGCCTCCAGTGCCGCAAGCTGTGCAGCCAGCGCATTCTCGCGCGTCAGCGACATGGCATCCCCGCCGGTCGGCGCGACGGGGCGCGCCGACGTCGTCACCGGCGGAACGGGCGCCTCGATCGCGGGGCTGGGCTCGGCCGCGGGATCGGCGCCGTTGGTGAGCCACGCATTATCGTTGCGCATCCCGACCCACATCAGGGCCAGTCCGATGGCAAAGATCAATCCAACCGCGAGCGCGAAGGGGCCGATGCGGGATCGGCGCGGGGCGGCATCTTGCGGCGGCGCAGCATCGTCCATGGGGGGTCTTATCCCCGCCTGCGCCTCAGGGGTCAATCGCGAGCGTGGTCGCAGTCGCTACGAGACTGGCATCATTGGGCGCGTCGGCGATGCAAACCGCATCCCATCCCCTGCCCGCCGCGCGCGCCACCTTGTCGCTGATCGCCGCCAGCCGCACCGCGCCGCGCGGCACGCCATGGCGCCCGATCAACTCGGAAAAGCGCTCCGCCGCGCGGGTCGAATGAAGCAGCGCCACCGCACCGCGTGCGACATCCAGCGCGCCATCGGGTAGCGGCAGCGGATCGCTGGCATAGACGGCGACGTCGGTGATCCCGCCAAGTGCGGTTCGCTCCCGTCCCGTCAGCCGCAGGATCCGGCGCCAACCCCGCGCATGGGCTAGCGCGATCGCCGCCACGCCATCCGTATCGCCGGTAACCGCGACGTGAAGTCCGGCCGCTTCCGCCGCCTCCGCCGTCGCGGATCCCACCGCGATCACCGGCAGGCCGCTCAGCGCCTCCAGCCCCGCCCCCGCCTGGCGAACCGCATTGGCGCTGGTCAGCAGCAATGCGTCGAACGCGGCTTCCGGCACCGACCAGGGAAGCGGCACCACCTTGAACAGCGGCAGCCGGATTGCTTCCAAACCAGCGTTCGCCAGCCGCCCCGCCGTCGCGGCGTCGCCGGGCGCGGGACGAAGCACCAGCGCCGGACGCCGGGCGGCGCGCACGCTCACGCCCTCACCCCTCGAACAACCGCCGCACGTCGGGCGCGGCACGGCCAAGCAGATCGGCCGCCAGTGCCGCGCCGACCGCCGCGCCATCGCGGCCCCCCAGGCAGCCAGCGACATGCGCGTGGCCGTCTTCCGCCAGCAGCTCACCCTTGAGGGTGATCGTGCCGTCGTTGATCGTCGCCAGCGCGCCGACCGGCGAGTGGCAGTCCGCCTTCAGCGCGGCGAGCAACGCGCGCTCCGTCAGCACGCAGGCCATTGTGTCGGCGCAGCCGATCGCGGCGACAAGCGCGCGTGCTGATCCGTCGGCCAGCGTCTCCACCCCGATCGCGCCTTGAGCGGGCGCGGGCAGCATCACGTCAGTGGGGATCGGCGTGCCGGTGTCGTGCCGGCCGAGCCGCTCCAGCCCTGCCGCCGCGAGCAGCGTCGCGTCCACCTCGCCCGTCGCCAGTTTGCCCAGCCGCGTGTCGACATTGCCGCGGAACAGCACGATGCTGAGATCCGGCCGCCGCCGCAGCAGCTGCGCGCGCCGCCGCGGCGAGCTCGAACCCACCACCGCGCCTCGCGGCAGATCGTCGATCGCATCGACGCCGATCAGCCGGTCGCGCACGTCAGCGCGCGGCAACATGGCGGCGATCACGATCTCGCCGGGACGAATCGTCTCCACGTCCTTCATCGAATGGACGCAGGCATGAACCTTGCCGGCAAGCAGCGCGCGATCGAGTTCCTTGGTCCACAAAGCCTTGCCGCCGATCTCCGCCAGTGCGCGGTTCTGCACACGATCACCGGTGGTGCGGATCTCGACGATCTCGACATCGTCAAAGCCATGTTCGGCCCAGCCCGGCGCGGCCATCAGCGCGTCGCGTACCATGCCCGCCTGCGTCAGCGCCAGCGGGGAGCCGCGGGTTCCCAGTTTGAAGGTCTTGCTCACAACCACAGCCCTATCGGCCCCCGCTTCCCCTTCGACAAGCTCCAGCTTTGACAAGGCTGGCGACAAGGTTGGGCCAAACGGGTAAGCCGGCGCCATGCTCATTCTCGGCCTTGAATCCTCGTGCGATGAAACCGCGGCGGCGCTCGTCACTGGTGATCGGCAAGTGCTGGCGCACCGGCTCGCCGGGCAGGAAGCCGCGCACCGGCCATTCGGCGGCGTGGTGCCAGAGATCGCCGCCCGCGCGCATGTTGAGGCGCTGGAACCGCTCGTCGCCGGCGCGCTCGCCGATGCGGGCGTCAGCCTCAGCGATGTGGATGCGATTGCTGCGACCGCAGGCCCGGGCCTCATCGGCGGCGTCATGGTCGGCCTCGTCACCGGCAAGGCGCTGGCCCATGCCGCCGGCAAGCCGCTGATCGCCGTGAACCACCTGGAGGGTCACGCGCTGAGCCCGCGCCTGTCCGATCCCGACCTTGAGTTACCCTATCTGCTGCTGCTCGTCTCGGGCGGGCATTGCCAATTGCTGCTGGTGGAGGGCGTCGATCGCTACCGCCGGCTCGCCACGACGATCGACGACGCGGCTGGCGAAGCGTTCGACAAGACGGCGAAGCTGCTCGGCCTCGGCTTCCCCGGCGGCCCGGCGGTGGAGCGCGCCGCGCGCGCCGGAGACCCTGCCGCCGTGCCGCTGCCGCGCCCGCTGTACCGCTCACCCGAACCTCACTTCTCGTTCGCTGGCCTGAAGGCAGCGGTGGCGCGGATCGTCGGCCATTATGCGCCGGAAGATATTGCCGCCTCGTTCCAGGCCGCCGTCGTCGATTGCCTGATCGATCGCACCGCGCGCGCCATCAATCGTGCGCCCGGCGCGACGGCGCTGGTCGTCGCCGGCGGGGTCGCGGCGAACAGCGCGGTCCGCGCCACGCTGTCCGCGCTGGCCGCCGACAATGGCCTGCGCTTCGTCGCGCCGCCTCTCTGGCTGTGTACCGACAATGCCGCGATGATCGCCTGGGCCGGGGCGGAGCGTTTCGCCGCCGGGCTCACCGATCCGCTGGATGTGGCGGCGCGCCCGCGCTGGCCGCTCGATCCCGGTGCGGAGGCGGTGCGCGGCGCCGGGGTGAAGGCATGAAGATCGGCGTCATCGGCGGCGGTGCCTGGGGCACGGCCCTGGCACAGGTTGCGGCGCGCGGCGGCGACGTCCTCCTCTGGGCGCGCGAGCCGGAGGTGGTAGAAAGCGTCAACGAGCGCCGCGAGAACACCCTGTTCCTGCCCGGCATCGCGCTGTCGCCCGCAATCCACGCCACCGCCTCGCTCGATGATCTGGCGGACCGGGATGCGCTTCTCGTCGTAGCGCCCGCGCAGCATGTCGGCGCGGTGCTCGCGGCGACGCCGGTCGGCGGGACGCCGCTTGTCCTGTGCGCGAAGGGGATCGAGGCTGGCACGCGGCGGCTGGTAGGCGATATTGCGCGCGCCGCGCATCCGGATGCGCCGATTGCCGTCCTCTCCGGGCCCACCTTCGCGCATGAAGTCGCCGCCGGTTTGCCGACCGCGGTCACCCTCGCGTGCGCCGATCCGAACCTGCAGGCGCGGCTCGCGGCCCGCCTCGCCAGCCCCAGCTTCCGCCCCTATGCCTCCAGCGACGTGATCGGTGCGGAGATCGGCGGCGCGGTGAAGAACGTCCTCGCCATCGCCTGCGGCGTCGTCGAGGGCGCCGGGCTCGGCCAGAATGCCCGTGCGGCGCTGATCGCGCGCGGTTTTGCGGAAATGACCCGCTTCGGCATCGAGCGCGGCGCCAATGCCGAGACGCTAGCGGGCCTGTCAGGCCTGGGCGATCTCGTCCTCACCTGTTCCTCGACCAGCAGCCGCAATTTCTCGCTTGGCCTCGGCTTAGGCCAGGGCCGTCCGGCATCCGAGTTGCTGGCCGATCGCCGCACGGTCGCGGAAGGCGCCTTCACCGCACCGGTACTTGCCGAGATCGCGCTAGCGGCGGGTATCGACATGCCGATCACAGCCGCCGTCACACGCCTGCTCGCCGGCGCGGCTGCAAGCGACATCATCGGCGAACTGCTCGCACGGCCCTTGCGGGAAGAGCGGTAATGCGCTGGGCGGCGCTGCCGCGTGCAATTAACGCCGGCAAGCCGCTCGCCATGGCCGATCTGCGCGCGTTCCTGGCGGCCGAGGGCATGGCCGAGGTGAAGACCCTGCTTGCCTCTGGCAATGCGATCTTCTCCTGTGACGTGGAGGATGGCGCCGCGCTCGAGGCGCGGCTCCACGCCGCCGCCCGCGACAGGCTGAAACTCGACACCTTGTGGTTCGTGCGCAACCACGCCGATCTCGCCGCGACGGCCGCCGCCAACCCCTTCCCGGACGCGACCGCGACACGCCCGAACCGGGTGCAGGTGTTGTTCCACCACGCACCCATCGCACCTGCGGTCATCGAGGCGCTGTTCACGCATCATGCGGGGCCGGAGCGCCTCCACGCGGTGGGCCGCGAACTCTACGTCGATTATCCCGACGGCGTCGGCACGTCGAAGCTGCCTTCGGTGATGGCAAAGGCGAAGCTGCCGCCGTCCACCGGCCGCAACTGGAACACCTTGCTCAAACTGGTCGAAGCCACCGCCTGAGTGCAAGTACCGGGCGGGTGGCGGCGACACCCACCACCCGCCTTGGCGATCAGCTGCGGAAGAAGGCCAGCAGATCCGGATTGATGACGTCCGGATGGGTCTGCGCCATGCCGTGCGGGAAGCCGTCATAGGATTTGAAGCTGCCGTTCTTCAGCAGCTTGGCGGATTTCGGCCCGTGATTGGCGAAGGGCACGACCTGGTCGTCAGTGCCGTGCATCACCAGCACCGGCACGTCGATCGCGTTCAGATCCTCGGTGAAGTCGGTCTCGGAGAAGGCCTTGATGCAGTCGTAATGCGCCTTGGCCCCGCCGGTCATCCCCTGCCGGAACCAATTGTCGATCAGACCCTGGCTCACCGTCGCCCCATCGCGATTGAAGCCGTAGAAGGGCCCGGAAGCCACCGTGCGATAGAATTCCGGCCGGTTGGCGATCAGCGACGCGCGAAAGCCGTCGAACACGTCGATCGGCACGCCATCGGGGTTGCTGTCCGACTTCACCATCACCGGCGGCACCGCGCCGAGCAGCGCCGCCTTGGCCACCCGCCCGGGCTCTGCCCGCGCGACATAATGCGCCACCTCGCCGCCGCCGGTCGAATGGCCGACATGGATGACTTTCCTCAGATCCAGCGCGCGCACCAGTTCGGCGACGTCGGCAGCATAAGTGTCCATCTCGTTGCCGGTGTCCGTCTGGCTCGACCGGCCATGGCCGCGCCGATCGTGCGCGATGACGCGAAACCCTTCGCCCAGGAAGAACATCATCTGATTGTCCCAATCGTCGGCCGACAGCGGCCAGCCGTGATGGAACATGATCGTCTGCGCGTCCTTGGGACCCCAGTCCTTGTAGAAGATCTCCGTGCCATCGGTGGTGGTGATGATGCCCATGATAATCTGATCTCCATCATCGCGGGCGAAGGCGCCGCGCATCGTACGTCAAATGGGATAGGGCGCGGCGGAACGCTTGGCGAAAACTGACACGAACGGGCCAAACCGACAGCACCGCGATCATGCTATCATCGCGGCGGCCCGGAGTCCCGCCGCCCCGGCGAGACTAATGCTCCCTCGATGCGCGACGCGGCGGAACCGCAACCCGGCCGGCGCGTCCCTCCCGCTTGGGCGGCCCGCCCCGGGGACAATCAATGAGCAACGCGCAGGCGAAGGGAGACGGCGGCTGGCGCGAGAACATCGTCCTGTTCGGCGCGCTGGCGGCGAACCTCGGCATCGCAGTGGCGAAATTCGTCGCCGCCGCGATCACCGGTTCCTCCTCCATGTTGACCGAGGGCGTCCATTCACTGGTCGACAGCGGCAACCAGTTGCTGCTGCTTTACGGCCAGAAGCGCGCCAAGCGCCCGCCGGATGCAAAGCGCCCGTTCGGCTACGGGCGGGAGCTGTATTTCTGGGCGTTCGTCGTTGCGATCCTGATCTTCGCCGGCGGATCGGGCGTGTCGATCTACGAAGGCTATCTCCACTTCCGATCGCCGGAGCCGCTGCGCGATCCGCTGATCAACTACATCGTCCTTGGCGTTGCGGCGCTGCTCGAGGGTACGTCCTGGGCGATCGCCGTGCGCGAGTTCAACAAGGCGCGCGGCGACATGGGCTGGTGGGAGGCCGTACACGAGTCGAAGGACCCCGCCGCGTTCATCGTCCTGTTCGAGGATTCGGCGGCACTGATCGGCCTGGGGATCGCGGCTGCTGGCGTGTGGGCCAGCCACTGGTTCGGGAATCCGCGGATCGACGGTATCGCCTCGATCGCGATCGGCCTTCTCCTCGGCCTCGTCGCGGTGGTGCTGGCCCGCGAGTCGATGGGCCTCCTGATCGGCGAGCGCGCCGACCCCCGCGTGATTGCCCGCGTACGCACGATCGTCGGTGCACGCCCGGAGATCACCGCCGTCAACCATGTGCGCACCATCCACACCGGACCGCACGCCGTCTTCGTCGCGATCAGCGCCGACTTCGACGACGCGCTCACCATGGGTGAGGGCGAGACGCTGATCGAATCGATCGAGGAAGAGCTGAAGGCGGAATTGCCGGACATCAGCTCGGTCTACATCCGTCCGGAAAAGCGCGAGCAGGCGGTCTGAACGTGCCTCCTAACATTGATAACGACTTGCAATAGCGCACTACATGATTACAGCGGTCGTCATCAGGGAGATTGACGTTGACGACCATTTTCTCGCTGCTGGCATCTGCCGCGGCGATCACGACCGCACCCGCCAGCGCACCGGCCGATGCAGCCGACACGCAGCAGACCGGCGACATCGTCGTCACCGGCCAGCGTACGGAAGGTAGCGACGATTATACGATCAGCGGCCAGAGCACCGCGACTCGCCTGAACCTCACGCAGCGCGAAACGCCGCAGTCGATCAGCGTCGTCACCCGCGCTCAGATCGAGGATTTCCAGCTCAACGACGTCAATTCCCTGCTCACCACCGTGCCGGGCGTTAACGTGCAGGCGAACGAGACCGACCGGGTCTATTTCTCGGCGCGCGGCTTCGACATCCAGACCTTCCAGGTGGACGGCATCGGCGTTCCCTTCGCCTTCGGCATCCAGACGGGCTCGATCGACACCGCCTTCTACGATCATATCGAAGTGCTGCGCGGCGCCCCTGGGCTGCTGTCCTCCACCGGCAACCCTTCCGCGGTGGTCAACTTCATCCGCAAGCGCCCGACGCGGGATTTGCGCGCCAGCGCCAGCGCGCAATATGGCTCGTACGATAATCTGCGGCTGGAAGGCGACATCAGCGTCCCCCTCACCAGCGACGGCAGCGTGCGGGCGAGGGCCGTCGGCGCCTTCACCGATACCGACAGCCATCTCGATCGCTACGGCCTGCGCCGCTGGGTCGGCTATGGCATCATCGAGGCGGATCTTGGGCCCAACACCGTCATCAGCGGCGGCTACGGCCACCAGGATCACCACAGCCGCGGCGCCATGTGGGGCGCCCTGCCGCTCAGCTACACCGACGGCACGCGGATCGACTATGATCGCTCCGCCAACGTCGCGCCCGACTGGTCCAACTGGCACATCATCGACCGCCAGATCTTCGGCGACGTGACTCACCAGCTGGGCAACGATTGGGTCGCCCGGTTCAGCGCGATCCGCCGCGCGACCAGCGAGGCGGACGAATTGTTCTACGTCTTCGGCTCGCCGGTGCGCGGCGATCCCGACGGCATTGCGCCCAGCCCGACGGACCCGAACGTGCTGCTCGGCATCCAGAGCTATCCCGGCGCCTTTCGCGCGGAAACCCGCAACCTGACGATGGAAGCCTATGTCACCGGCCCCGTCACGCTGTTCGGCCGCGAGCATGACGTGAACATCGGCGTCAATCGCAGCGCACAGGATTACAAGCAGCGCTCGAGCTACGACGTTCCGACGATCAACGTCTATCTGCCCTTCCCGGATCTTCTCGCCGGCAACTTCCCGCGGCCGAACTTCCCGACCGATTTCTCGACCGCCTATGCCTCCAGCCAGAACACGCAGACGCGGCGCGAGACGCTTTACGGCCTCGTCCGGCTCAACCTCGCCGATCCGCTGAAGGTGATGGTCGGCGGCAACGTCACCCATGCCGTCAGCCGCGGCTTTTCCTACGGCGTCGACACCAACTTCGACAACACCCGCTTCCTGCCGTTCGCTGGCGCGACGCTGGACGTGACGCCCAGCCTCAGCTTCTACGCGAGCTACGCGACGATCTTCAATCCGCAGACCGCGATCGGCGCGGACTTCCGCGTGCTTGATCCGATCCGCGGCAATAATCTGGAAGCGGGCGTGAAGGGCGAATGGTTCGGCGGGCGGCTCAACGCCACCGTCGCGCTGTTCCGCACCCGGCAGCAGAATACGGCCGAAGCAGTCGACTTCGTCGACGGCCGCACCATTTCGCGCGGCGTCGACGCCCGCTCCGAAGGGATCGAGATCGAGGTCGGCGGGCGCATTGCCGAGGGGCTGCAAGCGACCGGCGGCTACACGCTGATGCGCATCGAGGACGAAACCGGTGCTGCCGCGCGCCTGTTCGTGCCGCGCAACACCGCCCGCCTCAACCTCAGCTACTCGCCGCCCGCCTTGCCGCAGCTGAAGCTCGGGGCGTCGGGCCAGTATCAAAGCCGCATTTTCACGCCGGCTCGCACAGTAAAGCAGGGCGGCTATGCCCTGCTCGATCTGCTCGCCCGCTACGAGTTGACGCCCAACGTCGCGGCCAGCGTGAACGTGCGCAACGTGACGGACGCCAAGTATCTGACCGCGCTCAACTTCGACGGCGGCTATTATGGCGCGCCGCGCACGGTGCTGGGCACGATCAGCGTTCGCTTCGGGCCGGGCGCGGGGCTCTGACGTGAACGCCGCCGCCCTCCTCGCAATCGTCCTGGCGATGATCCTGGTGCGGATCGGCTGGGACGGGCGGCGCAGCATCTCGGTGGCTGGCTGGATGCTGGGAATCGCCGCGCTCTGGGTGCTAACCGCCAAAGACGGCGCGTGGGGCCTCGCCATGGGCGGGGTGGTCGGCATGGTCGCCGCCCTTCTTGCGGTGCTCTACGCCGGCTGGACCGAACCCGCGCGCGCCGGGCGTCCGCCGCGCGAGCCGCCTTCGATCAGCCTGCCGCGCCGCTCGGGAGACCTTGCCCGCCGCATCGCCGTGTTCGTCCTCGTCGTGCCGGTCGCCTTCGCCGCCGCGCAGTGGCTGGCCTTCGGCGCCCAAGCGCTCGCCCGCCGCAACGGCAGCGGCGATACCGACGCGGTCGTCCTCACCTTCCTTCTTCAACCCCTGCTGTGGAGCGCCCTCATGACGTGGCAGATGACACGTAGCGGACCGGCGCAGATGATCGCGCCGCCAGCGATCGCCGCTCTCCTCGGCACCTTGTTGTGGGGTCTTGCATGAACGCGCCCGTCGAAACGACTGCCCGGACCAGCAAGCAGCAGACGCTCGTCCAGCGCGCGCTCGGCGGCCATGCGGCGCTTGGCCTCCTAGCCGGCGCGCTGATCTATATCATCGCGCTAACCGGCGCGATCGTCGTGATCCACGATCGCTGGCAGCGCTGGGAGCAGCCTGGCGTCGCGGAAACCGCCACCCTCTCGCCCGCCGCCGCCCAGGCCGCAATGGAGGCGGTCGTCGCCAGCGAGGCGGGAAAGCCGCGCACCACGCACCTCTATATCCGCATGCCAACGGAGGATCTGCCACGTGCCGTCGTCACCACCGACAATGGCGCTTGGTATGTCGACGGCACGGGCAAGGTCGTCGCGCCCGAGGCGCATAGCTGGACCGAATTCGTCATCGGGATGCACGAGTATCTGAATCTGCCGATGATCGTCGGGATGATCATCGTCGGCGCACTCGGCGTCGCACTGGCGGCACTGGCGATCACCGGTGTCCTCGCCCATCCGCGCATCGTTCGCGACGCCTTCCGCCTGCGCACCCGCCACGATCCGCAAATCGCGCGCGCGGACTGGCACAACCGGCTCGGCGTCTGGACGCTGCCGTTCGTGCTGGCGGTGACGCTGACCGGCGCGTTCATCGGCCTCAGCACAGTTGGCGCCAGCGTTCTGGCAAAGGCCTATGCCAATGGCGACACGGACGCTGTCTATTCGCGCATCTTCGGCGACGAGCCAGCGGAGGATCCCGCACCGGCCCCGCTGCCCAACATCGCGGCTGCGCTGAGCGCAGTGCAGACGCGCGTGCCCGGCACCTTTCCCACCTATATCATCGCGCATGATCCCGGCACGCGCGGCCAGCACGTTCAGGTGATCGCGGAGCATCCGCGCCGGCTGATCTACGGCGAGACCTACACCTTCGACGCCGCGGGCAACTGGCACGGGCCGGTCGGCCTGTCGGACGGCCCGATCGGCAAGCAGCTCGCCGCCTCCACCTACAATCTCCATTTCGGCAACTTCGGTGGCCTGCCGGTCGAGATCGCCTACATGCTACTCGGCCTCGCGCTCTGCGTCATCACCGCGACGGGGACGACGCTCTGGCTCACCAAGCGTCGCCGCCGCGGGATGGGCAGCGACCGGCTGGAGGCGTGCTGGCACGTCGTGATCTGGGCCACGCCGCTTGGCCTCATCCTCACTGCCTGGCTGCGTGGCGTGGCCGGGCCGCAGGCGCCGCTCGTTGCCGGCTTCTGGCTGTTCCTTGCCGCGCTCCTCGCGCTTGGCGCCTTCTCTCCGCGCTGGATCACCCAACTGCGGCTGCGCAGTGCGACATTTGCCGCGCTGATCGTGACCGCACTCGGCCATGCGGCGATTTCGTTCCCGGCGGCCGGCGGTATGCTCGCGATCGATGTCGCCCTGCTGGTGATCGGTGCCGGCGGCCTTACGCTGCTCCACCGCCCCGCCGCCCGTACCGCTGCGCCAACGGTGACGCGGCGCGCACCGACCGCCCAGCCCTCCTGATCGCCGCTCAGCCCGCGAGGTGCGCCAGCGCCGCGCGGTCGAGCAGCCTGATGCTGCCATAACCCCGCGCGATCACGCCGGCCGCTTCCATCGCGGAAAGGTGTGCATTCGCGGTCTTGCGTGAAAGGCCGCACAGTTCGTCGAGATCCGACTGGCTCAACGGCACCTCGCCATCGTCCGCGAACAGCATCAGCCGCGCGGCGACCCGCGCGGCGGGCGGCAGCGCCAGCATCTGCGCCAGGCCATGGACGCTGGCGTCCAGCTGGCCGTAAACCAGCTCACTGACCCCCTGCCACAGCACCGGCAGCTCGGCGCCGATCCGCTCCAAGGCCGCATCGCTCACCGTCACGATCCGGCTTACCGGGCCTGCGCGCGCGGTGACGATCCGCGGCCCGCCGCCGCGCCGCTTCGACTGGCCGAAGACGCCACCGGCACGCGCGACACCGACCAGCACCATGCGCTCACCCACGGCCGCCTCCAGCCGCAGCATCCCGGAGACCACCATCACCAGCCCGGTCGTCTCGTCTCCCTCGCCAAAGACCCATTGGCCGGGCGCCAGCGCCGCCGCCCGCGCCTCTGCAGCGATGCGCATCCGCACGTTCACGGGCTGGCGCGCGAACCAGCGGATGCCGAGCAAGTCGTCGCGATCAGTCATCGCAAGAAATGTAACGAAGGTGACATTACACCGCCACCTCGGCCTCTATCCTCCCTGCAACGCAGATGAGGAGAGGAACGATGTCATCAGTTGAGATGCGCCCGCTGTCTGACCACGTCGGGATCGAAGCGCAAGGCGTTGACCTGAACCAGCTTGACGAGGCGACCTTCGCCACCCTGCGCGATGCGGTGGCGAGCCATGGCGTGCTGTTCGTGCGCGATCAGTCGCTCACCCCCGAGCAGCATATCGCCTTCGCCCGCCGCTGGGGGCCGATCGGCGTCAACAAGTATTTCCCGGCGAACGGCGGCCATCCGGAAATCGCCGAAGTGCGCAAGGCGGAGAACCAGCAGACCAATATCGGCGGCGGCTGGCACACCGATCACAGCTATGATCAGGTGCCCGCAATGGGATCGATCCTGCTCGCGCGCGAGACGCCGCCGACCGGCGGCGACACGTTGTTCGCCAGCCCGGGCGCTGCGTTCGATTCCCTATCCGAGGGGCTGAAGGCGACGCTGCGCACGCTGCGCGCCGTTCATTCGGCTGATCATATCTACAGCGCCGACGGCATCTATTCGAAGACCGATCAAGGCGCGGACCTGAAGGGGCATGACGAGCGCACCCGCGCCGTCCACCCGGTGGTGATCCGCCATCCGCAAACCGGCCGGGAGATCCTCTACGTGAACCCCGCCTTCACGCTCCATTTCGAAGGCTGGACGCGGGAGGAAAGCGTGCCGCTCCTCACCTATCTCTACCAGGTGGCAATGCAGGATCGCTTCCACTGCCGCGTCTCCTGGGCGCCGGGCTCGATCGCGATCTGGGACAATCGCTCCACCTGGCATTATGCGATGAACGATTATCACGGCCATCGCCGGCTGATGCATCGCATCACCATTTCGGGTGAGCCGCTGCACTGATAGCCTGGGCGGGGCGGCATGCGATGCCGCCCAGCCCCGTTGCCTAAACCCCGCCGCCCCGGCACACTCGCGACCACAATCGATCGGGGGGGATCTTCACACCATGCGTCGTTCCATGCTCGCGTCGCTGCTCGCTGCAGCCGCGCTCGTCGTGCCGTTCACTGCCAGCGCGCACCAGACCGCCGCGCCCGCCGCAGCCGCGGCTGCCAAGCCTGCGTCGACGCAGATCACCAAGGATCAGCTGCTGAAGCCGCCGGCGGACGCGCGGCACTATACGATCAGCTCGACGGCAGGGAAGCACGGGGACGTCTGGTCGTGGACGATGCCGGATTCGCGCGTGGCCTATCGCATGTCGATGTCGCTGCGCGGCTGGGTGACGGAGACGGACAAGGTGGTGACGCTTGGCGCCGATCGTCGCCCCACCGGCATGGCGATCCGCGGCTTCACCGACAGCGGCGATGCGACGGAGGAGTTCCGCGTTGACGACCAGGGCATCGCGCACTGGAAGACGGCGGTGGACTCTGGCTCCGCACCCTTCGCCGGCAAGCGCTACAGCAGCTATGGCGGCCCCTGGCTCGCCAGCGAGCACGACGTCGACGCGCTGGTGGCCGCCGGCCCCAAGGGCGTCGATCTGCTCCCGGGCGGCCATGCCACGCTGACGATCGATCGTTCGGTGCCGATTGACGGGCCGAGCGGGCCGAAGACGGTGAAGCTCGCCTTCATCCAGGGCTGGGGCTTCTCCCCATCGCCGGTCTGGCTGGACGAGCAGAACCGCTTCTTCGGCATGGCCGGCGTCATTTCGCTGCTGCCGGCGGGCTATGAGGCCGCCGGGCCGAAGCTGAAGGATATCCAGGACGAGGCCACCGCCGCGATGGTGCGCGACGTCGCGCGCGGCTTCCTCAGCTCGGCGAACCGCACCGCGACGCTGATCGACCATGTGCTGATGTTCGATTCCGAGGCCGGCCGCTACGTGCCCGATCGCGCGGTGCTGATTGCCGACGGCAAGGTCGCCAAGGTCGGCGCGGGCGGCTCGATCAAGGCACCCGCCGGCGCCACTGTGATCGACGGCCGGGGCAAGACGCTGACGCCGGGCCTGTGGGACGCGCATCGCCACGTCGGCGGCGACGACTGGAACCTGCTGCAGAACCTTGCCACCGGCATGACCAATTACCGCAGCCCCGGCTCAATGATCGACGAAACGGTAAGCCTGCAGAAGCGCCGCGCAGCCGGCGATCTTCTGGCGCCGGACGGCGTCGTGTCGATCATCATCGATCGCAAGGATCCGCTTGCCGCGCAGGGCGCGCTCACGGTCAGCTCGGAAGCCGAGGCGATCGCCGCGGTGCGCAAGGTAAAGGACGCCGGCATGTGGGGCGTCAAATTCTACACCTCGATGAACCCGGCGTGGATCGCGCCCGCCGCGGCGGAGGCGCACAAGCTGGGCCTCCACGTCCACGGCCATATCCCGGCGGGCATGCGCCCGCTCGATGCGGTGCGTGCGGGCTACGACGAGATCACCCACATCAACTTCATCATCATGCAGGCGCTGCCGCAGGCGGTGGTCGACAAGGCGAACACTGCCGCAAGGCTCGAAGGGCCAGCGAAATACGGCAAGGAGATCGATCTCGACTCGCCCGAGATGAAGGCGTTCTACGCCGAACTCGCCAAGCGCAAGACGGTCATCGATCCGACGCTCACCGTGTGGGAGCCATTGATGACGTCGGACGGCTCGGCCGTCGCACCTGAATATGCGCCCTTCGTCCATGTCTCACCGCCGGCGGTGGCACGCGGCTGGAAGATCCCCGGCTATCCGCTGTTCGACGGCCTGACGCGGGAAGATTTCCGCGCCAGCTTCGCCAAGATGGTGGGCGTCGTCGGGCGGCTCCACAAGGCGGGCGTGCCGATCGTCGCGGGCACCGACGGCTGGGGCGTCGAACTGGTGCGCGAGCTCGAACTCTACGAGGACGCGGGCCTCACCAATGCCGAGGCGCTGCAGACCGCGACGATCATCCCGGCACGCCTAACCGGCATGGCGGATCGCACCGGATCGATCGCGCCGGGCAAGAAGGCGGACATCATCCTTGTCGATGGCGACGTGTCGCAGGATCTCGGCAATCTGCGCCACGTGCGCACCGTGTTCCTGGATGGTTATCGCCTCGATGGTGACGCGCTGCGCAAGGCCAGCGGCATGAGCGGCATGCCGAAGTAAGCGCGCAGGCGGGGCGGCGTATCGGCCGCCCCGCCCGCTTCCATTCAGCCCGGCAGACCTTCCAGCCGGTAGAAGCGCGCCGCCGCGCCGGCGAACAATTCCCGCTTCTCGTCCGCGCTCGCGCCGCGCGCGATCAGCTTGAAGGCATTCCACAGCGTCGCATAGTCGGCGCCCCAGCGATCGACCGGGAAATTGCTTTCGAACATCGCACGCTGCGGCCCGAAGGCGGCGATGCACGCCTCGACATAGGGGCGGAACAGCGCGGCCAGCGTCGCTGCATCGGTGCGCGTGTCGGGGCCAAGCTCGCCCAGCGCGCAGAAGGGCATGGCAAGGCCGCCCAGCTTTACCGTCACGTTGGGGCAGGTCGCCAGTTCGTCGATCGCGGCCTTCCACGCGGCGAAGCGTTCCTCCTGCCGGCCGGTGTAGCTGCCAAGGCCGAGCGGCGTGCCGACATGATCCAGCACGATCGGCTGCTCCGGGAAGGCGCGGGCGAGATCGGTCACGTCTCCGATCTGCGGCTCCAGCACCCACGCGTCGAAGGTGAGCCCGCGCTTGCCGAGCTCCGCAAACCCCTTCCGGAAGCGCGGATCGGCGTAGAGCCCGGCGGGCGCATGGCCGAGCGGCCCCAGAACCTCGGGATCCGGATCATGCGCGCCGATGTGGCGGATGCCGCGAAAGCGACCATTTCCTGCCGCGATCTCCGCATCCAGCACCGCGCCGACGCTTGCGCCCAGCATCAGGTCCGCCTGCCCGACGATCCCGGCACATGCACGGAAGGGGCCATAGATGCCGGTCGCCGATTGCGCCGCCACGCCGTTGACGAACTCCACCTCGCCCACCGGCTTCATCTCGTCCGGCCCGTCGGCACGGTAGAAGGCGCCGCATTGCAGGAAGACGGTGCCGATCACATTGTGGCCGCCCCCACGGCAATCGGCGTGCAGCTCCTCGAACAAATAGCGCGGGCTCTGCCGCGTGATCCGGCCGAACGGGTGCGCGATCTCGGGCATCCTCGGCAGCAGCGGCTGGAAATCCCACAGGTGATGATGCGGGTCGATAATCGGCAGATCGGGTTCGAGTATCTCGGCGTCCATCTTTATCCTCTCCTCACCCGTTGCCCGGGCCTGCCGCACGGTAACCCGCCGGCGGAGAGAGGCCAGCCCCTTTGCGGAAGCGGGGGCGGCGGACGATCAGCCCACCGCCGCCGCGTCGTGCGTCGCTAGAAGCTCGGCGCGGAACATGCGCGCCGGCATCGGCCGGGCATAGCGATAGCCCTGCGCTTCCTCGCACCCGCGCGCCCGCAGGTATTCCTCCTGCTGGAACGTCTCCACGCCCTCGGCAATCACCTCCAGCCCCAGCGTCCGCGCCAGCGCCAGCACCGCCTCGACGATCCCCTTGTCATGCTCGTCCGAGGGCAATTGCGCGACGAAGCCGCGATCGATCTTCAGCCGGTGCACGGGAATGTTCTTCAGCGTCGTCAGAGAGGCGAAACCGGTGCCGAAATCATCGAACGCCAGCCGCACCCCCATGGTGCGCAGCGCAAGCAGCTTGCCGGAAATATCGTCTTCGTAGCTGAGGGCGATATTCTCGGTCAGCTCCAGTTCCAGCGCCTGCGCCGGCAGGCCATGGCGGCTGAGGCTCGCCTCCACCGTTGCCAGCAGATTGCTCGATCGGATCTGCTCGGCGAACAGGTTCACGCCGATGCGCAGGCGATGCCCGCGGCGCCACCAGGCGGCCGCTTCGCGGCACGCCTCGTCCAGCACCCATTCCCCCACTGCCGTCGCATGGCGGCTGCGTTCCAGGATCTCGACGAACGATGCAGGCCCGATCAGGCCACGCTCCGGATGGCGCCAGCGCAGCAATGCCTCGGCGCCGACCCAGGCACCGTCTGACAGGCGCACCTGCGGCTGGAAATATAGCTCGAACTCACCCGCCGCGACGGCGCGGGACACTTCGTCCTCCAGCACCCGGCGGGCCTCGTATTCGGCGCGGTCGGCCGCGGAATAGACGCGGCACGCGCCGCCGCCCGCGTCCTTGGCGCGATACAGCGCGAGGTCAGCGCCCACGAGCAGGTCGGCGACATCCTCGTGCGCCGCATCGCGGACCAGCGCGACGCCGCAGCTCGCCGTCACATAATATAGCTGGCCGTCGACCAGGAACGGCTCGCCCCCGATCCGCTCGATGATCCCCTGCCCAAACGCGATGCAGGCTTCGCGCGTCGTCTGGCTCAGCAGCGCGACGAACTCGTCGCCGCCCAGCCGCGCAACCATCGCGCAGCCATTGCCCGCCTCCTCCGCCGCGCACTGCTCCAGCCGAGCCGCCATTTCGCGCAGCATCGCGTCGCCGACTGCATGGCCATAGCGATCGTTGATGTGCTTGAACCCGTCGAGATCGATCAGGATCAGGGCTGAAAGCGCGCCTTCCGCCAGCCGCTCCGCCGCCATGCTCATCGCGTGGCTGCGATTGGGCAGGCCAGTGAGGGAATCGTGCAGCGCCTGATACCGCAGTTCTTCCCGGGCGCGGTGCTGCTCGCTGATGTCGCGGATGAACATGGCAAGGCCGCCGTCGCGCGTCGGATAGGCGTTGGCCTCGAACCGGGCCTTGAGCGGCGGATAGTCGAAGTCGATCACCATCGGCCGGCGCTCGTCCATCGCAACGCGGAATGCCTCCGCCGCTTCGTCGCTGTGGGCGCCGGAGAATACCTCGAAAACGGTTCGGCCGACCAGTTCGTCGCCGCCCAGACGGAGCCGCCCGCGTTCGTTGACGAAGGTCACTTTCCACTTCGGGTCGAAGGTGATCACCGTATCGGTCGTGCTTTCGAGCACCGCGCGCAGCAGCCGCTGCCGCTCGTCCACCCGTTCGGCCATGGCGTCGAACGCCTGGCCAAGATCGTCGAACTCCGATCCCCGTCCCATGGGGCCGACGCGGGCGCGGGTGTCCCCTTCCCGCCAGGCGCGCACCGCGGAGGCGAGGTGGCGGACCGGCTCGCGCACGAAGCGCGTGGCCACCCACCAGGCGATCAGCAGCGCCGCGACCAACGTGCCAAGCAGCGTTCCGGCCTCCAGCCAGGCGCGGCGCGCCAACGCAGTGTACACGTAATCGCGATCGATCCCGGCGGCGATCAGGAACGGCCCACCAGGCTCGGCACGCGGCGGCACGAAGCCTACCAGCCGCGCACTGCCATCGATCCAGTTGAGGTCCGCGACGCCGCTGCGCTGCGCATCGAAGGCAGCGCTAAGCGAGGCGGGCAGGATCGCGCCGACATTCCTGTTGCCCGGCAGGTCCATCAGCACCCGCCGGTCGGGCCCCGCCACCACCAGCCGCCCCGTTGCCGGCAGCTGGATCTTGCCGAGATCGCGCGCCAGCGCGTCGAGGTCCAGCCCCGCGACCAGCACCCCGCCAAGTGCGCCCGACGGGTGCATGAACGGCAGGCTGAAATTGAGGCTTCGCTGGCCAGAAATGCGCCCGATGACATAGCCGCCGCTCGTGAAGCGACGCGTCGCCACCGCCTGTTTGAAGTAAAGCCGATCGGCGACCACCGTCCCGGGGCGGATGCTGCTGCACCACACCTCGCCCTTCGGGTTGCTGACCCCGATGCCGAGATAGATCGGGAATTGTGCCTTCAGCCGGCGCAGGATGACGCCGCAGGCCTCCGCATCTCCCTCGCGCACCGCCGGCAACTGGGCCAGCGCCGCCAATAGCTGATGCGCGCCATCGACGATCCGCCCCTGTTCGGCCGCCGCGCGGTTCGCCGTCTGGAGTGCGATGCGGGCGAACTCCTCATGCTCGTGGCGGTATTGCTGGCGCAGGTTGATGCTTTGCAGAATCCCCACCGGGATCGCTGCAAGCAATACGATCAGGACAAGCCGCTGGACGATCCGCATCAGGCTCGTCGCAGGGAAGGTTCAAGCTCGCGCCCCAATGCCGTCCGCCCTTGTCTGTTCGGCATTACGCCGCAGACGGCAATGGCATGGAAACCCTACCAAATATTTGCGCTCCGCCACTGCGGCTCGAAAAAGGGCGCGGGCGGACGTGGACAAAAACAAGGGGCGGGGCAGCGTGCCGCCCGGCCCCGATGCTCAGCTATGGCTGGCAGGTGATTCGGCTCAGGCCGCGACCGCTTCCTTGCGCTTCTTGCGCACGATGGTCTGCGCGTTGGTATATTCCAACAGCCCCTCGACCCCGCCTTCGACGCCGACGCCCGATTGCTTCATGCCGCCGAACGCCGCCATCGGCGACAGATGCTGCGTCTCGTTGACCCACACCGTACCGCTGGCGATGCGCTGCGCGATCTCGAACGCCTTGTCCTCGTCATTGCCCCACACCGAGCCGCCGAGGCCATAGTCGGTCGCATTGGCGCGCGCGACCACATCGTCCACGTCGTCGAACTTCAGGAGCGGCAGCACCGGGCCGAACTGTTCCTCCTGCACGATCCGCGCGTCCTCGGGCGGATTGTCGAGGATCGTCACCGGCACGAAATAACCCGGCACATCGGCCTTCTCGCCGCCGATCAGGAACTTGTAGCCCTTATCCTTGGCGTCCTGGATCAGCTCCAGCACCCGGGCATATTGCTGCTTGTTGTTGATCGGGCCGATCTGCGTACCCTGTTCGGATCCGTCGCCGACCTTCACCGTCTTGGCATAAGCAACCAGCGCGTCGCGCAACTGGTCGTAGATATCCTTGTGGACGTACATCCGCTTGGTCGCGATGCAGATCTGGCCGTTGTTGCGGAACGCCGCCCAGAACAATTCCTCCGCGACCTTTTCCACATCCACATCGGGCATAACGATCGCCGCATCGTTGCCACCCAGCTCCAGCGTCACGCGCTTCAGCGTCGGCGCGGCCGACTGCATCACGCGCTTGCCGGTAGCGGTCGATCCGGTGAAGCTTATCTTGTCGAAGCCGGGGTGGCTCGTCATCCACGGGCCCAGATCGTCGCCGCCGGTGACGATGTTGAGCACGCCCGGCGGCAGCAGCTGGGCTGCCAGCTCACCGAATTTCAGCGTCGACAACGGCGTGAAGGGCGACGGCTTCAGCACCATCGTATTGCCCGCGAGCAACGCCGGGCCGACCTTGAACATCGCCAGGATCATCGGGAAATTCCACGGCGCGATCGCGCCCACCACGCCCAGCGGCACGTGGCGGGTCTCGCTGTAGCGCTCCTCGGAATCCTCGTTGACGGTGACGGGCAGGTCGAGCTGCGAGGCGGCCATCAGCCAATAGCCTGCGCCCATCACCTCGCCCTGCGATTCGGCGTGCGGCTTGCCCTGTTCCTTGGTCAGGAGGCGCATCAGCGGATCGGCATTGGCCATGATCGCCTGGCCCAGCGCGGCAAGCTTCGCCTTGCGCTCTGCGATCGGGGTCGCGGCCCAGCCGGGGAATGCCTTGCGCGCGGCCGCGATTGCCTTGTCGAGATCCTCCGGCGTGGCGTCGGGTACGCTGGCGATCACTTCCTCGTTGGCGGGATTGACCACGTCGAGCGTCGCCGAGCCGGTCACCAGCTCGCCGCCGATCAGCATGCGATAGTCACTGTCAAAGTTCATCGCGTCTCTCTCCTGATTCTATTGCGCCCCGCATAACAGAAGTTACGGGATCAGCACCACCTTGATGCATTCGCCGCGCGCCTGCGAAGCGACCGCTTCGTTGATCTGGTCCAGGCGGTAGGTCTTGATCAGCGTGTCGAACGGGAAACGCCCCGCGGCATGGTGGCTCAGCAATTCGGGGATGAACGTCTGCGGATCGCTGTCGCCCTCGATGATGCCGATGATGCGGTGGCCGGGCGTCATCAGCGCGGAAATGTTGACGCTGATCGCCGCATCCGCGCGCTTGGGCACGCCGACCAGCCCGATCGCGCCATGGCTGCCGAGCGACGCCAGCCCCGCCTCGATCGCGCCCACGTTGCCGCTGGTATCGAACACATAGTCCAGCCCCTCGGGAACGATCTCGCGCAGCGCCGCCGCCAGGTCGGCCCCCGCCGGATCGACCACATGGGTCGCGCCCAGCCGCATCGCGATCTCGCGCCGCGCGGCGATCGGCTCGACCAGCACGATCGTTTCGCAGCGCTGGATCACCGCGCCCATCACCCCGGCTAGACCAACCGGCCCGCCGCCGATGATCGCGATCGAGGATCCCGGCATCGCGCTAAGCGATCGCATCACCCCGCCCGCGCCGGTCTGGAAGCCGCAGCCGAGCGGCCCCAGCAGCTCCACTGGCGCGTCGGTCTCCACCTTCACCACGTTGCGCGCGCGCGTCACCGTCAGCGCCGCGAACGAGGATTGGCCGAAGAAGTGCGACGAGATCGCCTCATCGCCCCGGGAGAAGGCCTTTGACCCATCCTCCAGCCGCATCCCGGCATAATTGAGCGGCGGAAAGGTGCGGCAATAGCTCGGCAGCCCCTCCTCGCAGCGCGGGCAGTGGCCGCAGCTCGAAAAGCCGAGCACCACCTTGTCGCCCACCGCCAGGCCCTCGACGCCCTCCCCCAGGGCCTTGATCGTGCCCGCGCCCTCATGGCCCAGCACCGCCGGCAGCGGATAAGGCGCAAACTGATCGCGGAAGATGAGGTCGGTGTGGCATACGCCGACGCCCGCGATCCGCACCAGCACCTCCCCCGCGCGCGGCGCCGCCACCTCCACCGGCTCGATCGAAAAATCCCCCTCGGGAACACGGGCGACGGCGGCGATGGTCTGCATTGGCCTCTCTTCCTGTTGGCTTCCGGTCGAATGCCGGGCCCGCGAACTATGCCGCGCGCACCTGCGCATCGCACCCCGAAAAGTGCGACGGATCGTTGCGCACCCGCTCTTCCCAATGTCACTTGCAGCCGATACCACAGCGCAGCGAACAAAAGTTCGAAATGCGAACAAGGGGGATAGAGTGATTTCATTGGTTCTGGCCGCGGCGCTCGGCGCGGCTCCCGTCGCCGCGGGCACCGGCCCGGTCCCGGCGATGCCGGCGATCCTGCCGCTCGAACGGCGCGCCGAAACCGAGGACCGCTGGCTGAAGCTGCGCTTCGAACAGGTTCTCCCCACGCTGATGCGTCGTGACAAGGTGCAGATGTGGGTGCTCGTCGCCGGCGAGTATAACGAAGATCCGGTGATGGCGACGATGCTGCCTGCCACCTGGCTCCACGCGCGCCGCCGCACCATCCTCGTCTTCTTCGATCCGGGCGAAGGCAAGCCGATCGAGAAGCTCGCCCTTGCACGCTATCCGGTCGGTGATTTCCAGCCCGCCTGGAACCCGGACGAGCAGCCCGATCAATGGGCCGAGCTCGCCAAGATCATTGCTGAGCGCAACCCCGCGACGATTGCGCTGAACCGCTCGGAAGGCTTCCCGCTCGCGGATGGGCTCAGCTCCACTCACTATGAAGCGATCGTCCGCGCGCTGGGGCCGGACATGTCGAAGCGCCTCGTCGCGCACGAACGGCTGGCGCTCGGCTGGCTCGAAACGCGCATCCCGGAGGAAATGGCGACCTATCCGATCGTCTCGCGCATCTCGCACTCGATCATCGAGGAAGGCTTCTCCGAACGCGTCATCACCCCCGGCGTCACCACCTCGGACGATGTCGTCTGGTGGTTCCGCAACCGCATCAATTCGCTCGGGCTCGACACCTGGTTCCAGCCGAGCGTCGCGATCCAGCGCGCCGACGGCGGCAAGTTCAGCGTGCAGGAGATGGGCCATCGCGGCGATACGATCATCATGCCGGGTGACATGCTGCACGTCGATTTCGGCATCACCTATCTCGGGCTCAACACCGACATCCAGCGCCTCGCCTACGTGCTGAAGCCCGGCGAGACCGATGCGCCCAAGGGCCTGAAGGACGGTCTTGCCGCGATGAACCGCGTGCGCGCCGCCACGGTCGCGGCGCTGAAGCCGGGCCGCACCGGCAACGAGGTGCTGGCAGCGGCACGCCGGCAGGTAGAGGCGGAGAAGATCGACGGCACGATCTATTCGCATCCGATCGGCTATCACGGCCATGGCGCGGGCACCTGGATCGGCGCCTGGGAAAGCCAGAAGCCGGCGCCCGGCCGCGGCGATTATCGCATCGATCCGAACACCGCCTGGTCGATCGAGTTGAATGCACAGCACAACGTGCCCGAATGGGGTAACCAGAAGGTCCGCTTCATGCACGAGGAGGACGGTTTCCTCGCGGCGGACGGCACCTTCCGCTTCCTGGACGGTGCGCAGGACGAATTCATCCTCCTGCCGCGCCCCTGACGCACCGATAAAAAGTGGGTCTCATCGAGGATGATGAGACCCACCAAGTGTGGAAACACGCAACGGCCCGCCGCGGGGGCGGCAGGTAAAAGGGATCGTCAGCGTGCTCCGATCAGGTGAAACTTGGTCTGGCGCCCGTCGATGTAGCGAACGGTCTTGCCGTCGAAGAAGGCGTCTTCCTCGCTCTTGAAATCGACCATTTGGCCGCCCCATTCGGGCACCGCCCTGGTCGCCATCAGCTCGATCGACCAAGCGATGTTCGGCCGCAGCTTGTATTCGCCGGTCGGCACGAACTTCTGCTCTTCCGACAGGCCGATCGAGCTGCCCGCGCCATGGCCGTGATAGCCGATCGGGTGCGAATAGATCGTCGGCTTCAGCCCCGCCGCGATCGCCTTCGCCCGCGCGCGGTTCAGCACCTCGTTGCCGGTCGCGCCGACACGGAACTCGCTCGTCACGGCATCCTGCACGCGGTTGTTGTCGCGCAAGCCAGCCTTCAGCCCAGCCGGCGCATCGGTCTCGCCATCGCGCAGCACGTAAGCGACATGCTGTGTATCGGTGCTGAAGTTCAGATAATGGATGCCGAAGTCGACGCGCAGCATGTCGCCCTTCTGGATCACGCTCGCCTGTTCGCGCAGCACGCCCGGCGTGCCCTTGCGGGTGACTTCGACCGAGGGGTGGAACCACGATGCAAGGCCGAGGTCCGCAACGCGCTGGCGATACCACCAGACGAGATCCTCGTTGGTCGTCACGCCCGGCTTCACCACCGCGGGCGAGAAGCCTTCGCCGATGATCGCATGCGCGACGCGCACGATCTCTGGATAGACCTTCATTTCCTCCGGCGTGCGGGTCTCCAGCCAGCCGATCGCCAGCGGATAGCCGGAGACGATGCGGCTCTGCTGCTCCGGCGTCAGCGCCTTCATCAGATCGGTGTACTGGCTGTGCGTCAGGCCATCGCCGAACGCCGTCAGCGACGAGATGTTGAGCGCGATCTTCTTCGGGTTCCGCTCGGCGATCAGCTCTCGCACGCGCGCGAACTGATCGGGCTGCTTCTCCATGTCCCATACCGGCTGGTAGAGATTGCCCATACCGTGCTTGCTGACGACCAGCCGCTCGATCGGCTTGCCCTCGCCCGGATCGAAATAAATGAGGATCGTCCGCCGCCGCGCGCGCAAATTCGTCGCGTTCAGCATCGTCGAGACGACCGGGTCTTCCAGATATTCGCGCGCGATCAGCACCCACATGTCGATGCCGTTCTCGCGCATCAGCTGCGGCAGCACGGTCTCGAAACGGCGCTCCAGCCACGCATCGCGAAGCTGCGCCTGATCGCGCAGGCTCATGATCTTCGGCAGCGCCGGCGACATGGACTGTTCTTCCTGCGCCATTGCCGCGGGCGCGAGCGCCACCATGGCGAACGCCGCAGCGCCGCCCAACAAGCTCTTCAATCGTGGCATTTCAGCCCCCTCCTCTTTTATCCGAACGGCTTGTCGAGCGACGAGGGCGGCTGCGTGAAGAAGCGCGGCCCCTGCTCGGTCATGGTGAAGCAATCCTCGATGCGGATGCCGAACTTGCCCGGCAGGTAGATGCCCGGCTCGTTCGAGAAGCACATGCCCGGCGCGAGCGGCGTGGTTTCGCCATGCACCAGGTTCACCGGCTCGTGCACGTCGAGGCCGATGCCGTGGCCGGTGCGATGCGACAGCCCCGGCAGCGCGTAGCGCGGCCCGTAGCCAAGCTTCTCGTAATAGCTGCGCACCGCGTCATCGACGCTGCCCGCCGGGGCGCCGACCTTGGCCGCGTCCATCGCCACATTCATGCCCTGGCGCATATGGCCGAACACGCGGCGCTGCTCCGCGGTCGGCTCCCCGAACACGAAGGTGCGCGAGACGTCAGAGACATAGCCGTGCATGCTGCAGGTGCAGTCCATCAGCACCACGGTGCCTTCGGTCAGCTTCAGCCGTTCCTTGGAGCCGTGCGGCAGTGCGCTGCCCGGTCCCACCTGCGCGCTGCTCGACGCGCGCTGCCCGCCGAAGCGCTTCAGCTCGCCTTCCATGATCGCGTTGATGTCGTTGCCGGTCATCCCGGCCTGCACCTGGCCGTGGGTGGCGCGATAAGCCGCGATCATGATGTCGTTGGCGCGCTGCAACAGCGCGATCTCGGCCGGGCTCTTGATCATGCGCAGTGCATTGACGGCGCTGGCGCCCGAGACAGTCTTCAGGCCCGGCAGCAGCCGGCGAACACCATCGACGATGAAGAAGCGCACCGTCTCCTCCACCGCCAGCGTGCCGGCGCCCAGCTTCTTCTCCTTCAGCCAGCCGGCAATCAGCGCGAAGGGGCTTTCGTCCTCCTGCCACACGCGCACTTCGCCGGGCACGTCGAGCATCTCGCGGATCGACGGCTCCTCGAAGAAGGGCGTGACGATCAGCACCGGGCCGTCAGCGGGGATCACCGCCGCCGTGGTACGCTCGCTGCGCCACCAGTCGACACCGGTGAAATAGACGAGGCTCGATCCTGCCTCGACCAGCAGGGCCCCGATGTTCTGGCGGCGAAGCTCCGCCTGCATCCGGGCCAGCCGCGCCTCGCGCTCGGCGCGGGAAATCGGCGCGATCGGCGGGAAGGAAAGCGCTGACGCCGCCTGCCCCCCGAACACTGCCGCGGGCAGCGCGGCGAGCGCCCCGCCCACGGCCGCCCCGCGCAGCACATCGCGCCGCGCGAGAGCGCCGATCACTTGCGCCCCCCGAGGTCGCGCAGCAGGAAGTCCCAATAATCGAGCTGCTTCAGATAGCCTGCGATCGGCACGCGCTCATCGGTGCCATGCGCGCGGCTGTCGTCCGCGCCCAGCGCCAGCGCACCCGCGCCGTAGGTCGGGATGCCCGCGCTGCGGAACTCACGGCCGTCGGTGCCGCCCGACGACATGCTCGGCTTCAGCGTCACGCCCGGATAGGTCGCGTCCATCGCTTTCTGCAGCCGTGCGAACAGCGCGGGGTTCACCGGCGACACGGGGCTCGCGACGCCTTCGCCGACCAGCGTGACGGTCAGCTTGTCGTTGCCGATGGCCTGCGCGATCGTCTTCTGCACATCCGCCACCGACGTGCCCGGGAAGATGCGGCAGTTGACGTTGGCGGTCGCATTCTGCGGCAGCGCGTTCGGCGCATTGCCCGCCTGCAGCATCGTCGCGACACAGGTCGTCCACAGGATGTTCGCCTGGTGCGGATATTTCTCCGCCACGGCGCGCGCCGCGGCATCGTTCGGGTTCGCCAGCAGCGTGGTCAGCGCGGTGCCGAGCTCGCCGCCCTTCTCCTTCGCCATGTCGGCGACCATGATGCGGGTGATCTCGTTGAACTCGACCGGGAAGCGAAGCGCCTCCAGCTTGGTCAGCGCGCGGGCGAGATCATAGATCGCATTGTCGGCGCGCGGCGCGGAGCTGTGCCCGCCCGAATTCTTCGCGGCGATTGCGAAATTCGCGTAGGTCTTCTCCGCCGCCTGGATGTTGAAGCGGTACTTGCCGTCCTCCCCCATCGCACCCGAACCGGCGTCGGAATTGAGCGCGAACTCGGCACGCGAGACGAGCGGGTGCTTGGTCAGCGCACGCGTCGTCATCATGCCGCTTTCCTCGTCGCCCGAGAAGGCGAGCAGCAGGTCACGCTCCGGCACGAAGCCCGATTTCTTGAGGCGGATGAAACTGGCGACCAGCGCCGTCACGCCGGCCTTGTTGTCGGTCGACCCGCGACCGTAGATGTAGCCGTCCTTCTCGGTTGGGACATACGGATCGGTCGACCAGTTTTCCTTCAATGCGTCGACCACGTCCATGTGGCCCAGGAACGCGATCGGCTTCGCCTTCGCATTGCGCCCGGCGTAGCGCACGACGAGCCCGGCGGTCTTCTCGCCCTCAATCTCGACCGGCACGGTCATGATCTCGTCGGCGGTGAAGCCGGCCTCGCGCAGCCGCGCGGAATATTTCTCGATCAGCGTCGGCACCTGCCCGCGGCCCTTGGCCGTCGGGGTCGCAATCGCCTCTTCCAGCATCTGGCGCGCCATCGCCCGATCGGCGTCCGTCACGGGCGCGGCCGAAGCCGTCACGGCGGCAGACGACAGGACGAGCGCCATCGCGGCACCGGCACACCAACGCAATTTCATAACAATTCCCCACCCACAAAAGATGCCGGAGGCGCTACCGCGCGCCTCCGGCCATTGGCAATGTTCTTAGAAGCCGACCGTGGCGCTGAGGAACAGGTAGCGCCCCGTTGCATCGTAGAACTGCGGATAGGTATTGCCGTTGCCGCCGTCCTCGATCGCCGCGGTGGTGGTCAGCGGCGGATCCTTGTCGAACAGGTTGTTGATGCCGAGGCGGAAGGTGAAGTCCTTGCGCACTTCGTAGGACGCGGCGAGGTCGAAGTAGCTGCGCGACCCAAGCTCGCGGTTCACGCCCGAGAAGCTGCCCGTCAGCGCCGGCTGGCTGCTGGTCTGGGCAATCTTCACCGACGAAACGTAGCGCCACGTACCCGTCAGGCTGAACCGGTCCGCCGGTGCCCAGGTGGTCATGAACTTGTGGCGCCATTCCGGCCGCGGCCGGCCGCACAGGCCCGCATAGAGACCGACGCATTCATACACGTCCGCCTGCGGCGAGTTGGGCAGCGGCACCGTCTTGTACGAGTCGAGGTAGGTGCCGACGAGGTTGAAGTTCAGGCGGCCAGCGTTGATCCCCAGGTCATCGAGGTTCAGGCGATAATCGACCACCACGTCGACACCCTTGGTCTGCAGCGAGCCGGTGTTGACGTTGAAGCGCCGGAAGTAGCCGTTCTCGCCCTGCCACAGCGAACCCGACGGGCTGCGCTGGATCAGGCTGCAGAAGTACGGATCGCCGTTGCTGATGCAGTTCGCCATCGACAGGTTCGGGTTCACGCTGCCGACCAGGTCCTCGACCTTGATGTCGAAATAGTCGAGCGAGATGGTGAGGCCCGGGATGAAGCGCGGCTCGAACACCGCACCCAGCGCCAGCGTCTTGGCGGTTTCCGGCTGCAGGTTCTCGTTGCCGCCGATCAGCGAGTTGAACTGGCCCGCGGGGTTGTCGACGATGTTGCCGTACTGCGCCGCCGTCACGCCGGTGCGGGCGCACTGCGCCGCGGTCGCGATCGGGGTCGGGCCCGAGCACGGATCGAACGAGCCGTTGGCGTTCTCGGTCAGTTCGACCTCGAACAGCTGCTGGCTGGAGAACAGCTCGATCACGTTCGGCGCACGCACCGCCCGCTGGTACGAACCGCGCAGGCGGAAATCGCGCACCGGCGACCAGTTCAGGCCCAGCTTGTACGTGTCGGTCTTGAACCCGCTGTCATAGTCCGAGTAGCGATACGCGCCCTCGAACGACAGGCTGTGGAAGAACGGCTGCTGCTCGGCCAGCGGCACGATCAACTCGCCGAAGAACTCCTTCACCGCGACCGATCCCTTGATCGGCAGTTCCGGGCTGGCCGCCGCCTGATAGATTTCGTCCGGCTGGTAATCGACCGAATTCTTACGGAATTCATAGCCGAAGGCGACCGCGACACCGCTGTTCGCCAGCGGCGAGCGGATGCCCCATTCGCCAAGGTCACCGTTCACCGCGGCGACGACGTTCACCAGGTTCGTGTCACCGGTGATGGTCTTCACCTCTGAGACGTAATCCACCGCGTCCGCGCTTGCTGCCGCGCCGAAGTAATCGAGCGGCGAGCAGTTCGGATCATTGTTGTTCGGGTTGGCGTCGGCGTTGATCGCGCAGACGATCTGGCCGGCCGAATTGCGCACCGCATAGAAGGCGTTGGCCGTCCGCTGGCGGTTCGCATCGCCGGAGAAGCGGCTGCGGTAATTCACCTTCGAATAGATGCCGTACACGTCATACTTGAACGGCCCGGCGATGTCGCCGCGCGCGCCCAGCACGATGCGATAGCTCTGGTGCTGGATGTCGTCCTGACGATTGCCGCCCTCGACGTTGCGACGCGCGACGAGAACGCCGTTCGCGATCGACTGCGGGCCGACGTAATTGCCTGCCGCGTCATAGATGCTGCCGGTCGAAAGGCCGCGGCTGGTGCACAGATAATCGGCCTGCTGCGCGCTCAGGAACGGATTGTCGCAGTTGATGCCGCTGATGCCGCCGGCGTTGATCGCGATGCCGGCGCTGTTGGTGCCCGGCGCGATCTGCGCGATCGAGCGGTCCTCCATGAACGATGCTTCGATGTACGGGATGAAGTTCTCGTTCACCTCGTAATGCGCCATCGCACCCAGCGCGTAACGCTCGTCGGGGCGCTGGTAGTAATTGTAGGGCGCGAAATTGTACGTCGCCGAACCCGGAACGAAGCGGCCGTCGGACGCGCGGAACGACGTCGGCAGGCCCGGGACGCCGCCGGTGTTGGTGAAATTCGCCGGCGCGTTGGTGGCCGAGCCGCTGCACGAGAAGTCGTTGCCGCCGACGCCCGTCGCGCCCAGCGCGCAGGCGCTGTAATCGTAATCGGCCTGCAGGATCGGGTTCACCTTGCGGTACGTGGCATAGGCCGTCACGTTGCCGCGATCATCGTCGATGTTGCCGCCGACGACCGCCGACAATTCGGTGGTGAAGCCATTCCAGATGGTCTTCTCGGGCTTCTCATAGGCACCCGGCACGATCGCATTGTTGCGGTCGAGCAGGTCACGCAGCCCGTCGCGGTCGTTAGTGTGCTGGAAGCCGGAAACACTGCCGGAGAAGCGGATGCCGCTAAAATTGTCCATCAGCTTGAAGTTGACGACGCCCGCGATCGCGTCCGAACCGTAAACGGCGGATGCGCCGCCGGTCAGCACTTCGACCGACTGGATCAGCGGGGTCGGCACCTGGTTCAAGTCCGACGGGATGTTCTTGGGCGAGCCGTATGGCAGGCGGCGGCCGTTGACGAGCACCAGGGTGCGCGACGGGCTGAGGCCGCGAAGGTCGACCTGCGCGGTGCCGGTCGCCTCGTTCGAGTTGGCCGCGCCCTGCGCCGCGAACACCTGCGGCAGCTGGTTGACGAGGTCTTCGGTGCGTACCGTGCCGCGAACCGCGAACTCCTCTGCGCCCACGGTCGTGACCGGGCTCACGCTCTCGAGGTTCGGCGAGCGGATGCGCGAACCGGTGACGACGATGTCGCCCGGATCCTGCGCGGCGGCGGGCGCATCGGCGATGCTGTCCTGCGCCAGCGCGGGGCTAGCCGCGCCGGCAACCGCCACCGCGGAGCACAATAAGAAGGTACGCAGTCTCGACCTGGCAATCATTGTCAGTCTCCCCGTTCAATAATGTTGTGAAGGCGCCCGGCCGGTGTCCCTCGCCGGCCGGGGCCTGATCTTGCGCGTTACTTGTAGCGCCAGCTCGTCAGGTCAGCGCCCTTGGGTGCCGCCGCCTCGATCCGCTGCAGGATCTTGGGCACGTACATCCAGTTGTAGCGCAGGCGGCCGACCGAATTGGGCTGGGTCTTGTCGCCGTTCCAGCAATGCTCGTCGCGATCGCCGTACAGCACTTCCCCGCCGTACGCCGGCTGCGCCTTCTTCAGGAAATCCTCCATCAGATAGACGGCGTTGTTCAGGTAGAAGTTGTCCATGTCGCCGACATAGATGTGCACCTTGCCCTGAAGCTTGGGGCCAAGCGTCGCCCAGTCGCGCTCCATGATGTGGCGCAGGTCGTAATTGTCGCGCCAGTGCGCCGCGACGCTGGGGTCGATCTCGCCGGTCGCCTTGTTCCAGATGCGCTTGGGATAACCGTCCTCGCCCATCGGCGAATACACTGCTTCCCACACGTCCCACTGGCCGCCCGAGCGTGTCTTGTCGCCCAGCACCAGCTCCAGCCGGTTCTCGTCCTCGATCGTGTGCGACAGATGGCCCAGGTAATCGCGCTTGCCGGGCTTCGCGACCTTCCCGAACGGCCCGGTCCAGAAATAGGCGTTCTTGTCCTTGTAGATGTCCGTCACCATCGTCTGACGGAAATCGATCGGATCCGGGCAAGCGGCGAATGCGCCGTTATATTCGTCCGGATAGAATACCTGCGCGGCCAGCGCTTCCCAGCCGCCGGTCGACCCGCCGTACAGGAACCGCGCCCAGCCCTGGCCGATCCCCCGGAACTTCTTCTCCAGTGCGGGGATGAAGTCATAGGTGATGGCATCGCCATAGGGGCCGATGTTGGCGGAATTCACCGCATAGCTGTCGTCATAATACGGGTTCGAATGGTCGATCTCGACGATCAGCATCCGCGGGAAGTCGGGCGAGATCCACTTCTGGTAGAAGTCATACGCTTCCTGCTGCTCCGTCCGGGCATAGCAGGTCTCGTTCTTGAAGCGCTTGTTCGGCTCGCACTTGATGTCCGCATCGGGCGGCGTCGTGCGGAAACCGCCGAAATCGTCCGGGAAATGCCCGTGGAAGATGGCGATCGGATATTTCGCCTCGGGGTGCTTGTCGAAGTCCTTCGGGACGAGCACGTGCCCGCGGATATAGACGTCACGCCCCCAGAACTTGGACAGCCGGTCCGACTTGAACTTGAAGCGGCGGACGAATTCGGTGTCCTTGGGCTCCTCGATCGGGCCGAGCACCTCGGTCAACGCCACCTTGATCTCGCCGGGGCGCTTCGGATCGAAGTTCACCTTCATCGGCTTGCTGATGATGTTGCCCGGCTCCTTGCGCCAGTTCTGCCCCGCGCCGCGTGCGGCAGGCAGCTTCACGACCTTGCCGTTGCCCAGCTTGAACGTGTCGTACTTATGCAGGACCGCCTGCACCGTGTACGTGCCGGCCGGCACATCCGCGAGGCTGCGGCCGGGATAGCCCAGCACGTCCTTGCCCACGACGCGGGCCTGGCCGTTGCGGAAACCTTCGACCGGGATGCCGAACACCTGCGCGGCGTCATGGCTCGCATCGACCTGGAAGCGCGGCTCCTTCGTGTCGTCGGCCGCCAGCACCAGGATCACGCGGCCCTCATAGGGCGCTTCCTTGGCCGCCGGCGCCGCCAGCTCGACGCGGAATTCCTCTGCATGCAGCGCATGCGTCCCCGTTGTCAGCGCCGCGATTGCAGCGCCGACTGCGAATGTCTTTCGCATCGCAAATCCCCCAATGTCGGCGAGCCTCCCCGCTCAGCCGACGCTTGGAATTGTCCGCAAAGCAGACGTTGTCAATGAATTTTTGATCGCATAGCGAACGACAGTTGCAATAGCGAACGTTCTTGACGGCGGATGCGGACACCCGCACGGCGGCGGAAAGCTCAAGATTGTTCGTATTCGGACAGTGACCGGCCTAATGCCGCACCGACGGGTCAGGAGATCGTGCGAAATGCCGCGCAGTACACAGGATATTGATCATGCCGGGGAGGAAGAGGAGGTCTTTCCCGGCGAACAGGAAGATGGGCGCCATGAACAGGAAGATGGCGACCGGGATTATGTCGCATCTCTTGCCCGCGGTCTCGAAGTGATCTGCGCCTTCACCCGAGACAAGCCGACCATGACGCTCAGCGATGTGGCGAAGGCCACGGGCATGTCGCGGGCCACAACTCGTCGATTGCTGCTGACGCTGGTGCGGGAAGGTTACGCGGACAAGCGTGATCGGATCTTTTCGCTTCGTCCCAAGGTCCTTCAGCTCGGCTATTCGGCATTGTCCTCGGTCGGCATCCTCGATGTCGTCCAGCCGGTGATGAATGCTCTGTCGCAGCGGACGCAGGAATCGATCTACACCGCGGTCCTGACCGGCGATGATGTGACATATCTTGCCCGCTCGACGCCCGACCGTGTCATTTCGGTCAGCATCACCATCGGCAATCGTCTGCCTGCTTATGCGGTATCCACCGGCCGGGTGCTGCTGGCGGGCGAATCGGACGAATCGCTCGCCCGCTACCTCGATCGCGTCGAACTGGAAAAGCACACCTCGAACACGGTGCGCTCCAAGAAGCAGCTGCGCGCGATCATCGAGGAGACGCGCGCGCTCGGCTATTCACTGGTCGACGAAGAGCTCGAGGTCGGCGTGCGTTCGCTATCGGTGCCAATCTACGACGCGGGCGGCCATGTCGTCGCGGCGCTGAACGCCTGCTGCCCCTCGATGCGCTTCGCCGTCGACGAAATGCGCGAGAAACTGGTGCCGGAGCTTCGCGCCGCCGCCGCCAGCATCAACGAACGCTTTCAGGGCAAGTAGGCGCGGGGGGCGTCACCCCCCCCGCCCCGCCTGAGGGTTCAGGCAGCCAGCTCGTCCGCGACGAAGCCCGGCCAGTTGCGCATATAGGTGACGAACTGCGGGCTCAGCCCCTCGTCGAGCAGGTGCTGAGCGGTCACCGGCAGCGCCGGCGACTGGTACGCCGCCTCGCGCGCCACGCGCTTCGGGAAATCGTGCCGCAGGATCGCGGCGCGCCCGATCACCGCAAAGTCGCAGCCCGCCGCGATCACCGCCGCGGCATCCGCCCCGGTCATGATCTTGCCTGCTGCGCCCAGCCGCACGTCGCCGCGCGGCAGATCGGTGAAATAGCTCAGCAGCGAGCGGCCCTGATGCTCTTCTTCATACGGCTCCTTCGTCACGTCCCACAGCGACATATCGAGATAGTCGATGTCGCCCTTGGCCAGCAGCTGCGCCGCGACCTCGCGGATCTCGGCCAGCTTCAGCCCGAACCGCTCCGGCGACAGCCGCACGCCAAGCTGGAAATCGGTGCCGCAGCTGGCGCGGATGCCATCGACGATCTCGAAGATCAGCCGCGCGCGATTCTCCAGGCTCCCGCCATAGTGGTCCTCGCGATGGTTGATCTCGGCGGAGAGGAACTGCGCCAGGATATAGCCATGCGCGCCATGCACCTCGACGCCGTCGAAGCCCGCCCGTTCGGCGCGCACCGCGGCGGCGATGAAATCGTCGCGCAGCTGCTCCACCTCGTCCAGCGTCAGTCCGCGCGCGCCGCTCGCCGGGTCGTCCGACGGGCAGACCGGCGTGCCGACCAGGTCCTTGGGCGAGCGGTTGCCGGCATGGTGCAGCTGCACCGAGGAGACGGAACCGGCCTCCCGGATCTTCGTCGCCAGCCGCGTCAGGCCTTCCAGATGCTCGTCGCCGAACACGCCCAGCTGACCGGCAAAGCCCTGCCCCGCCTTCTGCACATGCGCCGCCGCGGTCATCGTCAGTCCGAAGCCGCCGGTCGCACGCATCGTCAGCCAGTGGAATTCCTCGTCCGAAAGCCGGCCGTCCTCATGGCTCTGCTGATTGGTGAGAGGCGCCAGCATGAAACGGTTCTTCAGCGCCGGGCCGCGCGTCAGCGTCAACGGTTCATGAAGCAAGGCGGCCGCATCGTTGGTCATCGGGCTCTCCTGGAAAACAGTGTCGCGCATCGCCGCCACGCATTCCGCGGCGCGCGCATGATGGTGATGGCACCGGCAGGTACACGCCAATGCGCTTGGCGCCGGGATGTCGCGATGAACGGGCGTTTTGGCAACCACCCCTTGGTTTTGCTTCCTCTGCTCCCTTCGCGCGTTTAGGCCGCTTCCTTCGCCCGTCCGGCGCCACCACGCGCCATTCCATGCCAAGGTCAGCCGCGCTTGTTCCGTCTCATCGATCGCTTCAGCCTGATCCTGCTAGCCACCGTCGTCGTCGCGACATTGCTGCCGTGCGAAGGGGACGTCGCACGCGTGTTCGACGTGGTCACGATCGGCGCGATCGCCGCGCTGTTCTTCCTCCACGGCGCGAAGCTGTCGCGCGAAGCGATCGTCCAGGGCATCACCAACTGGCGGCTCCACTTGCTGGTGCTGGCGATCACGTTCATCCTCTTCCCGCTGCTCGGCCTTGGCGCGCGCGAAGTGGCGCTGGGCGTGCTGACGCCCTCGCTCGCCGCTGGCATCCTGTTCCTGACGCTTCTCCCCTCGACGGTGCAGTCCTCGATCGCCTTCACCTCGATCGCCGGCGGCAACGTCCCCGCGGCGGTGTGCAGCGCATCCGCGTCGAACCTCATCGGCATCGGCCTCACCCCGATCCTCGTCGCTGCCTTCATGGGCGGCGAGGCGCATGTTTCGGGCGACCAGATCTGGGCGATCATCTTCCAGCTGCTCGTTCCGTTCGTCGCCGGCCACCTGTCACGCCCGCTCACCCGCGCCTTCGTGGAGCGCAACCGCGCGATGCTGTCGGTGGTCGATCGCGGCTCGATCCTGCTCGTCGTCTACACCGCCTTCAGCGCCGCCGTCGTCGAGGGGCTGTGGACCCGTCTTCCGATCTGGCAGCTGCTGCTCGTCGGCCTGTTCAGCGTCGTCCTCCTCGCGCTGGTGATGGTGATCACCGTCTTCCTCGCCGCCCGTCTCGGCTTCGATCGGGCGGATCGCATCGCGATCCTCTTTTGCGGCTCGAAGAAGAGCCTCGCCTCGGGCGTGCCGATCGCCGGCGTGCTGTTCCCGGCGGCGCAGGTCGGCCCGATCATCCTGCCGCTGATGATCTTCCACCAGCTCCAGCTGCTCGTCTGCGCCAGCATCGCGCAGCACTATGCCCGCCGCGCCGCCAGCGAGGCGGAGGCCGAAGAGGCCGTGGTCGCCGGCTGACGCCCGCCAGCCGCTTCCCGCGGGCGATCGGGCCCGCGAACGATTGACAAAGCCCGCCGTTCCACGGATCAGTCGCAAATAAGCGAAGCGACTTAATTCTAGCGGAGCGCCGTCCGGCGCTTCCGGGAGAGGGTGACGAGACAGTACGGTTCGCGGGGCACGCTGCCCCGTGCCCGCCAGTGACGTCGCCGTAGATCCACTCGGTCCGGAGATTGTCATGGCTCGGTTGAAGTTCGGTGCATTCCTCGCCCCCCACCACCCGATCGGCGAGCATCCGATGCTCCAGATGCGCGAGGATATCCGCCTCGCGAAGCACCTAGACGAGCTCGGCTATGACGAATTCTGGGTCGGCGAGCATCACTCAACCGGCTGGGAAGTGATCGCCTCGCCCGAGATGTTCCTGGCCGCTGTCGGCGAACATACCCAGCGCATCCGCCTCGGCACTGGCGTGGTCTCGCTGCCGTACCACCATCCGTTCAACGTCGCGCAGCGCATCGTCCAGCTCGATCACATGACGCGCGGCCGCGTGATCTTCGGCACTGGCCCCGGCGCGCTGCCGTCCGACGCATACATGCTCGGCATCGATCCGATGACTCAGCGCGATCGGCAGGACGAGGCGATCGGCGTCATCCGGCGCCTCTTCGCGGGCGAACGCGTGACGCATGAGAGCGACTGGTTCACGCTGAAGGACGCACGGCTTCAGCTATTCCCGCTGCAGGAGGAGATGCCCTTCGTCGTCGCCTCGTCGATCAGCCCTTCCGGCATGACGCTCGCCGGCAAATACGGGATAGGCGCACTCTCGATCGGCTCCAACTCGGACGCCGGCCTTGCCGCGCTGCCGACGCAATGGGGCTTCGCCGAACAGGCCGCCGCCAAGTCCGGCAAGACGGTGAGCCGCGACAATTGGCGCGTGCTGATGAGCTGGCACATCGCCGAAACGCGCGAGGAGGCACGCGCCCAGGCCGGCGCCGGCCTCATGAAATGGCATAATGAATATACCGTCGGCACGCTGATGCGCCCGGGCGCCAAGCCCTTTGCCTCGCCCGACGAGGCGGTGGACCTGACCGCCTTCGTCGACGGCGCCGCCGCCGTCATCGGCACACCCGACGATCTCGTCGCCGCGATCCGCAAGCTTCACGCCTCGGCCGGCGGCTTCGGCACCGTGCTCGGCTTCGTCCACGACTGGGCGAACCGCGAGAATACCGCCAAGAGCTGGGATCTCGTCGCGCGCTACGTCATCCCCGAGATCCACGGCCTGCTCGAAGGCTATCGCACCTCGCGCCAATATGTCGTCGACCATCGCGACGCGTTCGAGCGCGCCGGGCAGGCTGTGCTGTCGAAGATCATGTCGCACGAAGGCGCCGCCGCCGCGCTCAAGGCCGGCATGGAAGGGAATGTCGCGATGCGCTCGCCCAACGCGCCCGATCTCAACAAGGCCGCTGCGGCGATGAAGGAATAAGCACCGGCAACAAGCCCGGGCACCCCATCAGGAGAGTGATACCATGTCGATCGATTTCGAGATTCCGGCGGAGGCCAAGGCGATCCGCGCCAAGGTCCGCCAATGGGTGCAGGACGAATGCAAGCCCGCCGAAAAGCGGCTGACGAATGGCGAGGATTACAAGACGGTTCTCAATGAACTGCGCACCAAGGCCCGCGCGCAGGGCTTGTGGTGCCCGTTCATTCCCAAGGAATATGGCGGCATGGGCCTTGGCCCGCTCGCCAATGCGCTGGTCCAGATGGAGCTCGGCGAAAGCCACCTCGGCGCGCTGTCGATGAACACGCAAGGCCCCGATGACGCGACGATGATGACGCTGCTGGCGCACGGCACCGATCATCAGAAGGAAAAGTATCTGAAGCCGCTGCTCAACGGCGAAAAGCGCATCTGCTATTCGATGACCGAGAAGGCGGCCGGCGCCGACGCGACGGGCATGCAGACCCGCGCGGTAAAGGACGGCAACGAGAATTACGTGCTGAACGGGGAGAAATGGTTCTCGTCCGCCGCCAGCGTCGCCGACATCGCGCTCGTCATGGCGATGACCGATCCCGATGCGCCGCGCCATCAGCGCTATTCCACCTTCATCGTCGAGCTGCCCAACCCCGGTTATCGCATCGTCCGCGATATCGAGACGATGGCGGTGCATGGCCCCCTGACCGAGATCCTCGGCGGCGGTCATTCGGAGGTCGAGATCAAGGATCTCGTCGTCCCGGCGGAGGATCTGCTCGGCGGCGAAGGCAATGGCTTCAACATGGGCCAGCATCGCCTCGCCTACGGCCGCCTGCGCCATGGCATGCACAATGTCTCGATGGCGCAACGCGCGCTCGATCTCGCCACCGCGCACGTCATCCAGCGCGAGACGTTCGGCAAGCTTCTGAAGGAGCGGCAGGGTGTCCAGTGGATGCTCGCCGATTGCGCGGCGGAGATCTACAAGGCGCGGCTGATGCTGCTCCACATCGCCTACAAGGCGGAGCGCGGCGACGACATCCGTCAGGAGAATTCGATCGCCAAGATCTTCCTCGCTAACATGGTGCATCAGGTGGTCGACACCGCCATCCAGCTGCACGGCGCGCTTGGCTTCAGCCTCGATACCCCGCTCGCCGCCTGGTACACGCACATCCGCTCGCAGCGGCTGGTGGACGGCCCGGACGAGGTCCATCGCTGGACGGTCGGCCGCAACGTCATCAAGGCCTATGAGCGCACCGGCACCACCGCCTCGGCCTGCGGCGGCGACCTGCTCTAAACCGAAGCGCTCGCAGCGACATTGCAGCCGCACCGGTCGTCACCGGCGCGGCTGCATCGCTTAGTGCCGTCAGACGTTCGCGACCACCACCGCGCGCACGTTCAGATACGCTTCCAGCGCCTCCGGCCCGCCTTCGGTGCCGTAGCCGGAATCCTTGATCCCGCCGAACGGCAGCTCGGCCGATCCCGCCGCGGGCGTATTCACCCACAGCATGCCCGCCTCCACGCGCCGCGCCAGCAGGTCCGCATTGGCGAGCGAGCGGGTGAAGGCATAGGCTGCCAGCCCGAACGACAGGCGGTTCGCCTCCGCGATCGCTTCGTTCAGATCGTCGAAGCCGCGGATGCCCGCGACTGGCCCGAACGGCTCGTCGTTGAACAGCCGTGCGTCGAGCGGCACGTCCGCCAGCACCGTCGGCGCCCAGAAATTGCCCGCCTCGCCGATCCGGCTGCCGCCGGTAAGCACCGTCGCGCCCTTGGCCACCGCATCGGCCTGGAACTCGGCCATCGCAGCGAGGCGCCGCGGGTTGGCGAGCGGCCCCATCTGGGTGCCTTCCGCCGTGCCCTCGCCCACCTTGATGCCCTGCGCGAGCGCGGCGAATGCCTCGCCGAACTGCCGCTTCACGCTGTTGTGGACGAGGAAGCGGGTGGGCGAGATGCACACCTGCCCCGCATTGCGGAACTTCGCGCTACCGACGCTCTTCACCGCCAGGTCCACGTCGGCATCCTCGCACACGATCACCGGTGCGTGGCCGCCAAGCTCCATCGACACGCGCTTCATATGCTTGCCGGCGAGGCTTGCGAGCAGCTTGCCGACCGGCGTCGAGCCGGTGAAGGTGATCTTGCGGATGATCGGGCTTGCGATCAGATATTCCGAGATCTCGGACGGCGTGCCGAAGACGAGGTTCAGCACGCCTTCCGGCAGCCCCGCATCCTCGAACGCGCGGATCAGCGCCGCCGGGCTCGCAGGCGTTTCCTCCGGCGCCTTCACGATCATCGAGCAGCCCGCAGCAAGCCCGGCGCCGATCTTGCGCACGATCTGGTTGATCGGGAAGTTCCACGGCGTGAACGCCGCCACCGGCCCTACCGGGTCCTTCACCACCATCTGCCGGATGGCGAGGTTCGACCGATGCGGCACCAGCCGGCCATAGACGCGGAAGCCCTCTTCGGCGAACCATTCGATGATGTCCGCCGCGGCCATCGCCTCGCCCTTGGCCTCGGCCAGCGGCTTGCCTTGTTCCTGCGTCAGCAGCAGCGCGATGTCCCCGGCGCGCTCGCGCATCAGGCCCGCGGCCTTGCGCATGATCCGGCTGCGCGCCGCGGGCGTATAGTCACGCCACGTCTCGAACCCGCGCTGCACGGCATCGAGCGCCAGGTCGAGGTCCGCCTTGGTCGCATGGGCGACGCGGCCGATCTCCTTGCCCGTCGCGGGATTTTCCACCCCCAGCGTCCGGCCGTCGCCCGCATCGCGCCACGTGCCGCCGATGAAAAGCTGGGTATCGGGATAAGCCATTATATCGTCGCTCCGTCATGATCGGGGTCCGTCGCCCCGCTGCATCGCCAACGTTCCGGCCGCCGCTCCGTCCCGCAGGGAGCCGGCGCGAAGGATCAGCCGGACGCTGCGGTCTTTGCGGGCTCAAGCCCCAGTTCGGCGCGGATCGCCGCGCCGTCGGCATCCAGCGCCGGCGCAAGGCGCGATGTGGGTCGGTGCGCCTCAAAGTCAATCGGCGTGGCCGGCAGCCGGATCGTCCGTCCGTCCGGCGCCTCGAGGTCGACATAGCATCCCGCGGCGATCGCCTGCGGGTCGCGCGTCGCCTGCCCCACCGTCTGCACCGGGCCGTAGATCAGCTTCTCCGCCTCCAGCGCCGCCTGCACCTCGGCCCAGCTCATCGCGCCGAACGCCTCGTCCAGCACGGCGAGCAGCGCCGCGCCATTCGCCCGCCGGTCACGCACCCCGCGGAAGCGTGGATCCTCGACCAGCTCGGGCCGGCCGATCGCGCGCGCCAGCTTCGGCCAGTCGCCCGATCCCTGCCGCGGCACGGTGACGAACCACTGGCCGTCCGCGGTGCGGAAGAAATTGTTGAGCACGTTCACCACCTCGGGCCGCGCCTTGGTGGAGGCGAGCTTGTTGAGCTGCAGCTGCACGGCATGTTCCGACGAGGCGGCATAGACGCCCATGCGCAGCAGCGACGTCTCCAGCTTCTGCCCCTCGCCCGTCCGCTCGCGGTGGAACAGCGCCGCCATGATCCCGCTGACGAGGCCCATCGCCGCCATGTGATCGCCGATCCCCGTGCGCAGCGGCGCCGGATCGGCATCCTTGACGCTGGTCAGCGAGCACAGCCCCGATCGCGCCCAGAAAGCCGTGATGTCGAAACCGGGCTTGTCCGCCTCCGGCCCGGCAGCGCCATAGCCGGTGAAGTTCGCGAAGATGAGGTCCGGCTTGATCGCCTTCAGTTGCTCCCAGCCGATCCCCAGTCGCTCCAGGCTCGCGGGCCGCGTGTTGGTCACGAACACGTCGGCTGTCGCGATCAGCCGCCGCAGCACCTCCGCGTCCTCGCTGTCGGTCAGGTCGAGCGCGATCGATCTCTTGCCGCGATTGTCGGTGTCGAACACGCGGTTCTCGGTGTCGTCGCGCCCCAGCGAGGTGAAGAACTGGCGGAACGGATCGCCCTCGCGCGGTTCCACCTTGATCACTTCGGCGCCCCAGTCGGACAGGATCCCGCACGCCCCCGGCCCGGCGACGTAACTCGCCAGTTCCACCACGCGAATGCCGTTCAACATCGTGCTCTCTCCCGCTTGTGCCGGCGGTGCGCCCTCGTTGGCATCACACCCCGCTCTTGCCCCGGGTCAAACCGGCCAGCCGGCGACAGGTCAAGCCATGCCTTGGCCAAGCTCGACGCACAGCGGCGCAAAGCGGACCTGTTTTGCAAAGCCGTCGGATCGCGGATAGGGTTGTGACACCGGTGTCAAATTGATAATCCACTTATTGGGTAGGTTTTGGAGAGAAACAGAAGTGTCAAAGGGGATTTGGGCGGCTGGCGTCGCCTTGACCGCGTTCGCAGTGCCCGCAGCGGCGCAGGACGCGGGAACCACGGCCGCCGCGCCGGGCAGCGACGTACAGGCCTCGGCAGAGGCGAGCAGCGACGAGACCGGGCTTGGCGATATCGTCGTCACCGCGCAGAAGCGGTCGGAACGGCTGCAGGACGTGCCGCTCGCCGTCTCGGTCGTGTCGGGTGATGCGATCGCGCAGCTTGGCGGCGTCAACCTCGAGAACGCGCAGTATCTCGTGCCAACGATGAACTTCCGCAAATCGGGCACGACGATCAACCAGTCGCTGTTCCTGCGCGGCGTCGGCACCTCCACCTTCTCGATCGCGGGCGAACCGTCGATCTCCACCGTCGTCGACGGCGTCGTCTATTCGCGCGCCGGCGAGGCGTTCAGCGATCTCGTCGATATCGACCGGATGGAAGTGCTGCGCGGCCCGCAGGGCACCCTCTTCGGCAAGAACGCCTCGGCCGGCGTCATCAACATCGTCACCCGCCGCCCGGGCGACGAGTTCGGCGGCTATGTCGAGGGCAGCTATTACACCGGCGGTGACGAATATCGCGTAAGAGGCGCGGTCGATCTGCCGCTGGCGGAAGGCATCAAGAGCCGCTTCACCGGCTTCTACGGCTCGTGGGATGGCAACATCCGCAACATCGCGCACGGCGGCCGCCGCGTGAACGGATACGAGCATTGGGGCGTGCGCGGCATGATCGTCGCCGATCCGACGCCCGATCTGCAGTTCACCCTGATCGGCGACTATCGCGAGGCGAAGGACGATTGCTGCGCCGAAGTGATCGGCACGCCTGCCACGGGCCTTGCCGCGCAGCTGCTGCCGGACGTGCGCGGTGACAAGTCGCGCACCATCAACCAGGATCTCATCACCCGCACCAACGAGAAGAGCTGGGGCGTCTCCCTCCAGGCGGATTGGACGCTGGGGACGCAGACGATCACGTCGATCACCGCCTATCGCGATTACCGCAACGAAGAGATCCGCGATGGTGACTGGCTGCCGGCCGCTTATGTCGGCCTCAACCAGCTGCACGATTTCGGCCCGCAGACCGGCGATACGTTCAGCCAGGAAATCCGGCTGACCTCGCCGTCCAACCAGTTCCTCGAATATGTCGTCGGCGCCTTCTATTCACGCGCCTATTCGGAACGCTCGTTCCGGCGTGACGATATCGTGTGCAACACGGTGCCGGCCTCCACGCCCACGTCGCTGATCCCGTGCACCACGCCGGGACTCAGCGTCACCCGGCCGACCGGTACGGCGGTGTTCGGCTCGACGTTCAAGAACCTCGCCTTCTTCGGCCAGGCGACGCTGAACCTCACCGATCGCTTCCGCGTCATCGGCGGCATCCGCTACACCGCCGATCAGCTGGACGTGTTCCACAGCCGCGTCACGGCGCTCGCCGGCCCGGGCATCAACCCCAATTTCGACCAGGGCGTCTTCGATCGCTACCAGCAGCTCGTCGCCTCGGGCGTGTCCCCCACGGCGGCGCAGACCCAAGCGGTGGCAGCGTCGAACGGCATTCCCTGGCGCGGCAAGACGACCAACGACAATTGGTCCGGCAAGGCCGGCGTGCAGTTCGATATCGTGCGTGAATCGACCGCCTATGCCACCTATTCGCGCGGCTATAAGGGTCCGGCGTTCAACATCTTCTACAACCTGTCCGCCACCGGCACGAACGTGATCGAGCCGGAAACCGCGGACAGCTACGAAATCGGCGTCAAGAACACCCTGTTCGACGGCCGGCTGGTGCTGAACCTCGCCGCCTTCTACGCCAAGTACAACAATTACCAGGCGAACAACCCGGATGAAGTGGCGGGCGTCCTCGTCACGCGCTTCACCAACGCGGGCACCATCTCCACCCGCGGCGTGGAGCTGGACGTGCTGGTCCAGCCGGTGCGCGATCTCAGCATCTCGGGCGGCGTCGCCTACACCGATGCGCATGTCGATCAGTTCAAGCTGCCGACCAACGGCACCGTCGGTTCGGTGATCCCCTCGGGCACGCAGCTTGGCGCCGCGGTGAAGTGGAAGGGCTCGGTCGCGGCCGATTATCGCATCCGCACCGGCGGCGCGGTCGATTTCGGCCTCGGCACGCAGATCAGCGCGCAGACGAAGCAGACCGGCCAGTTCGATGCCAATCCGGTGATCCGCGAGCTGACGCAGATCCCCGGCTACACGCTGGTCAATCTCAGCGCTTCGGTGATGGATGCGGACGATCGCTTCCGCCTGACCGCGCAGGTCAAGAACCTGTTCGATCAGAGCTTCCCGGCTGCGATCACCAGCGGCGGCCCGGGCGGTGCCTATCGCTACATCATCCCGCGTGAGGCGGATCGCTATTACGGCATCACCGGCCGCATCAACTTCTGATCCGCTCCTGTCCGCGCCACGCACCGGCGCGGGCAGGTCACCTTCGGGGGCGGCGTCAGCCGCTCCCCCCTATTTGCCCTTCGCTAGATCGGGCATGGCGGCGAGGTTCGTCACCAGCTTGCGCGCGATCGTGCGCAGCGTCTCGCCTTCCTGAACCGTCAGCGCAGGGTTGCTCACCATCTTCGCCGGCACCTTCGCGGCTGCCTTGCGCAACGCGTCGCCCGCCCTGGTCAGCGACACCACCACGCGCCGCTCGTCCGCGCTGTCGCGCTGGCGGGACAGGATCCCGTTTGCCTCCATCCGCTTCAGCAGCGGCGTCAGCGTCCCGCTATCGAGGTACAGCCGCCGCCCGATCTCGCTCACGCTCTGGCCGTCCTTCTCCCACAGCACCAGCATCACCAGATATTGCGGATAGGTCAGCCCGATCTCGTCCAGCGCCGGGCGGTACAGCCGCGTCAGCAGGTTCGACGCGGCATAGAGCGGGAAGCACAATTGATTTTCCAGCTTCAGCGCCTCGGCGGCACCGTCGACCTTGGCTTCGTCTACCTTGATTGCGTCCATCATCTGGCTTTCCGGTCGGCGGCTCACGCCCGTTGCTGCGCTAAGGATGCACGTTCCGGGTCGTTTCAGCTACTCATCTTGATCCTGCGGCGCGGCAGCAACGCGGCGATCGGCGCGCGCCGGCGAATTAACGCCCTATCATTGCTCGATCGTTGCGCATCCGGCTTGACGCTGCGCCCCCCGCTGTTCGATCAGGACCCTATGTTCAAGCACTTCGCCGCTTCGCTCACCCTCGTCGCGCTCGCCGCCGGCGCCTCCGCCCAGACCATCGCTCAGCAGACCGCCGGCTCTCCCGCGGTCGCCCAGCGCCAGGTCGGCAGCGCCACCCTGTCCGGCGTGCCGGAGATCCCGGCCGATGTGCGCGAGGCGGTGCAGCGCTACCAGAACAGCCGCGCGGCGCAGTTCGAGGACTGGCTGCCCGATGGCTCGATGCTGATCGCCACGCGCTTCGGCGCGACGCAGCAGCTGCATCATGTGGCGAAGCCCGGCGCCACCCGCACCCAGGTCACCTTCGGCGCGGAGCCGATCGCCAGCGCCACCGTCATCCCCGGCACCGATCGCTTCGTGATGACGCGCGACACCGGCGGCGACGAATGGTTCCAGCTCTACACCCGTGGCCTCACCGGCACCGCGCAGCAGCTGACGCAGGCGGGCACGCGCAACGGGTCGCCGGTGTTCAGCAAGGACGGCAGCCTCCTCGCCTGGGCACGCGCCACCAAGGGCAGCGCCGCCTACACGATCCTCGGCGTCGACCCGAAGGCCGGCGGCACGCCGCGCACCTTGTATCAGGCGGACGGCGCCGTCGCCCCGGCGGACATTGCGCCCGACAAGTCCCGGCTGATCTTCGTGCGCAGCCTGTCGAACCGCGAGGACCAGCTGTTCGAACTCGATCTCGCCACCGGCAAGGCACGGCGCATCGCGCCCAAGGCAGAAGTCGCCGTCTACCAGTCCCCGCGCTACCTGCCGGGCGGCAAGAAGCTGATCGCCATCTCCGATCGCGGCAACGACACCCGCCAGCTGGTCGAGATCGACCTCGCCACCGGCGCGCAAGCCGTGCTGACGCCGGGGCTGAAGTGGGATGTCGAAAGCTATGACCTGACCGACGATGGCCGCGTGCTGGCTTATGCGGTGAACGAGGACGGCTTCTCGCGCGTGGTGGTGCAGGATCGCATCACCCGCCGCGCGCTGCCGCAGCCGACGTTGCCCAAGGGCGTGCTGACGGCGCTCAAGTTCTCGCCCGACGGCAAGCAGCTCGCGATCGGCCTCACCTCCGCCACGTCGGCCGGGGACGTGTGGAGCTGGGACGTCGATGGCGGCGAACTGACGCGCTGGACGACGTCGGAGCTCGGCGATCTCGATCCCGCGCAGCTCGCCGAGCCGGAGCTCATCCGCTTCAAGTCGTTCGACGGCCTGTCCGTGCCTGCATTCGTCTATCGTCCCAAGGGCGTGCCGGCGGGCACGCGCACGCCGGTGATCATCGACATCCACGGCGGGCCGGAGGCACAGACGCGACCGATCTGGAATTATGGCGCGCAATATTTCGCCGACGTGCTGAAGGCGACGGTGATCCTGCCCAACGTTCGCGGCAGCGACGGCTATGGCAAGCGCTACCTCAACCTCGACAATGCCGAAAAGCGCGAGGATTCGGTGAAGGACATCGGCGCGCTGCTCGACTGGATCGGCCAGCAGCCGAACCTCGATGCCAGCCGCGTCGCCGTCTATGGCCAATCCTATGGCGGCTATATGAGCCTTGCCGTGATGACGCATTATTCCGATCGCCTGGTCGGCGGCGTCGAGCGTTATGGCATCAGCAACTGGATCACCTTCCTCGAGAATACCGAGGCCTATCGCCGCGACAATCGCCGCGCCGAATATGGCGATGAGCGTGATCCCAAGATGCGCGCCGTGCTGGAGCGTGTCTCGCCGATCACGAACGTCGATCGCATCAAGAAGCCGATGCTGGTGATGCAGGGTGCTAACGACCCGCGCGTGCCGCAGCTTGAATCCGATCAGGTGGTCGAGAAGCTGCGCGCGAACGGCAACGAGACCTGGTACGTGCTGTTCGCCGACGAGGGTCACGGCTTCCTGAAGAAGCCGAATAATGATCTTCGCCGCGAGGTGGAGACGGTGTTCCTGCGCCGCCTGTTCGAGCAGCAGCCGGCGCGCTGATTTCGACCACGCGCAGGGCGCGGCTGGGCATTGCGCTTCCAGCCGTGCTCAACCGTGCTCATCTTTGCACATGCCGCGGCCATGCACGCCCAATGCTGGCCGTCAGCGCACCATCGGCAGCCGAATTCTCACCGCTTTTTCCGGTGAATTCGGCGAGAAACGAAACCGGGGTGGCCCCGTTGGGCTTTTCGCGATAACCCTTGTTTCTCGCAGCGACCGCCACCTCGTGGATAACGTTTCCAATCAACCGGGAGACGATGAATAACGACGCCTAGTGCAAGCCTGTTGTGGCTGATCCTGCTGCTGCCGTTCACCGGCAGCCTCGTCGCTGCCCATCTGGCGACAAGCGCACGTAACGCTGCGGGTCTGCTGGCGGGCGCGACTGCCCTGGCCGCAACGGTGATCGTAATCTTCCTCTATCCGGCGCTGGCGGCCGGTGCGGTGCTGGAAAGCCGGGTCGAATGGCTGCCCTCCCTCGGCCTGAACCTCGTGCTCCGGCTCGACGGGCTGTCGTGGATCTTTGCGCTGCTGGTGACGGCGATCGGCTTCCTCGTCGTCATCTACGCGCGCTATTACATGTCGCCCGAAGATCCCGTCCCGCGCTTCTTCTCCTTCCTGCTCGCCTTCATGGGGGCGATGCTCGGCCTCGTCATGTCCGGCAATCTGGTGCAGCTCGCCTTCTTCTGGGAAGTGACCAGCCTCACCTCGTTCCTCCTGATCGGCTATTGGCACCAGAACGAAAGCGCGCGCATTTCCGCGCGAATGGCGCTGATCGTCACGGTCGCGGGCGGCCTCTGCCTGTTGCTCGGCGTCGTCCTCATCGGCAAGATCGTCGGCAGCTACGATCTCTCGGTGGTCCTCGCCGCGGCGCCCCAGATCCAGGCCCACCCGCTATACCTGCCGGCGCTGATCCTGGTGCTGGTTGGGGCCTTCACCAAGAGCGCCCAGTTCCCGTTTCACTTCTGGCTCCCGCACGCGATGGCCGCGCCGACGCCGGTATCCGCCTATCTGCACTCCGCAACGATGGTGAAGGCCGGCATCTTCGTCATGATGCGGCTCTGGCCGGTGCTCGCCGGGACGGACGAATGGTATCTGATCGTCACCTGCACTGGTCTCATCACCCTGACGGTGGGCGCCTGGGCGGCGATCTTCCAGCAGGACCTGAAGGGGATGCTGGCCTATTCGACGATCAGCCACCTCGGCATCATCACGCTGCTGCTCGGCCTGGGCAGCCCGCTCGCCTTCGTCGCCGCGATTTTCCACACGCTGAACCACGCCACGTTCAAGGCATCATTGTTCATGGCCGTCGGCATCATCGACCATGAAACCGGCACGCGCGATCTGCGCAAGCTGAGCGGCCTCTATCGCTTCATGCCGATCACCGCGACGCTGGCGATGGTTGCCGCCGCCGCCATGGCAGGCGTGCCGCTACTCAACGGCTTCCTGTCGAAGGAGATGCTGCTGGCGGAGGCGCTGCATGATTACAACGACACCTGGCTCGACAAGACGCTGCCCTGGGTCGTCACGATCGCGCTGATCTTCAGCGTCCTCTACTCGCTGCGCTTCATCCTCCAGACATTCTTCGGCCCGCCCGCGACGCTCGATCGCATGCCGCATGAGGCGCCGCACTGGATGCGCGTGCCGATCGAGGTCCTGGTGCTGCTCTGCCTGCTGATCGGCATCCTTCCCGCGGTCACCATCGGCCCGGTGCTGAAGCTCGCGGCACATGCCGTGCTCGGCGATCGCACGCCCGAATACAGCCTCGCGATATGGCACGGCTTCACACGACCGCTGTTCCTCAGCGTCGCGGCGCTGGTGCTGGGGGCGATCGGTTATATGCTGTTCGCCAAGCGGCTGAACACGATCAGCGCGCCGCCGCTCGTCAGCCTGCTGAAGGGCCGCCGCGTGTTCGATGCCGCGCTCTATGCCATCGTCGCCTTTGCCCGGCGCCTGCTGCTGCGGCTCGGCACCAACCGGCTTCAGCCGCAACTCCGGCTGCTGGTGATGATCGCGATCCTGGCCGGCGTCCTCCCGTTCCTCCGCTACGGCTATTCGCTGGGCAACCGGCTCGGCACGGTGCTCGATCCGGGCTTCGGCATCCTGTGGGTGATCGGCGGCGTGCTGGCGATCGCCGGCGCCTGGCAGGCGAAATATCACCGGCTGGCCGCCGTCGTGCTGATCTCCGGTGTCGGCATGGTCAGCTGCATCAGCTTCGTCTGGCTGTCCGCGCCCGATCTCGCGCTCACCCAGCTCCTGGTGGAGACCGTCACCACCGTGCTTCTCCTCCTCGGGCTGCGCTGGCTCCCCAAGCGGCTGCCGGATGTATGGCCGGGTTCCGGCTCCCCGGCCAAGGTGCGCATCCGGCGCGGGCGCGATCTGCTGATCGCGATCGTCGCCGGCGCAGGCATGGCGCTCGTCTCCTACGCCGTCATGACGCGGCCGCTGCCGGACACGATCTCCCGCTTCTTCATCGAACGTTCGTACCCGGACGCGGGCGGGCGCAATGTCGTGAACGTCATCCTGGTCGATTTTCGCGCCTTCGATACGCTCGGCGAAATCACCGTCCTCGCCGTCGTCGCGCTGACCGTGTTCTCGCTGCTGCGCCGCTTCCGGCCGGCGGGCGAAAGCCTCCGCAACCCGCTGCAGCAGCGCCAGCAGGATGCCTATGACGAGGCGGGCGAGGGCCGCGAGCCGGGCGATACGCTGTCCGATTACATGCTCGCGCCGCGCGTCATCATCGAATGGCTGTTCCCGGTGATCATCGTTTTTGCCTTGTACCTGCTGATCCGGGGCCATGATCTGCCCGGCGGCGGCTTTGCGGCCGGGGTCACGATGTCGATCGCGCTGATCCTGCAATATATTGCCACCGGCACACGCAGCGTGGAAGCGCGCCTGCGGGTCCAGCCGATCAACTGGATGGCCACCGGCCTGCTCGGCGCGGCGGCCACCGGCGCGGCGGCGCTGCTGTTCGACCGGCCGTTCCTCACCTCATGGTTCCGCTACGTGGACGTGCCGCTGATCGGCAAGGTGCCGGTCGCCACCGCGCTGCTCTTCGATCTCGGCGTGTTCCTGCTCGTCGTCGGCGCGACGGCGGTGATCCTTATCGCGATCGCCCACCAGTCGATCCGCACGCCCGTCCGGCAAAAGGACGTGTCCCCTGAACCGGCGCCGGAGCGGATCTGATGGAACTCGTTCTCGCCCTCGGCATCGGCATCCTGACTGCGTCAGGCGTATGGCTGATCCTTCGCCCGCGTACCTTTCAGGTGATCCTCGGTCTGTCACTGCTGTCCTATGCCGTGAACCTGTTCATCTACGCGATGGGCCGGCTGAAGGTGGATGCCCCGCCAGTGGTCGGCGCGGTCGCCGGCGATCCGGGGCTTTATGATGATCCCCTTCCCCAGGCGCTCGTGCTTACCGCGATCGTCATCTCCTTCGCGATGACGGCCTTGCTGCTCGTCGTACTGCTTGCGTCGCGCGGCGCCACCGGCACCGACCATGTCGACGGGGACGACGGCGAATGACGGGTGATTTCATGCGCCACCTGATCATCGCGCCGGTGCTGCTGCCGCTGGTGGCGGGCGCCGTCATCCTGTTGATCAAGGATCGCCGCGTGCTGGCGAAGCGCGTCATCGCGCTCGGCACGGCGTTGGCGATGCTGGGCATCTCGATCGTCCTGCTCGGGGATCTCGCCAGCACCGGCTTTGCCGGCCAACGCGCGACGACCGCCTATCTGGTCGGCGACTGGCCGGCACCGGTCGGCATCGTGCTGGTGCTCGACTGGCTATCCGCGATGATGCTGGTGCTGACGTCGATCCTCGGCGTTACCTCGCTCATCTACGCCACGGCGCGCTGGGACAAGGCCAGCCCCCGCTTCCATGCCTTGTTCCTGTTCCAGTTGATGGGGCTGAACGGCGCATTCCTGACGGGCGATCTGTTCAACCTCTTCGTCTTCTTCGAGGTGCTGCTCGCGGCCTCGTTCGGCCTACTGCTGCACGGATCGGGCAAGGCGCGGATCAAGGCCGCACTTCATTACGTCGCGATCAATGTCGCCACCTCGCTCGTGTTCCTGATCGGCGCGGCGACCGTCTACGGCGTCACGGGCACGCTCAACATGGCCGATCTCGTCATCCGCATCCCGGCGGCGAGCGCGGACGATCTGTCGATCCTGCAAAGCGGGATGGGCATCCTTGGCATCGCCTTCCTGGTGAAAGCCGGCATGTACCCGCTCGGCTTCTGGCTGCCGCGCACCTATGCCGCCGCCGCGCCGCCGGTGGCCGCCTTGTTCACGATCCTCAGCAAGGTCGGCATCTACGCCTTGCTGCGCGTCTACCTCCTCCTGTTCGGCATCAACGCCGGGCAGGCGAGCTTCGGCGCGGAGTGGCTGCTCTACGGCGGCATGGCGACGCTCGGCTTCGGCATGATCGGCGTCCTGGCGGCGCGCACGCTGACCGGGATCGCGGGCTATTCGCTGATCGTCTCGGCCGGCACGCTTCTCGCCGCGATCGGCGCCGGGCGCGGTGACGTCCTCGCGGGCGCACTGTTCTACCTCGTCAGTTCGACGCTCGGCCTCAGCGCCTTCTACCTCCTGATCGAGATGATCGACCGTCGTGAAACCGCGCCGCTCACCGGCGGTGAGCCGGTGTTCGACGATGAGTATGTCGGCCCGGCTGACACGCGCGAAACGGAGATCGGCGTGGTGATCCCCGCGACATTGGCGATCATCGGCGGCGGCTTCGCCTTCTGCGCCTTGCTTATCGCCGGTCTGCCGCCGCTCTCCGGCTTTGTCGCCAAGTTCGCGATGATCGATGGCCTCCTCAATCTCGGCGAATCCATCGCGCCGGAAACGTGGCTGCTGATCGCGCTCCTCATCGGGTCGGGCATGGCGATGCTGATCTCCAGCAGCCGCGCCGGCATTGACCTCATCTGGGATTCCGAGCCCGGCTCCCAGCCCTCGCTCCGTATCAGCGAGGCGTTGCCGGTGGGCATGCTCCTGGCCGTGTGCCTCGGCCTGATGGTGTTCGCAGGGCCGGTGATGCGCTACATGGAACGCACCAGCCAGTCGCTGGCTGATCGCCACGGCTATATCGAGGCGGTGCTCGGCGCGCGCACGGAAGGGGCGAATCGGCCATGACGCGCCTGATCCCGCACCCCCTGCTCGCGGTCGCGCTGCTGATCCTGTGGCTGCTGCTCACCCAGTCGCTGTCGCCCGGTCAGATCCTGCTCGGCGCGCTCGCGTCGCTGATCGCCACCCATGGCTTTGCCGCGCTTCGCCCGGATCCGGCGCCGCGCATCCGCTTGCGCCCGATGCTGAAGCTGGCCGGGCTCGTCTTCGTCGACATCATGCGATCGAACATCGCCGTTGCCGCGATCGTTGTGTCGCGCCGCAAGGACCGGGTTGCCGACTTCATCCGCGTGCCGATCGCGCTCAAGAACCGCCAGGCACTGGCGATGCTCGCGCTCATCATCACCGCGACACCGGGCACGCTCTGGGTCAATTTCGATCGCCGCCGCGGCATCCTGCTGCTCCACGTGCTCGATCTCGTCGACGAGGAGCAGTGGGTGCGCCTGATCAAGGATCGCTACGAATCCTTGCTCATGGAGATCTTCGAGCAATGACCGCGCTTGTCCTCGCCTTCGCCATCACGGGCGCACAGGTCATGCTCGGCCTTGCCATGATGTGCGCTGCCTATCGCATGGTCGCCGGCCCGCGCGCGCAGGATCGCGTGCTTGGGCTCGACACCTTCTTCACCAACTCGATGCTCCTCCTGTTGACCTTCGGGATTCAGACCGGCCGCACTTTGTATTTCGAATCCGCAATCACCGTCGCGCTGCTCGGCTTCGTCGGCACGGTGGCGCTGTCCAAGTTCCTGATGCGCGGCGAGGTGATCGAATGATCCAGGCACCCGATCTTCCGCTCTGGGCCGCGCTGATCGTCGGCCTGCTGGTGCTTGCGGGTGCCGGGATCACGCTGGTTGGCTCGATCGGCCTTCTGCGGCTTAACTCCTTCTTCGATCGGGTTCACGCGCCGACGCTCGGCAGCAGCATGGGGGCGATGCTGATCGTCCTCGCGTCGATCGTCTGCTTCTCGGTGCTGCGCTCGCGGCTGTCGATCCACGAGATCCTGGTGCTGGTGTTCATCACCTGCACCGCGCCGGTCGCCTTCATGCTCCTCGCCCGCTCCGCCTTGTACCGCAACCGCGTCGAGGAAGGTCCGCTCGGCGCACCTTCCCCGGTGGAGCCGGGGGACATCGGCAAGCGCAACCCTCACGAGCTTGAGCAATAAAGGCATCCATCCGGCTGGTGGGGACGAGGCGACCCCAAACCTATTGCTGATGGGCACTGGCTGACGCGCGACTATGCTGGGGCTTCCAGAAGCTCGGAGCCTCACGATGATCATCGATCGCCGCACCTTTGCCGCCGCGCTTGCGACGACGCTTCTCGTACCCGGCGCGGTCGGCGCGACGACCAGCGTGCCGCGCGCGGAGAATGTCGTCCTCGTCCATGGCCTCTTTGCCGATGGATCCTCCTGGGCCGGCGTCATCCCGCACCTGCAGGCCGCCGGTCTCAACGTGACGTCCGTGCAGAACCCGCTCGACGATTTCGACAATGCCGTCGCCTCGGTGAGACGCGTGCTCGATCGACAGCGCGGGCCGACCGTGCTGGCGGGCCACAGCTTCGCCGGCATGCTGATCAGCGAAAGCGGCGTTCATCCCGCCGTCTCGTCGCTCGTCTATGTCGCCGCCCGCGCGCCCGACGCTGGCGAGGATTATGCCGCGCTCGCCGCGCGCTATCCCACCCCGCCCGCCCCCGCCGGCATCCAGTTCGATGGCGATTGGGGTGCCCTCACCGAGCGCGCTTTCCTTGAAGATTTCGCCAATGGTGTGCCCACGCCGGACGCCAGAGTGCTCTACGCTGTCCAGGCGCCGTTCAACCGTGCCCTGACGAGCGCACGCACTACGCAGGCTGCGTGGCGGTCGAAGCCCAGCTTCTATGCCGTCTCCAAGCAGGATCGCACCATCAACCCAGATCTTCAGCGTTTCATGGCGCAGCGGATGAAGGCCGAGACGGTGGAGATCGAGGCCGGCCACCTGTCGCTTGTGTCGCATCCGCAGGACGTTGCCCGCCTCATCCTGAAGGCCGCCGGCAGCTGATCGGGATGGCAATTCCCGCAATGGATCGGTCTGGCATCTCGGTCGTTTCGGCGACGATATGGCCCCTTCTTCATGATCGACGCGGAACTCGATGTCGCGATCGTCGGCGCGGGTGCGGCCGGCATCGCCGCCGGGCGATGGCTCACCGCCGCCGGCCGCTCGGTCCGCATTCTCGAAGCACTGCCGCGCCTCGGCGGCCGGGCCCATACCATCACGATCGCCGGCATGCCGCTCGATCTCGGCTGCGGCTGGCTCCATTCCGCCGAGCGCAACCCGCTGGCTGCGCTGGCGAAGGAACAGGGCGTCAAGATCGACCATGACAAGGCCGCCTGGGGCGACCAGCTGGGCGATCTGGGCTTTCCCCGCGCCGCGCAGGATGCGGCTTGGTCCGCCTATGACGCCTTTGTCGATCGCCTCGCCAGCGACCCGCCGGCAAGCGACCGCGCCAGCGACGCGCTGACAGAAGCCGCGCCCTACATCGACGCGCTCAGCAGCTTCATCAACGGAGTCGAGACCGAGTGGCTCTCCGCGCGCGATTTTACCGCATATGACAGCCACGCCAGCGACAACAACTGGCGCCTGTCGAGCGGCCTTGGCGCATTCATCGCCGGATTGGGCAAGTCTCTCCCGGTGTCGCTCGACACCCCCGTCAGCGCGATCCGTGATGGATATGTGCTGGAAACGCCGCGCGGGGACGTGCGCGCCCGTGCCGTGATCGTCACTGCCTCTACCGCGGTGCTGGCGAGCGGGAACATCCGCCTGCCGGCGGCGGCGGACGGGCATCTTCACGCCGCCGCCCAGGTGCCGCTCGGGCTCGCCGACAAGGTCTTCCTCGCACTTGCCGATCCCGGGGCAGTGCCGCCTGAGTCGCACCTTCTTGGCCGCTTCGACCGCACCGCGACGGGAAGCTATTACCTGCGCCCGTTCGGCCGCCCGATCATCGAATGCTTCCTTGGCGGGGCAAACGCGCAGGCACTGGAGGATGAATGTGCCGCTGCCGATTTCGCGATCGCCGAGCTGCGCGCGCTGCTCGGTTCCGAGTTCGCCAATGGCGTGACCTCCTTGCACGCCACGCAATGGCGGCGCGAACCGACGATCCTCGGCTCGTACAGCCACGCCCTCCCCGGTCACGCGGACGCGCGGGCGACATTGGCAAGGCCGATCCACGAGCGCCTGTGCCTCGCAGGGGAAGCGTGCTCGCCGCATGATTTCTCCACCGCGCACGGCGCCTGGCAAAGCGGCCTCGCCGCGGCCCGGCGCATACACGCCGGCCTGGCATGACGTTCTTCGAAAGCCTGCTCGCGCTCCTCGGCATCGCGATCGTCCTGCTCCAGTTCGCGCGGCGCACGACCATTCCGTATCCCGCGCTGCTCGCCGGTGCGGGGGTCGCGCTTGCCTGGGTGCCCGGCGCGCCGGTGATCGCGCTCGATCCGCATACGGCGCTCGCACTCTTCATCGCGCCGATCCTGATCGATTCTGCCTATGATTTCCCCATCGGCACCGCGCGGCGATTGTGGCGGCCGCTGTTCGCGCTGGCCGTCGTCGCGGTCCTGCTCAGCGCCGGCGTGGTGACGTGGCTGGGCATGGCCTGGGCCGGCCTTCCCTTCTACGCCGCGCTCGCGCTGGGCGCGATCGTCGCGCCGCCCGATGCCGCCGCGGCAACCGCCATTTCTGGCAGCGTGCAGATGCCGCGCCGCACGGTATCGGTGTTGAAGGGCGAAAGCCTCCTCAACGATGCCGCCGCGCTGCTGCTGTTCTCCACCGCCCTCATGCTGGAAAGCCACGGCCGGGTGGATGGAGACCTTCTCCTCACCGTCAGCATCGCCGCGCCGGGCGGGATCCTGCTCGGCTTCGTCCTCGCGCGGATCACCCGCTTCATTCAGCCGTACGTCTGGGGCACGCTAAGCGGCAACATCCTCCAGTTCGTCACCGGCTTTGGCGCATGGCTGCTGGCGGAGCGGTTGCACCTGTCGGCGGTGCTTTGCCTCGTCACCTTCGCAATGGTGATCGCGCGCTCGGCCAGCCTCTCCACCCCGCCGCGGGCCCGCATCCATGATTTCGCGGTGTGGGAAACCGCGGTCTTCCTGCTCAACGTCTTCGCCTTCCTCCTCATGGGCTTCCAGGCAAAGACGATCGTCGGCAGCATGGATGCCGACCGGCTACGCCAAGCGGCCAGCTTCGCCGCCGTCGTGGTGGCAAGCCTGATCGTCGTGCGCATGGCCTGGGTCATGCTCTACAACCGCCTCGCCGCCGTTTTTCCGCCCCTGCGTGGCGACTATCGCGTCGCCAGCATTGGCGAAGGCCTGATCGTCGGCTGGTGCGGCATGCGCGGTCTCGTCACGCTTGCCACCGCCTTCGCGCTGCCGCTCCACTTCCCGCAGCGCGACCTCATCGTGCTCACCGCCTTCGCGGTCGTGCTCGCTACCCTGGTGATCCAGGGGCTGACGCTCACCCCGATCGTCCGGCGCCTCGGGCTGGACGGCGACGACGGGCTCGCCGATGAACTGGCGGACGCCCGCCGTGCGCTCGCCGAAGCCGCGCTAGCCACGTTGGAGGGAAAGGAAGGCGCGGTGTCCGATCACTGGCGCTGGGGCTATCAGCTGAAGCTGGCCGGCGACCAGCCATCGCTCGACGCGAAGCACGCTCTGGGCCTTGCCGTCCTCGCGCTTCAGCGCCAGCGCCTCGACGAATTGCGCGACGCCACCCGCATCGGGCCCGACGCCTTCCTCATCCTCCAGGAAGAACTCGATTTCGCCGAAGTGACCCTGCGTACCGAGGAGGAGCGCCGGATCGAGGAAAGCTGAGCGCCCGTTCTCGCGCGCGCCTCCTGCCGCAGGCGGCGGCGGGAGGCACGCCACCAGCTCACTGTGCCGGTGTAAGCGCCGGATAGCTCAGGCCGAGCTGGTCGAGGTAGCTCGGATGCTTCGCCGGATCATAATAATGCTTCTCCAGCTCTGGCCGCATGCGCTCCATAACATCCTTGTTGAGGTGAATGGCGGGCTGGTCCGCTGCGCTCAGCACCGGGTCATATTTCTGATCCTTGGTCTGCACGTCCCGAAAATAGGCCTTGGCATCCGCGATCAGCTTCGGCGTCGTCAGTGCGTCGAGCGCCGTCATTGCCACCGCCTTTGCCCCTGCCACCGCGCCCTTGTGCGCGACCGGCGTCGCCATCGCGATCGCCGATGTGACATTGTGGCCGATCATGTTCGGGATGTTCGACGGGAAACGGATGGTAATCGTCGGCACCGTCCACATGATGTCGCCGATATCATCGGAGCCACCGCCCATTGACCGCCCGCGGCTCTCCGGGGTCGACAGCTTTTCGACCGTCGTCTTCAGCGGCTCGACCTTGAATTTAAGCCCTTCCTGCACCGCCTTGGTGAACGCCTGATCCTCGGCGCTCCATTTCGGCATGCCGACAAGCTCGATGTTGGCCTGCGCAGCCTCGGCGAGCGGTCGGTTCGCGTGGTTCGGCGCGGCATAGCCCAGCAAGCGGCGGGTGACGGTCGTGCCGGTTGCCTTGGCGGCGGCTTCCGATATCTCGTTCCCCGTTTCATACAGCTTGCGGATCGTATCGAAGGTCTGATCGCGGAAGTAATACCACACCGCCGCTTCGCCCGGCACGATATTGGGCTGCCCGCCGCCGTTGGTGATCACGTAATGCGACCGCTGCGTCAGCGGCAGGTGCTCGCGGCGCATGTTCCACGCCGTGTTCATCAGCTCGACACCGTCGAGCGCGCTCAGTCCGGCCCAGGGCGCGCCCGCGGCATGGCTGGTGCGGCCCTTGAAGGTGTATTCGACCGAGACGAGGCCATTGTTGCCGGTATCGCCCCAGGCGGTTCCAAAGCTTGAAGCGACATGGGTGAAGATGGAGACGTCGACATCCTTGAACATACCGGCGCGCACATAAAAGGCCTTCGTGCCCAGCAGTTCCTCGGCAACACCCGGCCACAGCATCAGCTTGCCCTTGATGTTGTGCTTGGTCATCACGTCCTTCAACGCAAGCGCTGACGCGATGATCAGCGGCATGCCGGCATTGTGCCCCTCGCCATGGCCGGGCGCACCGGCCACCAGCGGCTTGATCTCAGGGACCCCGGGCGTCTGCGACAGGCCGAGCAGGCCGTCGACGTCCGATCCAAGCGCAACCGTCGGGCCATCGCCGTTGCTCCAGGTGGCGGTCCAGGCGGTCGGAACACCTGCGACACCCTTCTCGATCGCAAAGCCGTTCTTGGCCAGGATCGCGGTCAGATATTCCATCGTCTGGAATTCCTGGAAGCCCGGCTCCTGGAAGCTGAACACGGAATCGACCATTTCCTGTACCAGCTTCGCCCGGCCGTCGACGCCCGCGGCCACTTCCTTCTTGAGCGCGCCTGATGCCTTGGCATGCGCGGTCCCAAGCGGCGTCGTGACCAATAGCGCCGCGACCAGCGACTTCATGACGAACTTGGACATGTGCTTCCCCCCGGATCGATGATGATCTCGGATCGATCATGGTGGGAAGGCCGTCGCAGACGCAAGGCGCGCCGCGTGCGAAAAGAGGATCCGATCGCCCGATCCATCAAGGAGCGCCGCGCTTCACCGGATTGCATCCAGCCTCACTGCTTCATACCCATCGGAAAACGGCGCGACGAGATCATCACTAGCGAAGCGGTGATATGTCTGCCCAAGCGCTGCGAGGTGCCGGATGGTCGATCTGCAGAAGGCGACATGGCTGACGCTCGGCGCCGTCTATGTGGCCGTGATCATACGTGCCATTCTGCTCGAGCGGCGCGAGCCCTATGCACGTGCGGCATGGCTGCTCCTGCTCGTCGCGATGCCGGGGATCGGCACCGTGCTCTATCTCTTGTTCGGCGAGCCCTGGGTTTCTCCCACGTTCCGCAGGCGTCGGCGGGAGGCTTTCGAGCTGCTGCTGCCTTACGCGCCGCCCCCCGGGCGCGAGCAGCCGTCGATTGCAGCCCGAAACGCTGTTCGTACGTGCGAGGCGGCAAGCCGCTGGCCTGCGTCCGGCGGCAATATCGGGCACGTCGCTCCCGGAGCGGACGAAGCGATCGCCGCGATCGTGGCCGATATCGATGGCGCGGCCCGGACGGTTCACCTGTCCTTCTACATCTGGCTGACGGATCACAACGGCACCAGAGTCGTCGAGGCGGTGTGTCGCGCCGCTCGGCGCGGGATCGCATGTCGCATCGTCGCCGATGCGATCGGGTCGCGCGCCCTGATCCGCTCCTCCGCGTGGAAGCAGATGGCTGATGCGGGGGCGCAGCTATGCGCATCCTTGCCGGTGCCGTTCGGGCTCGGCTTCCTCAAGGGCCACCGCACCGATCTGCGCAACCATCGCAAGATCATCGTCGTCGATGGTGACATCACCTGGTGCGGCAGCCAGAATTGCGCCGATCCCGCGTTCCTGCCGAAGCGCCGGTACGCGCCCTGGGTCGATATTCTCATCCGCTATGAAGGGCCGGTCGCACGCCAGGCAGAGCTGATCTTCGCTTCGGCCTGGATGACGGAAACAGGCGAGGATCTGCGGCCCATCCTCGCGGCCGATCCGCCGGCGCCGAGACCGGGCGGCTTTCCCGCTATCGCCGTCGGCACCGGGCCCCTGTCACCGCACTCGACGATGACCAACATCTTCGCCGCCGTGCTCGCCGCCGCGCAGCACCGGGTGGTGATCACGACACCCTATTTCGCGCCCGATCCCCCGCTGCTTGACGCGATCATCGCCGCTGCGCGCCGCGGGGTTCAGCTCACCATCATCTTCCCGCGGCGGAACGATAGTCGGGTGACCGGCGCGATCAGCCGCGCTTATTATCCGGTGCTCGCAAACGCGGGGGCACGCATCTACGAGTTCCGCGGTGGGTTGCTCCATGCCAAGACGTTGGTGGCGGACGAGGCGTTGGCGCTAGTCGGCTCGGCCAACATGGATCGCCGCAGCCTCGATCTCAATTTCGAGAACAATGTGCTGTTCGAATCCCCTGCGCTCGCGTTGGAGGTGGGCAAGCACCAGCAACGATGGCTGGCGGACTCGACCGAGATCGCGCACGGGCACATCAGTGCGCGGTCGCTGCCGCGGCGGTTCGTCGACAACCTGCTTACCACGGCCGCGCCCTTGTTCTGATCGGGCGGGGGCGAGGGCGGCAGCGCCAGCGCTTGCGTATTATCCCCGATAGGGCCGGCCTTGCCCCCATGCGAGGCTGGCGCCATGAAACGGTGGAAGCGCCCCCAGCGAACGACCAGCAATGCCGCCGTATTTGCGCTCTACGTCTTCGCCATCGCGGCCCTCATCATCATCGGCAGCGAAATCATCCGCAGGTACCATTAGGCGATCTGCCCGTACCTCTCGGATGATCGGCGTGCCATGCGTGACGCATCGCGCCGACCCATGCCGCTAAGCCGCGATGATGACCTTCAGCGCCCCCGTCTTCGCCGCATTGCCGAAGGTTTCATACGCCTCCAGCATCTGATCGAAGCTGAAACGGTGCGTGATCAGCAGCGCAGGGTCGATCTTCTTCGAACCGACCACCTTCAGCAGCATCGGCGTGGTGGATGTGTCGACCAGTCTGGTAGTGATCGCGATGTTACGGTCCCACAAGGCTTCAAGGTGCAGCGAGACCGGCGCGCCGTGCACCCCGACATTGGCGATCACCCCGCCCGGGGCGACGAGATGCTCGCACAGCTCGAACGTGGGCGGCACGCCGACCGCTTCGATCGCCGTATCGACCCCCTTCCCGCCGGTTAGTGCCATCACGCGCTCAATCGCCTTGCCGTCGGAACTGTTGACGGTCTGCGTCGCCCCGAACCGCGTGGCGACCTCCAGCCGGTTGTCGTCGAGGTCGATCATGATGATCTCGGCCGGCGAGTAGAATTGCGCCGTCAGCAACGCTGCAAGGCCGATCGGGCCCGATCCGACAATCGCGACGGTCGCGCCCGGCTGCACCTTGCCGTTGAGCACCCCGCATTCGAACCCGGTCGGCAAGATATCGCTCAGCATCACCAGCGCTTCCTCATCCGCGCCTTCCGGGATGGGATAAAGGCTGGTGTCGGCATGCGGCGTGCGGACGAACTCTGCCTGGGTGCCGTCGATCGTATTGCCCAGGATCCAGCCGCCGGTCGTGCAATGCGAGAACATGCCCTGGCGGCAGTATTCGCACCTGGCGCACGCACTGACGCAGGAGATCAGCACGCGGTCCCCGGGCTTGTACGCCGTCACACCGGCACCGACCGCATCGACGACCCCTACGCCCTCATGACCCAGGATCCGGCCAGGCGTGCAGGTCGCGACATCGCCCTTCAGGATGTGCAGGTCCGTCCCGCAGATCGTCGTCTTGGTGATGCGGACGATGGCGTCGGTGGGATCGCGAAGCTCCGGCGTCGCATGCTCCTCGAAGGCCTTCTGGCCGGGACCCTTGTAGACAAGCGCTTTCATGCATGGCCCTTTCTCATCCGGGGGCGAGCGGCGTCGCAGCAACGCCGGACGTTGGATCACAGCACTCATCGACAGCGCCGGACCTCGGACGCAGGCTTTACCGGATGAGCCAGCGCATCGTCAGACTCGGAAACTACGCATATCCAGCTGAGAGCCATTTGCCACTGCAGCACGTCGACAGGCGAAAGGCCGGAGGGTAGCCTCCCGCTCATGGCGATACGCATCCTCATGGCAGGTGGCACCGGCCTCGTCGGCGGCCTGCTCACCCGCCGTCTGCTGAGCCGCAACGATGTCGCACTCGATAGCCTGGTGCGCTCCCCTAAGCTGCCAAGCGAGCGCATGGTGGATTTCGAAGCTCTGGCCGAGGAGCCGACCCAATTCTCCTGCGGGCCTGCCGACGTCGCGATCTCCTGCCTCGGCACCACGCTGCGCGCGGCTGGATCACCAGCGCGCTTCCGCCGCGTCGACCGTGATTTCGTCGTCGCCTTCGCCCAACTTGCCCGCCGTGCCGGGGCAAGCCGCTTCATCCTGATCAGCTCGGTCGGCGCGGGCGGCCGCGGCCTCTATCTGTCGGTCAAGGGAGACACCGAAGCCGCGATCCAGACATTCGGCTTCGACCGCGTCGACATCCTCCGCCCGAGCCTCCTTCTCGGCCCGCGCACCCAGCGCCGCCCGGCCGAAGCTCTGGCCCAACGCGCCGCCCCGCTCTTCAATCCGCTCCTGATCGGCGCACTCGCCCGTTACGCGGCGCTTGATGCGGACATTGTCGCTGCCGCGATCGAAACGCTCGCGTTCCGCACGGCACCTGGTGTGTACGTGCACCACGTGCCAGAAATACGGACGCTGGCGCGCGGCTGACCGCGGTCGGCATGACAAACGTCAAATGCGCGGCGTAGATGGCCCCAATCCAGCAATCAGGAGCCGATATGGCCGACGACGAATATGTCTATGATGACGATAGCGGGGATTGGGTGCCCGCCGCGGAGCTCGCCGCGAAACGTGAGCAGGCACAGCAGGTCGAGGTGCGCGACGCTGTCGGCAATCTCCTGTCGGACGGTGATCAGGTCACGCTGATCAAGGATCTTGACGTGAAGGGCGCCGGCCAGACGCTGAAGCGCGGCACGCTCATCAAGTCGATCCGGCTGACCGGCGATCCGCAGGAAATCGACTGCCGCTACGAAGGGATCAAGGGCCTCGTGCTCCGCGCGGAGTTCGTTCGCAAGCGGTGATTGGCCGCCCAACCACCCTTCACTGACATCCTCCTCTCGCGCCAGCGCGATCCGGATACCAAGACGAAGCAACCTGTTTCGTCGCGGGAACGATCGCCCTCGCGCCCGGTTTTCGCAGTGAAGGAGATGGTATGGACGCAAGCTCGCGCCTGACGGCTCTCACCCGGATCGGCTTCGCGACGCGCGGCCTGCTCTACATCGTCATCGCGATCCTCATCATCCGCACCGGCCGGGCTGAGGATCCGAGCGGCGCGCTCGAATATCTGGGCCAGGGTGGCGGGCAATTGCTGCTCGGCGTCATGGCCGCGGGGCTCGCCGCCTACGGGATCTGGCGCATGGCCGACGCCGCCTTCGACATTGAACGCCACGGCACGGATCGCAAGGGTACGCTCGAGCGTGTCGGCGCCGCGGTTAGCGGCATCGTCCACTTCTTCCTGGCGTGGCAGGCGATCCAGCTGATGCGCGGCGCGGCATCGTCGGGCGGCGACAGCACGCAGGAGAGCGCACAAACCGCCCTTCAGCTTCCCGGCGGCTCCGCGCTGGTCGTGATCGGCGCGCTCGTGCTTGTCGCCGTCGGCGGCGTGCAGCTGATGAAGGCCGTGAAGGGCACCTTCCTGCGCTATCTCGATCCATCGATCGCGCAGCAGCGCTGGGTGCAATGGGCCGGCCGCGCAGGCTATGCGGCGCGCGGCTTCGTCTTCCTCATCAGCGGCTATCTTCTCGGCCGGGCCGGGCTTGAAGAGCAGGCTGGCGAAGCCGGTGGCATGGCGCAGGCCCTCTCGTGGCTCACCAGCCCGTTCGACCTCATCATCGGTGCGGGCCTCCTCGGCTTTGGCCTGTTCAGCCTTGTCGAGGCGCGTTTCCGCCGGTTGCACGACGTTCCTGTCGACGCCGCGATCCGCCAGGCCACGAGCTGGCGCTGACGTCTCGGTGTCGCGGGCGCGCGCCGAGGCGTTATGAAATGAGCGCCTCTGATGTCAACTGGCCGGTGGCTCCGCGAAAGTGGCATCGGCGGCCCTGAGCGCGCTTAGGCTCGGCATGGAACGACAGGTTGAGTGGTTGGTGTGGGCACAGCTGGAGCGATTGCCCCGGACGCAAAAAAGCCCGCAAAGTCGTTCGACATTGCGGGCTTTTATTGGTTGCGGGGACAGGATTTGAACCTGTGACCTTCAGGTTATGAGCCTGACGAGCTACCGGGCTGCTCCACCCCGCG